>CALINO010000022.1 GCA_938045295.1 uncultured Arenicella sp.
CGAGCTTAATGACCCGGAAGATCAGGCCGAACGCTTTCAACGTCAAGTTGAAGATAAGGCGGCCGGTGATGATGAGGCAATGGAATACGACGCCGATTACATTCGCGCCTTAGAATACGGCATGCCGCCAACCGCGGGCGAGGGTATTGGTATTGATCGGCTGGTCATGTTATTGACCGACAGCCCATCAATTCGAGACGTGTTGTTGTTTCCACACATGCGCCCCGAAGCCAGCTAACAGGTTCAATAAAGCTCAATAATAAGGCTCAATATGGCTAAAGTTAATATTCCTTTGATGATTGGCTCGCGGTACTCGCGAGCCAAGCGCCGTAATGGCTTTATTTCATTTATTTCGGCCATCTCCATGATCGGCATTGCGTTAGGCGTGTGGGTAATTATTACCGTTGTTTCAATTATGAACGGCTTTGGTAATGAGCTGCGAGGGCGCATTTTAGATGTGGCTCCGCACGTTACCATTACTGGCCAAAACAGTTGGTTGCGTGATTGGCAAAACTTAGAGCCAGTATTAAAAGAGCAGAAAGACATTAAAGGGTATGCGCCGTACATTTACGCGCAAGGCCTTACTACGTTTAATGGCAACGTTACTGGTGCGCTTATTCGCGGAGTAGACCCGAACTTTGAAACCTCGGTGTCTATTATTCCTGAGAGCATTGTTGAAGGATCGTTTGACTCTTTAACGGCGGGCAAATACAACGTTATTTTAGGCGAAGGTTTAGCGTACAAATTAAATGCGCAAATTGGCGACAAAGTTACCCTGATATCGCCGCAAGGCCAATCAACCCCAGCCGGATTAATGCCACGGTTACGTCGTTTTACCGTGTCGGGCATTTTTGGTGGCATCGGGCCAGATGATTACGATGGCGCGTTAGCGGTGGTGCACATTAATGACGCTGCCAAGTTATACAAAACCCGTAAACAAGTTTCGGGCGTTCGTTTAACCTTAGATGAGCCATATCAGGCCAGGCAAATGGCCAGTGAAATTGCGGCACAGTTGGACTTTCAATACGTGGTGGATAACTGGACGCGTCAACATAAAAGCTTTTTCCGAGCCTTAGAAGTTGAGCGCCGCATGACGTTTATTGTGTTGTTCTTGGTGGTGGCGGTGGCCGCCTTCAATATTGTCTCAACCTTAGTGATGGTGGTGACCGATAAGCGTGCGGACATTGCGATATTGCGCACTTTAGGCTTATCGCCTAAAGGGGTAATGGGCATCTTCTTTGTGCAAGGCTTAACGTCGGGCATTATTGGTACTGTTATTGGCGCCATTGCCGGGGTGTTAACCGCGCTTAATATCACCACTATTATTAATTTCATTGAAGGTATTATTGGCTATCAGTTGTTTCCTGCTGATGTCTACATCATTACCGATTTCCCTGCCGAGCTGAGATGGTCTGATGTATGGACCGTTGTCTGTGTGTCTATTGGTATTAGCATGCTAGCCACGTTATACCCGTCATGGCAGGCATCGAAAACGCAACCGGCCGAAGCGCTGCGCTACGAGTAAAGAGAGGGAAGAATGACGACCGGAATTCTACACTGCCAACAATTGGCCAGAACGTACACCGAAGGCCCAAGCAACGTTACCGTATTGGATGGCGTTAATTTAGACATTCAGCGTGGTGAACGCATTGCCATTGTGGGTGCGTCTGGTTCAGGAAAAAGCACCTTGTTGCACTTGCTTGGTGGTTTAGACACACCAAGCTCGGGTTCTATTTGGGTTGATGGGCAAGAGCTTTCCAGTATGTCGGATAAGCGCCGAGGTGACATGCGCAACGAATACCTTGGTTTTGTGTATCAATTTCATCATTTGTTGCCCGAGTTTACTGCCACCGATAATGTTGCCATGCCGTTATTAATACGCGGTGAAGAGGCCGGTACTGCTCGAGAAAAAGCAAGCAAGTTACTAGCGGCAATGGGCTTGGAGTCGCGTTTGACGCACCGCCCTGTTGAACTGTCTGGTGGTGAACGTCAACGAGCCGCTATTGCTCGTGCATTAGTGACCGAACCTGCTGTGGTATTGGCCGACGAGCCGACTGGAAATCTTGATGAAAATACCGCAGAGGCGGTGTTTAATATGATGCTTGAGTTAAATCAGCGTGTAGGCACGGCGTTGGTAATGGTGACTCATGACACCAGCTTGGCTCAGCGCATGGACAAGGTGTACCACTTAGAGCACGGGCAGCTTTCGCTTTCTTAAAGAACTTGTGGCAAGGGCTCTTGCGGCGCTTTATTTAATAAGTGCCATTTAAACCAGTTTCTTAAACCGTTTCTTTGTTTTGACTCTTTCTTTTTGCACGCATTTCTTTGCGTCGTCTCCAGCGTTGGCGTACTTGAGAGCGCCACATATAGCTGATGAAAAAGTGCGTTGCAATGCTCAAGCTTAGCCCAACAGTCAAACACCCCAGCCACAGCGCAGCGTAGTGTGTGCCGGCTTGCCTTAAGGTAATGTCAGCCAGTTCAATTGGGTTTAGTTGCAGTATTTTTGCGCCAAGCAAATAGCACGGCGTGTACAGTGGCACCCAGGTAACGGGGTTGGAAATCCATACTCCGGCTAAGGCGAATGGCAAATTGCCACCCATGAGAACCGCCAGAAAAATGGCCGGCACCATTTCAAACGGCATGGGTAAAAAGGCACAAAACAAACCAATGGCCACTCCTTTGGCGGTACTTTGCCTGTTAAATGCCCATACTTCTGGCTGCTTTAAACCGTCGCCAAAAATATGCAAATAGCGGTACTGCTGAATCTCTTGATACGTAGGTAAGTGCTTTCTAAGCTTTTTAAATAAATTCACGGCACAATTAACTCAATATCACTGGGGGCGGTTTAGATTATATTACAATTATACGCTCACGCAGGGTGAATAGCGTGCACAACTTTGATGTATAACAATATTGTCATGTATGTGTGTGTTTTGACTGGGCAGATTGCCTAGATCGCTTTATAGTAATATTACGATTGAACAGGCTTAATGCATTCAATAATGCATCGATAGTCATCGTTCACAAAAATAACCTGCTAAGAGTTTGATAGCACGTTGATAAAAAGCGGCATTAATAAGGACATTAGTGCTCAAGGCTATCGCAGTGATAAGCCCTTAAACTGCAGTGATACGCCCTTAAACGACAGTAATAAAAAGGAGTTTTTATGTCTGGCGATACCCGATCGCACTCAAAGTCATCATCTAGAGTGGTGGAGCCTAATGGCTCAATGGCCAGTCAGCCCATTATTAAACGGCGGCTTATTGATATTGTGCTTAACTTTAGTCAGAGTTCCTACAGTGGGTTAATGCTGTTTGTATTAGGCAGTGCCTTGCCATTACTGCAAACCCGGCTGATATCGATGGCGTTTCTATTTAGTGCGCTTATTGGTGTGTTATTACTGTCGTATTGGCGCGTACATTTTCGTTGCTTATTGTTTTTGCTGCTGGGTTTATTGTTGGCTACGTGGCGTTTTCAAGCGCACCTTGACAATACCTTGCTCAGCCATTGGGAGCGAAAAGACATTTCTGTGGTAGCCAAAGTAATGGCAATGCCCAGCACACGGGGGCGCGATCATACGTTTCGCGTTCAAGTATTAGAACAGCACACTTCAGATCAACTGCAGCATTTGGTGGGCAGCCGTTTGCAGTTAAGTTGTTACCGTTGCCCCTTTGAGTTTGGCGCTGGCCAAGTTTGGAATTTCACGGTTCGATTAAAGCGCCCGCACGGTTACGCCAGCCCTGGCGTGTTCGATTATGAAAAATACCTGTTTAGGCATCAAATTGTTGGCAAAGGGTACTTGCGCCTTAAATCATTGAATCAGGTGATTAAACCGGAACATTCCGGCATTGATCAGTGGCGAGCCGGTATTAAGCAGCGCCTTAAAGCGCATTTTCCTAAAGGCTCAGTGGCTTTGAGTGTGGTCACGGCCTTGTCAGTGGGCGATAAGTCTGGCTTTAATACCCAGCAACGGCAAGTATTGCAAAGCACTGGCTTAAGTCACCTGTTTGCGATTTCTGGCTTACACGTTGGCTTGGTCTTTATGGTTGCCGTATTGATCTTTAAATGGCTGTTCAATATGTTTCCGCGTTTGTTTGAATACTGCCCTAGGCCATTATTGTGTTTAGCGCCGGCCATGGCCTGTGCTTTTGTGTATTCAGCCTTAGCCGGTTTTGCGGTATCAACACAGCGTGCGCTTCTTATGTTGATTCTTTACGTGTTAGCGCAGTGGTTATTACGTTCAGTGAGCTTATTAAAGGTTTTGTTGTTGGCGGCGGCTATCATTTTACTGCATGACCCATTTTCTATTTTAGATGCAGGCTTTTGGTTGTCTTGCGGTGCGGTGTTTGTAATTCACTTAGTGTCAGCACGACATAATGATCAACGCCAGCCCATCGCTAATGCGGGTCTGTTGAACGGCATAAACCCATTTAGTCGTAATTCCGCAAGCGTTAATGCGGGTGTTAGTGCACGACTTGTGCCATCTGAGCAATCAGACAGTTTAAGCTCAGGCAAACAATCGGTGAGTCTATTAAAGCTGCAACCGGCCATTTGGCTGGGCATGATATGATGCCGCTGACAGCGAGTTTATTTGGTCAAATTTCACTGTTGTCTCCAGTATTAAATTTAATCGCCGTGCCACTTTTTTGTTTGCTGTTGATTCCCATTACATTGGCGGCGGTGTTATTAAATGAACTGGGCGCAGTGGTGCTGTGCGGTTGGGTGTTTGATGTGCTCAATGCCGTTTACAACGGTATCTTTTTCATACTTGAAGCACTCACTCGCCAATCATGGTCGGCGACTTATGTGCCTGAGCTGTCGGTGTGGCATTGGTTGGCGTTTATGCTGTTGGCTTTTTTGTTTCGCTATCGATACCAATGCGCACATTTGGTTTGGCCGATTATTTTATTGTCTTTATTGCGTCCAACTCAAGCACTGAGAGTTAACGACTTTAAGTTAACATTACTCGATGTGGGGCAGGGTTTGTCTATGGTGATTCAAACCGGTAATACCACCACGGTTTATGACACTGGGCCAAAATACGCGTCGGGCTTTAATTTGGCCGACGTGGTACTCATTCCGTATTTACGGAACCAAGGTGTGGCGAGTATTGACCGTTTGATTATTAGCCACGCCGACAATGATCACATAGGCGGTTATTCGGCGTTAGTGCAGGCTCTGCCAGTGAAAACAGTCATGACCAGCCGCACAGACAAACTGCCTAATGCAACATCGTGTTTGGCAGGGCAAGCATGGCGTATTGGGCAAACGCGTTTTGCTATTATCAGCCCCGACATCAACACCCCGCAAGGCAGTAATAATCGTTCCTGTGTGCTGCGCATTGAGCATGGCGGTCATGTGTTTTTAATCACCGGAGACATTGAAAAGCAAGTTGAGCGTTATTTGCTCAGTAATGATGCTGCGCTCGCCGCAGACATTATGCTGGTGCCACACCAAGGTAGCAAAACCTCATCAACGGAGCCGTTTATTGATGCCGTTAACCCTAAGTTGGCCTTAGTAGCGGCCGGGTATTTGAATCATTATGGTCACCCACACCCGAGTGTCGTTGAGCGCTATCAACAACGAGAAGTTGAGTTGTTATCCACCATTGATTCAGGCAGTGTCGAAATCAGTGTTGTAAATGATCAGTTAAAAGTCGAATCGTACCGAAACCTCACAAGGCGGTTTTGGCATTGGTCGCGATAGCGGTGTTAATGAGTTTTACTATCGAGCACAATTAATCAAAAAGAGTCACGTAAGAAAGCAGAGTTTGGTAGACTTCGCGAGAGATAAAAATAAAACGCAACGCAATTGTATGTATTGCTGGCGGCTATAGAGTCGTTTTACATTCAATTAGCTTGGTTTTTAAACTTCACTGAAAGGTATTCAATGTTTGAACTGTTTCGAGCGGGTGGCCCGCTTATGTGGATCATTCTTCTTTGCTCGTTAGTAGCGCTAACCATCATTTTTGAACGCTTATTAACGCTGCGCCGTCGTAATATTGCCCCTGAAGGCTTGCGTCAGCAAGTGACCGACTTGGTTGATTTAGGCAAAGTATCTAAAGATAAAATTGCTAAGGTTCGTGCTCATTCACCATTGGGGCAAGTGTTGGCCGCCGGTTTAGAAAATGTGCATCGCGGAGAGAGCGCCACTCGTGAAGCGCTTGAAGAAGCCGGTAAAGGGGTGGTGCATCGTTTAGGGCGTTATTTGAATACGCTGGGTACCATTGCATCAATTTCTCCGTTGGTTGGCCTATTAGGCACGGTTATCGGCATGATTAAGGTGTTTACTCAAATTACCGCCAGCGGAGTGGGTGACCCAACGGTGTTGTCGGGTGGTATCTCTGAAGCGCTTATTACCACTGCGGCGGGTTTGTCGGTTGGTATTCCTTGTTTAATGTTTTACCGTCATTTTCGCGGCCGAATTGCTGAGTTAGCGGTGGCGCTTGAAGAAGAAGCATTAACCTTTCTTGAAAGCCAAAAAGATTAAGTTGAGGCAAGTATGAATTTTGGTTCTCAGAACGATCAAGATGAAACTGGCATAGAACTTACGCCACTGATTGATGTGGTTTTTTTGCTGTTGATATTTTTTATGATATCGACCACGTTTACTAAAGAAACCTCGCTTAAAATTAATTTGCCGGAAGCCAGCGGCGAACAAGCCAATGCGGAACCTACAAGCATTGAAGTTCAAATTGGCGCAGAATCACAATACGCCATTGTGGCGAGCACTGACGGTGCAGCTAAACCGTTGATTAACTCGAACCGAGATACGTTAAAGCGTGCCTTGGGTTCGTTTAAGTCTGAACAGCAGAAGTTGCTTTTGATTATTAGGGCTGACCGCAAAGCACCGCATGAAGCGGTAATTAAAGTAATGGACGTTGCTCAAGAGCTGGGCCTAAGTAATATTACCTTTGCGACTAAACAACTCGATAAGTAGACCATAGCAAACAGCAAGCTATAATAAGGCTTAAGGTTATTAAGGTTTTAAAGTTAACTTGTTAAAGCTGTGTATGGCTTAGCCGTAAGCAATGCTATGGTTAATCATTCTATTTCTAGGCTCACTTTGCCTCAGATACTAAAAAGATAATAAAAAAGCGCGAGCTGCCAAATATGCAAAACACCGCAGAAAAATCTGCTGTTACCGCTGTCGAAGCTGAAAAGAAAGCTAACAACAAACGTGCACACAACATCGATGCAAAAGCCACGCTTAAGCGGCTAGCGTCGTATATGTTTCGTCACAAAACGCTATTGTTGTTGGCAATTTTATTCTTAATTGCAACGGGGTCTATTGAAGCCTCGTTCATCAAGTCTATTGACCAAGTTCTTAAAAATGGGTTTCTAGATGGCAATGACTGGTATGTGCGCTGGTCTGGCTTATTGCTGGTTGGCATACTCGCGGCTAGAGCCATCACTGGCTATATTGGTAACTACACAATGGCAAAGGTCGGGCGTTTGGTTATTTTTTCGTTGCGCCAAGACATTTTCCAAAAGATGATTTGCCTGCCCACGCCGTTCTTTGATCGCACCACCTCCGCGCAAACAATTTCTAAGTTGATCTACGACGTGGAAGCAACCTCAGTAGCATTAACCGACACACTAAGCATCATGTTCCGTGAGTCATTTAAAGCGCTTGGCTTAGTGATTTTCTTGTTTTGGTCTGAGTGGCGTTTAACCCTAATATTTATGTTGGTGGTGCCCTTGGTGGTGTTGGTGGCGGGTTACACTAACCGTCGTTTCCGCAAAACATCCAAGCAAATTCAGGGGTCTATGGGCGGTATTGGCGATACTGTGAAAGAAGCCGTGGTGGGTCAAAAAGTAATCAAGGTGTATAACGGCCAAGAGCAGGAAATGGAGAATTTTACGCGAGTTAATCAGTTTAACTTGCAGCAAAATTTAAAGCGCGCCAAGGTGTCGGCCGGTTTAGTGCCCATGACCATGCTGTTAGTGGCACCGGCCATTGCGTTAATTTTGTACATATTTTTAAACCACATGCGCACTGGCCCTGAATCGGTGGTGCACTTTTCCACTTACATTATGGCTTGTTTGGCCTTAATGAGCCCGTTAAAACGGCTGGCCAAAGTGAATGAAAAGATACAAGTTGGTGTAACGGCTGCGCACAGCGTGTTTGAAATTATTGATGAAATTCCAGAGGTGGATTCAGGCTCGGTTAAATTGACGGATTTGCGTGGTGACGTTGCGTTTAACGAGGTTACGTTTCAGTACCGTGATGAAGATGAGCAGCCGGTGCTTCGAGACATTAACTTACAGATTAAACCCGGTGAAAGGGTGGCCTTAGTTGGGCCTTCTGGCAGCGGTAAATCAACCATCACGTCTTTGATGTTGCGATTTTATAAACCGCAAAAAGGTGAAATATTATTAGACGGCATTAATGTCAATGATTTGTGCTTAAAAGGGTTGCGCTCACAAGTTGCGTTGGTAAGCCAAGAGACCACCTTGTTTGATGACACCATTGGCCGCAATATAATGTACGGCATGTTAGATCAATACGACGAAGCACGCTTGCAGGCGGCGATTAAAGCCGCGCACGTGGATGAGTTTTTACATGAAATGCCATTGGGGTTAGACACCATGGTGGGCGAAAGCGGTTTGCGTCTTTCTGGTGGTCAGCGCCAACGAGTGGCCATTGCCCGTGCTATTTATAAAAACGCCCCGATTTTGATTTTGGATGAAGCCACGTCGGCGCTAGACAACAAGTCAGAACGCTATGTTCAAGATGCGTTGGAAACATTAATGAAAGGGCGTACCTCTCTGGTGATCGCTCACCGGCTTTCAACCATTGAAAGTGCCGACAATATTATTGTGTTAGAACGCGGAAGAATTGTAGAGCAAGGCTCCCATAAAAAGCTGATTAAACAAGACGGCGTTTACGCTGAATTGCATAGTGCTCAATTGGGTAATGCGAAAAAAGGGTTTTTCTTTTGGAATCGTTAATGGTGTTTAAGTAAGCATCATGTCACGCTCTAAGTTAGAAATGCTACAAGAATTAATAGAGCTGAGCTGGTTAAAGCCGAATGCACTTACCGTCTTGTTGTGGCCTGTGTCTATAGTGTATCGCGGCTTGTTCGCTTTACGTTCCTGTTTGTATCATTGGGGGCTGCTAGCGTCGTATCGGGCGCCAGTTCCTGTGGTGGTGGTGGGTAATTTAACCGTTGGCGGCACTGGCAAAACCCCGTTGGTGATCTATGTGGTTCAAGCCTTACGTCAGCAAGGTTATAAGCCCGGTGTTATCAGTCGTGGTTATCACAGCCAAGCACCCAGTTACCCCTATTTTGTGTCGCCAGACAGCCCGCCAACGCACGCCGGTGATGAGCCAACCTTAATCGTAAAACGCACGCAAGTGCCAATGGTGATTGGCCCCAACCGTCAGGCTGCCATTGAGGCATTATTGCAACAGGCTGACATAGACATTGTTATTAGTGATGACGGCTTGCAGCACTTAGCCATGCAGCGTGATATAGAGCTTTGTGTGATCGATAACACTTCATTACAAAATAATGCACAGTTATTCCCCGCTGGCCCGTATCGAGAACCTAAGACAAGATTGACCAGCGTTGACTTGATTGTTGAGCATGGTGCCAGTGCCGATGGGGTTGTGGGTAATCGAGTGCCTTCGTTTGCGATGAATTTATCGGCCGCTGCGCCGCAACCGCTAATACCCGGCAATAACCGTGAGTTTGACCCGACCCAGCCGATTCATGCCCTGGCCGGCATTGGTAACCCGCAACGGTTTTTTAAAACCTGCCAAGAGTTAGCGTACGACATTACGCCGCACATATTTGCCGATCATCATGCCTTTAGCCAGGCCGACATAGACTTTAGTGGGCAAGTGTTGATGACGGAAAAAGACGCGGTAAAATGCACTGAAATTGCCGATTCACGGCATTGGTATCTGCCGGTTAATGCTACACTGAGTGCCAAATTTAATGCTGCTTTGTTAGAAAAAGTGGCGCATTTCACATCAACCAAACGTAAAACTGACGATGGACAGTAAACTGTTAGAAATGCTGGTCTGCCCAATTACCAAAGGCCGGCTGGAATACGATAAAGAAGCTCAAGAATTGATTTCTTACCAAGCCAGATTGGCGTTCCCAGTGCGCGATGGTTTTCCAGTATTGCTGGAAGGCGAGGCGCGCGAGCTAAGCCCAAATGAAGAAAGGCCGCGCTAATGGCGTTTACTGTTGTGATACCCGCCCGCTATGCGTCAACGCGCTTGCCGGGCAAGGCCTTACTTGATATTGCTGGTCAGCCCATGATTGCGCATGTGGTGGCGCGAGCGCAAGAATCACAAGCTCACCGGGTTATAGTGGCGACCGATGATCAACGCATTGCCGATGCCGTGTTAGCGTTTGAATGCGAGGTTTGCATGACTCGCGCAGATCATGAGTCGGGCAGTGACCGCATTGCCGAAGTGGTGGAAAAACTGACCATTGCCGACGGTGAAATCATCGTCAATGTTCAAGGTGATGAACCGTTAATTCCCGGTGAGCTGATCAACCAAGTGGCCACCTCACTGGCGGCGTCCACCACGGCGGTGATGTCCACAGCCGCCATGGCCATTGACAGTGATGATGAGCTTAATAACCCCAACGCAGTAAAGGTGGTGTTTAACCAACGAGGCGAAGCCATGTATTTTTCGCGCGCGCCCATTCCGTTTGCTCGTGATGAGCGTACTGCCAGTGGCTATCGTCATATTGGCATTTATGCGTATCGCAGTGAGTTTTTAAAACGCTACCATCTTCTGCCAAGCAGTGCGGTTGAGCACACTGAAAAGCTTGAGCAGTTGCGCGTTTTGGATAACGGCGACACCATTTTAGTTGATGTGGTGAAACACGGTACCGGCATAGGGGTAGACACAGAGCAAGACCTTGAAGCCGTGCGTAAGTTGCTGACTGAGTAATCGCACATTAGAAAAACATTAGTTTAATAACGCATGAAGATCAAAGTACTATTCGTTTGTATGGGCAACATTTGCCGCTCGCCCACAGCGCATGCGGTAATGCAACACAAGGTTAATGAGCGCGGTTTAGCAGAGCAAATAATCATAGATTCCGCTGGTACCCACGCCTATCACGTAGGTGAAAAGTCAGACCCAAGATCACGCGCTAAAGCGGCCGCAATGGGCATTGATATGGAGATGGTGCGGGCACGAAAAATAGCCATTAACGACCACGACGAATTTGATTACATCTTAGCCATGGATGCAGAGAACCTTGAGTTAATTCAATACTATGCACCTGAAAACGCCAAGGCCAAAGTGAGCTTGTTTTTAGAGTTTGCGAATCAAGCTCAGCTGACACAAGAGCGCGTAGTGCCCGACCCATACTACGGCGGTAACGAAGGCTTCAACCATGTGTTCTCTTTGGTTGATCAAGGCTGTGATGCGTTAATAGAACACATACTGCATACTCATAACGCATGAGTGCCACATTGAATCACGCGCCAAAAAAAACCGACTCAGGTCAGCCTGAGCCTGACATTGTGTTGATTCGCGTGTCGGTTTCGGAGCAAATGCTGCGGGGCTACCGCGCAGATCAGACCTTGGTGTTTGAAAAAGCAGTGGCAACCGCCAAAAACGGAGTAGGGCAAGTGTTTGGTAGTGAATGCACTCCGCTAGGCTCGCACCGTATTCGAGCAAAAGTTGGAGCCGGCCAACCGGTAAATACCGTATTTGTAGGTCGCCGGCTCACCGGCGAAATTTATCAACAAGCTCTGGCTGACGCACACCCAAAGCGTGATTGGATACTCAGCCGTATTATGTGGTTGTGTGGTAATGAGCCTGGTATTAATCGGGGCGGTCAAGTCGATACCCAGCGCCGTTATGTGTATATTCATGGTGCGCCAGATTCACACCCAATGGGCATACCCAGTTCGCATGGTTGTATTAAAATGCGCAACGCGGACGTGATTGCACTGTTTGATCGTGTGTCAGTTGGCACACAAGTGCTGATAAAAGAATAAGATTTTAGGTTAACTATAATGCAAAGAATGCCACTAGGCCCAGTTATGTTAGACGTGGCTGGCCTTGAACTTACCAAAGAAGACAAACAACGCTTACTTCACCCAAGTGTGGGCGCGGTTATTTTGTTTGCACGTAATTACCAAAGTCGTAAGCAAGTCAGTGCATTGATTGACGACATTAAACGCCTCAGAGCTCCGGCCTTATTGGTTGCGGTAGATCAAGAAGGCGGGCGTGTGCAACGTTTCAAAGATGAATTTACCGTGTTGCCAGCCACTCAGCATTTTGGTGAGCTATGGCAGCAAGACAAACACACGGCACCCATGCAGGCGTTTGAGTCGGCGGTAACAATGGCTCGTGAGTTGATTGAAGTAGGGGTGGATTTTAGTTTTGCGCCGGTGTTCGACGTTACCAGCAAAGACAGTGAAGTCATTGGTGACCGTTGCTTTCACCCAGACCCGAACGTGGCCACTGAGTTGTTGGCGGCTTACATTGATGGCATGCACTCAGCTGGCATGGTGGCCATAGCCAAACATTTCCCTGGCCACGGTGGGGTGAGTGGCGATTCGCACCACTGTTTACCAGAAGACGCGCGTTGCTTAGATGACATACAGCAACATGACTTAACGCCTTATAAAGCATTGGTTAATGACATAGAAGGCGTCATGACCGCACACGTTTTATTCTCGTCGTGCGATGCTGACATACCCACGTATTCAGCCTACTGGCTGCAACAAATATTGCGTTCTGAATTAGGCTTTGAGGGCATTATTTTTAGTGATGACTTGTCTATGCAAGGCGCCATTGATGCTAATCAAACTGAACAAGAGGGGCAGAGCAGCTCTATTGTTGAAAGCGCGCAGCGCGCCATTTATGCCGGCTGTGATATGGTATTAGTTTGTAACCGCCCAGATTTGGCCGATGAATTGTTGAATGGTTTGGAGTTTGAACCGAACGAAACACTCTCGGGGCGACTGGCTAGATTGGCTTGCATCAATACTGAGCCGAATGCCAGCACTCACACAGGCAAATAGAAACGCGTTTGGTTCTATAGTTTTTCAAAAAGTCTAAAAGAAGTCTAAACGCTAGAGTTTTAAAATCAGACCTCCCGGAGAAAATAAAATGGGCACTGTTGTAAAAAAGTTAGGTTTACTTTCAATTTTTGCATTCCCGCTGGGAGTCATTTTATATCGCACTAATTTGGTCGGCTTTGGAACGGCATTTTCCATTGTTAAGAATGGCGTTATGTTTGGTGCTGTGCTTTTTGTTATTGGTGTGTTGTATTGGTTTATTACCCGCAACAAAAACCCTCAATCCGCTAAAGCCGCGTTAGTGGGTGGTTTAATTGCCTTGATTCCAGTGATCCCTTTAGGCTTGCAAGCGTCAAAAGCCAAGTCTTTGCCATTCATTCACAATATTTCAACCGACATCGTTAACCCTCCACAGTTCGATAAAGTGACGTCACTGCGCACATCAAAAGACAACCCTCTGGAATACGACGTGCAAACACTGGCCAAGCAACAGCAGGCAGGTTACCCCGATATTAAAACGCATTTCACCGAACTATCGGTTGATCAAGCGCTTACTAAAGCAAAGAACACCGCTGAATCACTGGGGTGGGAGATTGTGAATGTTGATGCCGAGCAAGGCCTACTTGAAGCCACTGAAACCACCTTGCTGTGGGGTTTTAAAGACGACATCGTTGTGCGTATACAAGCCAATGCTGACAGCACCGCAGTAGATTTACGTTCAGTCTCACGCTTTGGGCAAAGTGATATTGGCGCCAATGCGGCACGCATAGAGAAGTTTTTAACTAAATTTAAAAGCGCTGAAGAATAAATAGAAAATCATAAAAAATGGCGCTTAAGTTCGTAAGTTAAGCTTGCGAGTTAAGCTGCCTGTTCATTATTGAGTAAACCTCTAGTTATCTATGAAGTATTTAATCTTTGCTTGGTGTTTGTTGTTTTTAAGCTCCTTTTCTGCCCACGCTGAGCCAACTTCTGAAGAGTTAAAACTGTTTGCGTTAATTAACCAGTATCGTGTTGAAAATGGTTTAAAGGCCATACCTTGGTCACCGTCATTGGCGTTTGTGGCGCAAGTGCATGCCATAGATTTGAATCATAACCCGCCGTCGAAAAGATGCAATTTACACAGCTGGTCTGATGATCAGCCGTGGTCAGGGTGTTGTTATAAATCTAATCGTAGGTCTGCCCAGTGCATGTGGAATAAACCTCGTGAGTTAACCGCGTATACCGATAATGGTTACGAAATAGCCTATGGAATTTTTGGTAAGCACACAGCAACGGCCGACTCGGCGTTCAATGCATGGAAAAAAAGCCGTAACCATAATGCGATTATTCTTAATAAAAAAATATGGAAAAGCCACCACTGGAACGCACTCGGAGTGGGTATATATAAAAACCATGCTCTGATTTGGTTTGGCGAAGACGAAGATAAAGGTCCAATGCCAAATAATTGAGTAGGGAGTAGTTCTAGAGGGCAAATTAGCCAATACGGTTGGCTATAATGAGTTTTGTATAGCCGTTGCGGCTAAGTAGTGGCGCCCCCGGCAGGACTCAAACCTGCGACCTACCCCTTAGGAGGTGGGTGCTTTATCTTTAACCTATTGAAATAAAAAAACTAAATAAGGATGAAATTATTTGGTGATTTTTTGGTGAGAAGAATGGCCTCCCCGATTGGATTCGAACCAACAGTCTATCGCTTAGGAGGCGATTGCATTATCCAGTTATGCTACGGGGAGTTTTCACCGCAAAAACACGGTAGATTTGATTTATTGTAGTTTAAGCAATTGTGATGATAGCTCCAACTGTAATTTAGCTGGATTAATGGTTTAGAAATTGAGCAATTCCTTTGGTTCAACATTTAATGCTCTAGCTAGTTGGCAAATAATACGAAGGCTAGGATTTTTTTTACCTCTCTCAAGCACACTGATATAAGTTCTATCAAGCTTTGCTTCCTCAGCAAGTTTTTCTTGGCTAATTTTGCAATTAGTCCTAATTTTTTTAAGATTTTTTCCGAATGGCACAAGTGGGTCATCTTTATTCATATGAGTTACCTCGCATGAACCTATGTTCCCTTTTTGATGTCTTTAGTCCCACGGTCTGAAGACTACAAAGTGTATGTTTTTATGCTATCATGTAGTCTATTGACATCTTTTTGTTCGGAGTATTTCGAAAGCTTATGAAAATTGCCTATATGAGAGTATCGACTGTTGACCAAAAATTTGATCGACAACTTCTTGGAATGAAATTTGATAGAACCTTTGAAGAGAAGGTGTCTGGGAAATCAAAAGATCGCCCTCAACTTCAGAGCATGTTAGGGATGATCAGAGAAGACGATGAGATTCATGTTCATGAGCTATCGAGGCTCGGAAGAAATACCAAGGATTTGCTCGAGATAGTGGAAGAAGTTCTATCAAAGGGAGCTTCGATAAAGTTTTACAAAGAGAATCTGGAGTTTATCTCTGGTCGACAACAGTCGCCCCTACAGAATCTAATGTTGACAATGTTGAGCGCGATCTCACAATTCGAACGTGAGTTGACGTTGGAACGCATACGTGAAGGCATAGCTATAGCAAAGGCAAAAGGCCATTACAAAGGTAAGCAATCTAAATTTTCAAAAGATGATATTGCTCAAATAAAAATAGAATTTACTACTGCAAAAAACAAGTCAGAAGTTGCTCGCAAGTGGAAAATTTCGCGTGGATATTTATATCGATTGGTAGCGTAGTATAATGAGCAGAGGAATATTATGCGAATAATCGCCGCTAAGTTATTATTGACGAACAATTAAAACGAATAGGTTAGTCGTATGAAACAGGTATGTTTAAGTGGGTTTTTCTTATTTGCTTTATTATTCTATAGCGTTATAGAAGCTGCAAATGCAGAGCTTCAACTCGTATTAGATATTAACGAAACCGGTGATGAGTCTCGTATCTCAAGATTTACACAATTTAATGGGAAATTATTTTTCACTACAAACAATTCAGAGTTATGGAAGTCTGACGGAACCAGTGATGGAACAACAAAACTATTTGATTCGTTGAAAAGTGGTTTTTCATTCGATCGATTTGGTGAATTACCCGTATTAGAAGATGGAGTATATTTTATTGACGATCTCAATAGGGTCAGAAAAACTGGAGAGTCAACGCTTAGTATTCCTATTGTTTATACTCCGAATAGCAACTCTACAGTACCTAGTATATATAATGGTGGTCTAGTTGATTCAGGACAAAGAATTTTTTTCTTTGAAGACCGTTTTACTAGATCGGTAATGGGCTTTTATCGATCGGAGTTAAGGACGATAGAGAGCGATCTGTTAGGATCACAAGTGGTAAAAAACTTTGATAACTATAACTATCTACCTTATGCACTGACTGATTTTAACAATCGTTTAGTGTTTACTGGAAGCTTGCCATTTTTTGATGGTGAAGAGGATAGTTTAAGTGACTTCGAGCCTTATATCTCCGATGGAACTGCGAGTGGAACTTTCTTGATTAAGGATATATTCACCAATAGTGGCGATATGGAAGGCCAAGGCAGTAATCCATCTCATTATACAGTAGTCGGTAATATGCTTTTTTTCATTGGTCAAATTCGGTCTCAGAACTCTATCGGAAGCAGACTTGCTTTATTCAAAAGTGATGGAACCGAAGCTGGCACTTCAGACTTCTTCAGTCTTAACGGCAGAAGTGTTACCAAAATGTTCAATTTTAACGGGAGTTTAGTATTAATTATTAATTCGAGCGAAATTTGGATATCAGATGGAACCAATGAGGGTACAGAGTTTATTAAAAATATATCCACATCCACGTCAATTGGTCCAACCTTTATTTCTTCGGTACCAGAATCCGTGTCGAACGAATCAAGTTTTTATTTCTTTACTAGCGACAAAAAAATGTGGGTATCTGATGGGAGTCGATCTGGCACCAATCCTGTCGCAGACTTTACTCGAAGTTCGACTGGAATTTCTCCCGTTAAATTAGACGGAATGATTTACTTCGTTAACCGAGATGAGCGTGGTTCTAGTATATGGAGTTCAGATGGAACTATAGAAAATACCAAAGAAGTAGTTACCAATGAGAATTTATCGATTAATACATTGACTGTGTTTGATAATAAAATCTATGTTTCGGCAAGTTCTGAAACTGTGAACAATGGCCTGTATGTAGTCGAAAAGGATACCGCCGAAGAGGTCAGTCAGGGCTTTTGTTTCCCTGTGAGAGCTTCGGTTAGCAAATTCGCTGTTATTTGTCTTTAAGCACGAGATATTAGTTTGAGAAGGGTAAACCACTTTCACTGATCGAGTTAATACTCATATCGATGATAGTTTTCTTGCTCTCGTATGAGCCACATTTCCTCTTCGGGGCTAAGCATCAATCTAGAGTAGTTACCGCTATCAAGTATTTCACTAAAGGTCTCTAAATTTTTGATATCGGCAACTGCTATCTGCCTAATCTTTTTTCGAGATGTTTCCCAGTCTTTTTCGAATTTCTCAAAGTCTTCTTTTGTCCAGTTTTTCATATTTAGTTTATTCTATTGTCATTCTACTGATATTTATTGAATCTTTTTATTGGTTAAATTGAAATATGAAGTAACGAGTTAATTTATTTTTCAGTTAAGATGCAAATTGGAAAACGTTTTTTATTAAAACTTATTTAACACCTTGAAATTGTTGAATAATTTGTATCGATTTACATTAAGCGGTTGATTTCTATTAGTTTTTTATGCCTATTTAGAACTGTTGATTATTAATTCTACCCCTCAATACTATAAAGTTATTGGCGAGGCTATTTTAACCATTTAGAACCCATGATGCTTGATTAGAGCGGCTTATGAGAGTGAGTTAATGTCGTGTTGGGTTAATCTATTACGATAACGCTGAGGGCAATTAAATAGGTTCCGATATTATTGGTAAATTTTTTCACCGAAAATAAAACCATCAATACTAGGGTATGCGAATTGATCGAATTTTAGATCATGATCGCGTCTGTAATCTTCGGTGTTTTTCGTATCATAGTGCTCTAATCCGTCATCTCCAAGGTTGAAGTATTTCAGAACATTACATCTTGCAATTTGTGGAACAAATATCGACTGTGATGTTTCAGCTTTCTGAGCTTTTCTAAAATTACTATTTGCTACCTTTCTAGCACTTTCAATGTCAATTTGGATAGACTCAAAATTATCTAATATGTTTTTTGGATCACAATAAATTAGATGAAAGTGATTGCAGTCTTCATGCCTTAGGTATCGTTGTTTGCTTTTATCTTTGACGGCATTTTCTAGAAAGGCGAACATTGAAATCAATTGATTTCGTTTTTTATATGTTCTACCAAATTCGTATCTACATAATTGATCATAAAATCTGTTGAGTAAATCTATGGAATCTTTGTGATTAATTGCACAGTTAAAGACCATTGTTATAGCGGCAATGGGTTTTTCATTTTTGATCCATTCAATTAAAGATTCTCTAGACTGCTTTGTATTAGTACAGTTTAGATATTCTTGAAGATCAGGATTAAAATCATCAAACTCATGATTAGATACATTTATTCTTCTATTCCTTTTATCACGAAATTCACTCGCTGGAGAAAGACAAATTTGATGATTGATATGTGTAGAACCTGTTGAATTTATAGTCATTATTAATATGATTTATTTAATGTTTATATTTATGCAGGGTGCAAGAAACCTATATAGGCCATATGCCTAAATACCGTTTTGTTAGTTAAAGGGAGATGTTATCGATCGGTGGTGTGCTCGACTTCTGCTTTCTCAAATAGTATTTAGTAAATATCCAAAAACACCTGTTTGGGAGTAGCCGTGGTATTAAAAATTCACACTAGAAAGCAGGCGGCTATTATCTTCATCCATTTCTAATAATTTATAGTTTTGACTTAAAGCTCTTAGGCTTTATGTAGACATGTCGCTTATATTGCAAAATAATTTATAAATGACAGTAGTTATTGGCAATAACTACTGTCATATTAGGTAACCTTAAGTCAACAGCCTTTAATCTTTCGATTGACTAAAACTTGTATTTTTAAGGACATAACATGAATCAAATTGTGGAACTGAAAATCCATCAAGGGATGAAGGAAAAATTAACAAACCTTTCGTTGGGAATAATTGAAGCAGCAATTGTTAGTGAAACTAAAAGGATGGAGGGCAGTAAAAGTAATGTAGGGTTCGAATTCGATTTGTTTTCTGAATTCAATATTTCTGAAGACGAGATAGTAGGCGCAATTACTATGCATAAACCTTCTAAAAACGGAGGTATTGGTTCTACTGTGATCTCAAATAGTCAAAAAACGCTTACTCTTGATTCTGCTTGCCTTGAACTAGTCGATAGTATCGTTGACGAATTACATAAGAATATTGGAGTTAGGACAAGGGCGAGCGTTGGTTATACTCATCGAGCGATTATAGATTGGGTCAGCGAGTGCAAGTTAGATGGTGGCACTACTGAATTCGTAGATCACTATCTTAATGAACTCGAAATTTCTTGCAAGACTCAAACAGTTTACATCCCAATTGCGAACTTGATTATAGAGTCCGAATTTACATTTGGAAACTTTAGATTTGTTCCTATGAGTGAGTGCAAATTTGACTCTTGGGATACGAAAGATGACGAAGGCTTCAAAAGGTCATTGTTGAATAAAAGAAAACGATATCAAGGCTATGCAGCGGTTGTAACAACTACTGTCTCCGAAATCGAAAAAGCAAAAGAGGTTGCAGAACAGAATGCGCGAGATGCTATTGCTTACCTTCGATTATTCAACTCACTAGCGATGTCGCCAAATGAAAGAGTTCTGCTTACAATTCGTGGTGAAGCCTCTTATGAATCTCAAGAAAGTCTTGTTGAGAGAGATGGGCAGTTAGCTTCAAGTCAAACTGGTTTTACTGAGGAAAATCATAAATGGATTCTTTCAGATGAGAGAATGGTTGAAATTCGAGAAGATTCTGTTCTTAATTTTCAGAGAGTCTCCAGCTTATTGAAAAAAGACAATAAAACTCAGTTTGAAGAAAAACTTTTATATGTGCTTTGGCTTTTTTCTCAGTGCATACTGCAGAGAGACCCAATAATGAAACTGATACATTTGTTAGTATCTCTTGAAACATTGTTTCTTAAAAGTGAAACAGCCCCCATCACTTTATCGATATCAGAAGGGCTGGCATTTAGTACAACAAGCGACACCAAATTCAGAAGGGAGATCATCAAAGTTGTTAAGGATTGCTATGCTGTTCGATCTAGCTATATTCATCACGGAAACAAAAATAAGGTTAACCATAAAGATATTCAAAACATCCTTATTTATTCGCTCATGGCATACTCAAATATATTGAATCAATCAAATAGTTTTAGAACCAAAGATGAGTTTTTAGATGCTATCGACAATACAAAATACTCCTAAAAATCTGAGTGTTTTAATTGTTCATTCTCTAGGCTTCCGTTCATAAACTTCGGCAAGCGCGTGTTCGAAAATAAAGGTTTGAGGCCGCTCTGTTATATCAATATCTGCATAATATTTTTCAATTACTGAAATAGAAGTGCCTGTTTGTTTAGCAAGCTCAAAATAATTTATCTTACCTGCCAGAAGAGCGGTGGTGATGTAATATTTTCTAAAAGCACCACCTGACCTCTTTACACCATGAGCATCGTATAACAGGTTCGCCTCTTTTAATGCTCGATTCAAGCTGCTAGCAAAAGAGCCTATTCGCTTACCATACTGATCAGAGAACATATACATGTCGCTACTAAACCGCCAATTATTAATTATACAATTTTTATGGTGCAGGCCGTATATCTGGCTCAAGGTTTTAGATGCAATTGATTGCGCTATTAGCTCTCTAGATTTTCCTTTGGCTTTTACGAAAACTTTCAAATAATCATGTTCGCCTTTTCTTATCATTTTGCAGTCAGAAAGTCGCAAATTTTTGGCTTCTGAAACTCTCATTCCAGTTGAGCACATCCATATGATGTAGTGTATTAGTAGTTTATGGCTTCGTTTATGTTTAGGGTTTTTTTGAGATTCATATCTTCGCAGTAAAACTTCAATAAGCAACTTTACTTGATCGCCTGATATGCTTGGCTTTCTCTCTTTCGAGTTGTGAGGCTTACTTAAATTTTTTATTGTTGGAACTTCTCTACCTTCAAGGATATTAGATAGCCTTGCAAACTCAAATATTTGACGGAGGACTGTGAGGTCTTTGTTTATGGTATTCCAACTAGGTTCTTTTAATTCTAATTGGCTCTTAGGTCTTCGTACTTTGCGCCCATCTCTGATGTATTCAATTTCGGGGAATTGGCTCCCATCGCCATTTATCCAATAATTTTTTCGCCAATATGTGTAGCCTATCACATCTTGATCGGTTATCTCCTGAATGTTCTTTTCTTTAAAATATGGAATCAAATATTTTGAAACTAAAAGTCCCTTTTTGTAGTGTTGACTGTCTGTCCTTTTGCGTTTTACCGGTTTAAGAAAGTCTGGGCTTAAAATATCAGTTATTACTTTGGACGGTTTTAGGTTGCCCTTATCTTCTAAATCTTTCAAATAGAGTTTTGCAACGAGTTCAAACCTTTTTGTACCCAGCGAGAGGCCACGAGAACTGCGCTGATCTAACGTGTACCAGAGGTCTTCTGCCAGTCTTTCTGCTGTATCCCGATCAAATGTTTTTAGACTTCGGCGAATCGTTTTTTTGTTCGGTATTTTTAGAGCACAATACCAATTGTCAGATTGGTATTTTCCACCTTCAGAGGTTCTACGGTAGAGGGTGATTTTCCCTTGTCGAATTGTGAATTGGTCTCTATAGGCCATCTAACTAAAGTAAGTTGGTGACAGTTTGGTGAAACACTATAGCACTCTGTTAGATTGTTGGTGACTTTTTGGTGATAAATAAACAATATAATTTCACCATTGATTTTATATTAATCAATAGCTTACTAGATAATGCTTGGGCTTAGGAGGGGGTTGCTCTATTCAACTGAGCTACGGAGGCGTGCGTTGTTTCAATGTTTACTGAAACGCAAAAGAAAAACTAATTAACAAATAGCTAATTAATCAGTAACAATAGCAACATTAATAAAAGGGTTTGTGCTGATCACAAACCCTTTTGAGAGATAAGCCTGTTTGAGGTCATCGCTTAAGCGAAATTTTAAACTGGAACTTTGCATTCTTCCATATCTTTTACCAAGGCTCGCATCACATCACCACGCGAAACTGCGCCTACTAATTTTCCGCTTTCTACCATTGGCATGACATTAATGCGGTCGGCATTCATTCTGGAGGCTAAATCCATAATGCTGATGTCGGGCGATTCGCAAATAACCTTAGTGCTCATTACGTCTTCCACCAATGCCGCGTTATCGCAGTAATAGCTGCTTTGCATTAACTGCTGCAAGCAGTCGTACTCAGACACATAACCAATAAGCTTGTTGGCTTCACCCATCACCGGTGCGCCAGGTAAGTGATGTTTGCTGAGATGATCGCTAACTCGGTCAAGGGCAATGCCTGGCCGCAGTGCAACGTCAGTGTTGCGCATAATGCTACGTGCTAATTTTGTATCCATTGTTCACCTCACAACTGTGTTTTACGATTATGGTGTATCACCATACTTTGCATATTCAGTGTAGCGCAATAAGCTTGGTGTTCACAACTGGGTTCAAAAACGTCGCTTGTAAGATAAAGATTGCAGGCATAAAAAAACCGCTGATGGTGATCAGCGGTTTTGATGTTCGTAGACTTTTGGCTAAGCGCGTTCTACGTATTCGCCTGTTTCAGTGTTCACTTTTACCTTCTCACCAATATTGACGAAGGTAGGCACTGTAATGCGAATGCCTGTTTCTAACAGTGCCGGCTTGCCACCACTGGCAGCAGTTTGCCCCTTTACCACGCCTTCAGTATCGGTCACTTCAAGAATAACATTGGCCGGTAAATCAATGCCTATCGGCGTTTCGTCATAGAAATTTATTTGCACATCGGTGTTAGGTAATAAGTAGCCGACTTGTTCTGCCAAATCATCGGCGCTGATACTCATTTGATCGAACGTTTCGTTGTCCATGAAAATGTAATCGCTGCCTTCAGCGTACAAATATTGCATTTTACGAGGCTCAACGTGCGGCTTTTCAACTTTGTCTGTAGATCGGAAGCGCTCATTTAACTTAGTGCCGTTCATAATGTCTTTAAGTTCAGCTTGCACGAATGCACCGCCTTTACCCGGCTTAACATGACTCTTCTTCAACACACGCCAAAGGTTACCTTGGTGCTCAATCAGGCCGCCAATGCGGATTTCGTTTGCAGATATTTTTGCCATCAGACTTTACTTCAAATGATTATATTAAAGCGCGATTATAGGTGATTGAACACGGAATTGACCACTGGTCTTGGTGTAGTTTTGTTATTATTCAGGAAATTTCATTAATAAATTTAATATCGCAATTTTTGCTTTGAGCTTATTTCGTGGCGTTTGATCATAAAAACTTTTTACAAAACGTTGGCCAAAGCCCCGGCATTTATCAAATGTTTGATGCCGAGGGCGTGCTTTTGTATGTGGGTAAAGCAAAAAACCTAAAGAAGCGCCTTGCCAGCTATTTTCGTACCTCAGGCTTGGCAATTAAAACCGAAGCCATGATGCAGAAAGTGGAAAACGTTCAAGTCACGGTTACCCACACTGAAAACGAAGCGCTGATTTTAGAGTCAAACCTCATTAAACAGCACAAGCCGCGTTACAACATTTTACTGCGCGACAGCAAAAGCTACCCATTCATTCACATTGATAATTCTCACGACTTTCCACGGTTGGCGTTTTATCGCGGTGACCGCAGTCAACCGGGGCGATATTTTGGCCCATACCCGGGCGCAACCGCGGTGCGTGAAACGCTAGCCTTATTGCAAAAAGTGTTGCCCGTACGCCAGTGTGATGATGTGTTTTTTAGCAATCGCTCGCGCCCGTGTTTGCAATACCAAATCAAACGTTGCAGCGCACCCTGTGTTGGCCTGATTTCTAAAGAGTCTTACGGTAAAGACATTGAGTTGGCCGGTATGTTCTTGCAAGGTAAAGATGAGTCATTGAACGACTTGTTGCAACACAATATGCAAACCGCCTCTAAGCAACTTAACTTTGAAGAAGCCGCTGGCTGGCGAGACCGCATTAATGCACTGAGGCGGGTGCAATCACATCAGTCCATTACCGCAGGGCACAGTGACATAGACATTATTACGATTGCCTCTTTACACGGGCAAGTGTGTGTTGAGGTTACGTTTATTCGTGGCGGCCGCCACAGTGGCAGTAATGGTCATTTCCCTAAGGTGCCGTTGGATTTCACTGAGGCTGAAATTTTGTCCGCCTTTGTGGCGCAGTATTATCATAATCGCCAAGCGCCTAAAGAAGTTATTTTGGGCAGCACGGTAGACAACAAGTCCGAATTAGAAGCGTGGTTGTCGGATCAGTCTGAGCGCAAGGTCAGCATACTAACAGCGGTAAGAGGCCATCGGCGTGATTGGTTGTCTATGGCGCAGCTTAATGTCACTGAGCGCATCAAGCGCAAAATGGCAGAAAATCAAAGCGTGACGAATCGCTTGCAAGCACTGACTGACGTGTTTCAACTTGATGAACTGATAAAGCGCATTGAATGTTTTGACATCAGCCATACCCAAGGTAATCAAACCGTGGCAAGTTGTGTGGTGTTCACTGAAAAAGGCATCACCAAGTCCGACTACCGGCGTTACAACATTACCGACATTACTCCGGGCGATGATTATGCCGCCATGCGTCAAGCCATTATGCGGCGTTACAAGCGCGTATTAAAAGAAGAGGGTAAGTTGCCCGACGTGTTGTTAATTGATGGCGGCAAAGGTCAGCTGTCTTCAGCTGCCGAAATCATGGGTGAATTACAAATCAATAATGTGTTGCTGGTCGGCGTGGCCAAAGGCGAAGGGCGTAAGCCCGGCTTAGAAACGTTATTCTTACAAGGCCAATCAGTGGGCATTAAATTGGCGGCCAACTCGGCGTCGATGCACTTAGTGCAACAAATTCGAGACGAAGCACACCGCTTTGCTATTGCCGGTCATAGAGCAAAGCGCGGTAAAGCGCAAACGCAGTCAATACTGCAAGAGATACCGGGTATTGGCGCAAAGCGTCGGCAAGCATTGCTTAAGCATTTTGGCGGCCTACAAGGGATACAGCAAGCGGGCATTAAAGATTTAAATAAAGTGACTGGCATCAATGCTGATTTGGCCGAAAAGATTTATCATTATTTAAAGAAATAACGGCCACAACCGCCACCGGCGAACTTAATATAAGGCATGAGATAGTGTTACACTTCGCCAATCTGAGTTATTAACCGCTTTTGCATGCTTGGCATGAATTTAAACATACCGAATCTTCTGACCTTATTTCGAATTGCCGCCATTCCATTAATTGTATTGGTGTACTTTTCTAACATACCGTACTTAAATTGGGTGTGCGTCATCCTCTTTTCATTGGCGGGTATTTCCGATGCCTTAGACGGCTACTTAGCCAGAAAATGGAACCAAACCAGTAATCTGGGGGCGTTTCTTGACCCCGTTGCTGATAAGTTGTTGGTGGCTATTATGTTGATATTGGTGGCCACCAATAGTGAAATCAAAGAAGCCATGCACTCACAGTTTTGGTTTGTTGTTACCGTGATTGTCATTATCGGCCGAGAAATTACCGTATCGGCTTTACGCGAATGGATGGCTGAACTTGGGAAAAGAGCCAATGTGGCCGTGTCGGTGGTGGGCAAGTATAAAACCGGCATACAAATGGTGGCCATTGGGTGTTTGCTGTACGCCAAAGACTTTATTGGTTTGCCGGTATTATTTATTGGTGAAATTTTGTTGTATATAGCGGGTGTATTGACGGTGTGGTCAATGAGTATCTACCTTAGCGCCGCCTATAAAGCGGTTCGTTCAGACTAAGAAAAAACTTTTTTTCAAAAAAGTGAAAACAATGATTGACGGATTTTTTTTTCTACATATAATGCACACCACTTCAGCGGGAATAGCTCAGTGGTAGAGCACAACCTTGCCAAGGTTGGGGTCGCGAGTTCGAATCTCGTTTCCCGCTCCAAATTGAAAAAACGGGAAAAGTAATTACTTTTCCCGTTTTTTTTATCTCACTTCACGCCAACGTTTTAAAGCGTTTACTGTGAAATGAGAACGGCGTAAGACATAAAATTATTTGCACTTAGGCGAGCGTTTTTTTGCCACAGGTGAATAACTTTGAGTTACACTACGCCAGCTGATATTGCAGTGCTTATTTGAAGTTTTAAAAACACAAAGTAAGTAAAGCAAGGTAACGCGGCTCGATGGCAGAGTGGTTATGCAGCGGCCTGCAAAGCCGTGTACACCGGTTCGACTCCGGTTCGAGCCTCCATTACATTCGCGAGTAATGCTAGCGCATTCGGCGACCTCGGTCGCACGAGCTCAAGATTGTATAGATCAGCTCAAGGCTGTAAAAAGCTTTGAATGAATCAGAACCAGGTTAACCGCCTGCACACAATACCCATGCCCGGGTGGTGAAATTGGTAGACACACAAGACTTAAAATCTTGCGCTGGCAACAGCGTGCCGGTTCAAGTCCGGCCCCGGGCACCATTCCTTCTTTTCTTTCCCATTTCTGTCTTTTTTCAAACGTTGATTGGCTTCAATCAAAACACGTTATCCGTTGTCTTGTCATTCAATTGCTTGACACGTGAGATTTAGTCGTTGCCAATATATCTCATAGTCCGATCAATTTGCTTTGATGGTGTGTGTTGTTTTTTTACAGACCAAGCACACAGCGTTTGATTGTTGATGTACAATTTTGCAAGACTGAACACACACACGGAGTTTTAAATGAACATTTACGGTGATATTCAATCGGGCAATTGCTACAAAATCAAACTGCTTGCCGCTTTGCTTGATATTAAACACAACTGGATTCATGTGAATATATTAGAGGGGGAGACTCGTTCCGAATCGTTTATGGCGAAAAACCCCAATGCCAAAATTCCGTTGTTAGAACTGAGCGATGGTCGCTGTGTGTCTGAATCAAATGCCATATTGAACTACTTGGCATCCGGTACCGCTTTTTTATCGGCCGACCCTTACGAGTATGCCAAAATTCAGCAATGGCAGTTCTTTGAACAATACAGCCATGAACCTTATATTGCCGTGGCGCGCTTTATTGCTAAGTACCTTGGCTTACCTGAAGATCGGCGAGCGGATTATGAGGCCAAGCAAGAGGGTGGCCACAAAGCGCTTAAGGTCATGGAAGGCCAGCTGGCGCAGACGCCGTTTTTAACTGGTGACAGGCTCACTACGGCCGATATTTCGCTGTATGGATACACTCACGTTGCGGATGAAGGTGGGTTTGATTTATCGCAGTACCCGCACATTGAGCAGTGGGTAAGCCGCATTCAAGCCATGCCAAACTACATCAGCATGCAAGAATAGCGCTGTGGGTAATCATTGACTAATCACTGGCTAACAATTTGCTAATAACAAGCTGAGTACAAAAAGTACTCAGCTTGACGCCATTGCCAGTTTGCCAACCGCTTTTTCTTTAATGGGCAAGTGAATGACGGCGGCCAGCACGCCTAGCAATATATTGATTAGCCACACTAAGTCGTAGCGCGAGGCATCGCCGTAGGTAGAAAAGCCTAGGTATTGCCCACAAAAGGTGCTGACCATTTTAAACGCCTCTGACTGCTCGTATAAATAACCGCCCAGATACACGCCGCTAAAACTGCCCAGCTGGTGCGATAGAAACACAATGCCGTACAACAGCGCCATATAGCGAGTGCCAAACATAACCGCCACTAAGCCAGACGTAGGCGGAATGGTTGCCAGCCAAAGCAGGCCAATGCCAATGCTAAAAAACACCACTGAATACAGGGTGGGTGGCATGATGATAAAGATGGCAATGACCAGCGCACGCAGCAGGTATATCCACGCCAGCATAGATTGTTTAGGGTATCGGCCAGACCACATTCCCGACACATACGCGCCAACCATATTGGCGATGCCTATGATGGCTAAGCTCCACGCGGCTATTTTGGCGCTGAAGCCTAAGTCGGTTAAATACGCCGGCATATGCACGGTAATGAAGGCTAAATGAAAGCCGCAAACAAAAAAGCCTATCACTAGCAAAATATAACCTTTGTGGCTAAAGGCTTCTTTGAGTGCCTCGCCCATTGATTGCTTTACCGTCATTTCGTTAGCTTCATTGGCGCCAGAATAGGGTGCTAATGGAATGGCTAAAAACAGCATCAGTAAGGTGATGGCTGATAAAATTTGTAAGGACGAAAACCAACCAAACAAGTCAATCAGCACCTGTGAGAAGGGGATTAAAACGAACTGGCCCATTGACCCAGCAGCGGTGGCCACGCCGGCCACCCATTGCCTTCTTTCTTCTGGTACGGCTCGCATTAACGCGGGCAATATAATACCAAACGAAGTGCCGGCCACCCCAGCGCCAACAAACACACCGGCTGACATATTCAGCGCCCACGCTTGTGATGAGTAAGCCATCCACAGCATGCCTAATGCGTAAATCAGTACTGAACTTAGTATCACCTTAAGGTTACCAAAACGATCGGCCAAACCGCC
>CALINO010000023.1 GCA_938045295.1 uncultured Arenicella sp.
CTACCACCCTTCTTCTGCTAAATAGTCATACTAAAAACGAATACCATTATTAATGTTTTCGGTTTTTTCTTGTATTAAAAAGCTTAGCTTTTAAATGGACTCAAAGTTTGTGAATAATAATTCAGCTAAACAATATTTTCCTGCTATAGATGGCTTAAGGGCACTTGCAGTTCTACTTGTCGTACTATTTCATTTTGATTTTGAAAAGCTTGCTGGTGGGTTTGTAGGAGTCGACGTATTTTTTGTTATATCGGGGTACCTAATTACAAGAAATATTCAATCTGGCATTGAACTTAAAACATTTTCTTTTTGGGGCTTCTACCGTTCTCGAATTCGGCGCCTCTATCCCGCACTCCTAGCGACGATAGCAATTACTCTAGTAGTTTCAATGTTGCTTCTTTCTCCAGATCACTTGGAGCTAGCAAGCAGGTCTTCAATTTCAGCGACACTTTCTGTTGCAAATTTATACTTCTGGAGCGAAGCAGGCTACTTTGATGTAGATGCAATTTTTAAACCTCTCCTTCATTTTTGGTCTCTCTCTGTTGAAGAGCAGTACTACCTGTTCTGGCCTGCAGCTCTTGTTCTAATATTAAAAACGACTAAACGTCGATATACGCAGGCGCTTATTTTTTCAGTTTTTTTAATAGCCAGCTTATTTTACACAGAATCATTAATCCATTCGGAACCATCGAAAGCATTTTACTGGTTTCACGCAAGAATTTACGAGTTTCTTATAGGCGCAATATTAGTATATTTCCCTAAAAGAAATATCAATAATGCTTTGGAAATATTTATAACGATTTTAGGAATCTCAATGATTCTATATTCAGGGATGTTTTATGACAAATCAACGCTATTTCCTGGGGTTAGTGCATTGTTGCCATGCATTGGGGCTGCACTTATAATTTTAACAAGAGACAGTAAGTCCTCACGTTTTTTTCTAGCAAACCCAGTAATGGTATGGCTCGGTAAAGTTTCTTATTCAATTTATCTTGTTCATTGGCCGATTTGGGTGCTTTATAGTTATTGGAAGTTCGATCAAATTTCAAGCATAGAAAAATTTTTTCTTGGACTTTTGACATTGATTATTGCTGGCTTTATGTATTATTTAGTTGAATCAAAATTCCGATTCAATGTAAGAAAAAATAACAATAAGTTTTATCTTTTAACAGCAACTTCGGTTATATCGATCCTTGTAGCGTCAGCCTTAATTATTTCGTTAAATGGGTTGCCATCGCGCATTAAATTTAAGTTCGATACTGGTTTAATGTCAAAAATAAATTGTGAACTGGTAGAAAATAGTAATCCTAAAATTAAAGAGAAGCGGTGTACTTACGGGAGTAGTTCAAGTGACGCCAAGAAAATACTTTTGTTGGGAGATAGTCATGCAGGCCATTTGAATACAGGCTTAAGAAGGCTGGGTAAAGAAAAAAATCTTTCATTTGAGTCCTGGACATTTAGTGGCTGTCCGCCAATATGGGGAGCATATAAAGCTTACGATGTTAAATTTAAAAGACTTAGTCATAAGGAAAGTCACTGCAAATCATTGGTTTCTAAGTGGCAAAAATACGTAAAAGAGAACGAGTTTGATTTGATAATTCTGGCTTCTCGGTGGGCTTTGCTTACAGAGCCAACATTTTATACTCCGACAAGAGAATTCCGTCGAGATTTTTTGGTTGATCTAGATAGTCCTGTTTTTACATTGGAGGCCGCTCGAAAGACGTTCAAAAACAAGCTCGCTTATACGGCACTAGAGATATCTAACTCTAAAAGCAAACCGAAAGTGATAGTAATTGGTCAAGTTCCAGTGCTAGGAAAAAATATTCAAGGGTGTGATCGTGTCCCTAAATACTTTATAAGCAATGAAAGGTTGAAAAAGAGATGCCAATCAAAGGTGGCGTATAATGATGCAATGGGCAGATTAAACTTCACCAACGACGTCATTGCTGGGCTTGAGAGCGAGCGTATATTGCCAATATTGCCGTCAAAGTTTTTATGCTCTAAAGCCGATGAAATTTGTAAAACTGTTATCAAGGGAAATTCTGTCTATTTAGACGATAACCATTTAAATGTCAGAGGCTCACAGTATTTTATAGAGTCAATAGGAAGCCAAATTCTTGAGTTTATTGAGTAGCCGCGCTCTGGGGAGGGTTAACTTAGGACTAAAAGCTTTGTATCCGAAGTGTTAATGTTTGTTATGACTTTGAAATTATAGCGATGAATTGTTCGAAGTCATTCAGGTGAACTGTGGTTTAGTTAATAGGAATCAGTCATATATGGATTCGCTATGCCTCTATAAATTTGACGTTTATGTCGACTGTAAGAAATTGCATCAATAAATGAGCTTGTTACAAACATAGTAATAAAAAGTGTCACGCTTTATGTTTTCCAGAAAAACGGGTAGTCTGAAGCTTATATTTAACGAATCAATTGAATGTGTATAGTTTTTCTACGTGAGTTCTTTCAGGGATCAAAAATATTATTTACTTACGTTAACTATTTGTTGAGCTAATTTTTTTGTTTTAGGTGAATTCGCTAAAAAGCTAGCCCCAAAAACGCTCAAATGAGAATTGTCAGTATAAAGTGAGTTTTGGTTTTCATCAGTAATTTTGCACTTATGGGGACATAATGTGTCGTATATGTCGAAAAATATTATGTTGCTAAAGCTGTTTGCTGATTGTTTTAATTTTTCGTTGTAATCTTTTTGAGAAAAGTTACTTCGCCGATGATGTAGTATGTTAGTGCTTATTTCAGAAGGTATTTTCTTTGTGGCTTGAGATTCTAGTAACCTAGGTATGCTTTCTTTGAAAAACGGCCTTATACCAAAAAGATATATTGGTTTACCAAGGTTATTAATTTCTTTCAAGGATGATGACATTTCCTCGAGAGTCAGATTTTTTGCATACCAGTTTCCTGAAATAATAATGGCATCATAGTCGCCTTTATGTAGCAAATTTTTTAGTAGTGTTTTAGACCATGGAAACCCTGACGGCGTTCTACAAGCTTTTAAGTTCCTTTGCATTAATTTGATTTGTTTATCATTTTTGCCAAAGTATGGAGGACAGCCTGCTAGTGTAATGCTGTTGATTAGAAAATTGTTATTAAGATTATCAAAAGTCACTCTTATGCCATTGTTGAGGCTGTCACCGATTAATAAAATGTGTTGTGTATTTTTTGTGTTTTTTTCGAAGCACTCTTCTTGAAATTTTTGTGTGTTGTTGAGGTAGCGTTTTAATGGAATATGACACGACAAATCACTCATCTTTTTTTTCTTTAAGGCTTTTAATTGAGCTGCGTCAATCACACCCATTTCGTTAGATTGATATTTTTTATGAGCTTCTATTTTATAAAAAAGTGATAATACTAAACAGCTTAGTGCTAAACATATAGTGATGATCAGTGCATTTTTCCGCTGATTTTTCTTTTGTCCAGTTGGTCGTAGGGGGTTGTCTATGAAATGATAAAGCACCATACCCAATAGGAAACTTGCAATTAATGCGATTCCTTTTAACTCTATTGATTGGTAATAGTTGCCTTTTGAAAAATAAAATAGCCACACAATAATTGGCCAATGAACAAGGTAAATTGAATAAGAATAGTCACCGATTTTTACTAGCAGAGTATTGCTTAAAAAACCTTTTTCACTATGTGAGTTTTTTTTTGTCGAAAGGAAGCAGCCAAAGCTAACTAAAAGAGCGGTCATGAACTGTATTAAGGTTTGCTCTTTTCCCGGCGCATAGCTTTGAGTGCAAAATATAATTAAAGTAGTGGGAAGAGCGTAATGAAGCAGTATTTTGTTTATTTTCTTGAACTTGGTGTCTTTGCATCTTATGGCCGCAAAAGCAAAAAAAGCGCCGAGTAAAAACTGGTAAGCTCTGTATGGTGATAAATAGAAAACGTGATTTGCCTGTAATGAGCTGTTCCAAAAGTTAATCGACAAACATATTAGGCAAATCAGCAAAATGATTTTAATGTTTGTTGCTGTGTTGCCATAACGTAATAAAAGTCCGACAAACACTGGATAAAGTAAGTAAAATTGCTCTTCAACTCCTAATGACCATGTGTGTAATAACGGTTTATAAATCGAGTCGCTGCTGAAGTATCCAGAATCTAGGAAGAAGTAAATGTTCGAGACAGAAAGCGTAGCGGCTATGGCTGAGTTGGCTAAATGTATCAAATCATTATTTATGCCAAAGGTTACGCGAAAAATGATGAGAGTGAACAGAATGGTGGTAAATAGAGAGGGTAATAAGCGAGTTACTCTAGATAAATAAAAGTCTTGATAAGTAAAAGTGTTGTCGTATTTTCTTCTATAGATTAATAAAGTAATGACGAATCCGCTAATTGCGAAAAATGCATCGACTCCAAGATAGCCGGAAGGCAGTATGTTGTGATCAATATGAAAGATTAATACCGTGATAAGACTAAGAGCCCTTAGTCCTTGTATCGCTGGAATTTTTTTAAATTTATGTAGGGTTTCGTCAGGCAATTTTATTCTCTAGAAATTCGGGTTCTGTCCGAATTTTCACTTTCTTTTTGATTAGTTAAAGATTTAGTTATCTAATATTGAGACTCTTTAATTGTTGTTGATATTTGGTCAACGACAAATCAATATTCATATCTGATGAAGAGGTAATTGAAATGACTTAGTGAGAATACTGGAGTTTTAATATTGCGTTCTTAGATTTTTATGTGTTTGTTCTAATTAATATTTTAACGTGTTTATCATTATTCTGTAAATAAATCATATGAGTACTGTGTTGTAATCATAATGGATGCTAGATTGTTGCTTTTGAGGCGTTAGGTTTTGTGTCTAAGCTCGTTTAACTAGGGTTTTATGCATGATGCCTTTTTGTAAGTCTGTGTGTGTCATTGTTGTGACATAGGTCTGTTAGCATTTAGAGCCTTTCATCTTCCTGCTCTCTGGAAAACCGTAAATGTTGTTCTTATCAGGATGTTGAGATCGAGTAGTAATGATTGGTTTTTTATGTAGTAGAGTTCATACTGCAGTTTCTTTAGGGAGTCATCTGTCGATGCTCCGTATGGGAAAATGACTTGTGCCCAGCCACTAACTCCAGGTTTGACTGTGTGTCTTAAGTCATAGTAGGGTATGGATTCTGATAGTTTGGATGTAAACTCAGGTCTTTCTGGTCGTGGACCAACTATGCTCATATCGCCAACAAGAACGTTCCAGCATTGGGGTAGCTCATCTAAGCGAGATTTTCTTAGAAAACGTCCAATGGGCGTAATTCTGGGGTCTTTTTCTGTAGCCCATTGCGCACCATTATTTTCCGCATCATTACGCATGGTGCGGAGTTTGTAAATAGTGAAAAGCTTGCCGTGTTGACCAACTCTTGTTTGTTTAAATAATGCTGGGCCTTTTGATGAAGCTTTGATTAATAGGCCGAAAGCCAGAACGACTGGCGATAATGCTATTAGCAGCGTAATTGCGATAGTCACATCTATTGCTCTCTTTGCCCTTTGTGATGCAGAGTTTTCTACCATTGAAAAGCCTTGAGAGCGAAGAAACCATTCGTCACTTATATGATTTACTGGAATCATGTGCCAGTTTAACTCATAGTAATCAGCAAGAGGTATAATTGGAGTGCCTGATAATCTTGCTGATATTAGAAGGTTTCTCTCTCTCGAGTTTAATTTTTTTTGAGGGTCAATAATGATAGCTTGCCAGTTTTCAGCCAAAACTTTTTGATTTAATTCATCGTTGATTAGCTCAAGATTTTCGATGTGGTGTTTTGGTTGAGCTTTACTAAGAAGGTGCACCGAACGAGTTTCTGAATGGCTTTTGAGTTCACCCAAAAAAGCATCACAGCATCTAGAATAGCCAAGATATAAAAGAGATACCTCTTTTTCTTGATGGTGATAAATTTTGTTCACGGTGTATCGAGTGAGCGTGGTGGTGATGCCCATGAAGATAGTGCCGGCAGGTAAAACACCCCGACCAAAATAATTGTTGAATTCAAGTGGGCCTAACAAGTAGACCCATAGTATGCAAATTGCTCCTCCGCTCAAGCAAATAAAGAATGTGCGAATTGGCAAAGCAGGAGCGGAATTACTCCACTTCCTGAAGTATGTTCCAGATAAGTATAGTGTTGTAATAAATGTGGATGTAATTAGCCATAAATCTACTGATGAATAGTCAGGCAGGCGGTCTAGTCTTACGTAGTAGAGCAATGAAAATATGCATATGGCCGCCGCAATATCACACCCTAATATAATTAAACTGCGAATTTTTCTTATTGTTCCAAAACCCATTTAAGTTTCTCAATTCGCTAAGCAATTTATTATGGTGTCACAGACTGTTTCGATTTGCTCTTCTTTGAGGTAGGGATGCATGGGGAGGCTTAAAATTTTTCCTGCTACGCTTTCGCTTACAGGGAAATCGTTAGGTTTGTACTTTAATTCAGCATATGCTGTGGACAAGTGTATGGGGGTTGGGTAGAAAATAGCGAACGGTATGTTGTTTTCTTGTAATGTGTTGCAAACCTTTTTTCTGTCAGGGACTTGTATGGAATACTGAGCCCAGACGCTCGTTTGTTCATTTGGTACGATGGGAGTTTTTACGTATTCTTGTAGGCGAGCAGAGTACAAATCAGCTATTGCGTTTCTTGCTTGCAGCTCTGATTCATAAAATTTAATTTTCTCTAGAAGTACAGCCGCTTGAATTGTGTCCATTCGCGCATTTAAGCCAACTCTGGTGTTATCGTATTTGTTGCCTGAATGAGCTTGGCCGTGCACGCGTAATGAAATCATTTCTTGATGCATGCTGGAGTCGTTTGTGAATATGGCCCCGCCATCGCCATAACACCCAAGTGGTTTGGCTGGATAGAAGCTGGTAGTCCCTACATCTCCAAAGCTGCATGCTTTTTTCCCACGATAGTTGGCGCCAAAGCTTTGGGCTGAATCCTCAATCACGAATAGGTTGTAGGTATTGGCAATTTTTTGAATTTCATCGTAGTTTGCTGTTATTCCGAATAGGTCGACGGCTAAAATACCTCTAGGAGTCAATATTCCCTCGTTGCTAATTTTTTCTATCTTTTCTGCTAGTGACTTTGGGTCAATATTGTAAGTATCTGGGTCGATATCAACAAATACAGGAGTTCCCCCAGCAAGGGTGATTGCTTCGGCTGAGGCAAAAAAAGTAAACGGGGTCGTAAAAATTGCGTCTGACCTTGTTAAGCCCTTTGTCATCATTGGTAAAACTAGAGCATCAGTCCCGCTTGAGCAAGTTAGGGCGTGGGAAACCCCAACGTAAGCGGCGAGTTTGGCTTCTAGCTCTTCGATTTCTGGCCCCATGATGTATTGGCCGTGTGTCAGTACTTTTTGTATGGCCGCGTCAATAGAGCTTTTGTTTTCGATATATTGAGTCTTTAGATCAATAAATGGGGTGGTCATAGGATTTTTGCTTGTGTAAAAATAGTCATTATACTTTCTCTGTCGCGGTTTGTTTAAAAAGAATGTCATCTTAATTTATCTTCGTCGTATTTATCTCTGTTTAAAAAACTGTATAATCGCGCAACTGTAAATGTTGTGATAATGTCAAACTTATTCACGTTTTTTGATTGGCTAGTAAGTCGAAATATTAGAGATTAGTAAATGAAAATTTTAATTTTAGGTGGTGATGGATTTTGTGGTTGGCCAAGTGCGCTTTATTTGTCAGAAAAAGGGCACGAAGTTCATATCGTAGACAATCTATCTCGTAGAAATATTGATAATGAGTTAGAGGCTGATTCATTAACGCCTATATCTCCCATCGGAGTTAGGCTGCAAGCCTGGCAAGAAGTGTCAGGTAATAAAATAGAATTTACTAATCTAGATGTTGCTGAAGATTATGAAGAGTTGAGGCAGCTCTTGAGTGATTGGAGTCCTGATTCGGTTGTGCATTTCGCTGAACAGCGTGCGGCACCTTATTCGATGAAGAGTGCTAAGCATAAGCGCTATACTGTTGATAATAATATTAGAGCGACACATAACCTCACTGCTGCGATTGTTGAGAATAACCAAGATACGCATGTTGTGCACTTAGGTACTATGGGTGTTTATGGATATGGTACTGCTGGAATGAAGATACCAGAAGGGTATTTGTCAATAAAGGTGGCTACTGATGAAGGAACGCTCATTGATCAAGAGGTTCTTTATCCAGTGAATCCAGGTAGCGTCTATCATATGACTAAGACCTTGGATCAGTTGATCTTTGCTTACTATGTTAAGAATGATCAGCTTCGTGTAACTGATTTACATCAGGGGATTGTTTGGGGAACTCAGACTGAACAAACTAAGAAAGACGAACGATTGATTAATAGATTTGACTATGATGGCGATTATGGGACTGTTTTGAATCGGTTTCTAATGCAAGCTGCTGTTGATTATCCTCTTACTGTTCATGGTACTGGCGGTCAGACTAGAGCGTTTATACATATATCAGATACGGTTAAATGTATTGAGCTTGCTGTCAATAATCCTCCAAGCAAAGGGGAACGAGCGCAGATTTTCAATCAAGTAACTGAGACTCATCGAGTGCGTGATTTGGCGGCTAAAATACAGGCGATGACGGGTGCTGAGATAGAAAATTTGGAAAATCCTCGTAATGAAGATGCAGAAAATGATCTGCATGTGAAAAATGACCAATTTCTAGAGTTGGGATTAAATCCAACTACATTAGATGAGGGCTTGCTTGAGGAAGTTCAAGAGATTGCTTCAAAGTATAAAAACCGCTGTGACTTGAGTAAAATTCCTTGCGTTTCTAAATGGAAGTAATTTTCAACTGGTTGTTTGTTGAAAATGTCTTTGTGCAGCAGTAATTTATTGTTTTTTGCTATAAATTAACATGTGTTTTACCTGAAAGAGCGTGTTAGGAGTTTTAGTGTGGATAAGGTTCTAGTGACCGGTGGATCTGGGTTTGTAGGCTCAAATTTAGTTAAGAGGCTCCATGAAAATGGGGCTTCTGTTCGTGTGTTGGATAATATGAGTCGTGGCCGCCTTTCGTATATATCTAGCTTGAGTGACGTTGAGGTTGTTGAGGCTGATATAAGAGATACTGAAAGTTGTAGAGATGCTTTTTCTGGCATAAGTCATGTAGTTCATCTTGCTGCGTATGGTTCAGTTGTAGAGTCTATTGTAGACCCAAGAACAAATTTTGAAATGAATGTGCTTGGCACATTTAATGTTTTGAATTTGTGTGTCGAAAGTAATGTTGAAAAAGTGGTTTTTTCTTCAACTGGTGGAGCATTGATTGGAAATGCTCAACCTCCTGTAAATGAAGCTTCGTTGCCCAAACCTATCTCACCTTATGGAGCTGGCAAGCTGTGCTGTGAAGCCTATTGTCACGCATATTCCAAATCATTTGATTTGAATACAGTTTGTCTTAGGTTCGCTAATGTATACGGGCCTAATAGTTATCATAAAACCGGGGTTATAAATAAATTTTTTCACGCTGTAAAAGATAATGAACCATTTTTGATTTATGGTGATGGGTCATCATCAAGAGACTATATTCATGTTTCTGACCTGGTTCGTGGAATTGAGCTGGCCTTGAATAATAATTCGGTAAGTAATGATGTGCTTCATTTGGCAGCAGGTCGAGAAGTTTCTCTAAGTGAGCTTGCTGGTGTTGTGCGCAGTGCTGCGGGTAAGCCGGAGCATCCAATTGAATATTTGGCAGCTAGAAAAGGTGAAGTTGATAGGAATTTTGCCGATTACAAATATGCAAAACAAGTGTTAGGCTTTGAACCCTCGGTGAGTCTAGAACAAGGGATTCAAGATTTGTGGGATAATTATGACTGGAAAAAATGATTCGCCGTTTATTCACCCTAGAACGCGAAGTGATGTTTTTGGGGCTGCTATATCCAGCCGTAAGTTTCCAGCTTTAAAGGAGGTTGTAGGATCAAACTCTCCAAAATTTAAGCCATTAAGGATTTGTATTTTAACTCAAGACTTTGTGGGGCCTGTGAAAAATGGGGGTATAGGCACAGCTTATACTTATGCTGCTCGTTCTTTGGCGAGTGCTGGCCATGAGGTTACAGTTTTATATACGATTAACAGTTGTGTAGACAAGACGCTTGGTTACTGGAGTGACTATTATCGTGAGTTAGGTATAAATTTTGTGGCATCTGGTGAGCCTGAGGTTTCTATTCAAAAAGGGCCTACTGCCGGAGGTATGCACACTCCTTATCGAGCATATGAATGGTTGAAGAAGCGAGATGGTGACTTTGATATAGTCCATGCCTCTGAGTGGTGTGCAAATGCTTATTTATGCCTGCAAGCTAAACAAACTGGTTTGCACTTTCAAGGTACAAAATTCGTCATAAAATGTTCTAGCCCTACACTTTGGAATCACATTGGAAATGCGCAGCCTATTGCAGATATAAAGACATTAACCACTATGTTTATGGAGCGGCGCTCGGTTGAGATGGCTGACTACGTGATTTGCGGAAGTCAATACCTTTTGAACTGGATGGAAGATCAAGGCTATGATCTTCCTGAAGGTGTAACCTATGTTCAGCCGAATATATTTCCAGTCGAAGATTTAGTTGCCCGAAAATTTAACCAATTAGATAACGTAAAAGAATTAGTATTCTTTGGGCGACTTGAACCCAGAAAAGGAATACACTTTTTTATAGATGCTCTTATTCAACTAAAAGCTAGAGGTGTATTTAACGAAAATGCCGATATACCTCAGATAACTTTCTTGGGTAAGCCTAGAGCTGGGTTTAATTTTAAAAAACAGTTGGCAAGATTAGAGAGTCAATTAGAGATTAAAGCGACTGTACTGAGTGACAAGCATCAGCAGGAAGCCTTAGCCTATCTTTCTGAAGAAGGTTCCGGAAGAGTGGCTGTAATGCCATCATTGATGGATAATAGTCCGTTTGGGGTTTATGAGTGTCTTTCTTTAGGTATCCCTTTTATTACAAGTGATGCTGGTGGCGGGCATGAGCTTATTTCAAGTGAAGATAAAGTCGATGTGCTATTTTCTCCAACCCCATCATCTTTAAGTAGTTGCATTGAGAAAATTTTGACTAAAGGTTGCGTTGTTGCTACTCCCTCATTTGATTTTTCGCAAAATATAGCGGATTGGATGCAGTGGCACTTGTGGGCGGCAGATCAGGAGGGCTTACCACCAGTAGATGAAGTAGAAAACAAAAGCCCATTGGTAACGGTCTGTATGGCTCATCATAATCGAGGGCCATTGTTAAACAACGCTATTGAATCTATTCAAGCGCAAAGCTATGAAAATGTGGAAATAGTTATTGTTGATGATGGAAGTACTGATGATGCAGCTATTGCGATACTCGATGAAATTGAAAATCGACAGTATCGATTTCCAGTTAGGGTTGTTCGTCAAAGAAATAAATATTTAGGGGCTGTTCGGAATAAAGGTATATCTAAAGCTAACGGTGAATTCATTCTCTTTATGGATGATGACAATGAGGCTAAACCAAGTGAGATAGAAACTTTTGTTAGAGTGGCTAAATTTTCTAAAGCTGAAATAATGACATGTTGGTCAGATTCTTTTTCTTCTGAGCGCCCAATAGCAAGCAATGGTAATAATCGTCGTATTGTGTTTCACGGAGAAAATTTGGCGATGGCCTTGGTTCGAAACCCTTATGGAGATAGTAATTGTTTTGCAAAAAAAGATGCCCTTCTAAAATTGGGAGGGTTCTCAGAGCACTATAAGGTAGGTCTGGATGATAGTGAGTTTTTTACTCGGGCGATCCTTTCTGGTATGAAGGTGCTTTTAGTTCCCGAGGCGTTATATTGGTATCGAATTAATGAAGTAAGAATGCGTCATAATCAATATAATTTGTATGCTGGGCGAGTTAGAATGTCTGACCCATATGTCCAAGGTTTGCACCCTGATCTTGCAAATGTTGTTCGTTATGCACAAGGAATGGGGTTTATTCACGGGCCTTGGATAAAGAAAAAAGCCAAAAATGCTGATAATGTGGCTACCTCAGATGTCCGTCTTCCAAATAAGGTGGTTTCAATAGGTAGGAAACTAGTTAATCGATTTCCTAGCCTTTATCCGCTTGCCAGATATGTGTATGGTAAACTTCGCTAGCAGTTTTTCTAAAAATAACCTGTATTTTTATATTTAAGTAAACTTAATTTTTTATGCTTATTGTGCTTTCAATGCACCGTTCAGGGTCATCCCTGTTGGCTGGGATACTACATGATAATGGGTATAGTGCTGGTGGTGACTCTAGTCTGATTTCAGGGGATGAACATAATAAAACAGGATATTTTGAAAGGAGAGATGTAGTAGATTTTAACGAATCATTGTTGAAATCTGAACCATTTAGTAGTTCCTTACCAAATACAAAGGCAACATTACAAGCTAACTCTTTACAAAAAAAAAAAATAAATGAGTTATGTAGAGGGTTGAAAAAAGACCAAGTACGGGTATTAAAAGACCCTCGTTTCTGTTTAACACTCCCTATTTGGTCTCCATTTTTAGAAGATATAAAGGTCGTTTTTTTATATCGTCATCCGTTAGATGTTGCTGAATCGTATGTTCGCCGACAGAGATATCCTTTTAATGGGGCTTTAGCTCTTTGGGAATATTATAATATTCAAGGGCTCAACGGATCGAATGTTTGCAAGCGTTCTGTTTTATTTTTTGATGACTTGATCTCCAACCCCTTAAAGGAAGTAAAAAGACTGAATCAAGAATTAGATTTAGGTATTGATGATAAAAATATAAACATTTCAATGGCAGACAAGTCTCTTGTACATGGGGCCGAGACTAGTCGTGAGCTTACAAGCTTAACAATGTCTCAATTGACGTTATTTGAACGTCTGTCGAAAAATGATATAAACGGTAAAATTGATTTTTCTGAAAGCCTTATTTCATCTTTGAGTATTTTAACTGATTTCGCAGAAAAAGGTTTTGATGCCGGTACCGGCAAAATGGTCGATGCAACTACAAGCGAAAAGATGAAGGCCATGACAGAGCGAAATACATCCTTAAGAAAGCAAGTTCGACATTTAGAGCGTGTAACATCTCGTAAAACCGATGAATTAGATATCAGTATTCAGCAGTTAGGAATTCAAAAAGAGAAATTGTGTGAACAAAGCTCAATGTTGTTATCTAGAGAAAGCCAGCTTCTTGAATGTGAAGAAAATATCGTTGACCTAAAGAAAGAATTGGGGTTAATAGCAAGCCTTTACAACACAGTTTGTGATTCTATTTTTGGCCAACTTGTTGTAAGGGGGGTGAAAATAATTGCAGTGTTTCGGCCAAGAGCTCCTCTTGGCCGACTTTTTCAAAAGCTAAACTCGATTAATGCCAGCCCCGAAAAAACGGATGAATAAAAGTAAAACAAGAGTTCTTGTTATTATCACTTCCTCTGATCGGGCTGGCGCGCAGAAGCATGTCGAATATTTAATGGCTGGCCCTCAAACTCAGTGTGCAGACTTCCACGTAGTAACTGGGGGGGAGGGCTATCTTACTGAAAAATGCAAAGAGTTTGATGTGCCTTTCAGTATTGTAGAGAACTTGATAAGAAAGGTTTCATTTTGGACAGATATAAAAGCTCTTAAGAGTATTTATAAATTAATTCAACTAGTAGAGCCTGATTTAATCCATGTGCACTCTGCAAAAGCTGGAACATTGGGTCGAATTGCGGGTCGAATTGCGAAAAAACCAGTTGTTTATACAGTGCATGGGTGGGCTTTTTCTGAGGGGAATTCATTTATTAAGCGCTCATTTTCATTGTTAATGGAAAGAGTGTTGTCGAGGTTGACTGCCAGCTACATCTTGGTGTCACAATACGATTGTGACCTTGGTATAAAAAAAAGAATTTTAAAGCAAGACACTAATTTTTCAGTGATACATAACGGAATTCCCAATGTTGCTCTAAATATGAAGGGATGGAGTTCTTCCTCTCCTGTTGAGTTGATAACAGTTACTCGATTTGCTAAGCAGAAGAATGTTAAATGCATGGTTAAAGCATTAAGTCTCTTAAATGGAGATGTTTCAATGCGCATTCTTGGTTATGGCCCTCTGGAAAAAGATATAAAAAAAGAGGTGTCTCGCTTAAATCTCGAGAATGTAGTGACCTTTCGCGGAGAAATAACTGATGTTACTAAGGATTTGAATGATAGTGATGTTTTCGTCTTAAGTTCCGATTGGGAGGGGCTTCCAATTGCTTTGATTGAGGCTGCTAGAGCCGGGCTGCCGATGGTTGCCACAAGAGTTGGAGGAGTCCCTGAAATTGTATCTCATGATGAGAATGGACTGCTTGTCGAACGAGGAGACTATCAAGGATTGGCAAACGCTATTCAAAAATTAATAGATAATCCAGTTATTCGAAAAAAACAGTCATTGGCTTCAAGAGGTGCCTTTGAAAAAAAATTTAATGCAGAAGTGATGTCTTCGAAAACGATGAATGTATATAAGAAAACACTTGGAGCCTAATAATGAGGATGTTTTGGTGACACACTATACTTTCATGCGCGGTGGCATTCGCGACCTGTTGTTAAGTGTCAAATTATGGCGTTACTGGTTATTCAAGTCATACTTGAGTTTTAGATTGTCTGTTAGTGGTACAAAGCTTGGCTTTTTATGGCCTAACCTATCATTAATCTTGGTTGTTGCAGTTCTTGGGACCATTTGGGGAGTTGTTCTGAAAAATAGTTTAGGTATTCATTATTATCTATTTTTGCTGTGTGGCTACCCATTTTGGCAGCTAATTTCAAGTACTGTAAATAAATCGGCCAAAGGATTTTCTCAAATGGGAGCTGATGGTGCTCTTCCGATCTCTTATGTGCTTTTTGAAAAGATCGCTAATTCAGCAATGTCTTTAATTGTGGTCACGCCGTTATTGTTTTTTGGAGTTTTTTTTATTTCACAAAACGCATTTTCTCATCTTGTTTTCTTTCCGTTAGCACTGATTTCAATTTTTTGTTGGTGTGTCGGTATATCGCTTATAACAGCAGTTACCGTTACGCTTTTGCCCGATATTAGGCATTTGATTTCTGCACTAATGAGGCTGTCTTTTTTAGCAACACCTATTATCTGGGAGCCTACTCGGCTTGGCAGTTACATGGACTTCTTATGGTTTAATCCATTCTTTGCGCCACTTGAAATGATAAGGTACTCTTTGTCTGGAATACTTTATTTAGAGAGTGTTCGTTGGGTCGCGCCCATATACTCAATGTTGGTATTGGTTGTCGGAGTGCTGGCTTTTGTTTTCGGTTTCAATAAGGTGCGTTACAGAGCGGCAGCATGACTCCATCTAAAATTAAAGTAGAAAATGCCAGTGTCACATACAAGGTTGCGGAGCAAGGGAAGTTTGGATCAACGGGTAAAGCTGATTTTCACAGTATTCATGCCCTGAAGAATATTAGCTTTGAATTAACCTCTGGAGACAGGCTTGGCATCATCGGAAAAAATGGTAGTGGAAAATCTACCTTGCTTAAAATGCTGGCTGGCGCTATTCCTCCTACAAATGGACGAATAAGCTCGCAAGGCGAGATGCTAGTTCTGCTTAATCGTAGGTCTGGAACAATGGGTAAAGCAATGCTCGAGGAAAATGCTTTATTAAAAGCGTATAGTCTTCAGCTTGTAGGAGATGAAGCCAGCTCATTTGTCGAAAACTGTTTGAAGGAAGCTGGCATGCAAGGCAGAAGGAAAGACCCTCTAAATAGTCTCTCTGCCGGAATGTCTGGTAGGTTCAATTTGGCCTTAAACTCTCAAATTGTAAAACCAATAGTGATTGTAGACGAGTGGATTGGTGCGCTTGATAATTATCAATCTAAGTCTGGTGGGGTGTTAAATCGAATACAACTTGAGTCTCAAATACTGGTTATTGCAACCCATGATGAAAAGTTGCTTCGTAAATTGTGTAATAAAGTCATTTTATTAAATGATGGAGAAGTTGATTATTTTGGTTTAGATTTTGATAAGGCTTTTAATTTAATGGATTCTGTGTCGAATGAGCCACTTGCGTTGGCTGGTGACAGTATTGATAACGAAGCTAAAGACATATTTCGCTTAAGGGTGATGAATTTAGGGCGTACTTCCATGCCCTATCTTAGCTCCCAGCTTCCGATAGAAGTTCAAAATGGTCTTGGTGTAAAGTTTCATGGATTAAACCATCGAATAAAATGGCTAAACCAGTCGTGGAGGGTGCTTATTGTATACCGAGATCCAATACGGCGATTCATTAGTGCATTTAATGAGCGCAAACGCCAAATAATGCTGTCTTCAAAGAACGCTAGTGCAGACGAGGTTGCATTATTTGACCGGTATAAAACAGTTAATGATCTTGCCGAAGCATTGGGTTTCGAAGAAAAAGAGAGTCAATATCAAGCTTCTCGAGCCATGATGGTTCTTAGGTTAGTAAGGCAAGATTTAAGTTGGTATTTTGCTGGAGTTGATTTGAGCGCCATTAGCGATTGCTCAAACAATTGGCTTTTTTGTAATTTCGATGACCGTCAAAGACTGTCAAGAATAATGAAAGTTGAACTGGGATTGTCTAGGCGTGAAGACTACACTGACCCAGATGAGTTTGATCTTACAAATATTGAGCTTACAAGTTGTGCGAAAAGTAATTTAGTTGCTTGGTTTTCAAAGGATTTTGAAATCATTTCGCATTTAGATAAATTGCATCAATGATAAATCGTTATCACTTTAGAGTAAGTTTGGCCTGATTCATTCTAACCTTTTAAAATTCGAGTTGTGGCCAGAAGTGGTAAAGCGGTTTTGATCATCGCGCCAGGTCAAATGTAAAAATGCCTTATTTTCAGTAATTTCACAATTGTCAAATTATGTCAATCAAGTATACTGTTGTAGTTGGAGGGGGCATTAAATATATTTTCAAAGTTAATACTTTTTGTAAACGGAGGTTTCAAAATGAAGGGTCTTTTTTTGCTAGTTAGTCGTGTTTTTTTTGTTTTCACTTTATGCTTTTTTTTCATTGGCAGTAGCGCGTACGGTCAAGCGCTCTCTGATATAACATCAGACATAGAACAGTATGGGGTGGTGATTCCTGGGATCGCCTGTAAAACTAGAACCAATAATGAGGCGACAGTGAGAAATTTAGCTCATGGTGTTTGGAATCGAGATTCAAGTGCCCCAGTGGCATTAAACTGCGGTTGGCCTGCGCCCATGCCTTGGGTCTCTAACCGGTTTGGAGGGTCTAGAATTTCAGGTGAAATATATGCGCGCTTTGTTCGTACTGCGAATACTCCTATAGCCGTGGCAAATGAAACTGTTTGTAATGTTAGTGTAAGCAATGGAACCGATTCAGCTCAAAACCCGAGTACCAATGGGGTTTTGTTAGGCACATTTCAGCCTATATTTTCAGGTGCTGTGTCTCAAAATGAAAACCAATTTAGTTCCTTTTCTACCGAATTGATAAATTACCCAACTAATTTTAATGTCGAAAACTTTATGTCCGCATTTTGTCTTCTACCTAGAGGGGTTAGGTTGCAAATTATAGTGTTAAATCCTACGGAGGTCACAAGCTTTTCCCCTGCGCCTTAAATTATTTGTGATTAGAAAGCAGTAGCGTAAATTGCCCAAGAAACCATAATAATAGAAAGTAAGGATGCCATTTATGAGTCGTCTTATTGTCGTGGCTGGGATATCAGCTTCAATATTGATAATGCTGGGCATGGTTTATTCGATTGATCGACAGCATCGAAATGAAGTAGGCCAGCTTCAATTAACAATTGGTGATTTGGAAAAAAAACTGTTATTGCTTTCTAATCAAATGCAAACCATGGCTCGACCAAATGATAATCTAAATGGTTATTGGGCTACTCGAGAGTCAGAAGAGAATAACAAGGCTTTACAAAGTCAGGTCAAGGAAATTGACAGTATAGAGGTCGTTACCTCAAAAAAACCTAGTAAGCGCAGCTCTTTTAATGATGTGTTTGACGAAAGCGTTGATGATTATTTGCATGCTAACCAGCCACCAGAGACTGCCCAAGATTTTTATGAGAGGCTGCAACTTGCGATGGCTGGGGATGGCTATGTTGCTGAGCGGGCTGATGCCGTATCCACGGCAATATCTAATGTTGCATCCGATTATGGCGTTGGTATTGTTTACTCAGAACCTGTTTGCTCTGATTATCAATGTCTGATTAAAAGTGACATCAGTGAATCTAAATTTTCCGTTCAAAGTTATTCTGAAGATGAGTTCTCGGCTACCGATAATTACACAATTTACGTGGGGAAATTAAATAAATCTTTGAGTAACCATTTGGGACGACCAGTACAAATTTCTATTGCAAGGTTTAATAATGAAAACGTAATTAGTATTCTGCCTAAGGCTAATGGCGCAAGCAGTGGTGGGCGCTAGCATTGGCCAGGTGCTGGTGTTCGGTGCTCAATGACTTCCGAGATTTTCTCTCTGGGGTTAATTTGCAAAAGAGGGTTTGAGTAGAACAGCGGCATTCGTTTTACGAATTGGTTGAGCGGTTCTTTGGTTTGTGTGTTTTTGTTGGTTGGTATTAGTGGAGGTCTTGTTTGATATCGTTCAGCATCCATTGTGATTCTGGGGTATAATTTTTCTGTTAAAAAATCATTAAAATTAATGCCTAATGACTGATCAATTCGCTAAGGAAACCATACCTGCCAATTTAGAGCAAGAGATGCGCCAGTCGTATCTTGATTACGCAATGAGCGTGATCGTTGGGCGGGCGTTGCCAGATGTTCGAGACGGCTTAAAGCCGGTGCATCGTCGTGCTTTATTTGCGATGTCGCAACTCAATAATGACTACAATAAGCCGTATAAAAAATCGGCGCGTATTGTTGGTGATGTAATTGGTAAATATCACCCGCATGGTGATACCGCTGTCTATGACACTATTGTGCGCTTGGCGCAAGATTTCTCCATGCGCTACCCATTGGTTGACGGTCAGGGTAACTTTGGTTCGATTGACGGTGATTCACCGGCGGCCATGCGTTATACCGAGATTCGTCTTGAAAAAATCGCGCATGAAATCCTAGCTGACCTAGATAAAGAAACCGTTGATTTCACTCCCAACTACGACGAAAGTGAACTGCAACCAACGGTAATGCCAACTAAAATCCCGACGTTATTGGTGAATGGTTCTTCAGGAATCGCGGTTGGTATGGCAACCAATATCCCGCCTCACAACCTAACTGAAGTTATTAATGGTTGTGTTGCAATGATTGATAATGAGGATATTTCCATTGAAGAGTTGATGGAGTATATCCCTGGGCCAGATTTCCCTACTTCTGGTTTTATTAATGGCGCCAAGGGCATTAAAGACGCCTACTTGACTGGGCGCGGAAAAATTTACATGCGCGCGCGCACCCATATTGAGACTAATGAGTCTAATGGGCGGCAAGCCATTATTGTCACTGAATTGCCCTACATGGTGAACAAGGCGCGCTTGTTGGAAAAAATAGCGGAGCTGGTTAAAACCAAGAAAGTCGATGGTATTACAGAGCTGCGAGATGAGTCCGATAAAAGCGGCATGCGTATGTTCATTGCGGTGCGCCGCGGTGAAGTGGCCGAAGTAATTCTTAACAAACTGTTTCAACAAACCCAGTTACAGACGGTGTTTGGTATTAATACGGTTGCGTTGATTGATAATCAGCCTAGGTTGTTTAATTTGCGTGAGTTGCTTGAAGAGTTTATTAAGCATCGCCGTGAAGTGGTAACTCGCCGTACTATATACAACCTTCGTAAGGCTCGCTCTCGTGCGCATATTTTAGAAGGCTTGGCGATTGCGCTTAGTAATATTGACCCTATGATTGAGCTGATTAAAAATTCAGCCAGCCCGTCAGAAGCCAAAGAAAAATTATTGGAGAAAACATGGGTGCCAGGGGTTGTGGCAGACATGATTTCTCGTGCAGGCGACGTGTCGTGCAAGCCTATTGGTCTTGACCCAGAGTTAGGGCTTCATGGCAACACCTACAAGCTGTCAGAAAAACAAGCGCAAGCCATTTTAGACTTGAAACTGCACCGCTTAACTGGCTTGGAGCAGGATAAAATTCGTGAAGAGTACGCCGAAGTACTTGAGCGCATTGCCGAATATATCAATATTCTTGAAAACGTAGGCCGTTTAATGGAAGTGATTCGCGAAGAGTTGATTGCCATTCGTGAAGAATATGGCGATGAACGTCGCACCGAAATCATTAAAAATAAGCTTGATCTTACCTTAGAAGATATGATTGCTGAGGAAGACTTGGTGGTGACTCTGTCTCACGAGGGCTATGCTAAATCGCAACCTTTGAGTGATTATCGTGCTCAGCGTCGTGGTGGCAAAGGCAAGAGTGCGACGAAAACAAAAGATGAAGACTTTGTCGAGCGCATGTTTGTGGCTAATACCCATGACACCATTTTGTGTTTTTCGGACAAAGGCAAAGTGTATTGGCTGAAGGTGTATGAGTTGCCACAAGCGGGTCGAAATGCTCGAGGCAAACCTATTGTGAACTTGTTGCCTTTAGATTCAGGCGAGCATATTACCGCTATTTTGCCGGTTAAAGAGTACACCGAAGGTCATCATGTGTTTATGGCCACCAGCGATGGCACGGTTAAGAAAACCTCACTGATGGATTTTTCACGCCCAAGAGCGAATGGCATCATCGCCTTAGACTTGGTTGAGGGTAATGAGTTGGTTGGCGTGGGCTTAACTGATGGCAATCAAGAGGTCATGTTGTTCAGCACTTCAGGTAAAGCCATTCGTTTTGCCGAGCAAGACGTTCGTCAAATGGGGCGAACCGCCAGAGGTGTGCGAGGCATCAAGTTGCCAGAAGGTCATTCAGTTAATGCGATGATTATTTGTAATGCTGATGATGTTGATTCGGCGGTATTAACGGTCACTGAAAATGGCTTTGGTAAGCGTACTTCGTTGGCCGAATACAATACCCAAGGCCGAGGCGGTCAGGGTGTGATATCGATTCAAACCAGTGATCGTAATGGCAATGCCGTTGGCGCCATTTTAGTTGAAGATCATGATGAAGCCATGCTGATTACCAATGGTGGCACTCTTGTTAGAACTCGTGTGGCTGAAGTGTCGGTTGTTGGACGCAACACTCAAGGTGTTAAAGTCATTGGCGTGTCTAAGGGTGAGCAACTCATCAGTGTGGAAAAAGTAGCAGAATCCGACGAAGATGGCGGCGATGAGCCGGAAGAGGCCGTAGACGGCGACTAAACGCCCAATTTTCACATTACTCTTTGTTTATCTGCTGTTTGCGCCATTGCGCAAGGCGGGTTAGCGGCCTAATATGGATGAATTGTCAATCATTAGGTCTGTGAGTATGAAAAAGGGGTATTTGTTTCGTTTTTTGATGGTCTCGGTTGGGTGCTTGTTATTGGTTGAGCACTCTTATTCACAGAGTCTTTCATTGTCTTGCGGTTCTGCTGATTATGAAAACGCTAAAAGAGCATTCGATTCCCTGATTGAAAAACGCCTAAAGTCTCCCGAATCGATTGACTCTGCTGAGCTTGCTAAAGCGGCAAAAGCGTATTTGGCTGAAAACGAGCGCTGTTATGACCGTTTGTACGAGTCGGACGATCTGGCCGAGCAATCACTGAGCTCGCAAGCCATTGATCAGGGCGGCATTTGGTTTGACTCAATGCAATCAGGCCCTCAAAGTGAGAATTTTGTTACTTTCGGTACTAAATGGGGGGCTAACTCTCCGTTTCCTGATGGCACAAATAGAGCCGGCCCGCGAACCCCGGGAGGCGTGGTCACTTACAGCTACATTGGCAACGGTGTGTCTCATGCGGCTGAAGGGGCGAGTTCGAATGTGTCTATATCCTCAATGTCCTCTTTCCAAAATTGTTTTTTTAATGAAATAGAGTCTGCTTTTGTGCTCTGGTCAGCGGTGGCGGATATACAGTTTCGGCGTGTGTCCGATAACGGCGTGCCAACCAACTCTTCGGGTGCGTCTGGAGATATTAGAATCGGCTCTCACAGCTTTGACGGAAGGTCGGGTGTGTTAGCGCATGCTTTCTTTCCGCCGCCGAATGGGAATACCATCTCCGGTGACATGCATTTTGATCTGGCTGAGAACTGGACTTGCAATGCCAGTGGCATCGATATTGGCATTGTTGCTATCCACGAGCTTGGGCATGCAATTGGTTTGAGGCATGAGCAGTCAAATACGGCCATAATGAACCCTTTCTATAACCCCAATGTAGGTTCGTTGCGCACTGATGATATTAATGGCGCGGTGGCAATTTATGGGGCAGCCCCGGTTGTTGGTGCTGATGAGCCGCCAGTAGTGGCGCCAATATTGCCTTTGCTATTGGATGAGTGACGGCTTTTTTAGTGATTGTTTCGCGTGATGTTTAACTTTTGAGATTATCAATCGCGGATTAATCGCTAAAATCACAAAATGAGCCTAAAACAAGTGCAAAAATTATAGGGATTTTAATCGCGGCTTGTGTAAAATAGCACGTCCAATCAATTGATGTGGGCGTGCTAGAGATTCTTTCGCCCCGCTATCATAATTCGAATGAAGCCTGAACCTAATGCCACGCCAATGGTGACTAACAACTTATACTGTAAATTAGTATCTACAGTTGTGCGTTCTGAGTCTGATCGAAGACCCAATTCTAAACTTTTCGAGGGCTTATCATGAGTCGTATTTTTAATTTCAGTGCAGGTCCTGCTGCGCTACCCGAGGCTGTGCTTAAAGAGGTGCAATCTGAATTGCTTGAATGGAATGGTGCAGGGGCTTCTGTTATGGAAGTTTCACACCGCGGTAAGCCGTTTATGCAAGCCGCTGCTCAAGCTGAACAAGACTTACGTGATTTGATGGGTATTCCAGATAATTACAAAATTCTGTTTTTACAAGGCGGCGCAACTACGCAATTTTCGGCCATTCCATTAAATTTGAAATTTTTAGGCGCTAAGGCTGACTACGCTCATACTGGGCATTGGAGCAAGAAGGCCATCGCCGACGCAAAGCGTTTCGTGGATGTTAATGTGGTGTGCGACACCTCCGATGAAGGCTATAAACACGTTCCCGACGTGTCTCAATGGGCATTGAGCGATGATGCGGCTTACGTGCACATCACGCCGAATGAAACCATTGCAGGCGTTGAGTTTGATTGGTTGCCTGATACCGATAAGCCGATTTGTGCCGATTTGTCCTCAACCATTCTTTCACGCCCCATAGACGTTTCTAGATACGGCATCATCTACGCTGGAGCGCAGAAAAACATTGGGCCGGCTGGCATTACCATTGTGATTGTGCGTGATGACTTAGTGGGCAATTTCCCTGATGACGCACCGCGCTTGATGGACTATCAAGTAATGGCCGACAGCGACAGCATGAACAACACGCCGCCTACATTTGCCTGGTATTTGGCCGGTAAAGTGTTTGCGTGGTTGAAAAGTAATGGCGGTGTTGAGGCTATGGCTAAAGTAAATCAAGCCAAAGCTGAAAAACTTTATGGCTATATTGATGCCAGTGATGGTTTTTACACCAATCCGGTGGCGGTTGAAAACCGTTCATGGATGAATGTGCCATTCATTCTTGCAAACAGCGAGCTCGATGCCGCTTTTCTAGAACAATCACACGCAGCTGGGTTGCATGCACTGAAAGGGCATCGATCAGTCGGCGGCATGCGAGCCAGTATTTATAATGCACTCGGTATGGACGCCATTGATGCTCTTGTTGACTTCATGGATTCTTTTAAAGCCGCTAACCAGTAATAGAGGCATCGGTTCAAATTATGTATAAAATTCAGACTTTAAATAATATCTCACCAGTTGGTTTAGCTAAATTGCCTACTGAGTCGTACTCAATTGCGGACGACGTTGAGTCACCTGATGCCATCATATTGCGATCTTTTAAGATGCATGAAATGGAAATACCAGCTTCATTGAAGGCTGTTGGCCGCGCGGGTGCGGGTGTAAATAACATTCCCTTAGATAAAATGACGGCCGCAGGCGTGCCTGTTTTTAACGCACCCGGTGCTAATGCAAATGCGGTAAAAGAGTTAGTGGTTGCGTCTATTTTTATTGCTGCTCGTAATATCACTGAAGCGGTTAAATACACTGAAGGGCTTGAAGGCGGTGATGCCGACCTATCAAAATTGGTTGAAGCCGGCAAAAAGAAATACGCTGGCTTTGAAGTGCCTGGCCGCACATTAGGTGTGGTCGGTCTTGGCGCCATTGGTCGTATGGTTGCAAACACATGCGTAGATTTAGGCATGAATGTGGTGGGTTTTGACCCAGGTTTAACGGTGGATGGTGCATGGCAATTGTCTTCAGAAATCACACGCGCAAACAGCGTTGAAGAAATGCTGGGCAAGGTTGATTTTCTAACCGTGCACGTGCCATTAATTGACGCGACCCGTGGGCTTATTAATGCCGAAAATGTGGGTAAGTTCAAACAAACCGCGGTGGTGATTAATCTTGCACGAGGCGGCATTATTGATGACGCAGCGGTTTGCGATGCTATTGATGCCGGCAAGCTTGGTGGCTATGTGACTGACTTCCCGAATAATCGCACGAAGCAAACGCCTAAAGTGATTGGTTTACCGCATTTAGGTGCGTCTACCGGTGAGGCGGAAGATAATTGCGCGGTGATGGTGGCCGACCAAGTGAGAGATTATTTGGAAAATGGCAACATTAAGAACTCAGTCAATTTCCCTAATGTGTCGATGCCGCGCGGTACTCCTAACCGTTTGGTTGTGTGCAATGACAATGTGCCTAATATGGTTGGACAAATATCCACCATTATGGCTGAAGCGGGTTTGAATATTAATGACATGATCAACCAGTCGCGTGGCGATATTGCTTACACGATTGTTGACTGTGACACACAAATACCGCAACAAGTGGTTGATACCATTAAGCAGCTTGATGGAATTATGATTGCTCGCGCGATTCAAGACTAATTATCCAGCAGCTAAAAGCGTAGATACTGACAGAAGGTAATGAGCCAGAAGGCAATGAGCGATAAAATTCAACAAGATTCGGCTGAGCTGCTTGAGCTGCGCAAGCAAATTGATGCGTGTGATCAGCAAATACAGCGTTTGATTCAAGAGCGTGTTTTGGTGGCAGGCCGAATAGCCAAAGCCAAAACAGCGGCCGATGCAGATGCTTCATTTTATCGCCCAGAGCGAGAAGCGCAGGTATTGCGCCGTGTACGTGAGCGTAATATTAAATTGCGTGAAGAGCTTGACGGTTTGGTTAGTGACGATGACATGGTGCGCTTAATGCGCGAAATTATGTCCATTTCGTTGGCGGCCGAAATGCCGTTAACGGTTGCTTATTTAGGGCCGGAAGGAACCTACACGCAAGCTGCGGTTGTTAAGCATTTCGGTAACGCGGTTAAGTGCGCGGATGTGAAAACCATTGCCGATGTTTTTCGAGTGGTTGAACAGCGCAAAGCGCAGTTTGGCGTGGTGCCGGTTGAAAATTCAACCGAAGGCGTGATCACTCACACCTTGGATTGCTTTTCCTCATCCACGTTAAAAGTGTGTGGTGAGGTTCAGTTGCCAATTAATCATCAGCTGCTCAGTTTGGCTGATGGTTTGACCAGCGTGACCAAGGTCTACGCTCACCCTCAAGCGCTGGCGCAGTGCCGAAACTGGCTAGAACGCTACTTGCCCGGAGTTGAAATACTCAATGCTAACAGTAATGCAGAGGCGGCTATTATTGCTTCTAAAGATAAGCATGTAGCGGCCATTGCCAGTGACATGGCTGCTCGGCTGTATGAGATTCCAATACTCGCCTCAGGCATTGAAGATGAACGCAATAACACCACGCGCTTCTTGATCATTGGTAATGACAGTTACGCTGAGAGTGGCGATGATAAAACCACCATTATGGTGTCGGCGCCGAACAAGGCGGGCAGCTTGTTTGAGTTGCTAAAACCGTTGTACGACGCCGGTGTTGACATGAGCCGCATTGAATCGAGACCCTCACGTCAAACCAATTGGGAGTACGTGTTTTTTATTGACTTAATTGGGCACGTAAATGACCCTATAGTCAGTGATGCACTTGCTCAATTAGAACAACAATCGGCCTTTTTTAAATTGATAGGCTCTTACCCTGTGGGCGCGTTGTAGGAATGTTGGAACAAATCACGATTATCGGAACTGGCTTATTGGGTGGCTCGCTTGCTCGTGATGTGCGAGACCAGCAGCTGGCCAAACGCATTGTGGGTGTGTGCCGTTCACAGGCTACCGCCGACGCAGCCATTGAGGCTGGCGTGGTTGATCAAGTTTTGCCGCTAGTTGAAGCCTGTAAAGAGGCCAGCATGATTGTGTTGGCAACGCCCATGCAGGCAATGCCGGCCATATTAAAAGAACTGGAAGGCCAGCTCAGTGCAGACGTTATTTTGACTGATGTTGGCAGCGTGAAAACCGAGTTGTATTCGGCCATTCGTCAAAGCGCGCCTTCGTTGCTTAAGCAGTTTGTGTTGGCGCACCCGATTGCCGGCGGTGAAAACTCAGGCGTGATGTCTTCTAAATTAGGCTTGTTTAATCGTAAGCATGTGATTATTACCGACACTGAGGAAGTGTCTGAAGATATGGCCGCGTCTGTGGCTGACATGTGGCGTGCTTTAGGGGCAAAAGTGTTGCATATGAGCTTGCAAGAGCACGATGCTATTTTTGCTAAAACAAGCCATCTACCTCATGTTATTGCCTTCAGTTTGGTTAATTTTTTGTGTGAGCAGAGTGATAGAGCACGCCTGTTTGACTTGGCCGCCGCAGGTTTTTACGACTTTACTCGAATTGCCTCCAGTGACGCCGAGATGTGGCGAGACATTTGCATTACCAATCGCGACGAAGTGCTCAACGCGCTGGATGGCTTTCGGAATCAAATTGATAAAATCAGACAAGATGTTGCTAACGCAGACCAAGATGCTATATTGGGCTACTTTGGCAATGCCAAAGCGGCGCGCGATGACGGGCTGTTGAAAAAAGCAGAGTCTATGGCGCAGGGCTAGTGTCCCGTAGGCAATAACGTAAGGGTTTGCCGACCTTTGCGTGTTTTCAAACCTAACCAAAGTGCTAACCGGCACTTAACCAGATAAGCAAGAAGTAGAAATGAGTTTAATTCTTAGCACGAAAAAGGCTGAAAGTGCCCTAACTGGAAAAATCCGAGTCCCTGGAGATAAGTCAATGTCGCACCGTGCGGTGATGTTTTCTTCCTTGGCTAATGGCGTCAGTAACATTACCGGGTTGCTTGAAGGCGAAGACGTCATGGCAACCTTGGCCGCATTTCGCGCTATGGGAGTGAACGCTGATGGCCCCGATAACGGAAAGTTGACCATTACTGGCGTGGGCATGCGAGGCTTAACCAAGCCCGAAAGTGATTTAGATATGGGCAATTCCGGTACCGCAATGCGTTTAATGTGCGGAATATTGGCGGCGCAAAATTTTTCATCCAAGTTGGTGGGCGATGAATCTCTTTCTTCGCGCCCAATGCGGCGCGTTACAGTGCCGCTAACTTCAATGGGCGCGCGCTGCGTGACCGATGATGATGGCTGCCCGCCAATCCACATTCGCGGTGTTGAGAAACTAGAGCCCATTGCCTATAACATGCCAATGGCCAGTGCCCAGGTTAAATCAGCGGTATTGCTGGCTGGTTTGTACGCCGATGGCGAAACCAGCGCCACTGAGCCTGCCCCCACGCGTGACCATACTGAGCGCATGCTAAAAGCCTATGGTTATGAGTGTAAGACTGAACGTCTTAACGACCAAGCCAGCACAATTACGCTTCAAGGCGGTGGCGAGTTGTCGGCCACTGACATAGATATTCCGGCTGATATTTCTTCGGCGGCGTTTTTTATGGTGGCGGCATCGATTATTCCTGGCTCCAAGCTTGAGTTGAGTCACGTGTGCGTTAACCCTACTCGTACTGGCATTATTGATATTTTGAAATCCATGGGCGCAGATATTCGTTTATTAAACCCCAGAGCGGTGGGCGGCGAGCCGGTGGCAGACATTCAAGTGAACTACGCAGGCTTAAAAGGCTGCGAGATCGACCCTAAATTAGTGCCATTGGCGATTGATGAGTTTCCGGTGATTTGCATTGCGGCGGCCTGTGCGCAAGGCCAAACAACGGTCTCTGGCGCTGAAGAGTTGCGTGCCAAAGAATCAGACCGCATTTCAGTGATGGTGGAAGGCTTGCGTAACATTGGCGTTGATGTGGAAGAGCGCCGTGACGGTATGGTGGTTAACGGTGGAGCCATTAAAGGTGGTGTTGTTGAAAGTCATCATGATCATCGAATTGCCATGTCGTTTGCCATTGCCGGTGGTGTGGCAACTGACAGTGTCACCATTGAAGGTGCGGAAACGGTGGCCACCTCATTTCCTAATTTTGTAGACTTGGCAACGCAGGTTGGCCTTAATGTTGCTCCTCTTAAGTAGTGTATAAATAGGCAGCAAGTCAATAGATATGAATAACCCCGTAATACCGGTATTAGCGCTTGATGGCCCCAGTGGCTCAGGCAAGGGTACGATTGGCCAAATTGTGGCGCTAAAGTATGGCTGGCATTACCTAGACAGTGGTGCTATTTATCGCGGTTTGGCGTGGTTGGCACATCAGAAAAAAGTCGCCAGCGATGATGTCAGCGGTTTGGTCGCGTTGGCCGACGCCATGACATTGGTTTGCCATGTGCGTGAAAACGACGTGGCGCAAATAGAAATTAACGGCCAAATCATCACCGATGAATTGCGCAGCGATGATGCGGGGCAAATGGCAAGTGAAATTGCCCCCATTGCCCAGGTTAGGGCGGCTTTACTGAAAATGCAGCGTCGGTGTCTAAAAGCCCCAGGTTTGGTGGCGGATGGGCGTGATATGGGCACTACAGTGTTCCCAAATGCCGAATATAAGGTGTATTTAACCGCCAGCGCTGAAATAAGGGCAAAAAGGCGTTTTGATCAATTGAAATCGAAAGGGTTCGATGTTAATCTCGCGCGCCTGTTAGAGTCGATTCAGGCGCGTGATGTCCGAGATTCTAGCCGAGCCGAGTCGCCGCTTAAGCCGGCCGAGGACGCTATAGTGCTAGATACTTCTGAACTGTCTATTGACGAAGTCGTTACGCGAATTCTGAATCTTATAGATTAACGCTTTCCCCCGTCGGGCGGGGTGCGAGTTCAAAACAGTGCGGTTGGTGCCTTGCCAACAACACTTAAAAGGTAAGAGTTATGAGCGAATCTTTCGCTGAAATGTTTGAAGAGAGCCTAAAAGACACCGTAATGACCATCGGTGAGGTGATCAAAGCTGAAGTAGTAGCCGTAGACGGCGACTACGTTCTTGTTACAGCAGGCCTTAAATCAGAGGCTGAAATCCCACTATCTCAATTTGCTAAAACTGAAGGCGAGTACGATGTTCATATCGGCGACCTTGTTGAAGTGGCTATTGAGAGTGTTGAAGACGGCTACGGTCGTACTAAGTTATCTCACGACAAAGCTCGCCGCGTACGCGTTTGGGCTGAGCTGGAAAAAGCACACGAAAACGAAGACATCGTTGTGGGTCAAATCACTGGCAAAGTGAAAGGTGGTTTCACTGTTTCACTGCAAAATGTCCGTGCTTTCCTACCGGGTTCTTTGGTTGATGTGCGTCCTGTTAAAGATTCTGCGTATCTTGAAAACCGTGACCTAGAGTTAAAGGTTATCAAGATCGATAAAGCTCGCAACAACGTTGTTGTGTCTCGCCGTGCTGTGGTTGAGAATGAGCTGGGTGCTGAGCGTGAAGAGTTGCTTAAAACCATTGAAGAAGGCCAAATTGTTAAAGGTATCGTTAAGAACCTTACCGATTACGGTGCGTTCATCAACTTGGGCGGTATCGACGGCTTGCTACATATCACTGATATGGCGTGGAAGCGTGTTAAGCACCCATCTGAGATCTTAGAAGTAGGTCAAGACATTGAAGCTAAGGTTCTTAAGTTTGATAAAGAGAAAGCACGTGTGTCTCTAGGTATCAAACAAATGGGCGATGACCCATGGAAAGACTTGGCTCGCCGCTTCATGGTTGACACTCGTCACTACGGTAAAGTTACTAACATTACTGATTACGGTGCTTTCGTTGAGTTGGAAGACGGTGTTGAAGGTTTGGTTCACGTTTCAGAAATGGATTGGACTAACAAAAACATTCACCCAAGCAAAGTATGCCAAGTAAACGATGAAGTTGAAGTTATCGTGCTTGAAATCGACCCAGAGCGTCGTCGTATTTCTCTAGGCATGAAGCAGTGTCGTGCTAACCCTTGGGACAGCTTCGCAGCAACTCACAAGAAGGGCGACAAAGTGGTTGGCCGCATCAAATCAATCACTGATTTCGGTGTGTTCATTGGCTTAGAAGGCAATATTGACGGCTTGATTCACTTAAGCGACCTGTCTTGGAATGAAGACGGCGAAGAAGTGATTCGTAACTACTCGAAAGGCGATGAGCTAGAAGCAGTAGTATTGGCGGTTGATTCAGATCGTGAGCGTATTTCTTTAGGCGTTAAGCAAGTTTCTGGAGATCCATTCTCTGACTTTGTTGCGGCTAACGGCAAAGGCGCTGTTGTAAACGGTAAAGTGACTGAAGCCGACGCTCGTGGTATTACCATTGAGTTGGCCGATGGCATTGACGGTTACTTGCGCGCGGCTGAAATTTCACGCGATCATGTTGCTGACGCTTCTATGCTGTTCTCTGTTGGCGATGACGTTGAGTCAAAAATTACGGCGATCGATCGTAAAACTCGTCGTATCTCACTGTCTATTAAAGCACTTGAAGCTCAGCACGAAAGTGAAGCGATTCAAGAGTACGGCCGTGGTTCATCAGAAGAATCAAGCAGTAGCTTGTTAGCCGAAAAGTTAAAAGAGCAGCTTAATAAGTAATTATTAATCGGTTCCAGTGCTTTTGAAAAAGCCGCCGCAATCAAGTTAATTGATTCGGCGGCTTTTTTTATGATTTACGTCTGAAATTTTCTTTCAGGTATGCTTTTTTATTATTGAAACAATATCAGTGGCTTAGAGGTATTTTTTCTGATATTTGTATTGCAGTGTTGGCAATCGGCACCTATACTGGATTTGAAGGCCTAATGGGTAATTGGGTTGGGTAGAGTTGGTGCTTTCCAAGTCTGGCAAATTTGTTCAGCTTTGGAAGATGATTTAAAGGTTTTAACACGATTAAAACATTGGGGGTTTAAATCGTACGTGCGTCAGCTGCAAACCGCATTAACAAGCAACATATAGGGTATTTATGAGCAAAACATCTACAATTACACGCTCAGAGCTGATTGAAGTATTGATTGAAAAACAACCGCATTTAGACCGCAGGGACGTGGAGTTAGCGGTGAAGACAGTGTTGGATCGAATGGGTGGCGCGTTTGAAGAAGGTGAGCGCATCGAGATTCGAGGCTTCGGCAGTTTTTCTTTACATTACCGGCCTGCGCGCATAGGTCGTAATCCTCGAACGGGCGAATCGGTTGAGGTAGAAGACAAGTTCTCACCACATTTTAAGCCTGGTAAAGAATTGAAAGAGCGGGTTGATTCGATTAACTCTTAATTACTAAGGGCATCGTTCGACTCTTTATAACCATCATTTTTGAAATCACATGAAGTATATTTTAGGTATCGTCATTTTGCTTGTGTTGTCGGTATTTGCCTATTCGGTGAACCTGCAAAACCCTGAACTAATCACATTGAAATACTATTTTGGTATTGAGTGGTCTATCAAGGTGGCCACATTATTGCTGTGCACGTTCTTAGTGGGGCTCTTTGTTGGAGCGTTTGTGATGAGTTTGTCGTTAATTGGGCAAAAATTCAGAACCGGTAAAGTGTCTCGTAAGCTTAAAAAAGTAGAGCGAGAAGTGGAGAGCCTTCGTGCTGCACCACCAGCGCAAGCGTCACAAGAAGCGTAAAACAGCATTTATGTTGATAGCCTGTTGACTAATATACTCGAACATTGGAATTGGACGTGGCCAGCCTTAGCGCTGGCCTTTTGTTTGGGCGCGTTGGGTATGCGCTGGATTTATCGTAAGTTTGGGCTTGCCCGCAATAAAAACCTCAACAGTGACTATTTTAAAGGGCTTAATTTCCTTTTAAATGAAGAAACCGACAAGGCCATTGAAGCGTTTATTAAAGTGCTTGAGGTGGATGATGAGACTGTTGAGCTTCACCTAGCCTTGGGCGGCTTGTTTCGTCGCAAAGGGCAGGTGGACAGAGCCACCCGCATTCATCAGAATTTGATTGCCCGCACGAATTTGACTGAACGTCAGCGCTATGAAGCCATTCATGAATTGGCTCAAGATTACTACAAAGCGGGCTGGCTGGATCGTGCCGAAGGCCTTTACGATGAACTTAAAGGTTCTGAAACCTATCGTTGTGCGGCCATTGATGGTTTATGCAGCATTTACCAACAGGAAAAAGAGTGGCTGCAAGCGATTGATATATTGAGACAGCATGATAAGGCTGAGCGTTCACAGCGGGCTAAGCAAATTGCGCATTATTATTGTGAATTAGCTGAGACTTCCCTTGAAAACCTAGATTTAGACGCCGCTCAAGAGTATTTGTCAGAAGCGAGCAATGAAACCAAAGATAACCCTCGAGTTACTCTGCTGCAAGGTGAGTTGTGTTACCAGAAAGAGGATTACTTAGCGGCAATTGCCTATTGGGAAAAGTTGCAGAGCTCTAACGCCACCGCCTTGCAATTGGTGATGGCTAAGTTAATTACAAGTTACCAGCAAAGCAGTGATCATGCAGCCTTAAAACAGCAGTTGCTGGCCATCACGGCCATTCCTAAGCACGGTCAGGACTTTAAGGTTTGGCACCAAGCATTGGTTTCTGTGCTGGGTGAGCAAGAGGCGCAATCGACTGTTTTTAGCCGCGTTCAAGAAGAAGGTTTGAGTGGCCCGGCGGCAAATTATTTATACAATATTGTTGCAGAAAGCACAGCAAGTAATGATAGTATGTATCAGTTATTAAAAGAATTACTTCGTCACGCCAAGAGAAAGCAAGTTGAGTATACTTGCCGTGGTTGCGGCTTTGATACAAAGTTGCTTTATTGGCATTGTCAGAACTGCGGTGAGTGGGATAGCTTTCGCTAATCGCTTGGTTTTTGCATTTTCTGTGGCGGTAAAAAAATAAGGTAGGGGTCGTTATGCTGGGTATTAAGTCGGAATTGTTAGTAAGGAAAACTTCGTATTTTCAGAATTTATAATAGTAGAGTGCTGTGTCCACAATAACTAAAAAAATTACCTTTAAAGGCCTAGAGAAGAAAGAGCAAATTCTGTTCAAGTCTTTTCTGAATCTTGTAAAAAACGATTTGGATTATAATGTTGAGTTAATCCAAGACCCAAATGCTCCATTTGATGGCATCGACATAGTCATTATGGATGCCGATTACCTACTTACACAAGACGAGAGTAAGCATACTTCGGTGGCTATTTTACGAGTGGGCAGTGATGCCGACGAAGGTAGAGAGAATTACGTTCTGCGGCCAGTTCAATGGAGTGATTTTAAAGAAGGCATTGCTCAGTTGAAGTTTCCCGAAAGCGATGAACTCTTTGAAGATCAGCGTGTGCTGCCTACTGAAATTGCGCTTGAAATTGATGAAGACGCCACGGAAGAGGAATCTCAGAGTGAATCATCCTCGCAAAGCTTTGAAGACGCTTCAGCGTATGAATTTTCATTAGGGCAACTCAGTGTTGAAAACCAACACAGTTTCACCAGCAGTGAATATGTAAAGGTCGTTGAAGACGTCAAAGGGTTTGCTGAAGAGAAATCGGAAGTTACTGCGGCTGTGGTTTTAGTGAGTGACGATGAAAGCACCACCAGTAACAGTGTTTTGGTGATTGAAACCAACTCTTTAGATCGCTGGGAAATGAGCGCCTCTGAATTTGACGACATGCCATCGGAAACCCTTGAGGAGGCATCAGAGTTAGAGCTTCCAGAATTGTCGGCGAAGGAGCGTAAAAACGCAGAAAGTAAGCTTGCCGCAGGTCAACGAATTGAGCCTGAGTCTGAATTGTGGATGCAGAGCCAAGAAATTATTGCCGGAGCTCGCACATTGTTTTTTGTGCAAGCCGATGAACGTAAAGTCTATTCGCCACGCGAACCTGCAAAATGGATAAAGGCGTTGCGTAATAAAGAATTGAAATCGGTCGAGATTGACGCCGGTTGGACGCCAACCGAAGATTTGGGTGTTTACCCGATTGAGCGATTAATTTGGGTGAATGCCTTAGTTGGTCGCACCGATAAGCTCGACGGTGATTTTAATGATAATGAAGAATTCATGTTAGCGGCTTGGCCTCATTTTGAGCTGCTGGAATTGGATAATTCGCTGTTAAAAATGGCCACCATGTTATTTGTTGGCCCTGAAAGTGCTTACACCTTAATGCAAAAAACCGGTGAAGGCAGAGCGGTGGTGTACGGCATGCTCAATGCCTGCCGCGAATTGGATTTATTGGTTTCGCCTGAGCAGGTGGAGCAAAATAAATACAAAGCACCGACGCAGGAAGAAGGCGTGTTTGGTAAAATAAAGGACGTATTTAGATAATTTAGGTCTATAATTTGACCTCAGCTCAATTAGGGCTGTCGGTTAATTTTAACCAGCCAACAATATTTTAATTCCGTTACTATGACTCCTTTGAAAATTGCCATTACCGGCGCCACCGGCCGTATGGGGCGAACCTTAATTCAAGCCGTAAATGAAGCACAGAACGTGCAACTCAGTGCCGCTGTTCAGCGTGCAGGTAGCACTTTGATTGGAGCCGATGCCGGTGAGTTGTCAGGAGTTGGCCACATTGGTGTGCCTATTCTAAGCAGCCTAAAGGGCGCGGATTACGACTTGTTGATTGACTTTACATTGGTTGAACCGTGTCTTGAGCATTTGCAGTTATCACGCGAGGCTGGCAAAGCTGTTGTTATTGGTACCACTGGCTTTAACGCAGAACAGCGTTCAAAAATTGAAGCCATAGCAAATGATATTCCCGTGGTTTTAGCGCCTAATACCAGCGTTGGCATCACTCTGTGCTTGCATTTATTGCAGCAAATGGCGCCAGTGTTGGCCGAAGACTCAGACATTGAAATTATTGAGACGCACCACCGGCACAAGCTCGATTCCCCTTCAGGTACGGCGGTTCGTCTTGGCGAAGTGATTGCTGATTCTTTGGGGCGCGATTTGTCGGAGTGCGCCATCTATGGCCGAGAAGGCATTGGTGAGCCGCGAGACAGAGAAACGATTGGTTTTTCTACAGTGCGTGGTGGTGATGTGGTCGGTGACCATACTGTGCTTTTTGCAAGTGAGGGTGAACGCATAGAACTCACTCACAAAGCATCCTCGCGCATGACCTTTGCTAAGGGCGCAGTCAGAGCTGCCAAGTGGCTAAAAGAGCAGCCACCAGGTTTGTACGACATGCAAGATGTGTTGAGTCTAAGGTAGTCTATTTAAAGGGACTTTGCGTCGCGCATAGCTGCGTATCAAACTGCGGAACGGGCGTTTGCCCAATAAACAGTAAATATTTTCACAATTACGACTCTTTCACATTGCATACTCTGAAGTGTTTAGCTTAGAATACGCCCCGATGAAAAGGCCACTATATCAGCCGTACAAATGAATCCAAAAGGGAGAAGCCCAGACGCAGGGCTTCTCCCTTTTTTTAAATAAAATTTGGGTTTGCTGCGGTTCGATAGGCTTGGAAACTTAAGCACCTATGGGCAATTACGTGAAATATACCGCATTATTGGCATTAGAAGATGGCACGCTCTTTTGGGGGCAGTCGGTTGGCGCAAACGGGCAGTCGGTTGGTGAGGTGGTGTTTAATACCTCAATGACAGGCTATCAAGAAATTTTGACAGACCCGTCTTACTCTCAGCAAATGGTTACCTTAACCTATCCACATATTGGGAATACCGGTACCACCCCTGAAGATACTGAATCCAATAGTGTGCATGCCGCGGGGTTGATTATTCGCGATTTGCCGCGCTTGGCTAATAACTGGCGCAACACGCAAAATTTAGATGATTATTTAAAAGAAAATAATACCGTTGCGATTGCCGACATAGACACGCGCCAGTTGACTCGAATTTTACGAGAAAAAGGGGCGCAAAACGGCTGCTTGGTGGCCGGAGATGCCATTGATGCCGATGCCGCGGTAGCCGCGGCAAAACAATTTCCTGGCCTTAAGGGCATGGACCTGGCAAAAGAGGTAACCACGACTGATGCGTACCAGTGGGAACAATCAGTTTGGTCACTTGATCACGGTTATACCAACAAACCTGACGGTAAGTTCAAAGTTGTGGCGTATGACTTTGGCGTCAAGCACAATATTTTACGCATCTTGGTTGATTTAGGTTGTGAATTGATTGTGGTGCCAGCACAAACACCCGCCGCTGAAGTTTTAGCTGAAAACCCCGACGGTGTGTTTCTATCAAACGGCCCCGGCGATCCGGAGCCTTGCGATTACGCGATTAAGGCCACGCAAGAAATTATTCAGGCCGGCGTGCCCATATTTGGAATTTGCTTAGGGCATCAAATTTTGGCGCTCGCTTCTGGCGCGCGCACAGAAAAAATGAAGTTTGGTCACCACGGGGCTAATCACCCGGTGCAAGACTTGGCTTCAAAGCAAGTGATGATCACCAGTCAAAATCATGGCTTTGCGGTTAAAGAAGACGACTTACCAAGCAACCTTGAAGTCACTCACCGATCGTTGTTTGACGGCACCATTCAAGGCATTGCCCGTACCGACACTCCGGCGTTTTCGTTTCAAGGCCACCCAGAAGCCAGCCCAGGCCCGCGAGATGTGGCACCACTATTCGAGCGTTTTATTGAATTAATGCAGGCAAATGCCGAAGACAAGAAGGGTAGCTAATCATGCCAAAACGTAATGACATTCAAACCGTACTCATCATTGGCGCCGGCCCTATTATTATTGGTCAGGCTTGTGAGTTTGATTACTCGGGCGTGCAAGCGTGCAAAGCCTTAAAAGAAGAAGGTTACCGTGTGGTGTTGGTTAACTCCAACCCAGCCACCATTATGACTGACCCCGGCTTTGCCGATGCCACTTACATTGAACCGATCAGTTGGCAAGCGGTAGAAAAAATCATTGAAGTTGAAAAGCCTGATGCATTGCTACCCACTATGGGCGGGCAAACGGCATTGAACTGCGCGCTCGACTTAGAACGCGAAGGCGTGTTGGCTAAACACGGTGTGCAAATGATTGGCGCAACCAAAGAAGCCATCGATAAGGCCGAAGATCGTGATAAGTTTAAAGCAGCGATGACCAAAATTGGTTTGGACATCGCTCGTGGCGACATCGCTCATTCAATGGACGAGTCATTCGCTATTTTGGAAGATCTTGGCTTGCCAGTCATTATTCGCCCCTCATTCACCATGGGCGGCACCGGCGGCGGCATTGCGTACAACAAAGAAGAGTTTGTGGAAATTTGTGAGCGTGGCCTAGAAGCGTCACCCACCAACGAATTGCTGATTGAAGAATGCATCTTTGGTTGGAAAGAATACGAAATGGAAGTGGTTCGCGACCACAAAGATAACTGCATCATCATTTGTGCGATTGAAAACTTTGACGCAATGGGCGTGCACACTGGTGACTCCATTACCGTGGCACCAGCACAAACCTTGACCGATAAAGAATATCAAATCATGCGTGACGCCTCGTTGGCGGTATTGCGTGAAATTGGTGTTGATACCGGTGGTTCAAACGTTCAGTTCGCCATCGACCCTAAAACTGGGCGCATGATCATCATTGAGATGAACCCACGCGTGTCGCGATCATCGGCATTGGCTTCCAAAGCCACCGGTTTTCCGATTGCAAAAGTGGCGGCCAAACTGGCGGTGGGTTACACCTTAGATGAGTTGCGTAATGAAATTACGGGCGGCTTAACGCCGGCGTCTTTTGAGCCCAGCATTGATTATGTTGTGACCAAAATACCGCGCTTCGACTTTGTGAAATTCCCACAAGCTGATAGCACCTTGACCACGCAAATGAAGTCGGTTGGCGAAGCCATGGCCATTGGCCGTACTTTCCAAGAGTCATTGCAGAAAGCCATGCGCAGCCTAGAAATAGGCAGCCATGGTTTTGAACCGCAACTCGAAGGTTTAGAGGGCGACGCCCGTGCTCAACGTTTGAGCGAAGCGCTGCGCGTGCCTAAAGCGGATCGCTTGTGGTACATCGGCCAAGCATTCCGTGAAGGTTTAAGGATTGAAGATGTGCACGAAGCCACGGGTATTGAGCCTTGGTTCTTAGCTGAAATTGAAGACATTATTGCCACTGAAGGGCAAGTTGCGCAAACCTCATTGGCGGATTTAGATGCCGATCAGATGTTTGCGCTCAAGCGTAAGGGTTTTTCCGATGTACGCTTGTCTGAAATACTCAATGTGAGCGAAGATGATTTTCGTCATAAGCGTCATGAACTGAATGTTCGCCCTGTGTATAAGCGCGTGGATTCATGCGCGGCTGAATTTTCTACGGCCACGGCGTACATGTATTCAAGCTATGAGCACGAATGTGAATCTGAGCCGGTAGAGACCGATAAAATCATGGTGTTGGGCGGTGGCCCTAACCGCATCGGTCAAGGTATCGAATTTGATTATTGCTGCGTGCATGCGGCCATGGCGTTGCGAGAAAATGGTTACCAAACCATCATGGTGAACTGTAACCCTGAAACCGTTTCAACGGACTACGACACGTCTGACCGTTTGTACTTCGAGCCACTGACACTCGAAGACGTATTAGAAATTGTTCATAAAGAAAACCCCACTGGCGTTATCGTGCAGTATGGTGGTCAGACGCCACTGAAGCTGGCTCGCCCATTAAAGGCGGAAGGCACGCGTATCATTGGCACTTCGCCAGAAGCCATTCACGACGCTGAAGACCGTGAAGAGTTTCAAGCCTTGTTAAACAAGCTAAACTTGAAGCAACCGCCTAACCGAATTGCGTCAAGCGAAGACACCGCTTTGCAATTGGCCGAAGAAGTGGGTTACCCACTGGTGGTGCGCCCCTCTTATGTTTTAGGTGGCCGAGCAATGGAAATTGTGCACGACAGTGCGGCGCTCAAGAACTACATGCACTCGGCTATTCAAGTGTCTAATGAGTCACCAGTGTTGCTTGATCGCTTTTTAAATGATGCCATTGAAGTTGACGTGGATGCTATCTGTGACGGTGAGCGTGTCGTTATTGGCGGCATTATGGAGCACATTGAAGAAGCCGGAGTTCACTCTGGTGACTCGGCGTGTTCATTGCCACCATTTAGCCTGTCTGATGACATTAAAGCGCAGTTGCGTGAGCAAACTAAGCAAATGGCTTTAGCGCTTAATGTGGTTGGCCTAATGAACGTGCAATTTGCGATTAAGGGCGAGACTATTTATGTGCTTGAAGTAAACCCAAGAGCCTCGCGTACCGTACCGTTTGTGTCAAAAGCCACATCGCGTCCATTGGCGAAAGTAGCGGCCTTGTGTATGGCTGGTATAAGCTTAGATGAGCAGGGTATTGGCGAAGAAATAATACCAAGCTATTATTCAGTGAAAGAAGCGGTGTTCCCGTTCGTTAAATTCCCAGGCGTCGACACCTTGCTTGGCCCTGAGATGAAGTCAACGGGCGAAGTCATGGGCGTAGGTCGTACCTTTGGCGAAGCGTTTGATAAATCGCAACAAGGCAGCGGTTCGGTAATACCGAAAACCGGTACCGCTTTGTTTAGCGTGCGCAACTCTGATAAAGAAGTGGCGGTTGAACTGGCTAAGTACTTAAGCGGTGCTGGTTTCAATATCGTTGCTACTCGAGGCACAGCGGCCATTTTTGAGGCGGCTGGCATCGAAACGCAGGTTACCAATAAGGTAACGGAAGGGCGGCCGCATATTGTGGATATGATTATCGATGGTAAGGCCGACTTGGTGATTAACACCACGTCAAGCACGTCTACGGTGCGCGATTCGTACACCATTCGCCGTGAAGCCTTGATGCATAAAGTGACTTACTACACTAACATTTCTTCGGCTCGTGCTATGGTTGCTGCACATAAAGCCATGTGCGAAATGCGTGTAAGCAAGTTGCAAGATTTGCACGAATTAATTTAACCATTGCCTAAACTATTAGACTAAAAAGTAAAAATGGATCGAGTATTACTCACCGCCAAAGGGGCGGAAAAGCTGCAAGCTGAACTGAAAAATTTGAAAAGCGTGGAGCGCCCGAAAGTAATTGAGGCGATTGCCGAAGCACGAGCACACGGTGACTTATCTGAGAATGCCGAATACCACGCTGCTCGCGAACAACAAAGCTTTATCGAAGGCCGAATTAAAGAACTCGAAGGTAACCTCGGTGTGGCCGAGGTAATTGACCCTTCGAAGCTGAATGTCAGTGGTAAGGTGGTGTTTGGTGCCCTAGTAAAGCTTTATGACGTGGATGCTGATAAAGACGTGACTTATCAAGTGGTCGGCGACTTAGAAGCCGACATTGATCTTGGTAAGATCTCACTCAGCTCACCCATCGGTAAAGCCTTAATTGGCAAGCTTGAAGGTGACGAGTTTACCTTTCAAGCGCCCGCTGGTGAAAAAACCTATGAAGTGGTCACGGTTAGTTACGACGCTTAAAGTGTGTTTCTTATAAGGTTTGTCTGGTTGTAATTGCTTGCCAGTAAAATTCTAAGCCAGCAAAGTGATGTCAGCTCTAAATATAAAAATCTCGACTTAAGTGGATAGTTTACACAGTTTCATATATTTAAACGAAACGGTTGGTTTTATTATGCGATAACTGCCACGGCTCTATCGGGTAGTATCGTTGTCTCGGTGTGGTTTAGTGCAAAGTGTCTGAATGAGTCTCCAGGCGAGTTTACGAACGGTGCTTTTGTTTGGTCAAAATGGTATGGTATTATCGTTATTAAATCGACAAGATTATTAGACGAATGGAAAAATTAAAAAGGATTCTGGCAGTTACTTTACTTGCATGTTTTTTTACTAGTGTTCATGCACAGCATTATCGAGCGAAAAGTACTCTTAATTCTGAATCGTATCGTTTGGAGCTACACGAAAAAGCATTGTTGGCACTAGACGATTCTAGTTTTATTAAACTGCATTATGGCAACTCTGAGCCAGGCTTTTATCGCTATAACGTCATTGATAAGTCTTTAGATCAAATACTCTCTGTGGAGCCAAAACGGAATTATTTTGAAGCCAGAGCTGATAATGTTTTAGGCAAACGTTTGGTTCGTTTTGGTAATCGAATCATTATTAATAGTGTCGGTAAGCTTTATATTTCCAACGGTACAGCCCAAGGTACCTCTTTGTTGGGTGATTTTGGTGTTACCTACGTTGGCGGTAGCGCCGGTGATTTTTATTCTAATGCTCAAGACATACAAGATGCAGGAAAAGGAGTTCTATATTTTAATGTGGTTCAAGATCGATCTTTTCTTGAAGAATCTAACCAAATATGGCGAAGTGATGGGACAGCTATTGGTACTGCGCAAATTCAATTGCCTGACAATGGTGAGTTTATGTTATTGCCCGAAAGTGTCAATGGTGACGGATCCGCACTAGTTTTCGCTTATACACCTGAGAGCGGTTATTCATTTTGGAAACTTTCTAAAGATTCAAACCAGCTGACTTTTATCACTGCTTTTGAAGGAGGTGAAGAGCGTGACTTTTCTATTCGGGGTGGAGTGCGCATGAAAGCCGGCTATGTTTTTTGTCGTTGGGCGGATGATGGGAGTTCAGCTTGGCGATTAAGAGGGTCAACCCTAACTCGTCTAGCAGATGAGTGTTCTCCATTTGACATTCACAAATTTGATGATGGTAAAAAAATGGTCTTTACTTCTGACCTAGATTACCAACTTTGGTTTAGTGATGGCTCAACCGCAAATACTAAAAAAGTTGACTTTGATACTAATATCCTCAAAGGAGAAACGTTTTTTGACTTTACCTGTTCTATTGGTGATACAGCATACTTGCGAGTTGCGCACAGCCCTAAGCAAAGAAAAAATAAATATGGGGACTACGTTGATTTCTATGAGACGGCAATGATGGCCGTAAGTGGGGCGTCTAGAGATGAAATATCTATTACTCTTGATGCTGAACCTCGAGGCTGCTTTGGTAATTCCCTTATTGTGAATGATGTTTTAACTAACAAACTTTCGGTTATTGATTTGGATACCGGCCAAAAATTACCAATATCCGGCCCTAATTCCCGATATTCAATCTGTAATGATGATCGAACTAGAAGTCTGCTTATTCTGCAAAATAAAGCTTACTGTTCTCAAGGTAATGATGGCAGTGAAGTAATTGAGTTGAGTAAACATGAAGGAATATTTATGGCGCCTATGATACCTATCCTTGAGTTGCTTGCCCCATAATCATTCGCCGCTGAAGAGATAATAAAATCATTGACATTACTGAGCTTGCCGCGAACTCGGTATATTCAATCACACGTTTTACGATTAGCCAAGAATAAGTATGCTCAAATTGACGTTCTCTACAGAGATCGCGCTGGTTAGCCGATATTGCCTACCTGCTTTTGCTGGGGCTGGATTGCCTTAAATAAGCGCCTGACGAGAGTGATGGGTCAAAGAATGATGACTCCATACGCGTGTGTAACTTTATTTTAAGTTCCTTCCCAACAATTCTGAATATAGTATGGTAGACATTGTCGTTAAGGAAACTAATGTGAGCAGTAATTTAGTGGTCTCGTAGGCCTGAAAGCCAGGTATCGCCAATTATTAACTAGGTATCGCCAATTATTAAATAGTTGGAAGCGTGATTTTCGGTTCTTTGTTCGGACGATAGATTACTCCCACGCGACCAATTAACTGCACAGGCTCGCTATTAGATTGCCCGGATATCTGTGCCAATAACGCCACTTTTTCCGGTTTGCTGTTGCTGGGCATTTTTATTTTCACCAACTCGTGTTGGTTTAATGCCAATTCAACTTCATTCATTACCGCGTCGGTCAAACCTTTGCCGCCGATCGTCACGATGGGGTTTAAATTGTGCGCTATGCCGCGTAAATAGTTCTTTTGTTTTCCAGTCAGTGTCATTTAATGAGATAATCACGGGCTATTTTGTAGAAATTAAAACAGCCCTCAGCCCGCAGGCGAGTTACAGGCGCGTAATTCTACTTATTTTTGTAATAAAAACACCTTTATTCGAGACGAAATGGCACGAAAAGGCAATAAAACAGGGGAATGGGCTCGCAGACACCTCAATGACCCATGGGTTAAGAGGGCGGTGAGCCAAGGTTATCGTTCGCGAGCGGTTTACAAGTTCCAAGAAATCGATGAGCAAGACGCATTAGTGAAGCCCGGAATGGTAGTGGTTGACCTAGGTTCGGCTCCTGGAGGCTGGTCTCAATACATTAGCCGAAAATTCGGTGAAAAGGTTACCGTGATCGCCATTGATTTATTGGATATGGACTACTTAGAGCACGTGCACTTTATTAAAGGCGACTTTCAAGATGAAGAGGTGTTAAGCCAGGTTGATAAGTTGCTTGATGGTCGTAAAATTGACCTTGTAATCTCTGACATGGCCCCCAATATTACTGGGGTGCGCAGTGTCGATGAGGCTCAATATGAGGGCTTGCTTGATTCGGTATTGTATTTTTGCGAGCAGCGTTTGAAAGCCAACAGTCATTTGTTGGTTAAATTATTTGAAGGCTCTGCGGCGCATTACTTTCGTAGAGAAATTAAAGGCCGTTATAAGAGCGGTGTAGTAAGAAAACCGGCAGCCTCGCGGCCCAAAAGCCGAGAATTTTACTTTTTAGCGCGCCAACGTCTGAATCGTTAGTTGGGTGCTATTGGGGGTTTGTTTGAGTGAAAACCCCCAATAAATGTGTATTCGTACTCACAATATGGCCGTAGGTACTGATACACTCTAAGTCTAGTGCGCAATGATTGTTGCAGATGCGCGCATATTGAAGTTACACCATTAGGTATAAGCAGTGAATAAAATTTCTAATTACGTGATTATTGGGTTGGTGCTATTAATGATCGGCTCCTTTTTGGCTGATCGAAGCAGCAGTGGTATTAATGCGCCAAACGATGTGTCGTATTCAGAATTTATGAATATGGTTACTTCCGGTTCTGTTAATCGTGTTGTGCTGGACGAAGGCGAAAGGCGAATCATTGGTGAAGACAGCAAAGGCGGTAAATTTGTGACCGTGATGCCCTATGACGATCAATTGATCGATACATTGCTAAAACGCGATGTGGCATTTGAAGTTAAAGCCCCTGAAGGGCGTTCGTTGTTGCAAGCTATTTTGATTAACACATTGCCGATTTTATTATTCATTGGTGTGTGGATTTATTTAATGCGTCAAATGCAAGGCGGTGGTGGTAAAGGCGCCATGAGCTTTGGCAAAAGTAAAGCGCGCTTACTGAATCAAGAAAATAACCGCGTAACGTTTGATGACGTTGCCGGCGTGGAAGAATCCAAAGAAGAAGTGCAAGAAGTGGTTGAGTTTTTGCGCGACCCGTCAAAATTCCAAAAACTGGGCGGCCGTATGCCCAGTGGCGTGTTAATGACCGGCAGCCCAGGTACCGGTAAAACCTTATTAGCAAAAGCCATTGCCGGTGAAGCGCAGGTGCCGTTTTTCTCTATTTCCGGTTCTGACTTTGTTGAAATGTTCGTGGGCGTAGGCGCATCGCGTGTGCGCGATATGTTCGACCAAGCCAAAAAGAACGCGCCGTGCATTATTTTTATTGATGAAATTGACGCCGTAGGCCGACAACGTGGTGCCGGTATTGGTGGTGGCAATGACGAGCGTGAACAAACCTTAAACCAGTTGCTGGTTGAAATGGACGGTTTTGAAGGCGGTGAAGGCATTATTGTTATTGCGGCCACTAACCGCCCAGATGTGCTGGACTCTGCATTAATGCGCCCAGGCCGTTTTGATCGTCAAGTGAATGTGCCATTGCCTGATATTCGTGGGCGTGAACAAATTTTAAAAGTGCATATGCGCAAAACACCGATTGGGCGTTCGGTTGATGCGGCCATTATTGCACGCGGTACGCCTGGTTTTTCAGGTGCTGACCTTGCTAATTTAGTTAATGAGGCGGCGTTGTTTGCCGCTCGTGCTAATAAAAAGTTAATCGAAATGGATGACTTTGAACTGGCTAAAGACAAGGTCATGATGGGTGTGGAGCGACGCTCAATTGTGATGCCGGAAGATGAGCGTTTGAATACCGCTTATCACGAGTCAGGCCATGCGATTGTGGCTGAGGTGCTCAAAGACAATACCGACCCGGTGCACAAGGTAACAATTATTCCACGTGGGCGCGCTTTGGGCGTTACCATGCAATTGCCTCAAGAAGATAAGTACAGCCATGATCGTGAATACCTGTTGGCTCGCATCGCGGTATTAATGGGCGGTCGTATTGCTGAAGAGATATTCATGAAACAAATGACCACCGGTGCCTCTAACGATTTTGAGGTGGCCACAGACATGGCTTATAACATGGTGGCTCGCTGGGGAATGAGTGATGAGTTAGGCCCGCGTGTCTATGCTGATACTGAGCAAGAGATGATGGCCGGCATACGCAAGCGTATGAGTAATCAAACGGCACAGTCGGTAGATGCTGAGCAGTCACGCATACTTAAAGAGCAGTATGATCGGGCTAGGCAAATTTTAGAAGATAATCGCGATAAGGTTGAGTTAATGACCAAGTGTTTGATCGATTGGGAGACCATTGATTCAACGCAAATTGCAGACATTATGGAAGGCCGTACGCCGAGACCGCCGTCGGATTTACCTACACCTAAAGATAATGATTCGGGTGATGACAATGAAGATAAGCCAGAAGTGAAGCCTCAATTGGACACTCCCGCCAGCGAATCGTAGAGTGTTTGCTCATTCTCTGCCGATAAAGTCCGTATTTACTACTAAATGACTGAAAGCAATACCCCGCCATTTCTAAAGCAAAAGGGCGGGGTAAAGATGAGGCTGGATGACTGAGTTGCGGCATGAAAAAATACGTCGTGGTTTATGTGGTAAGCCATCATTAATCATGGGCATTGTTAATGTCACTCCAGACTCTTTTTCTGATGGCGGGCAATTTTCCAGTATTGATGGCGCTGTTAGCCATGCTCTGGCCTTGGTCAAGGAAGGTGCTGATATCTTAGATGTTGGTGGTGAGTCGACCCGGCCAGGTGCTGACGAAGTTAGTATTCAACAAGAGCTCGACAGAGTTATTCCAGTGATCGAACGGCTTAGCGCTGAGTCGGATACACCAATATCCATTGATACCTATAAACCTGAGGTCATGCAGGCGGCAGTATCGGCTGGCGCGCAAATGATTAATGATGTTTATGGTTTGCGTGCAGAGGGTGCGGTTGAGTTAGTCTCTAAGCTGAAGGTGCCGGTTTGTTTAATGCACATGCAAGGCCAGCCCAAAACCATGCAGGCTGAGCCAACGTATCAAGACGTAGTGACCGAAGTGTTAGCGTTTTTTGATGAGCGATTGCGCGAATGCAGTGATCACGGCATTGATGCTGGCGACATAATGCTTGACCCAGGTATTGGTTTTGGAAAAACCTTGGCTCACAATCTGTTGTTATTAAGGCACGTGCCTCAAATGGTGAATCACACTGGCTGCCCAATTCTGATAGGCGTGTCACGCAAATCACTGATTGAGCAACAACTGGGCCGTGACCTTAGTCAGCGTTTGCCGGCGAGTATTGGTTTGGCCGTGCAGTCTGTACTCAGTGGCGCTAAAATAGTGCGCGTTCATGATGTCAGAGCCACCTACGACGCGGTTCGTATGGTCGAAGCTGTTCGATATTCTTGATGTAAATAATTAAAACAATAAAAAACCGCAACTAAAAATCGCAACTATAGTTACTCTATAAAATAATGACGAAATCATTTTTTGGTACAGACGGTATTCGCGGCGCTGTGGGTGTTGAGCCCATTACCCCGAAAACCATTGTTCACTTAGGCTGGGCGTTAGGCACGGTCATTAAAAAGCATTACGGCAAAGGCCGTATTTTGGTGGGTAAAGATACCCGGGTATCTGGTTATTTGTTGGAGTCCTCAATGGAGGCCGGTTTATCGTCAGCGGGTATGGACGTGGTGATGTTAGGTCCACTGCCCACACCGGCGATTGCGTACTTAACTCAAACTGCGCGTGCCAGTGCCGGGGTGGTGATCAGTGCGTCTCATAATCATTACTCTGACAATGGTATTAAGTTTTTCTCTCCTTCGGGAGCTAAAATTTCAGATGAAATTCAAAATGAAATTGAAGCGCTCATGTCAGAAACCTTACAGGTTGTTGCATCGGAGCAGTTAGGCAAAGCTCATCGCATGGACGATGCGGTTGGCCGCTACGTTGAGTTTTGTAAAGGCACTATTCCTCGGCGTATGGACTTTAAAGGCATGAAAGTGGCGCTTGATTGCGCCAATGGTGCGGCTTACCAATCTGCCCCCACGGTGTTTCATGAGCTGGGGGCTGAGTTAGAAATCATCAATAATAAGCCTGATGGTTTTAATATTAATAACCAATGCGGCTCCACCCATATTGAAGGCTTGCAAAAACGGGTGCTTGAAGCGAAATGTGATGTTGGTATTGCGTTTGATGGCGATGCCGACCGCGTATTAATGGTAGACGCACACGGTAATGTGGTTGATGGTGACCAATTATTATTTGTCATTGCCAACAGTCAAAAACAGCAAGGGCGTTTAAGCGGCGGTGTGGTTGGCACGGTAATGAGTAATTTTGGCATGGAAAAAGCATTGGCTGAGAGAGACATTCCCTTTGTGCGTGCCAAAGTGGGCGATCGCTATGTCATGCAAGAACTTAAAGAGCGGGGCTGGAGCCTGGGTGGCGAGTCCTCTGGGCACATTATTTGTTTAGATAAAACCACTACTGGCGATGGTTTAGTGTCGGCTCTGCAAGTGCTGACACAAATTAAATTCATGGCGAAGCCCTTACACGAGCTGACGGCCGAAATGCCGATGTACCCGCAAACTATGATTAATGTGCGTTTGCCACAAGGTGCTAATGCCGCTCAAGTTGTTGAAATGCCTCAAATGATCGCGGCTGTTGGCGAAACAGAAACTGAACTTGCGGGTACTGGGCGAGTGCTATTGCGCCCGTCTGGTACAGAACCTGTTATTCGGGTCATGGTTGAAGGGCAA
>CALINO010000024.1 GCA_938045295.1 uncultured Arenicella sp.
CGAAGCCATTGGCCTGATAATGAACTACGTTAATTTTTACAACTACGAGCGCCTGCACTCGTCATTAAAGTACCAATCACCGGTAAATTATGAGAAGCTGTGCGCATGAAAAGTGTCTACAAAAGTGGTAGCAGATCACGCTTTTTGCAAAGACGTTATTTGGAGAATTTTCGTATGTTTAAAGGTATGACTATTGTTTTTATAACATTGTGTTTGTTTTATTCCGCATTTGCGCATGAAGCAACATCGTCTGATCGCATTGATATCATTCACATTATTGATTCATACTCAAAAAGAACGGGTGCGAAATTTGTAACCGACCCTCGCGTTAAAGCAAGAGTGAATGTGGTGGGCTTAGATCTTGATGAATTGAGTCAAACTAATTTGATAGACATACTGCGTATTCATGCATTCACCGCTTATGAAAGAGATGGCGTAGTTTATGTATTGCCGAGTGTGGTGGCCGACCATCTAGATTTTGAACCCAGTGAATTGTGGGGCAGTGAATAAAACAGCGTATATAAATTTGCTGAGTTTTTGATCCCTTACAGCTTTCCGTAGCATGTATTTTTAACTCTCCTTTAACTTAAGACTAGCAAAGAGCGGGTAACGCGAAGTGGGTACAGAAACAGTTGGTTATAAAAACTCAAGCGCATCAGTGCCAACCACCACAGGCTGGCACTGATGCTATTCAAACCGCTGTTTGCTTAGTTAATCACTTAAGCAAATTGCCTTCGCTGTCTACGGTAATGACTTCACCAATGTTGGTGTCTACCAGAGCCTGCTTGATGCGTTGTTGGTCGCCAACTACTACCCACACCATGTTGTCGGCGGTCATGTGTTCTTTGGCGGCGTTGTTGACTTGCTCTAAGTTGATTTGGCGCAGTTCTGACACGTAGTTGTCCCAGTAGCTTTCGTCTAGGCCGTAGCGCACCATGGTACTCATGTCGCCCAGTACCGCGCCAGATGTTTCCCAGCGACCGGGTAGGGTGAGGGTGCGTTTGGCTAGTGAACGTGATAATTCACCACTGCTGGCAGGTTTGCTGCTGCTAATGGCTTTAATTTCGTTGTAAATTTCTTGTATCGACTCGGCTGTTTTATCAGTTTGAACCGGTGCATAAGCAATGAAAGGGCGTTGTGATTGCGTGTTTTGAATAACGCTTCTTGCGCCGTACGACCAGCCTTTATCTTCACGTAGGTTCATGTTGATGCGTGAATTAAAGCTGGCGCCGAGCACTTCGTTCATCAGTTGCATGGCTTGCTCGCCTTTAAAGCCGTATTTGGGCAGCATTTTGGCTCCTAGAATCATTGATTGCTCAGAGCCGGGTCGGTCAATCAAATACACTTTAGAGGCGTCTAAGGCGGCCACATCAGCAATGTTTTTGGTGGGGGCGTCGCCGGTGGCAAGTTTGCCTAAGCTCTTTTCTATCAGTGGCAATAGCTCTTGCATGGTGATGTCGCCAGTCACGATCAGTGTGGCGTTATTCGCCTTAAACCACGTTTGGTGATATTGCTTTAAGTCTGACACCTTAATGGCGCTTACGCTTTCTTGCGTGCCCGAGCCAGAGAAGGGCGCTGAGTAAGCGTGCTCTTTGCCGTACAACACTTTGGGCAGCAATCTTAGGCCTGCGCCAAATGGCGTGGATTTTTCTTGCGAAATGGCGGCCAGTTGTTGCTGGCGCAAACGCTCAAGTTCTGACTCAGGAAAGCTTGGGTTTAAAATGATGTCGGTAAAAATATCCAACGACGGCTCAAGGTGTTGCTTTAGCGTGTCTAACGACACGGTGGAAGAGTCAAGGCTGGCTGAGCTGCGGATGCTGGTGCCCATGTTGGCCAACTCGGCGCTGATTTCTAACGCATCTCTGGACTTGCTTCCTTCGTCTAGCATGGCCATGGTTAGGCTTGCAGTGCCTGCTTTCACGCCATGATCAGCGGCAAAACCGGCATTCACTAACAGCTGCATTTTTACCACGGGTACGGCATCACGCTTTGCTAGCAATACATTCAAGCCATTGCCCAGCGTGGCGCGTTGCAGCCGGTCAATAGTCACTTCGGGAGCGGTGCCAATGGTGGGTATGCCTTTGCTGCGATCCACGCTGCTTGCGTTGCTGCTGTATTGTGGGTAAGGCAGTACTTTAAGGTTGTATTCACCATCACTTAGCCAGGTTTTTGCGGCGGCTTTTACGTCACCGGCGGTTGCTGTTTCAAACCGTTGTATTGAGGTTTTATAAAAGCCTGGGTCGTTAGCGAATACTTGGTTTTGTGCTAACAGTTCGGCCTTTGAGCTGATGCGTTCTAAGCTACGAACAAAGCTGGCATGCGCTGAGTTTTTCACTCGTTGTAATTCGCTTTTAGTGGGGCCTTTGGCAATGAATTTAGCCACTTCTTCATCAATGGCTTGGTCAATGTAATCAAGGTCTTCGGTGTTGTCGGCCGTGGCGACTACCCCAAACAAACCTGAGATTTCAGAGTTGAATGAAAAAGACTGAATGTCAGTGGCTTTTCGCTCTTCATAAACAAGGCGGTTGTATAAGCGAGATTTTTTATCGTTCGACAACACACCAGACACTAAATCAAGGTAGTCGGCTTGTTCGCTGCCCCATTCGGGTATATTCCAAATCTTGTACAGGCGTGCCTTAGGTACGCGGTCGTACATTACTTGCTCGTGCTTGCCGGTGCGCTTTGCCACCCAACGGCTTTGCTTAGTCAGTGGAGGGCCTGCGTCAATGTGGCCAAAGTATTTTTCTACCAGTTGCTGCACATTCTGCGCGTCTACGTCGCCGGCAATGGTTAGGGTGGCGTTGGCAGCGCCGTATTTGGTTTTAAACCACTCATGAACGTCGTCTACTGTGGCTGCGTTCAGGTCCTCCATTGAGCCAATTACGCTCCACGAATATGGGTGCCCCTTAGGGTAAGAATTTTCTAAAATGGCGGTAAAAACGCGGCCGTAAGGTTGGTTTTCACCTTGGCGTTTTTCATTTTTAACCACGCCGCGTTGCTCATCTAATTTGTCTTGGTCAATCGCCCCTAAAAGATGCCCCATGCGGTCAGACTCCATCCACAGAGCCATTTCAAGCGCGTTTTTCGGCACCACTTGAAAGTAATTGGTGCGGTCTTGGTTGGTGGTGCCGTTCATGCCGGTGGCGCCCACTTTTTCAAACGGTTTAAACCAATCGTCGTTGTAGTTTTCAGAACCGTTAAACATTAAATGCTCAAATAAATGCGCGAAACCGGTGCGGCCTTCTTTTTCATCTTTTGAGCCAACGTGGTACCAAACATTCACGGCCACCAGTGGGGCTTTTTTGTCTTCGTGAACGATGAGTGTAAGCCCGTTGTTTAATATTGTCTTGGTGTAGGCAATGTCAAGATCATCGGTTTCAGCGGTACTGTGTTGGCTGAACAGGCAAGCGGCAATAAGCAAAAGAGAAATCAGTTTCTTCATAATGGTTTACGGTCGATGGTTAGAAAAATCAGTATATAGGATGTAATTAGGAATATAGAACTTATATACCCCCACATAGCTGACAACAAAATATCAAAATAGGGGTGACGTGTCTGTAATCAATGTTTTTTGTTTATTGGCTTACAATTATATGATTAGATTACGTCTTAGCGATGCTATGCACCTTTTTTGTATGGCGTCTGTCGACTATAATAACGCGCTGAAATTTAATAAGAACTCCTGTAAGGACTCACTATGTTAACTGAAATTCGTGACCGCTCGTCGGGCTGGTTTGCTTGGATCATTGCCGCACTTATCATTATCCCAATGGCTTTTTGGGGGGTGAATGAATACGCCAGCACCGAAGCGCAACCGGTCTTAGTGGAGTTTGGTGATCAAAAAATTTACCAACAAGCGTTCCAGCAACAGCTTGCTAATCAGCAACAGCGGGCCGTGCAATCGAACCCAAGCTTGGCGAATTCAGATATTTTCAGTAGCGACTTCTACAAACGTGGTGTGCTGAAAAACATGGTGGATCGTGCCTTGATTCAACATTTGGCGGTTGAGCAGAATTACCAAATTGGCGATGAGCAACTGGCCGCGCGCATCAAAGACGACCCAATTTTTCAAACCGACGGCAAATTCGACCCAAGCCTGTATGAGAACTATTTAAACAGTTCTGGTTTGTTTTCAAGGCAGCAATTTGAAAACAACATGCGTGAAAACTCTCGAGTTTCTCAAGTGGCTTCTGGGTTTCAAGAGTCGGCCTTGGTATTGCCCAATGAAGTGCGCACCATGCTTGAAATACAAGCAGAGCAACGCAGTTTTGATTTAATTACGGTTAATAAGGCCGATTTTAATGACAAAGTAGAAGTGTCAGACGCTGACATTAAGGCGTATTACACTGAGAATACAGCAAATTACATGGAGCCAGACCGTCGCTCAGTTGAGTACATTGAGTTTGACAGAGCGTCGTTTGCTGAAGAGCAAGAAGTAACCGAAGAAGAAATTCAAGCGGCCTACGACAGCTATGTGGCCGGTTTTGCTGCAGATGAAACACGCAGCACACGCCATATTTTATTGAGCACAGGCGCAGATAAAAGTGCTGGCGACCAATTAGACAAAGCCAATGAGTTGGTAGCGCAGTTACGTGCCGGCGCTGATTTTGCTGAGTTGGCCAAACAACATTCTGATGACCCAGGCTCTGCGGCCAACGGTGGATCATTAGGTGACGTAGAGCGTGGCGTTATGGTGGCTGAATTTGAAGAAGCCACGTTTGCGGCTGAGGTGGGTGCGATTTCAGAGCCTGTTAAAACTCAGTTTGGCTATCATATTATTCAAGTTGAAAATGTGAATGCGACTGAGCCGGTGAGCTTCGATGAAATGCGCATTGAACTGGCGGAAGAAGAGAAGCTACGCAAAGCTGAAAACATCGCTTTGGAAAAAGCGGAAGAAATACGCAATGAGTTGTTCGAACAGCCTAGTTCATTAGAAGGCGCTGCAACGTTGTTGGGTGCTGAAATTAAAACGTCGTCTTTGTTCACCGCCGAATCGGGTTCTGGCATTTCCGCCAACCCTGCGGTGCGAGCGGCCGCATTCAGTGATCAAGTAGCCGGCGAAAACTTGAACTCAGAGTTGTTAGAGTTGGGTAATGGTTTGTACGTTGCGTTACGTCAAAAAGAATTTGTGGCGTCGGCACCTAAAGAGTTGGCCAACGTGTCGGCACAAATTAAAAGCACATTGATTGCTGAGCGTGCCAGTAAAGCGGCCGAAGAGGCGGGGGCTGAATTACTTAAACGTGCCGAAACTAATTGGGGCGATTTGAGCAGCGATAGCAGCGTTGAGGTTAAAAGCTTCATCGTTTCAATGATCGATACTGAGCGGAAAGTAAGCCCAGATGTGATGCGCGAAGTGCTGAAGATGCAAAAAGACGATTCGGCGGCGTTGACATCATTCTCCAGCACTAATGGTGATTTTAACATCGTGCGTTTAACCAAGGTTGAAGCGGGCGACTTAACAAAAGTGAGTCAGCAAGTGAAAGATTCTACCCTTCGTATGCTTGAGCAACGTAATGGTCAGAGCTTATTTTCGGCGTATTTGAAAAGCGTTGAAGACTCAATCCAACCTAAAATTAACGAAGACTTGTTATAACAGTTTCGGTAGACCCTTAACTGAAACAAGTTTTACTGTTTAAATTGTTACGCAAAAAAGCCGCAGCAAACACACTGTGGCTTTTTTGCGTTAAGTATTTGCAAAACATAGGAAATAAAGATGGTTATTAGCCCAAAAGTTCGTGGTTTTATTTGTACTAATGCTCACCCAGTTGGGTGCGCCGAGAATGTTGCGCAGCAAATTGAATTTATCAAAAGCCAAAAAGCAACGCTTAACAGCGATATCACTGGTCAACCTAAAAACGTGTTGGTGATTGGCTCATCCACTGGTTATGGTTTGGCGTCTAGAATTACTGCCGCTTACGGGTATGGGGCCAAAACAGTAGGGCTTTTCTTTGAAAAGCCGCCAACAGAAAAAAGAACCGCATCGGCTGGTTATTATAATTCAGCGGCGTTTGAAGCACAGGCAAACGCCGACGGCCTGTATTCTAAAAGCATTAATGGTGACGCTTTTTCGAATGAAGTAAAGCAACAAACCATTGACTTAATTAAACAAGATTTAGGCAAAGTGGATTTGGTGGTTTACAGCTTGGCGTCGCCTCGACGTACTGACCCCGCCGACGGCACGGTGTACTCTTCGGTACTAAAACCCATCGGCAAGTCGTACACCGCCAAAAACTTGAACACCGACACCCAAGTGGTGGGTGAAGTGACCATTGAACCGGCCAACGAGCAAGAAATTGCCGACACCATTAAAGTAATGGGCGGCGAAGATTGGGCGCTGTGGATGAACGCTTTAAATGACGCCGGCGTATTAGAAGAAGGCTGCAAAACGGTGGCTTATACTTATATTGGCGATAAGCTAACTAAGCCGATTTACGGTGATGCCAGCATTGGTAAAGCCAAAGAGCATCTAGACGTGACTGCCGCCGAGCTTAATGAGTCGCTTGGCGTTGATGCGCACGTAAGCGTACTGAAGGCGGTGGTGACTCAAGCCAGCTCAGCCATTCCAGTAATGCCGTTGTATCTATCAATTCTATTCAAAGAAATGGAAGCCGCTGGCACTCATGAAGGGTGTATTGAGCAGCTGGCTCGCTTGTACAAAGAGTGTATTTATAACGCTGCTCCACGCTTAGATGACGAAGGTCGTTTCCGTGTGGATGAGCTTGAATTATTGCCAGAAATGCAAGCCAAGGTAGAGGCCATTTGGCCGCAAGTGACCACTGAAAACGTCAATGAGCTGAGTGATTTTGCAGCGTATAAAGCTGAATTTTTACGTTTGTTTGGCTTTGGCATAGAAGGCGTGGATTATTCGGCCGAGGTTAGCCCCATTGTTGATGCACAATTTGGCTAATCATTGACCAGCTGATTAACTGCGCGCGGCAACTCACTTGTATCAATTTAATGACTTAACTCTGGAACTGTCGCACAGCGTGCAGTCGTTTTTACCAGACGTTGAAGCCCGCTTTTTTGATCGGTCTGAGCCAGCGGGCAATGCGCAAGTCGTTAACGCGCGCGCTGACTTAGTGTTAAGTTATGAAGCCGATAAAGGCTTGGTGCTGACTTGGTTTAAACCAGACACTAAAAAGCCGTTGTTATTCAATTTGAGTTTTGTGCAAGCATTGGCAAAACTCAAATCTTTCCCGGCGGCCAAGCAAGGCGCTTTTAACCAAGCCTTGGGCAAGAAGACTCAAACCGTGTTGGATGTGACCGGCGGCTGGGGCGGCGACGCCATGCTAATGGCCACTCAAGGCTATGCGGTTCATGTTATGGAGCGCAACCCGTTAATGGCATTGCTGTTGAGCGACGCCTTTAACCGCTTAGCTGCGGTGGCGGGTGAGTTTAATGATGTTTTTATTACGCCAACGGTGCATTTCGCCAACTCTATTGAGGCGGTTCAAGCCGTTTTTAATGACCTTGAGGCTGCACATTGTTGCGCTTATTTAGACCCCATGTTTCCACCGAAACGCAAAAAGTCGGCCGCGGTAAACAAGCACATGCAGTTGTTGCAAGCCCTTGTTGGGCAAGATGTTGATGCGCCCCAGTTACTGCAATCTGTGTTGGCTTGTGGCGTTAAGCGTGCCGCGGTGAAGCGCCCAGATTATGCGCAACCGCTGTTAGATCAGCCATCGCAACAGTTTTCCAGCAAGTTGGTGCATTACGATGTGTATTGTTGAGTTTTTTTTGGTTTGGCTTAAGTGGTTTGCATGAGGGGTATACGCTAATGGCAACACCGTGTTTTTATCACCCGGACCTCAGTGTCAGTGATCAGCATATTGAGTTATCTCAAGCTGAAAGCCTGCACGCCATGCAGTCCAGGCGATTAACCTCAGGGGCGGCGATTAACCTCATTAATGGGCAAGGTTTGCGCGCCAGTGCGGTTATTGTTGAGCCGTCAAAGCGCAAGGTTACGGCGGAGATTCAACAGCTTGAGGTGTGCGAGCCAGCGCTTATGGCTTTGAGTGTGGCGGTCGCATTGCCTAAAGGCGATCGGCAGAAAGTAATGGTTGATATGCTTACTCAGCTTGGGGTTCATCAGATTATTCCGCTTACTTGTGAATACTCAGTGTCAACGCTTAAGAGCAGCCAAGTTGATAAGTTGCAAAGAGTGGCCATAGAGGCATGCAAACAAGCGCAGAACCCATGGTTACCAACGGTGTGTGAACCCGTACGGTTAAGTGATTTTTGCCTTAGTGATCAAGTGAAAAACAGCGTTCAGATTTTTGCTCATCAATATGGAAAAAGTGCCATTTCAGTAAAGCATGACATTGCAAGCGCGAAGCAAGCCGTTGTTTTTATTGGCCCAGAGGGTGGCTTTTCTGACAGCGAACAGGCAGTATTTGAGGCGCAAGGTGCGTTGTCTGTCTCTCTCGGGCAGCATATTTTGCGAACTGAAGCCGCGGCAGTGGCGGTGGCTAGCTTATTTTTATGTTAGTTTTTCTAAGTGGGTAAGGCTTGATTTATACTATCGGCTTTATCGATAAAAGACTGTTTTAAATTTACAGTTGACTATTTTTTGGCGGCTTTTAATGTTTTCGTGAGCGTTAAAATGAAAGCGGCGACGCAAATAGAAGGTCTGTATATTTATGGTTCGGCATTTTTTCATTGCTGGGCGTAATTACTGGCTGAAAAAATAAAAAGAGAAAAGTTTTGCTTACAGACTCATCTAAATTAGACCAACAATTAATCACCGGTAACTTAGAGGCATTGCGCGAAGGTGCAGAGTTAATCCAACTCTTAAAAGGCGTCCAATACACTCAAGGTTACAAACCTGCTTTTGCTAGCACCATTGGTGCGCACTTTCGGCATGTGTTAGAGCACTATCGTTGCTTTATCACTCAGCTTGAGTCGCGCTTGTTTTGCTATGACAAACGAGAGCGAGATCAATTGCTTGAGTGCGACTCTCAATACGCACTTCGCACCATCGACGAGCTTATTACCTCGGTACAAGCCATATCGCCGTTATTAGCGAGTTACGAATATGGCATTGAAGACGAGCAGACCAGTATCGTGGCGGCAACCAGCCTAAACCGAGAGCTGCTGTTCTTACAGTCGCATACGGTGCATCACTACGCCATTATAGGCGCTATGACACGCGCCTTTGGCAACCAGCCTGATGAAGACTTTGGCGTGGCCATAGCTACGCGTGTGCATAATGAGAAATGCGCTGACGATGCGAAAACAATAGTAAAGGAGGCCGCATGTGCACAATGACATGGTTTGTGAATGAGGGCGGCTATGAGTTGTTTTTTAATCGTGATGAGCGCTTAACTCGCAGTCGAGCATTGCCACCAAGTGTTCAAGCGAGTGCCGATTCACTGCAAGAGCAGGGCGTTACCTATATTTCGCCAACCGACAGCGACGCCGGAGGCACGTGGATTGCGTCTAATGAATACGGCGTGACGGTGTGTTTATTAAACCACTACCAATTTGAACAAATAGAGTCTTATAAAAATTGGGTAAGCCGTGGTGAAATCGTGCGTGAATTTTCACGCATAACGGAACTGTCGCAAGCTGAGTTGCTATTTAAAGACATGGTGCTGGATGATTATCGAGCGTTTCGCATGTTTATTATCACCCCTAACGGTGAAAATCGCCTGTTTGTGTGGGACGGCCACTTGGCTCGCATTGAGCGAAATGTTACCAAGCCCAAATCATCGTCTTCGGTGGATGCAAAAAATGTAAAGGCGCAACGCAAGCAGTTATTCTCTGATCTTAACTTGGCCGACTCTAAGTCGTCGCAAGATTATATTAACTACCATTCAAGCCACACGCCAGATCGTTCTAAAAACTCAGTATGCATGCACCGCGAAGATGCGCAAACAGTCAGTATGAGTCATGTAACGGTCACTCCAGAACAGGTGGCGTTTCGCTATGCCGACGGTTCACCTTGTGAGGTTAGCTTGAGCGATGCAGTGGTGTTGCCATTGCGCGAAACCTCGGTTCCAGTGTTGAAACTGGCGGTGAAAGCGTAACCTTATTCATTGTTGTTTGCTTTTTCTAAGCAATGTAAACCGACAGTAATATTTGTTTGATGTAATGCATCGTTTTACTTATTAGAATTGTTTTGAGTTAATTATTATGGCCATCAATCCTAAAATCTTTAAGCAAATGACAAAATTGATCGCTGGCAGTATGTCGGCCGGTCGATACGACGTTCGCTTGGCAAAAACCGAATCAGAAATACGTGAGGCGCAAACCTTACGTTACGAAGTTTTGTTCCGAGAAAGCGGTGGCAAAATCACGCAAGAAATGTTGAACACTCAGCGCGAAGAAGATGAGTGGGATGAAGTGGCTTACCACGTAGTGGTGATTGACAAAAAAGCCAATGATGCCGTGGTGGGTACCTTACGCTTGGTCAGCAGCGAGGCGCTGAATACCAACCAACAGTTTTATACCGAACACGCATTCGACATTAGTGGTTTAAGAAGCTCGTACGGAAAAATACTCGAATTAAGCCGCGCCTGTGTTTCGCCTAAAGGGCGGGGCGGCGCCATCTTAATGCTGATTTGGAAATTCACCATGCAATTCATTGAGCATAATGGCTACGATGTGTTATTCGGTTGTGCCAGCTTTAAAGGAACCGATTACGAGCAACACACTGAAATACTGTCGTACCTTTATGAAAAACACCTTGCGTCTGAAGTGTTAATGCCAAAGCCTAGAGATACGGTAAACAGCGTGAACATTGCTGATTTTCATCAGCAGCCTGGAAAAGGCAAAGGGCGCGGAAAAGTACCAACCATGTTGCGAGGGTATTTGAAAATAGGCGCGCGCATTAGCGAGCACGCCATTATCGACCCCATGTTTAATACCACCTTCGTGGCCATTTACGTAGACGCGAAGCAAATGTTCAATACCAATCATGCGCTGGTTAATAAGTCGATAGATCATTAAAGAAGTGGGTTCTTAGCTAGGCTAATATAATTTCTTTTTGGCACTAAAACGTTTTATTATTCCCCCCTTGAACAACCCGGGCAAGCCTTCAGGCTGTGCTGTCAATAATAGATGATCAAGGCTTTAGCGTGGCTCATAAAAAAAATTACATAGTCGGTTTTTTCCGGCTTATCTCTATCGTTCTCTGGATTGCCATCATGCCCATGGTGTACATGTTGGCTCAGCTCCTTCGAATACCCAACCATAAGCAGTTGGTTCATTTTTTTCACAAAGGAACCTGCAAAATATTAGGCATACGAGTAACCGAGCACGGCCAAATGAGCACCGCAAGGCCAACGTTGTATCTGAGTAATCACGTGTCCTACATTGATATTTTTGTTTTAGGTCAATTGCCGGCGTACTTTATTGCCAAATCAGAAGTGGCCTCGTGGCCAGTATTAGGCAAATTAGCCACATTTCAAAACACGTTGTTTATTGAACGAAAAGCAGGCCGCGCGAAAGAGCAAATGAAAATATTGCAAACGCATTTAGCGCAGGGCAATAGCCTGACTTTATTTCCTGAAGGCACCAGTACTGATGGCGTGCACGTAGAAGCGTTTAAATCCACATTGCTGGAGTCAGCAAACTTATCAAACGGTCAGCGCGTGGCAATTCAGCCTGTTACCGTGGCATACACTCACTATGACGGGCAGTTGATTGAAAGCCAAGAAATACGAAATCATTACGCCTGGTATGCCAATATGCCATTTCTGCCACATTTTTTGGGGCTGATGCCGAGAAAAAAAGTTGACGCGAAAATCTATTTTCACCCGGTCTGCTATCTTGACGAGTTCGACACTCGCAAAGAATGCGCTAACTATTGTCAATCTCTGGTGGCGGCGCAACTTACTAAATTGGTTGCGGGTGATGTAAATTAAAATTTCGACTACTAAAATTTTACTACTTTGGTCTAAGAGGCGGCTAACATGAAACGTATTACGCAACTCCCTGTTATTTTGCTCGTGGTAATTATCGGGCTGTTAACCAGCGGTACAGCGCTGGCATTAGACCCAGTGTACACCGGCTTTTTCTCCAATAAAGCCATTAAGGGTTACGATACGGTGGCTTACTTCACGGAAAATAAAGCCATTAAGGGCTCGCAAGAGTACAGCTTTGACTATAAAGGCGCGCAATGGTTGTTTTCCAGTGCAGAAAATTTGGCTCTATTTAAAGCCGACCCTGAAAAGTATGAACCGCAGTACGGAGGCTATTGTGCGTATGCGGTGTCGCAAAACCAAACCGCCTCTATCAAGCCAGAGTTATTCACCATTCATGAGGGCAAGTTGTATCTTAACTACAACAAAAGCATCAATGATAAATGGCTGAAGGAAAAAGAAAATTACATTGAATCGGCTAATGAGCATTGGCCAACATTGTTGGCTGATTAACTTATCTGGCTTAATTAGTTAGCTGAACAGGGGTGAAAAAATAGGGCATTCAAGGAGGGCTTTTATTAGCCATTGTGTAAATGTGACTAAATGAAAAATTAATATACTCAGAGGCTTATAAGCGTGACTTAATATGGTTTGTCTGATACGTTTACTGGATTACTGTTAAGAACAGTAACTTCGGGGGGAGTGCAGGCTTTTACTGCCCCTCTCTTCGTATTGATATTTGCACTTACTAAAAATTGAGCACTTTATGAAAAGTAATGAGAGTGGAATTCGGCGCTGTTTTATTGTCAACTATCTGATGAGGGTGATTGGCTTCAAGCAAACGGTGTTTCTGTTCTTTGCTTTATTGTTTATAAGCAGCACAGGGGCAAATGCTCAAACCTTGATCTCTATCTCTAATCCACCGGCGGCTGTGAATGTGAATGCGGTGGGTGGTAGCCAGTTTTGGCCAAATGCCGGTACGGTTAATGGCACTCCAATTAGCTTGAGAGCCACAGTAACCAGTATTTCAGCCGGTGATTCAGTTCGTCTTTTTACCAGTGGTGATAACCCGGTAGTACGTGCCAACACGGGCACACTGTCGTCGACAGTGCTGTGGGAAGTGTTTAATGCGGCCACCGGCGCACCCATTTCCGCCGACCCTAATTTTTTAATTACCGATATTGACGGTAATAACGGCAACCCCATTGAAAGCGTCTCGGCGGCGTGTGCGGGCTTAACCTCATACACCACCAATGGCGTATTCTTGGCCGGTTGTAACGCCAATAGCAATAACGCTTGCGACACCAATATTCGTGTTTCAGAGTCGGGCGGTAATATTTTAGCCGAAGGCACGCAAAACCAAAATGGTAACCAACAAGAAGGCTATATGCAGTATAGCTGGACAGGCGTCAATAGTTGGGTTGTGAACTATTTTGCCACCACAGGTGGCCGTTGGTATGTGCACGATGCTGATGGTGATATTCCTTTTGACGGCACTCGGGTTGACATTGAGTTGGTGGAAATGGCCACCATTAAGGGATTGGCTAGCGGCAGTTTAACGTCACCGCAACCAGGGCAGCAAATCACCTTTGAAATCGAAATGTCCAACGCCGGGCCAGAAAACGCCACCGGCGCTAATCTGGTCGATACATTGCCAGTAGGTTTGAACCTGATTATGGCTTCCGCTACCAACGGTAATGTGACTACTGGTACCTCAGGTGGTCAAGATACGGTGACTTGGAACAACGTTAACGTGAATGTCAATCAAGTTCAGACTCTTACTATTGTGGCTGAAGTTGATATGAGTGTGGCCCCAGGAACCACCTTAACCAACGAAACCACCACCGCTCTGGCAGATCAAAGTGTTTGTTCTTCGCGAGACGTTTTGACTTTTTCATTTGTGGTGTCAGAGCCGCCAGTACCGTCTTTAGAAGTGGTTAAATCAGTCAGTACTGCCACGACGTTTGATGAGGCCGGTGACATCATCACTTATGAGTATGAAGTGACTAATGCCGGTAATGTAGTGATTAATAATGTGTCGCCAACCGACAGTGGCCCCACCTTTAATGGCCAGCCAGCACAAAATATGCTGTCTGCATTTTCTCCTGCTACAGCCTCCATAGCCCCGGGTAACTCGCAAACATTTACCGCCACGTATCTGCTAGACCAAGTAGATGTGGATAATATGGCGCAAGATGCGAATCCGTTAATGGGCATCGACAATACCGCCTCAGCTAATGGTATGCCAGTTGATGGAATCTTGTCTCCCGCGCCAAACAGCACCGTTGAAACTGGCTTTGCGCCCATGCCAAGTTTAACTATTGATAAAGCGGTTAGCTCAGCCACCACGTTTAATCAAGCGGGCGATACCATCACTTATCAATACACGGTCACTAATACTGGTAATGTCACGATCAACAATGTGGTACCCACCGACACCGGTCCAACCTTTAATGGCGCGGCAGCGGCGGGTGCTTTAGTCGGCTTTACACCAGCTTCGGCGAGCATTGCCCCGAATAATGATGAAGTTTTTACCGCAACGTACGTATTGCAACAGGCGGACGTGGATAACATGGCTGCGGCCACCAATGCACTGACCGCCATTGATAATACCGCCAGTGCCACCGGTGACCCAGTTGGTGGCACTGCGTTGCCAACCGTGCCAGACAGCACGGTCGAAACCGGTTTTGCCCCAGCCCCTTCAATGACGGTGGCTAAGTCTGTGGGTACCGCCACCACTTTTTCGCAAGCCGGTGACACAATCACCTACGAATACGAACTGCAAAATACCGGCAACGTTACCATTAACAACGCCGTCCCAACCGACGTTGGGCCCACGTTTAATGGTATTGCAGGCACCAATTCACTCAGTAGCTTTTCGCCGGCCACCGTCACTTTAGTGCCTGATGCTGCACCGATTACTGTTACTGCCACCTATGTGTTGTCGCAGCAAGACATTGATAATATGTTTACCGCGGCTGATTCGAACACAGCGATTGATAACACGGCCTCAGCCACGGGTGACCCAACCGGCGGCACGTTGCCGGCCGTACCTAACAGTATGGCCGAAACCGGCTTTACCGTGGATGCCGAACTAACGCTGGCTAAAACCGCCGGTGCACCCACCATTGGTTTAGGCACTAATTCAGCCGCCACCGATGCCGGCGACACAATCACCTACAGCTTTGAAGTGACTAACTCTGGTGATGTCACTATTGACAGCCTTGTTATCAACGACGGTGGCCCAAGCTTTAATACCGCGGCGGGTACTGGCACTTTATCGGCTATTAACTGCCCATTAACAACCTTGGTTCCAGACCAAATGACCACGTGTACGGCAACCTATACGCTGTCTCAAACCGATGTTGATAACGCCATTATTGGCGGCGCAAACGCAATAGAAAACACCGCCACCGCACAAGGCGAAGACCCTAATGATGATTCGGTGACTTCACCAAGCTCAACGGCGAATCAGACCATTACTAACGATTCATCGATCGAAATTGTTAAATCGGCCGCTGCACCAACCGTGGTGAATGGTGCTGATGCCACATTGGTTGACCCCGGTGATAGCATCACCTATCAGTTGGACGTTGATAACACCGGTAACACTACGCTCAGCAATGTACTGGTAAGCGACTCCATCGCCAGTGTCACTTGCCCAGCCACCACCGATTTAGGCAACCCGTTTGTCAATGACGGAACCGCACAACTTGCGGTAGCCGATGGCATTGTGTGTACCGCTGAATATGTCTTGCAGCAGACTAACTTAGACGCGGGCGGCGTACAAAATACCGCCGACGTTGTCAGTACAGACCCGACCGGCGCGGCCACTAATGATAGCGATACAGTGAATTCTGGTTTTACGCAAAAAGCCTCGGTTGCGTTGGTGAAATCAGCCACACCGCTGCCGAATCCGCCCAGCGACGGTGACCCAATTACTTACACGTTTGAGCTAACCAACACCGGTAATGTGACGCTCAGCAGCCCTCAAATAACCGACCCAATTTGTGAAACCCCAGCTAGCCCGTTGACGTTCAGTAGCGGTTACCAGTCGGGCGATACTGGCACTGTCGGTGAAATGGAAGCCGGGGAGACGTGGGTATTTGAATGTGAATATACGATAGATCAAGATGACGTCAACGCGGGTGAAGTGGCTAATACCGCGGTTGGTACTGGCACGCCACCGGCCAGCTCGGGCTTACCAGCGCCGACGAATACCGCCAGCAATCTAGCCGATGCACAACAAAATGCGGCGATTGCCTTAGATAAAAGCTCGTCGTTACCCACGGTGGCTAATGGCACACTGCCAGCTGCAACCGATGTTGGCGACACCATTGAATACAGCTTTGAAGTTGAAAACACCGGCAACGTGACGTTGACTAATGTAACGGTAACCGACCCATTAATTACCGGTGCTCCGAATAATGGCACCATCAATTGCCCAGCGGGTGTGGCTAGCATGAACCCGGGCGATGTTGTTACTTGTACGGCAACCTATTCGGTTACCCAAGATGATATTAACGCCGGCATGGTGGCAAATATGGCCGACACTACCGGCACACCACCGCCCAGTGTGCCGCCGTTAGACGCGCCGATGGCGAGCAGCTCCAACATGGTGACTATTGCACCCATGCCTGATTTAGACGTGCAAAAATCAGTGGCGGCCTTAACTGCGCCATTACAGGTTGGCGACCTAATTACCTACACGTTTGACATTGAAAATACCGGTAATGTAACCATCAATGGCGTGGTGCCCGTTGACTCAGGGCCTACCTTTAATGGCGTGGCCGGCACCAATACTTTATCTGCTTTTAGCCCGCTTTCTGCCGATCTTGACCCAGGAATCTCGCAAAGCTTTACCGCAACATACAGCTTGTCACAGGTTGATATTGATAATATTGCGGCAGCGGCCGACCCGCTAACGGCCATTGATAACTCAGCCGCCGCAACCGGCACTCCAGAGAACGGCACGTTACCAACTATTGACCCAAGCACAACTGAAACGGGCGCGGCACCCAACCCATTAGTTGAGTTAACTAAAACATCGACGCCACCCGCCGTGGTGGTGGCCGGTGCCGATATTACTTATAACTTTACCTTGGCTAACACTGGTAATGTGACCATTTCCACCCCGGTGGTGAATGACGCGCGTTGCGTTATGCCGGGCACGGTTCTAAATTTTGCCAGCGGTTACGTTTCCGGAGACACCGGAGCCACAGCGCAAGCTTTGGACGTGGGTGAAACGTGGTTATTCAGTTGTACTTATCCGATATCGCAAGCCGATATTAACGCTGGAACCGTGGCCAATATGGCTACAGGTTCAGGGCAAGACCCTTCAGGTGCTTCGGTTGACGACGATGCCAGTGAAAACACTCCGTTAGCGCAGACCTCTTCATGGAATGTAACCAAGTCGACGACGTCTACCCCAAGTGTGGCGGGCGACACTTTGGTGTATCAATTTTTAGTTGAGAATACCGGTAATGTTGATATTTCATCGGTGGTGGTTAATGACGGGAAATGTGCGGCCGCACCCGTATTAATCAGTGGTGATACGGGCAGTGACTTGGTGCTATCGCCACCAGAAACCTGGACCTATCAATGTACGTCTGTTGGCGTAACACAAACTGAAGTTAACGATGGCATGGTGGATAACACGGTGCAAGTGACCGGTTCGGCGCCACCAAGCGCGCCAGCATTAGCGCCAGATATGGCCACCGAATCAACCCCAATAGCACCCATGCCATTGCTTGAAATTGAGAAGTCAGCGGCGGCACCAACCACGGGTCTGGGCAATATCAGCAGTGCCACCGATGAGGGCGACACCATTGCGTACTCGTTTACGGTTAACAATTCTGGCAATGTCACCATCACTAGCGTAAGCGTGAATGACACAGGGCCGACGTTTGACGGTAACGCCGGCACTGGCACTTGGAGCGGTGTTTCATGCCCGCTTACAACATTGTTGCCGATGCAATCCACTACGTGTATGGCCACTTATGAATTAAGTCAGGCTGACATTGATAATGCGGTTGCTGCGGGTACGGATTCAGTGGTTAATACGGCGACTGCGCAAGGGCAAGACCCGAGCAATAACCCAGTGACGTCAGCCCCAGCCGAAGAAATGACCACTATTGACAGTGAGCCAATGGTGCAAATTTTGAAAGACGCTGCGGCACCAACGACGGCTGGTGGAACTGACCCAGTATTAACCGACCCAGGCGACACTATTGATTACACCATTACCGTGGAAAATACCGGTAATGTCACTCTCAGTAATATGACGGTGACTGATTCGCTAACCGCGGTGACTTGCTCAGCAACCGCAAGTCCCTCAGGTGCGGCGTTTACTAACGGAACTGCGACATTGGCCGTTGGTGACAGTGTCGTATGTACAGCGACTTACACGATTCAGCAAGTTGATATTAATAACGGTAGTGTGGTTAACACCGCAAACATTGCCAGCATGGATCCTGCGGGCGACCCGGTTAATGGTGTGGTTGAGGAAACCACCCCGTTTACGCAAAAGACGTCCATTGCCCTGGATAAAACTGCATTGCCATTACCAACCATGCCACCACCGGTGATTGGTCAGGCGATTACGTATACCTTCACTTTGGAAAATACGGGTAATGTCACGTTAAGCAGCCCTCAAGTGGATGACCCACAATGTGAAACTCCAGCTGGCCCATTAACCGCCACCAACGGTTTGGATGTCAGTACCGATGTTAATTCCGATGGCCTTCTCGACGCGGGTGAAACGTGGACATTCAATTGCGACTACGCATTAACCTCTGCAGACCTTGATGCGGGTGGCGAAATCACCAATACGGCCACCGGCAGTGGTACACCGCCAGCCGATTCCGGGCTTGATGCACCTTCAAGCACCAGCTCGGCGGTTGTCAAAGCGCAAGTATTTGCCGCCATTACTCTCGATAAAGTGGCTGGCATACCCACCACCGCGGATGGCACATTACCCGCCGCGAGTGACGTGGGCGACAGCGTTACCTTTACCTTTAATATTCAAAATACCAGTAATGTCACGTTCGACACCGTGTCATTAGAGGACCCACTCATTACCAATGCGCCTAATAATGGGTCGTTCTCCTGTGTGCTTGCTGGCACAGCCACGGTATTCACCTTGGATTCGACGTCATTGCCATCGATGACCAGCATTACTTGTACGGCCGACTATGAGTTAACTCAAGCTGATATTGATGCCGGCAGTGTATCAAATACAGCGACAGCAATAGGCGACCCACCGGGCACGGTTCCACCACCGCCAGAAGCATCCAGCGGCAGCATGGTGCCGATTGACCCGCAGCCATCAATGACTGTTGATAAAACCGCCTCGGCTATCCCTGCTGATGTGG
>CALINO010000025.1 GCA_938045295.1 uncultured Arenicella sp.
CAGGGTGATTAGCTAACTTAACGGCTTGGAGCTTAAACGCCAAGGTGTAACGTTCATAATGTCGCTTTTTTGTTTGTCCCATTCGGGATACCTCCTTAGTTGACAGTAAATACTGTCTACTAAAGTGGTATCAGATCAGCGGCTGTAAGCCGTCCGCTGCGAAGCAGCTTTGTTAATTGACTTGTTAGCCGTGCATACATTTCTCTGCTATCTCCTGTGCTTTTTCAATTGAAATACTATTTTTGAAATCATTATAAAGCTCATTTTCAACTTCATGAAGTTCTAAATATGGCCTATCTCCTCCATTACGATGAAAGACATCAGTAGCGAGAGCGTATGTGTTTGAATACCAAGGCAAATAATTACTAAACCACCCAAAATATATTCTTTCCATATCTGGATTGTCGTACGTCTCAATATAATGATCATAGCTTTCTTTACTAAGTGATACCCAGACACCCCATAAAAAAGGTTCTTGAACTCCTATAATTGGAACATTGAGTACAACCCTAGCGAAATAGTGAATTCCGTCTTCATCTTCATAGAAACAAAGGTCTGAACCAAGTTCTCCCTTATCCTGAATTTCTTCAGATTGTTCCAAATAGGGATCTGGAGCACGAAACCCGAAACTAGGTGAACCTTCATGAAATTCACCGCAACATGAACATTTAAAACTAAAAATCGCAGCCATAACGTTTTTTCCTTATGCGGCTAACGCCAATAAAACGGGCGCGTCGAAGACGCGTCCGAGGCGAAGCCGTTTTGCTTCTTGTTAGAGAGCTCTTGCAATAGCTTCATTTGCAGTCTGAAATAGAGTCTTATAACAACCTGACTCAATAACTTTTTCAAAATGTTTTTTTGCTTCATTTTCGTTGCCTAATAATAATTCAACATAACCTAATAAATAAGACCTATTGGGAGATGGGTTATTTCCAAAACCCCATAGCTCATCCATCGATTCAGGTTGATTCAATAATATCTCTCTAAGTGTCTCTTTCTTTTCTAAATAAGAAAACCAACTAATGCCTTTAGTGAGTATTTGTTGTTTTGCATCCAAAACACAACGCTCTACATTTTTTCCATTTGAATTAATATGCCAAATATCTGTTCTATCAATTTCGCGTTGCGAAATTGTTCGATTAAGACCACCTCTAAATTGACACTGATACTCTTCTGGATATAGTAAATCAGCTTTAATTTTTATTGGCTGATGTTGGATTGGAATATCTTTATGAAAACTTCCTAAGTTCACACAAAATGAATAAGTTGTAACTCCCATAACATCTGCGTTATATGAATTAAAACTCTGGAAATTAATAACATCAATTATGTTTCCTCTATACCTCCAAGAGTTTCTGCTGGTAAATTCACTAAATCCAATAGCTTTTAATTCAGGTCTAATAATCTCTCGGATATATTTGTTTACAACTTTACTATCCATTGCTCTCTAACGCCTTTAAAACGGGCGCCGCTCCTGAGCGACGTCCGTGCCAGCTCTGCTGGCATTTTCGTTTTTAAACTTGTTAGGCATTAATCTAATGTCTAGATGGTTTATCTTCGCGCAGTTCTATTTCACCATCAATAATAGATAGCCTTGTTGCTTCATGTTTTTCGCTTAGTTCGAGATACCTAGACCTGTCTTCATCTGAAATATCTAAATCATTTGTGGTAGAGAGTTCTGAGAACTTCAAATAGAAATCGGTTTCATCGACAGACAAACCAACTAAAATCTCGTTTCCATTCGAATCTGTTGAAAGAGCCCTAATTTCTAATAGATAAGCTCTGGATGTTTCGCTGAGTGTTGTCACTTTTCTTCCTAGTGTAGATATGCCTAACGCCGCCATATGCGGCAAACTTTTTGGTGATTGTTTTGCGCTAGCGTAGCGCCCAGCGCAAAATCAAGCGCCGGAAAGTTTGTCCAGCCAGCAACGCTGGCGATGCATGATGGCTTTGTTATGCATTTTACTCTACAGCGATTGCTCATATTCATTTATGTAGTAGTGGATATCGTGCGCGGTTCCGGTCTCAACTACTGAGCCATCATGCTTATTTACTATAAAAGGAGCGTTGCCTCCGAGCATATCTTGAAACGCCCCAGTTTCTACGTACGCTTTGCTTTGGTAAAAGAACACCCAACCCCAATTTCTTTCTATAGTTTGATCTTCAAGTATTACGCACTCGACTTTTGAATATGGGTGCTGATTCTCATCTATTTCCCGCTCAACAAGAGCTTGGGCTTCCTGAATCTTCATATCACGATTAATACATAACAGCCTTGTTAACCGTCATTATGTCGGTATAACAAATGTCGGATTAATATATTATACTGACATGGGAAATCGGCTTTCTTTTCTTTTTTAAAACAATAACTTGAACTCATTTCTAAAACTTTTTCTTCCGTAAAAACCGACATAATGTCGGTATAACCGTTTGTCGCTTTTGCTGGAGCATAAATTTATTTTTGTTTTTATTCAATGATTTATGCCGTTTTGGCTAATATATTAACCCGACCGTCGGTTGTTTTTTATGAGCACGGCTAATAAGCCTCCAAGCCCTTTCTCTTTACGCGAAACATTTCACCTTCTATCAAGCACTCGGTAGTTTACGGCTTCGGATAAATGCGTTTGCAATATGGCTGGCTCATTGGCCATGTCGGCTATGGTGCGGGCTAACTTTATAATGCGGTGGTAAGCGCGGGCTGATAAGCGTAAACGTTCGCACACCATTTCTATAAACTCTAAGCTTGCTTGGTCTAATGGGCAGAATTGTTCTAGGTCTTTAGAGCCTAATTGATGATTTAATTTGCCTTGGCGGCTTAACTGGCGCTGGCGTGAGGCGCGCACTCGTTGTTGCACGGTGTGCGACGTTTCTTGATTGGTTTGGCTGGCTTGCAGCACTTTAATGTCGACTCTTGGTAGGTGCACGTGTAAGTCTATGCGGTCAATGAGTGGGCCAGACAATTTGCCGCGATAGCGCTCAATTTGAGTGGCACTGCATTGGCAACGGTCGGTGCCGTCTCCTAGGTAGCCGCAGGGGCATGGGTTACAGGCGGCCACTAGCATGAAATTAGCGGGGTAACTCACCGCCATGCTGGCACGGGCGATGTTCACTTGGCCGCTTTCAATGGGCTCGCGTAATTGTTCTAGTGTGGCTCTGGAGAATTCGGTGAGTTCATCTAAAAATAAAATGCCATTGTGCGCTTTGGATATTTCGCCGGGCTTTGGTATTGAACCACCGCCCACTAAGGCGGCGGACGATGATGAATGGTGCGGTGACCTGAATGGCCGTTGCTTCCATGCACCGACATCAAACTCGCCGTAGGCCACAGATTGTATGGCGGCGGTTGCTAGAGCTTCGGCTTGATCTAACTCGGGCAAAATACTGGGCAGCCTTGAGGCTAACATGCTTTTGCCGGTGCCGGGTGGGCCAACCAAAATCAGGCTGTGGCCACCACTGGCGGCCACTTCTAAAGCGCGTTTGGCTTGCGCTTGCCCTTTTACGTCGGCCAAGTCGGCCAGCTTTGGTGCCTCGGTCAGCGGTTGAATGAGGGTGTCGCACAAGGGCATACTGGCCTGCCCCACAAGGTGCTGGCACACTTCTAATAAGTGTGCGCCGTGGCGTATTTCGGTGTCTTGAGCCAAACTGGCTTCGTGTGCGTTAGCGCTGGGCACAATCAGCTGTGTGTTGGCTTTTGCACAGGCTAATGCGGTGGGCAACACGCCAGAAATTTTACGCAACTGGCCGTTTAATGCCAATTCACCAACCAGTTCTAAGCCTGATAAGTCGGCGTTTAATAACTGCCCTGATGCCAACAAAATACCAATGGCAATGGGCAAGTCAAATTGCCCTCCTGACTTGGGTAAATCGGCGGGAGCTAAGTTAACGGTAATGCGCTTAGCTGGAAATTCAAACCCTGAATTGAGTATGGCGCCGCGCACTCGGTCTTTGCTTTCTTTAACCGCTGTTTCGGGCATGCCTACGGTTGAAAACGCGGGCAAGCCGTTGGCTAAATGCACTTCAACGATCACCGGAACCGCATCAACCCCAACCACGGCGCGGCTGCGTACCATGGCCAATGATTTGGTGTTTTCGATTGTTTCAAAATCAGCAATTTGCATACACTCTCCTTGTGCGTTTTTTAAACAACAAGGCAACTCCATTGCACTTGTTTTTACTTACTTTATCGGCCCTTTATGGCATTTAACTTTGGGCTTTTATCGCCGCTTTACCTTAATGCTTCTTCGGCTTGAATTTCTTGAGCGACTTCTCGAATTAAATTACGGAACCACTTATGCGCAATGTTGTGGTGCAGCAATGGGCTCCAGACCATGTGTAACTCAATGTTTGGTATTTCAAACGGCGCAGGCACAATGGCTAAATTATCAAAGTGTTCTACCAAATGCGTAGAGCGTGTGGCCACGGTGGCAATCAAATCTTGCTGCTGGGTTAACTGAATGGCTGAAATGTAGTGGCGTGTGTACACCGAAATATTACGCCGTTTACCCAACTCGTCTAAGGCAATGTCTACCCAGCCTAGTTTTTGCACGTCGTCGGGGTTTACGCCGGTGGCAACACCCATGCCGGTTTTATTCACCCACACGTGATTGGCTTTTAAGTACTTGTCAAAGTTAAAGCCTTCTCTTAATGGGTTGTCGGCGCGCATAACGCACGAAAAATTGTCTTTCCAGAGCACGGATAAATGCAGAGACTGCGGTAATTGATCAAAACGATTCATTACCAAATCCACATTGCCCAGTTCTATGTCTTGAAAATTAATGTCGCTGGGCGTGAGAATATCTAACGCGGTTTCTGGCGCTTCATCGGCCATGCGCGAGCGCACTCTGGGCAGCAAGGTGGTTTCTGCGTAATCACTGGCCATTACTCGAAACATACGGCGCGAGCTGGCTGGCTCAAACTCAATGTTGGGCTGCACAAACAACTCAATTTGCGACAACACGTTTTGCACTAATGGCTGCAGCTCTTTGGCCTTATCGGTTGGCATCATGCCGTTGGAGGTTCTCACCAACAAGGGGTCGTTAAACACTTTGCGTAAGCGGCGCAAACCATTGCTCATTGCCGGCTGGCTCAAGCCCAAATGCTCGGCGGCTTTAGTGACATTACCTTCACGCAGTAAAACGCTAAAGTAGACGAGCAAATTTAAATCAATGTTAGATAGGTTCACGGTTATTCATCTTATGAATGGCATATTTTCAAATCATAACCTAAGTTAATTTTTAGACCAAGCTTTTGTTTTCTAGGGCTTGCAGGCGCTTGCACTGTGTTTGCTTACTCGAATGGCATAAACGTAACCTACTGGTGCTTACTCTAAGCGCCCTTTTCTGAATTTGTGCAACCGCGCTATATACCACCACGGATGGTGGGTATGCTATTTTTGCAGGAGCAAAAAATAGTCCGGTCGTCCTGACCATAAAAAAAGGGGTGGCTAATGCCACCCCTTTTGAACTGAATGTGAGTTACTAAATTACTTAGTGAACTCTGGGTATGCTTCCATACCGCATTCGGCCATATCAACGCCTTCGAACTCTTCGTCTTCGCTTACACGCAAGCCAATAATGGCTTTGATTGCGATCCAAACGATTGAGCTAGCTGCGAACACCCAAATGAAGATGGTGGCTGCACCCAACAATTGGCCAGAGAAAGATGAGTTGTCGCCGTTAGTAATTGGCACCAAGATAAGACCTAGTAAACCAACCACACCGTGAACAGAGATCGCACCCACTGGGTCATCAATTTTCAACTTGTCTAGAGTAAGAATTGCAAATACAACCAACGTACCGCCCAATGCACCGAACAATGTGGCTAGCGCAGGAGTTGGTGTTGATGGTTCAGCCGTAATGGCTACTAAGCCTGCTAGAGCACCGTTCAATGCCATAGTAAGGTCAGCTTTGCCGAACAAGATGCGAGCCACTAATAAAGCCGCAATCAAACCACCGGCAGCAGCCGCGTTAGTGTTCATGAACACAATGGCTACTGAGTTAGCACTTTCAACCGTGGCTGTTGCAAGAACCGAACCACCGTTAAAACCAAACCAACCCATCCAAAGAATGAACGTGCCTAATGTGGCCAAAGGAAGGTTGGCACCAGGAATAGCGCGTGGGCTACCGTCAGCGGCGTATTTACCAGCACGTGGGCCTAAGAATAGAACACCAGACAATGCGGCAGCAGCACCGGCCATGTGAACAATACCTGAACCAGCAAAGTCAGAGAAACCGTTGTCGCCTAGTGAGTAAAGGCCGAATACTTTTTCGCCGCCCCAAGTCCAGCTACCTTGCATTGGGTAGATGAAGGCTGTCATTACTACTGCGAACGCTAAGAACGCCCACAACTTCATACGCTCAGCAACCGCGCCCGACACAATTGACATGGCCGTGGCAACAAACACTACTTGGAAGAAGAAGTCAGCTGATGGTGCGTATGTGGCTGGCTCTTCAGCACCCGTTACGCCGTCGCCAGTGATGCCACTTAAGAAAGTAACAAAGTCATCGCCGCCGTACATGATGCTGTAACCAACAACCATGTACATGGTGCAAGAGATCGCATACAACGCTACGTTCTTAGTTAAAATTTCAGTGGTGTTTTTTGAGCGAACAAGACCCGCTTCTAACATGGCGAAACCGGCTGCCATCCACATAACAAGCGCGCCACACACTAAGAAATAGAATGTGTCGAGCGCATACGATAATTGAAAAATTTGATTTTCCATAATGATGTCTCTATGTAATTTTTATTTAGATTTATATGGGGGGATATAAAACAACTATTTATTGACTAAATAGCGTTAACTAGATGGCTTCTTCGCCAGTTTCACCGGTACGAATACGGATAACTTGAGATAGCTCAACTACGAAAATTTTACCGTCGCCTACTTTTCCGTTGTTTGCAGCTTCTGAAATGGCTTCAATGGTTTGATCCAATACGTCGTCAGCCACGGCCACTTCAATTTTAATTTTTGGCATGAAGTCTACGTTGTACTCAGCACCGCGGTACAATTCAGTGTGCCCTTTTTGACGGCCAAATCCCTTCACTTCAGTTACCGTCATACCTTGAATACCGATGCCAGCAAGCGCGTCGCGCACGTCATCAATTTTAAATGGTTTAATAATCGCTGTGATTAGCTTCATAGCATGTCACCTAATTTTTTATTCGTTTTAATTAGTTACCCAAAATAACTCTCAGGCAAATTCACTTATCCAACACGTGTTAGGTGCCGATGTGGGTTTTTAAGCAAACAGTGTGCCAACTTTATTAAAAAAGATTTAGTTATGCGATTACAGCCGTTTAATCGGAGTGTGGGAATCAAAAACGTGCTCATAATTAATGCAACACAACAAAAAAGAGAGCCAAAACAGGGCAAGAGAATCAAAAAATGCACCAAAACCGTGCACTTTCTTGTCAAATTATGTCATTTTTGCAGAATGACCTTTAGAAAACGCACGAAAAAGGTTAGTTTCTCGAGCAGTAAATTATTGGCATGTTACTTGCTATAGAAAAAACATCAGACTTCGATGTCCGATGACATTAAATGATTAACAAAAAACTTATCCATAGATAAGACCGAGAGGATCATAATGAAAAACTCATTAAAATTAGTATCTGCTTCAATTCTTGCGGCATCTTTATATGCGCCAATCGCTCAAGCTGAGATTTCAGCTAATGTTGCTTTGACCACTGATTATGTATGGCGTGGTGTATCACAAAACCTTGATGAAAGCCCAGCAATCCAAGGTGGTTTTGATTACAGCAGCGAATCTGGTTTTTATGCTGGTGTATGGGGCTCTAACATAAGTTTTGGTGGTGACGACAGTGTTGAACTAGACGTTTATGGCGGCTGGGGCACTGAACTTGAGAGTGGCTTAGGTCTTGACTTTGGTATCATTCGATACACTTATCATGGCAGCCCTGTAGACAACGACCTAGATTTCACAGAATTTTATGCTGGTTTAAGTTTTGCTGGTTTTGGCATTACCTATTCTGTTGGTGACGAATTAGGCGACCAATACGAAGTAAGCTACGGGTATGATTTCGAATCTGTTTCCTTAGCTGCTGCAGTTGGTAACTACGACATTAGCGGTGACAGTGATGATTATACATATTACACTGCTGGCGTATCTGGAAGCTTTGGTGGTAAATCTGAACTAGGTTGGGACGTTTCATACTGGGGCACAAACGGTGATGGCGAAGCCTTGTTTGGTGACTTTGCTGATGACCGCGTAGTATTCACTATCTCTAAAGAATTCTAATTCTTAGTGTAGATAGCTTTATACTAAAAAGGCCGCTGATTTCAGCGGCCTTTTTTTATGTCTCTTAATTCTTAATGCGTTCTGTATTGTACTTAAAACTGGCGAGCTAACGGCTGTGCCAGTTAGCTTACTCGGTTTATTTTTCAGCCAGCTTCTTCTCCAGCTCAGCCACTATCTTTTCCATGGCATCAACCTTAGCGCGCGTTTTCGCCAACACCGCTTTTTGCAGCTCCAGCTCTTGCTTAGTCACCACGTCTAGGTCACTTATCACATCTTGAATGGCCGCACGCACATTATTGCGTACGTCTTCACTGATTGAGTCGGGTAATGCCGCCTTGGCGGTATCCATAATGCGCTGCAGCAAATCTGGCGCCATATTCATTTTATCGTTCATTGGTGAACTATATAAAACTTAGCCTTGTCATAAAAGGAAAATGTGCTGATACCGGCACACTTTATGCTAGGCCTAAGTTGCGTCGCACGCCCTATTCTTGCGGCGTTAACAGCTCATCAAGCTGGCTTCTAGGCAACCATTGGCCAGCTTTAAACACCGAATCAATACGCCGAGTGTTGCGAATGTCTTGAATTGGGTTGGCATTTAATAACACCATGTCCGCCAGCATGCCTGCTTCTAACGTACCTTGCGTTTCTTCGAGCTTAAAATACTTTGCCGGCGCCAAGGTGGCCGACTCTAAGGCTTGCATGGGGCTCATACCGGCTTGCACTAGGGTTGCCAGCTCAAGATGCAAACTCACCCCCGGCGTGAGAAATAAAATGGGCGTGTCGGTACCCGCCATGATTGGCACTTCGGCCTGCACCAACTTTTTTAGCATATCGATTTGCCAGTCGGCCGCCATGATTCGCCGAGTCAAGGTTGGTGATGGCTTGCTCAAGCGTTTAGCCAATTCAGTACTGCGCTCACGCCATGATTTGGCTACCGACACCGGCAAATAATCGTACGTTTTTTGCCAGTGTTCCGTGCCATAAAAGGGGTGTTTAAACATTAGATTGAGCGCCATGGTTGGCACTTGCCAAACTTGCTTGTCTTTCAGCACTTGAATCAGCTCAGCACAACGTTCGGGGCTGTAAGTTTGCACCCCAGTGCTGTGTTGCGCCATGTGAATTTCAGAGCGTAATTTAGAGCCCGACTTATTATCAGGGTTTAATAAGGCTTGTTGGCGTTGATGCAGCAAAGACGGCTGCTGCAATGAACAGCCCATTTCAAGGTTGCGCAAATGCTCCATACTGTTAAGGCCTGAAGCCGCCACATCAGCAACACTCATGCTTAATGGCACGTGCCCCGTTACGGGCAAACCGTGATAATGAGCGCGATCAATCACGGCTTTGAACACCTCTGGCGACAGCATTTCATAGGCTTTGATTAAATCGGCGCCGTTACTGGCTAAGTCATCCACCGCCGCCTCAGCTTCAGCGGTTGTCGTGATGGTTTGTGCAATCTTAGGGAAGCCCGGTAACTCGCCGCTGTAAACGGTATGCTCACCGTCTAACAATGGCCCAGCCAAATAAATGGTGGGCGACAGTTCTCGTTGCGCTTTATTACGAGCCGCGTTAACCAAGTCAAACTGCCCGCCAGTGTCTCGCACACTGGTTACCCCGTTAGCGATAAACAGCCGATTCATGCTGGCACTGACTGTGTCATCAAACGTTAAGTGTACGTGCGAATCCCACAGGCCAGGAATTAGGTATTTACCCTGCCCATCGATTACGATCTCGGCATTGAACTTTGAGGTTTGGTCTGTTGCTGGGCCTATTGCTTGGCCAGTTGTAAGAACGGCACTAATTTGCCCACCGTTTATGAAGACATCTTGATTGGCACGAATGCCATTTTTAGCATCAATAACCGTGACGTTTTTGATGTGCACATCCACATTTTGTTGCGCTGTTCGCCCAGACTGAGCGCACGCTTGCAACAGCATTAAGAGCAACAACATTATTGCAACACTGTAGTTATTCACACTCACCTCGAATTATTATTTTTAATGTCATAAAAATATCACAACCAGAACCCGCCATCAGAGCAAGAAAACATTGCTTAGATCGCACAACAATGATATTTTGTTATATCATTATATCTTTTAAGATAATTATAAACACTGTTTTCATGACTATTGATATTTATATTAGCGAAGTGGGGCCACGTGACGGCTTACAAAGCATCAAGTCAATCATGCCGACCGAGGCTAAAAAAGCCTGGGTTAAAGCACAATATGAAGCGGGCACTCCCGAGATTGAAGTCGGCTCTTTTGTGCCTGCAAAACTATTGCCTCAAATGGCCGATACCGCTGAAATTACTCGCTATGCAGCCAGTTTAGAGGGCTTAACGGTGGCCGTGCTGGCACCCAACTTGCACGGCGTTAAAGCCGCGGTTGACAATGGCGCACATAAAATTTCAGTGCCCTTTTCAATGAGCGAATCGCACTCAGTTAAAAACGTAAAGAAAACTCACCCTCAAATGCTGGAAGAGATTGCACGTTGCTGTGAGTATGTGAAGGGAATTAGTTCAAGCCAAAAACCCACTCTTGAAGTGGGCCTTTCAACGGCTTTTGGATGCACCATTGAAGGCGAGGTAAAAGAAAGCACCGTTGTTTCAATGGCCGAACAAGTCATGGCTCTTGGGGTTGACGAAGTGGGGTTATCTGATACAACAGGGGTAGGCAACCCTGCGCAAATCAAACGTTTAGCGCAAAGCATATGGCAACATTGCGGGCGTGAATCATTAAACGGCGTGCACTTGCACAACACTCGAGGCCAAGGTTTGGCAAATGCGTTAATGGCCGTTGAGCTAGGCATGACCACGCTTGACAGCTCTCTGGGTGGCATTGGTGGTTGCCCTTGGGCTCCGGGAGCCAGCGGTAATATCGTGACCGAAGATTTGGTATTTTTACTTGAATCGATGGGCTTGAATACCGGTATTGACATAAACAAGCTCATGCAAGTTCGCGAATTAGTTCAGCAAGCACTGCCCGATGAGTCGCTGTATGGTTTTACACCGGCAGCCGGCTTGCCTAAAGGATGGCCTTATAGCTAACGCACTATTGCAACGTAATTTAAATAGCACAGCAATCACAACCACTTAAAACAATGATAGGTGATGAAATGACAGACAACGCCGTAGGTAACCAAAACGAGTTCAAAACTGGCTGGCCAGTCATGTCTGCGTCTGCAGTAGGTATTGGTTTAGGCATGTCACCCCTGCCGTTCTACACCCTTGGCGTTATGGCCGGCCCCATCATGCAAGAGTTTGATTGGAGTTTGGGGCAAGTGTTTTTGGCCTTTCCGGTGTACACGTTCATGGCCTTTTTTAT
>CALINO010000026.1 GCA_938045295.1 uncultured Arenicella sp.
TATCACAATCAGGGAGCAGCCAACCAAAGTAACAATACCCAGTCGGAGGCACCGGCATTTTCAATAGCTCAGAGTTAGCTGAGTCCGCTATTAGATAAGAGCGAATGTAGCCGTGAAGCGCTGGCGGCGGAGAAACGACTTTGTATATGTTTTTTTCCAACCAAACCTCTTAGGGTGTTGTTTTTTATTTTCGGTTAGTGGTAGCCCTTTAACGACAATAATTTGCCGCGCTATGTCCGAAATTTACAATCACTGATTTACATTAGTGTGTAAGCTGTTTTACGGAGCTAATAATTACCAATCAAAGGGTGTGCTAAATGACCAAGTTTAAGAGTATTGCAATCATAGTGGTGTGTCTAGGCTTGTGCGGCTGTGGTTCTGGTAATGACACCGCTAATGGTCAACCATCGGCGACATCAGCTGACAAAATGTCTAGCAATGTTGAGAAAAACAGTGCGTTCGATCATGTTGCATCCAAAGAAGTCGGTTTTAATTGGGTCGATATGTCACAACCCGGTCGCCAAGGCTTGCACATGCTTAAGCATGTGGTGACCTGCCGAGTCCCAACGGAGCAAGACCCGTCTCTAGAACTAGAGGCTTATGAAAGCGAGGATAAAAACGGCCCTTGGCTCAAAATTAGCGGCACCATGCAAGAGAGCACATTTAGCGCACACATTGGTAATGGTAAAACGTTCGAGGTGGTTGGGCCGTTTATGGAGGGTGATGGCTGGACTTCTGAAAAACCAAACTTTCTTCTGGGAATGAAACCGGCTGAGGGCAGTGCTGCCGAAAAGCCGTTGGATTTTATCGGTTACTTTGAGTGTGAGTGAGCTTGAAGGTCTCTTTAAACGTTGATGACTACGAATGGGAGGAACATGATTATGAGTTCGAAAAATTTTCATAACATACAAAATAAAAAGACATGCCCAGTGCTCTCGACAGCACATTAGAAAATATCTAGTCTGAAAAAATAACTGTTTGTCATCTGAAGACACGCAGATATTCTAGAGTTCTATCTGTTTTTAAAGAGCTTCGTCTCTGAGATACAACATCTTCTAAATTCAATTTAGGCTTCCCTTTTAAGTAAAGTTTTTATTATTTTTCATAATGTAACGCCCACACAAAAGATGGACAATTCGAAATAGTTATAGGCTCAAACTTTAATTCTCGATTAATATTCTTCTACTACAAGAATCATATACATTCCGTTTTGCAATCATTTCGAACCCATAAAAAAAACAATAACATACAGATAAATTTTAGCTATTCCCTCACAATCACCCTACTTATAAATTCCAATGATTTTTCACAATAAGAAATACCTAACTTTATCTAACTCATTCTCAATTTAATTCTTTGCCCCAAAAAAAGGCCACCCCACGGTGACCTTTTCACAACCTCTCAAAACAACACTACCAGCACTCTACTCCCACTCAATGGTAGCCGGTGGCTTGCCTGAAATGTCGTAGGTGACGCGTGATATGCCGCGTACTTCGTTGATGATGCGGTTTGATATGTGGCCGAGTATGTCATACGGAATGTGCGCCCATGTGGCGGTCATAAAGTCGATGGTTTGCACGGCACGCAGTGATACTACCCAGTCGTAGGCTCGGTTGTCGCCCACCACACCGACTGACTTCACGGGTAAGAATACGGCGAAGGCTTGGCTGGTTTTTTCGTACCAACCGGTGGCGTAGAGTTCTTCCATAAAGATGGCGTCGGCTTCACGCAGTACGTCGGCGTATTCTTTTTTCACTTCGCCTAATATGCGCACGCCTAAGCCTGGCCCTGGAAAGGGGTGGCGGTTGATCATTTTGGCGGGCAAGCCGAGTTCAATGCCGATTTTGCGCACTTCGTCTTTAAACAGTTCGCGCAATGGCTCTAGTAATTGCAGCTCCATGTCGTCGGGTAAGCCGCCCACGTTGTGGTGCGACTTAATGACTTGCGCTTTGCCGGTTTTTGACGCGGCGGATTCAATCACGTCTGGGTAAATGGTGCCTTGCGCTAGCCATTTGGCGTTTTTGATTTTTTTCGATTCTTCTTCAAATATTTCAACGAACACTCGGCCAATGATTTTGCGCTTGGCTTCGGGTTCGTTTTCACCGGCAAGCTCAGACAAAAAGCGTTGCTCGGCGTCGACACGAATAACCTTAACGCCCATGTTTTGCGCGAAGGTTTCCATAACTTGGTCGCCTTCGTTTTTGCGTAACAAGCCGTTATCAACAAAAATACAAGTAAGCTGGTCGCCAATGGCGCGGTGCAATAAAGCGGCAACCACGGAAGAGTCTACCCCGCCAGACAGCCCTAGAATAACGTGTTCGTCGCCCACTTGAGCGCGCGCGCTTTCAATGCAGTCGTTAATGATGTTGCTGGCCGACCAGTCGTTAGCGCAGCCGCATATATCGTGAGCAAAACGGCTTAACAGTTCTTTACCGTATTCTGAGTGCGTGGTTTCAGGGTGAAATTGCACGCCGTAAAATTTTCGTTCTTCATCGGCAATGCCGCACAGTGGCGCGTTGCCTGATTGGGCGATGATTTTAAAGCCTTCGGGTATGTCAGTGACTTTGTCGCCGTGGCTCATCCACACACTTTGAGACGTTTCTTTGATGAGTGCGTTTTCGGCCACCAGCTCTACTTGAGCGTGGCCAAATTCGCGCTTGTCTGAGTTAGACACCTTACCACCGAGCATGGCGGCCATGCATTGCAGGCCGTAGCAAATGCCCAGCACCGGCACGCCCATTTCAAAAATGCCTTCTGGGGCACGCGGGGTGTGGTCTTCGGTAACCGTGGAGGGGCCGCCCGAAAGAATAATGCCTTTGGGTGCAAATTCGTTGATGGTAGCTAGGTCATTATCGTACGCCCAAATTTCACAATAAACGCCAAGCTCACGAATGCGCCGCGCAATTAATTGGGTGTATTGAGAGCCAAAATCTAAAATCAGGATTTTGTCGTTATGGATATCGGTCATGGTATTTAACTGTATTGGAAATTAAAAATGCCGCCTAGCGGCGGCATTTTTCAGAAGGCCTAACTGCGATAGTTAGGTGCTTCTTTTGTTATGGTGACATCGTGCACGTGCGATTCGGCCACACCTGCGTTGGTAATTTTAACGAACTGGCAATTGGCTCTCATGTCAGCCAGCGATGCGTTGCCTGTGTAGCCCATGCTTGAACGAAGGCCACCCATTAACTGGTGAATGATGTGCGTGGCTGGGCCTTTGTAAGGCACCCGGCCTTCAATGCCTTCAGGCACTAGCTTTTGCGCTTCGGATTCGTCGGACTGGAAGTAACGGTCTTTCGACCCTTGCTCCATGGCACCGATAGACCCCATGCCTCGGTAAGACTTGTAAGAGCGGCCTTGATACAGTTCAATTTCGCCCGGGGCTTCGTCAGTACCGGCCAGCAGACCACCCACCATGACGCAGTTAGCGCCAGCGGCAATGGCTTTGGCAATGTCACCTGAAAAACGTAAGCCACCGTCGGCAATGAGCGATACGCCGGTGCCTTTAAGTGCTTGAGCCACGTCGTAAACGGCGGTGATTTGCGGCACACCCACACCGGCGACCATGCGCGTGGTGCAAATAGAACCGGGGCCAATGCCCACTTTCACCGCGTCGGCACCAGCTTTAACAAGGTCTAATGCGGCTTCGGCCGTGGCAATATTGCCACCCACCACTTGTATGTGCGGGTAGGTTGTTTTGATTCGTTTGACGGTGTCTAACACGCCTTCTGAATGACCGTGCGCGGTATCAACCACAATAAGGTCAACGCCGGCTTCGGCTAACAGTGCGGCTCGTTCGTCGGTGTCGGCACCGGTGCCCACCGCGGCGCCCACTCGTAAGCGGCCGTTAGAATCTTTACAGGCATCAGGGTGGTCGGTTGATTTTTGTATGTCTTTAACCGTGACCATGCCTTTAAGTTCGTAGTCGCCATCCACCACCAATACTTTTTCAATACGGTGTTGGTGCAACATACTTAAAATTTCATCTTTTCGGGCGCCCTCTTTCACCGTGACCAGCTTTTCTTGCGGGGTCATGGCCGATGAAATGGGTTCATCAAGGCGGGTTTCAAAGCGTAAGTCGCGGCTGGTAACAATGCCGACCACTTGGTCGCCCTTTACCACCGGAACGCCTGAAATGCGCTTTTGTTTGGTTAGCTCAATCACCTCACCAATACTGGTATCTGGGCCGACTGTAATAGGGTCAGAGATCACCCCACTCTCAAACTTTTTAACACGCGATACGTGGCGTGCTTGCAGTTCGGGAGTCATGTTTTTATGGATGATGCTTAAACCGCCCTCTTGCGCTAAGCAGATGGCCATGCGTGACTCGGTCACGGTGTCCATTGCCGCTGATAACAGGGGAATGCCTAGACGAATGTCTTTGGTAAGCTGAGTGGATAATTCAACGTCACGCGGCAAAACGCTTGAGCGAGCAGGCGTTAGCAGGACGTCGTCAAAGGTAAGTGCTTGTTTGATATTTTCCATCGCGGGATTATACGCAACCGAGGTTAAATTTCAATCGTCAGACGCTTACTTTTAACACAAAATATTAACAATTGTGTGAGCTTATTACGCCTAAATAACGCCTGTAAAAGCGAAACAAAAAAGGCGGCACCGTATTACGGCACCGCCTTTGGCTTGTTTTCAGCTAACTCGTTGCTAGAAGCGCTAGATGCACATTACGCCATGCGCATATGCATTTAGGTTATTTAACTTCAAGCACTTTCAATGTGTTGGTGTGGCCGTCTACGCCCACAACGTCACCAAAGGTGATCACAACGTGGTCGCCTTTGTCTAAATCAACCACCGTGCGAACGTATTCAATCACTTCATCTAGCTGAGAATTGCGCTCACTTTCGTGCGGCAAGTGCGCTGGGCGCACGCCTTTGTACAAGGCAACCAAGTTACGCGTGCTCTCTTTTGGCGACATGGCCACCAATGGTAAGTGCGTTTTAATGCGCGACATCCACAATGCGGTGCTGCCAGACTCGGTTAGGCACACAATGGCTTTCACGTTTTTGTAGTGGTTGGCCAAATACATAGAGGCCATGGCAATAGACTCGTCTACATAACTGAATTCAGCGTCAACTCGGTGCTTAGACACTTGAGTTAGAGCGTGTTTTTCAGTTGCAACAATTACGTTGTACACGGTTTTAATGACTTCAATGGGGTAGTCACCCACCGCACTTTCGGCAGATAACATAACCGCGTCGGCGTAATCGAATACCGCGTTGGCAACGTCAGACACTTCAGCGCGGGTTGGCACCGGGCTGTCGATCATGCTTTCCATCATCTGCGTGGCCACAATCACCGGCTTGTTCAGCTTACGTGCACGGGTCACAATTTGTTTTTGGTAAGACGTAACGGCTTCAAAGCCCACTTCAACGGCTAAGTCACCACGCGCTACCATCACACCGTCGCAGCTGTTTACCATGTCATCAATAACGGCTTCAGTGGCAACCACCTCAGCGCGTTCCAGCTTGGCAATCAATTTGGTGTTGCAGTCTAGGGCGTCTAATTTAGCGCGCGCATCTAACATGTCGTCGGCGCAGCACGGAAACGAAACGCAAATGTAATCTAGGTGTTGTGTGGCCGCAAACGCCATGTCGGCCAAGTCTTTTTCGGTCAACGCGTCTTCGGCTAAGCCACCGCCTTGCAGGTTTAAGCCTTTACGAGAAGACAATTTGCTGCCCGCAGTTACCTTGGTTTTAATGGCATTACCAGAAACGCTGATTACTTCTAGCTGTACGCGGCCGTCGTCTAACATCAAAATACGGCCAGGGCCGCAGCTTTCGGCTAAGGTGTCGCACAAATAGCTTACGCCGTTAACGCTGCCATCGGCATCAGGAATGTCAGAGTCTAATAATAGCTCTTGGCCTAGTTCTAATGGAAAGCTGTCGCCTTGAATGGCGCCAATGCGAATTTTTGGCCCTTGCAAGTCACCCAAAATGGCCACGTTTTGCCCAAGGTTTTTGGCAGCGGCGCGAATGTTTTGAATAGACTGGCCGTGCGACTCATGCGAGCCGTGCGAAAAGTTAATTCTGAACACACTGCAACCATTGGCAATCATTTGCTCTAGAACTTCTACACTACCCGAAGCTGGGCCTACCGTAGCCACAATTTTAGTGCGATTAAGGTTATTTATTTTGTAACTTTCTTTCATATGAATAGGCTTGCGCTCGAAGCGAGCAAGGAAAATGGCATTAAAACGGCGAATTCCGTATGAATTAACCGCGATATTAAGGTGTTTAGTCGGATTTCGTTGAGAATACCCACGAAATATTACAGTCGTATTGTAACAATTTTTCAGTTTAGGGGGTAACTGAATTCACGCCAGCCGCCACTTATTTAACACGCTGAATAACCAGCCACCTTAATAAAGCCCATTGTTTCACCCGCACCCCAGTTTCTTTTTTGAATGTGAGCGTCATTTTTGTGTGGTAAAATCGCCCTGCTTCAAATATTGAACGCGCCGTAGAATGCCGAAAACGTTGCATTGAACGTTTTATCTGCGGTTTGTTTATTCAAACTATGATTTTCAGAGAAAAGTAATAATTTAGGAGTCGCCTCATGGCTATTGAACTACCCGCGCTGCCTTACGCACGTGATGCACTAGCACCCACTATTTCCGAAGAAACCATCGATTACCATTACGGCAAGCACCACCAAGCTTACGTAACCAACTTGAATAAAATGATCGAAGGCACGGATCACGCCAACGCGTCATTAGAAGACATTATTCGCAGCAGTAATGGTGGCGTATTTAACAATGCGGCTCAAATCTGGAACCACACTTTTTACTGGAACAGCTTAAGCCCAAATGGCGGCGGCGCACCTACGGGCGCTTTGGCTGATGCAATCAATAGCGCCTTCGGTTCTTTTGAAGAGTTCCAAGCCAAGTTCACAGCCAGTGCGGCTGGCAACTTTGGTTCAGGCTGGACATGGTTGGTAAAAAACAGCGCTGGTGCGTTGGAAATTGTTAATACCAGCAATGCTGACACGCCTATTACAGACGAAGGCATTACGCCATTGTTAACGGTGGATGTGTGGGAGCACGCTTACTACGTTGACTACCGTAACGCTCGCCCTGAGTATTTGAAAAAGTTTTGGGAAATTGCTAACTGGGAATTTGCAGCGGCTAACTTCGCTTAATACCAGTGGCGCTTGGTTAATTACTAAGTTGCATTACACAAAAAAGCCGGTGACTTAGACTTAGTCACCGGCTTTTTTATTATGTGCGAACTGAAACGCTCTTAGCCATAATCGTAGCAGTTAACCTAAAACCCACCACCGGTTTTAAAACCACCGCCGCCGCCCGTGCGGCCGCTTGATCGTGGAAATTGAAACCCACCGCCACCACGCCGCGGCTTAGGAATGTGCCAACTAGAGCCTCTGCGTTGACGTCGGCGGCGCGGCGCACGTGGCCTTAAGATATCGCCAATATCGATACCTCCGCCACCCAGCACGTCGGCTATGTCGCCCAAACCACCACTGCCAAAATCAGGGGCAGCGCCGGTATTTCTGTAGCGCTGATTGCGTTTAATGGCGCCCCACACGTCCGCCCCAGACACCAAACCTTGAATGAATTGATTCAGTACGCTGCTAATCATTGCGCCATTAGTAAAGCCAGAGCGAATGTCGTCAAAACGAGAATTTTTAAACCGCTGGCGCACGCTTTCAAGTTCACGCAAACGGCTGATTTGCCCGTTGTGCAATTTTTTTAAACCGGACATGTCGCCATTAAACGATTCCAGCGAATCTTCTAACTCTTGCAGCTCAACAACGGCCCGATCATCCACCGGAGAATGCGTTTGCCGCACGTACTGGTGAATGGCGCCGAGCGTTTTATGCTCTAATGCCGACGCTATGCGCGACAAACATTGCTGAATGTAGGTATCAGAACCGGAATTAAAGTCAGCCCTTTTCGATAAGGCGTCATTTAACTCTTCTTCGGTGGCTTCTATTTTGTCATCGTGCTGGTCAAGTTCGCTGCGCAGCTGCTCTAGCTTCTTTTCAAGCTCTGGCACATTTTGCGCCTGCAACGCGTCGGCTTCCATTTGTTGTAAGACTAACATTTGAGCATCCGCTTCGTCGGCCACTCGGTCGGCGTGCTCGGTCAGGCGTTTGGGTATTTCTTGTAAATTCCAAAAGTTAACCCGCGCTGGTTCGTACTTAATAACACGGGCAACCCAACCGTCCATCGCACGAGACAACAAGCCACCTTTATATTCAGTGGTGCCAAAACCACGCTGCCATAAATACATGAACAAGGTATCTGACTCATAAGGCTTGGCTTTCTCGGCCATATCGGCGTTGGCCTGTTCAACTTTGCGCTCAGCCTCTTCAGAGATGGATTCGGCCAATTGCGTTGCCTGATACTGATCTATATAGGCTTGATTTAATTTGAGCTCAGCCTGCACTTTAACTTCAGTGTCGTCAATTTGGCTGGAGACCTCATCGCATTGATCTGACAAGGCGATACGCTCGGCATCACCATTAGCAATCGACAAATTCAGCTTGTCTATTTCGCTATTAAGCGCTTGCATTGCCTGGTCACGCTGCTGCAACAGTTGAGTAACCTGCGCGTCGGTCGAATTAAATTCGCTCTGCAGCTCACCGCTTTCAATTTCTGACAAACGCACTTTGGCAATCTGGTTTAGCAAACTTAGGCGATGGCGTTGAGTCATGGCCAATTGGCCTGAAAGCTGACTAAGTTGCTTATCTAAGCGCACCGCTTCGTTGCGTACAACGTGCAAACTCTGGTCGATGCTCTGTAATGCTTTTCTTCCGGATAACATATAACCCTACCACTCCGTAATGGTTGCGCCAGTGGTCGGCACACTGAATTCAGGTTTCAAGTAACCGGCTTTTTTTACCCCAACTTTATTTCCTTGGATAATGCCGTCGTCTCGCTTGTCGGATGCAATCTTATGGAACGTTTGCTCGCTAACACGCAAGCCCCACGTTTTTTTACGCTTGGTCTTATTGTTTTCTTCATTAACCACGCTCAACTCCAACACCTTATTGTTACGGTCAATGGCTTCGACAATAAGATAGTAGTTACGAGCCTTGCCATTAGGGGGTATACGCCAAACCCCTGAACTTTCTTGAGGGCGTGAGATAACTCGAATGGTGTACGCTTGAGACAATCGCTCACTTAAATCTTGCAAGGTTGAGAGTTCAGTCTGCGCCTGTTCAAGGTCGTCACTGTTGAGTGCGACCTTAGCGCGTTCCGCAATTTGCTGGCTCTGCGTAGTCACCGCAGGGTTCTTAGACAGCGTTTTAATTCGGTCTAATTGCTGCGCTATATCGCCCGGCATGGAGCCCCTTAACTGACTCTGCGGCAATATTTCAGTGGTGAAATACACCCCAAAGAACACACTACCAATAACCGCAAGTAAGCCTATCGGGCGACCCCAGCGCTTACGCCCCACCCACATGTGGGCTAGTTTAGTTCGCCATGAAGGCGGCACTGGGGTATAGCTAAATCGCTCTTCTTCTAAGGCGGCAATGCCTTCTAACAACACTCGCTCAGGCACTTCAATGCCCTGAGCTTGATACATGTCTTGAAGACGCTTTAACAGGCGTTGCCGGCGAGATTCTGCATCCAGCTCTCGTTCGGCAATACCTTGCTGATGGCGAAGCGTGTCAACCACGTCCATAGCCGCCATTAAGTCTTCAAGCGGCGCCTTATTGGTTTCGCTCATTTAACTGACCCCAAACTGCGTTAAGAAACGATTAATTAAAACTAAAATTCAGAATGCAGGGGCAACGAACCGCCGCGCTGAATAATTTTCGCCATGCGTTGCTTGCCGTCTTCCACTGAAACGCGAATTTCTTCGGCATTTTTAGTCGAGAGAATGCGCATTTCGTCAATGATTTCACGCGAGCGCTCTTGAAAGTTCACCACTGAATCCACCAGCTTTTTCACCGCGTCAGCGCGAATGGTTGGCCCATAGCCGGCGCGCACGGCGGCTTCTTGCACCTTGCCACCAATGTCGGCCAAGTCTTCCAAACTTTTTGAAACGCCTTCTTTCATAGCTTCAAGTGTTTGCGTGCTTTCGTGCAGGCCGAATAAGCCAGTAAACGAGGCCGTCAGCGCGGTGAGCACCGATTCGTTGGTACCGAAAAAGGTAATTGCCTGTTTATACACTCGCTCTTTGGCGCTGTTGGTTTGCATTAAGCGCGCCATAATCACTTCTGAGGTGTTGTAGCTCACGGTTAGATTATCAGAAATGTCTTTGGCTACTTGGTAGCGGTCTTCTGAGAATTGCAGCTTGCGCATTGCTTCGTCGCGTGACAATTCCAGCTTTGCACGCTCAGCTAAGTCGTCGCCTTGGTACGCCGTTACAATGTCGTTGGCTTGCTTTAGCCCACCTTTAGACTCGTTCCAAATACCTTCGGCTGACTTTAAAATATCAAGCGCAAAAATTTCCGATTGCTTTATTGCCCCTCTGAAGTCTTGATAGGCTTCTAAAATAACGCGCTCTCGCTCAATTTGATCACGAGAATCTTGCGCAACTTCTAAGTAAGTGTCTTTAATATCATCAAAGCGAGACGCGATGTCACCGCGCGTGACTTTCATCCACACGTTTGAAAGGCGTTCGAAAGTGTCTACCTTACCGTCCTCAACTTGCTCGACCATACGCTTAGCGTCGTCACGAATAGAATTAAACGACTCGGTGATGATTTCATAACGCTCGCCTACTCGCATTTCAGATACTTGCTCGCGCACAATGTCATTGAAGACCGATGCCTGAGTTAATGTACGCGCTATTGCCACCACTTTAGGCTCGTCCAAATCGGTGAGCTTTTCGAGCAATGACACCACCGGAGCCTCATCCACCTTTTCAGGCATCAACCCCAGTTCTCTGACTTGAGAAAGCGCTTTATCTAAATAATGAAACGTTGTTGCCATGAATCCCCCTTTTGGAATAGTAAATGTGGTCATTAATAATTTTATGCTGCCGAATACTGTAACCAAGCCAGCGCCTTTTATCAACAACACAATACCGCTCGGCGGGCTTTGCTCTAGATGACTGACTGTTGGCCTATTAACACATAAGCGCTGGCACTAAAACAGTCATTTAATGCTGACAAATATCCAGAAACTTGATGCTGTGCGTTATCCACAAAACCTGTGGATAACTTTGTGCACAAGTTTGCTTGAGGCTAGGAACCAACACGCATGCGCGCAATTGACTATTTTTTAATCAATTTTTTAATTGATTGAAAATCAATGACTTACAAAACAACTAAAACAAAATGATTAAGAATATTCATCTATCTGTAATAAAACTTGCCGTCAATAAAAAATGTGTACAACTCTAATACTAACAACGCTTTTACTATTATTACGTAAGGGTTATCCTGCCAAAGAATTTTCACTCAACGATACGTTAACTCAAGGTTAACTCACACAACAGGTTATTAAATATGAAGCGAATTGGCTTAATAAAGCGCTTAGTCGTTATGATTTACGATGGCCTATTACTGTTGGGCGTTTTATTTTTTACGTCATTTTTGTGGATGTTCATCCTGAACCTGGTTGCGCCCGACTCTTTGTACATTGATTCAAGCCAACTCGATTCGAACAAACTGGCTTATTTCACGCAAACGGGAAAAACCATTGCCTTTTCGCTTGTTGCACTGAACATTCTTGCTGTTAGCTTTTTCTTTTACGGTTGGTTTTGGACACACGGCGGCCAAACCCTTGGCATGAGGGCATGGAACTTATACTTAACTAAGCCTGATGGTAAATTTATTGGCTGGCGTTTGGCGTTTAAACGGTATGTGTTTGCCTTACTTTCTTGGGCTGTGTGCGGCTTAGGCTTTCTGTGGGTTTTATTCCACCCTAAACGCATGGCATGGCATGACGTGTTGACTCAAACGCAAATTATTTATCATAAACAACCCGGTAAATAATAATGCGGCGGGTAACCACGCCCGCTAACTAGACAACCCGGCGTATCATAATCAGAGCCAGCATACATACAATTAAGGTGGGCAGAGCCGCCCCCAATACCGGTGGTATGTTGAACAAGGTAACAAAGTAGGTGAACGCCTTGTTCAAAATAAAGAAGCCAAGTCCAATCATAATGCCAAAAAATAAGCTGCGCCCTAAGTTGCCACTGCGTGACTCTTTAAACACAAACGGCACTGCCAAAATCAACATAACAATGGTGGCAAAAGGCGTCACTACTTTAGACCAAAACACCAACTCGTAATTACTGGTGTCTTGCTTGTTGGTTCCTAGATGGTCAATGTACTTATCCAACTGCCACATTGACAATTGCTCAGGCTCAATACGAAACAAGCCTAAAATATTCGGGTTTACGCCGGTGCTCCAAAACGCCGCTTTAACTTCATCGGCGGCCGAGCTTTTGTCGTCAATCATGGTGCGGCGCAGCCCTTTGAGTAACCAGCGTTTACGTTCCAGCTGATACTCCCCTTCTTGCGCGGTGGATAAAAAGCGCAAAAAGTTGCGTGAATCAAACTCAAAAATCTTAATGTCTAACAGGGTTAGATCTGGCAATACTTCGCCAATATTGACGTAGGTATTCTCGTCTCGCAGCCACACGCCAAAGTCGTCTTTTTGGCGCACGTTGGACTGCATGGCACCAATTCTAACTTGCTCAGACTTAGTTTCGGTGTAAGGAGAAACCACTTCACCCAATAACATGGCAACTGCCGCCATTAACACCCCAACTTTAACCACGGAGAGCACGATTCGTTGTACTGAGATGCCAGTGGCACGCATCACAATCAGCTCTGAATCACGCGCCAAGGTAGACAGGCCCAAAATAGAACCAATCAACGCCGCCATGGGGAACACTTCGTAGAGTGTCTTGGGTATTTTCAGCACCACGTATTGAAACACTTGAATAATGCCGTAACGGCCTTTATCCAGATCGCCCAACTCTTCAACAAAGGTAACAAAGGTAAACAAACCCAGCAGCACCATAATGGTGACCAAAATGTGGCGGACTAATATTTTGCCTATGTATAAATCTAAAATACGCATGATTACACCGCCGCCCCTGCAGCTTGGTTAGGGCTTTTTTTCCTTAAGCGCAGCTCAGGCAACATTGGCAAATTATAATTACGGCGGTACAAAAAGTAGCACGCCAAAATAAAATAGAAACAGTGCACTAGTACTACTGGGGTCGCATCGCTCGCTTGGCCTTTTTTGATTAATGCCACCGCGTAACCCAACATTTGCGAATAAGACAGAAACACAATAAACGCCGCCACCATGCCCGATGATTTACCACGGCGAGAGTCAACATGGCAAAACGCCAAGGCAAACAAAACTAACACCGGCAGGCTGAATACTTTGGCCACACGCCAATACCATTCACTTAACATGCGCGGGTCTTCAGAATGTCGTAACTCTGTGTTTGAACGTGCCCGAATCGGGAAGCTGAGCTTTTTACGCGTTTTGGGTTCTAAACGCAGCGCATAGGTTTCAAAGTCAACCACTCGGTAGTCTGGTGAGCCTGGGTTACCTTCATAGCGTGAACCGTTTTGCAGCACCAAAAACTGATCTTGCGTTTTTTCATCTTCAGTACGATACGCGGTTTTTGCCACCACAACGCCTTCTCGTTCAAACGAAGCGCGGTAGACAAACACGTTTTCGTAATTACCGGTTTTGCGGTTGTAGTCTTCAACAAAGTACACGCCATTACCGTCTTTGCCCTCAACGAACCGGCCGGTGACCACCCCCGACACTTCGTTACTTTGCCGGTACTCTTGCTCTAACGCATAGCCTGACGCAATGGATAATGGGGTAAGGTAAAACGAGAAAAAGGCGATCAACGCGGTTATTACAAATGCCAGCAAGCTGAGCGGCTTTAAAAAATGCATCACCCCAACACCAGCGCTGGCCAGAACCGCCATTTCATGATCTGAATACCAACGATTCAATACCATGATTAACGAAATATAGAACATTAATGGCAGTAATAGGTCGAGGTAAGACACCATTTTCAACAGCACCAAATTGAGTACCGCATCAACAGGAATAACCCCTTCAGCCGCTTGGCTTAAAAAACCCATTACCCGCAACACCAAAAATATACTGATGATCACAAAAGTAACCGCCATTGCAGTGCGTAAGACTTCGGCAATAAATGATCGATTGATTATCACGTTTATATTTATCTAACTTGTGTGCTGTATTTATATTGATGCTTGCTAGGGCTAACTACCGCCAAAAGCATTTTCTAAAACGACGTTTGCCTAAAAAAATAGGGTATATCGAGCCAATTAACAGCGCCTGTATTCGTACACGACACAAACCGCTATAATCCGTCATGGTCGCGCATTGTAGCAAGCATAAGTACCGCGCGCGAGAGACTAAACAAATATACAGGAGCATTTGTCGAGCACCATGAAAATTCAAATAAAAAGTAGCCTTAACCTTGCACTTAAAGCCAATTGTTTAGTGGTGGCGATCAAGCCAGCCAAAAAACTTGGTACCCAACAAAGCGAGCTCAACACACTTACCGGTGGTTTGCTTAATCGCTTACAAGAGGCGGGGCAATTTAGTGCCAAGCAAGGTGAGCTCACGTGCGTACCGGCTCCTGAAGGCTTAAATGCCAAACAACTTATTTTGCTTGGCGTGGGCAGTGAAAAAAAGCTCGACGCTCAAACCGTTCGCGAGATCAGCGACAAACTTGCCAGCTCGTTTAAAGCGGCCGATGTTGAAGACGCCACGCTGGAACTCAGCGCGTTGGTGGCAAAAAGCGACATAGAAACAGTGGCTCGCCATACCGCTGAAGCCATTACCGACTCGCAATACAAATACCTAAAACAACCCAAAGCCGCGAACGACACCAAGCCTAAAAAAGAATTTAAGCTCACCCTATGCTGCGCTGATCGAAAACAAATTGCCGCGGCAAAGAAAGGCAGCGCCGTTGGCCTTGCCATTGGCAATGGTAAAACCTTGGCTAAAAATTTAGGCAATATGCCGGGCAATGTTTGCACCCCCACATTCTTAGCCAACCAAGCCAAAAAACTGGCTAAGTCTCACGGCTTAAAAGTAAAAGTGCTGAATGAAAAAGAAATGAGTGACCTTGGTATGGGCTCGTTACTTTCAGTAAGCAAAGGCAGCCGCGAGCCGGCCAAGCTTATTGTGATGGAGTACAAAGGTGCAAAAAACAAGAAAGAAGCACCGCACGCCTTAGTCGGCAAAGGTTTAACCTTTGATGCTGGCGGCATTTCACTCAAACCTGCTGGCAAAATGGATGAAATGAAGTACGACATGTGTGGCGCAGCCAGCGTGTTCGGCGCCCTACTCGCCGCAGCTGAGTTAGAACTGCCCATTAACGTGGTGGGCGTAGTGCCCAGTTCAGAAAACTTGCCCGACGGCATTGCCAATAAACCCGGTGACGTGGTTACCAGCATGTCTGGCCAAACCATTGAAATACTTAACACCGATGCTGAGGGCCGCTTAATTTTATGCGATGCTCTTACTTACACCGAACGCTTTAAACCGCAAACAGTGATCGACATTGCCACCTTAACTGGCGCGGTCATTGTGGCGCTTGGGCACCAAACTGCAGGCGTTATGGGTAACGATCAAGGCGTGGTTGATGATTTAATCAGCGCCGGTGACACCAGCTTAGACCATGCATGGCAATTGCCGATTAAAGACACGTACAAAAAACAACTGAAAAGTGACTATGCCGATTTAGCCAACATTGGCACACCCGGCGCCGGCACCATTACTGCCGCGTGCTTTTTGTCGCACTTCACTGAAAAGTTTCGTTGGGCACACTTAGACATTGCGGGCACAGCCTGGGGTGGCTCGGCGGGTAAACGCGCCACTGGCCGTGCCGTACCGGTTCTAACGCAATACTTAATCGACCGTTGCTAAACAAACCTAGGCTGGCGCAAACTACTATGAAACAAGTCGACTTCTACCTGATTAACAACCAAGTAAATGATGCTAAGTTCAAGTTAGCCAGCCGGTTAGCCAACAAACTCCAACGCTCAGAAAAACGAGCGTTGGTAGTGACCAGTAGCGACCAAGACGCCGCCACCTTAGACAAAATAATGTGGTCGTACAACGACGCGAGTTTCGTAGCGCACGACACTATTAGCGACGATAACGGCCTTTCTAAAATTCACATTGGTTCGCACAACGCCGTTACTCAAGCCGTGCTAGCTCGCGACTACGATGTGCTGATTAATCTGGCCGACGACATCCCCATGTTCAACCACCACTTCACCCGCATCGCGGAAATAGTGGAAGCCGACGAAAGCGCCAAAGCCGCTGGCCGCAGCCGTTACAAGAGTTATAAAACCGAAGGCTTTGAATTGAAAATGCATCAAATTGAGTTGTAGCTCTAACTGAAATGTCTTTGCTGTAGAACAAGCTCATAGCATTCTACTCAGCTTCATTTAAAGCTCTTGCATCATATACTTTTAAAGTTGAACTCAAGAGCCTGTCAGCTCCGAAAGCATCTCGCGGGAATAACTGTTAACAAAAGTGAATAATTTTGTTTTATATCTAAAGGTTCCCTACTACTTAGTCTTTAACTAAACATGAATTGAAACAGGCTAGACTTAAATCATAATCTACATTTTTTATACTACATATTTTTTCATCAGTAATGCAGTCGTACAATTTTGTATTTACCAACTTTTTTCTAAACTTAAGTTCACCTTCATTAACTCCTGCTCTGACTCCATCAATCAAATAGAGTACCGGCTCATAATCTTTACTGATCATTAAAGATATCAACTCCAGAACTCTATCTTCAATCTTGTTTCGATTTGTAAAAAGGTAAATCCTTTTTGTAGCAAGTAAGCCTATATCTAACGCTGTTGTATGCCAGGCTGAGGGTAAATGACCATTTAGAGAACAATCATATACATGCTTTCTCAATTCTGTTGCTGAGTTGGAATCAAATAACTCCTGCAATTTATTTCCATAATCTTCGCTATCACAATCCAATTGCTTTTGTTGATTGCCCCCTGAAAATACCAATGAGGTACAAGTCAACAAAAATACAACCTTGATGGCCAACAAAAATTTCATATTTATATACTCGCAGGGAGATAATGACTACCTAACTCCATTTTTTACAGCCCAAATATCAGCAACTCTGGACGCTTACTGTTTTATATTATATAAGCCTTGCCTTGGGTGTATTTATAATCTTTCTGCAAAAATTGAATGAATAATCTATAGGTGTCCTATATTTTTATCCACTTAATATTACAAAGGACCATTATTCCGGTCGCAAAAAACCGCCACTCTCTCATTCATTTCTACAATTTGAGAACCCGAACTTAACAAGCTTTGCCCAACCTTGATTTTAGGTTCGTCACTGATTAAAACAAAAACACCATTGCCGGGTGCAACGTTAAAAGCTATATAGTGAAAGTCGTCCCAACTGGATAAATTTAATATATTCTCAACAAGAATATTACCCAAACCTATAGCAGGCATATCATACGATCTTTTTGAAACGCCAATTTTTTCAAAATCGAGTTTGGGCTCCAAACTTCTCTTTGATGTAGCTTCTAGAATATCGATAAGCTCTTTAGGCGAATATTTTTTGTAAGCCACATCAACCCATGAAGTTAAATCTTGACCATGCCCAGAAGCTAGTTTACGTGCGTCAGAACATGCACTTACAGTAACCGTAAAATAAAACACATAATACAAGGCTAAGAAAAAAGTAATAGCTATACAAAATTTAAACCCAATATTACTAAGCATCTTATAATTTTCATTAAATAAAGTTGTAATTATCAGAATCATCCTAAAGCCGAGCACCTATCTTTTCGACTCGTATTTACGCGAAACCAAGCATAAAGGCTGAGGGTCGTCGTGCCTAATCTGACTACGACTTAGGCAATACTGTAGTGCAATCTCTAATTTACTTGACGACTTCAATTTTAAATTTTTCGATATACGTTTATTACTCATACAACACCTCTGCTTGTGTTGATTAATCTCGCTAAAAGATGCCTAGGAAATTACGGGTAATTCAGTTTTACATTATCTACTGCTTCCGTTTCACTTGTCGTCTAAAATCCCCCATTAATTATAGCATTCACCAACACATTACAATAACCGCCATCATGACATAGTCATCCGCTAAATCTTATGGCCTAATCTGTAAATCATTGCTGCTCTGGCAGCATAAACCCCTTATAATTCCGCCTTTGGCCTATTTATTAGGCACTTTTATTACAACGTATTTCACCTTCATTCAATATAGCCGTTAGCATGTCAAACGCATTAGATAACCAGTACCAGCCGTCGAAAATTGAACAAGCCATTTATGAGTCTTGGGAAAACAGCAATGCCTTTGCGGCACGCGAAGCCGATTCGGCGTATTGCATTGTAATTCCGCCACCCAATGTCACGGGCAGCCTACATATGGGGCACGCGTTTCAAGACACAATTATGGACTTGCTAACGCGTTATCACCGCATGAAAGGTGATCAAACCTTGTGGCAAGTGGGCACCGACCACGCCGGTATTGCCACCCAAATGGTGGTGGAACGCCGTTTAGCGGCGGACAATATTTCGCGCCACGACTTAGGCCGCGAAAAGTTCATTGAAAAAATTTGGGAATGGAAGGCCGAATCTGGCGGCACCATTACTCGCCAACTGCGCCGCATGGGCGCGGCCATTGACTGGAGCCGTGAGCGCTTCACCATGGATGAACGTTTGTCTGAGGCGGTAGAAGAAGTCTTTGTGCGCTTATACGAAGAAGACCTGATTTACCGCGGCAAACGCTTAGTGAATTGGGACCCTGTGCTACACACAGCCGTGTCTGATTTAGAGGTCGAATCGGCTGAAGAAAACGGTTCGCTGTGGCATTTGCGTTACCCACTCAGTGATGACCCTAGCCAGCATTTAGTGGTGGCCACCACTCGCCCAGAAACATTGCTGGGCGATGCGGCCGTGGCGGTTAACCCTGAAGACGAACGTTACAAACATTTGATTGGCAGCACCGTAGACTTGCCATTAACTGGCCGACAAATTCCGATTGTGGGCGACGAACACGCTGACCCTGAGTTTGGTTCAGGCTGCGTAAAAATCACCCCAGCGCACGATTTTAATGACTATGAAGTGGGCAAGCGCCACGATTTACCACAGATCAATGTGTTAGACATTAATGCGGCCATTGATTTAGAAGGCTCGCCGTATCACGGTTTAGATCGTTTTGTGGCACGCAAGAAAATAGTCGCTGACCTTGAAGAAGCCGGTTTATTAGACGCCATTAAAGATCACAAATTAATGGTGCCACGCGGCGACCGCAGTGGTTCTGTGATTGAACCTTACTTAACCGACCAATGGTATGTGAAGGTTGAACCGCTTGCCAAAGAAGCCATTAAGGTGGTGGAAGACGGTGACATCAAATTTGTGCCTGAAAATTGGAGTAATACATATTTCAACTGGATGAACGACATTCAGGATTGGTGTATCTCTCGCCAAATTTGGTGGGGCCACCGCATACCCGCTTGGTATGACCAAGACGGCAAGGTGTTTGTGGCTCGCAGCGTTGAAGAAGCGCAGAAAAAAGCCGGGCCTGATGCTGTGCTGACTCAAGACAACGATGTGTTAGACACATGGTTTTCATCCGCGCTGTGGCCGTTTTCAACCTTAGGCTGGCCAGAAAAAACGCCTGAGTTTGATAAGTACTACCCCACCAACGTATTGGTAACGGGGTTCGATATTATCTTTTTCTGGGTGGCACGCATGATTATGTTTGGCCTGAAGTTCACTGGCCATGTACCGTTTAAAGAAGTGTACATACACGGCTTGGTGCGTGACCAAGAAGGCGACAAAATGTCGAAGTCTAAGGGTAATGTGTTAGACCCGATTGATTTGATTGACGGCATTGATCTAGAAAGCTTAGTCAGCAAACGCACCAAGGGCTTAATGCAGCCAAAAATGGCGGCTAAAATTGATAAGCAAACGCGCAAACAATTCCCTGATGGCATTGAGTCGTACGGCACAGATGCGCTGCGTTTTACCTTTGCCAGCCAAGCCACATTAGGCCGCGATATTCGTTTTGATTTAGCGCGCGTTGAAGGCTACCGTAATTTTTGCAACAAGCTATGGAATGCTTCGCGCTATGTACTGATGAACACCGAAGGCCAAGATTGCGGTCAAAACGGTGGTGATATAGAACTGAGCTTGGCGGATAAATGGATTATCTCGCGCTTACAACAAGTTGAAGCGGAAGCCGTAGAGCAAATTGAAAGCTACCGTTTCGACCAACTGGCGCAAAACCTATACAGCTTTGTGTGGGACGAGTATTGCAGCTGGTATGTTGAGTTAACCAAAGTGGTACTGAACGATGACAACGCTAGTGACGCCCAATTGCGTGGCACACGCCAAACACTGGTGCGCGTTTTAGAGACCACATTGCGGCTATTGCACCCGATCATGCCGTTTATCACTGAAGCATTGTGGCAGCAAGTAAAGCCATTGGCCGCGGCCGACGGCGACACCATTATGAATTGCGCGTACCCAACTGGCGACACCAGTAAAATTGATGCAACGGCCATTCAAGAAATGAATTGGGTGCAAGCGGTAATTACTGGGGTGCGTAACATTCGCGGTGAAATGAACATCAGCCCTAGTAAAGAACTGCCCATTTTATTGCAAAATGCCGACCAACAAGCTCTGAAAAACCTAGACGCTTATCAAACTTATTTAACCAAGTTTGGTCGCTTTGAGTCGATTGAAGTGCTCACCAACGAGCAAACCGCGCCAGAGTCGGCCACAGCCCTAGTGGATGAGATGAAAGTGTTGATTCCCCTTGGTTCATTCATTGATGCCAACGCTGAAATTCAACGTCTAAACAAAGAGCTTGAAAAAGCCGAGAAAGACATTGCCGGTGTGGCTGGGCGTTTGGGCAACAAAGCCTTTGTTGAAAAAGCACCCGAAGCGGTGATCGCGAAGGCACAACAACAATTAAGCGATGCGGAGTCAGCAAAAAGTGCATTGCAGGAACAAATTGAACGAATGCAGGCATTTTTACAGAATGACTAATTGACAGCCCTCTTAGTATAGACGACACTCGAAGCATGAACTTATCAAGCCACCAAACGCTGATTATCTTATCGCCACTCGCCATTGCCGCGAAGGCATCAGTGTGTGTGGCCGGCTTAAAGCGTATTCGACGTCTAGTCACCCCTGTTTACCGAGGCCCGCATTGCGTTTTTTAGTCATTTAATTTGTTCAAATTCATTTCGCTAAAAACCGCAACTCAATTACGAATTGCGGTTTTTTTTTGCCCGTATTTTTAACCACGAAACGTTAGGCACACGGCAATACAATGTTAATCACCATTCAAAAGGCATTACCATGAGCAACAACAAGTTGAGCATACCACTCGCTTTTTTAAGCGTGCTAATTATCTGGTCTACAACACCGCTTGCGATTCAATGGAGTTCGCAAGGCGCGCCAATTACCAGTGCCTTTTACCGCATGCTTATTGGCATGACCTTTTGCTTAATCGTACTGTTTGCAACCCAAGGCAGGCTGCCAATGTCAAACGCAGCCAAGCATATTTATATGGTGGGTGGTGTTTCCATTTACCTGGGTACCGTGTTGTTTTATTTTGCAGCGCAAGTGATACCCAGCGGTTGGGTGGCGGTTGTGTTTGGCATTTCACCGTTAACCACTGGGGTTATTTCGGCCTTCTTTGAACCTGAAGCAAAACTCACCCCTAGCAAGTTAGTGGGTTTATTATTGGGCATCAGCGGCCTGGCTTTGGTATTTTCAGCAGGCTTAAACCTAGAAGATGCGTCAATCGTCGGCATTGGCTATGCCGCTACCGCCGTTTTAATTACCTCAGCGGCCTCAGTTTACTCGCGCTTATTGGTACGGGGCACTGTGATATCTGGGTTGCAAATAACCAGTGGCAGTTTGATCGTCAGCTTCCCGCTGTTTTTACTCAGCGCCTTATTAATTGAACCAGGTTTAAACGTTACGTTTAGCCGCACCGCGCTCTATTCTATTGTTTACTTAGGGTTACTCGGCAGTGGTGTGGGTTTTACCTTGTATTACTTTTTATTGAAGCACGTTAACGCGGCCAGAGTGTCATTGGTGGCGCTGATTACCCCGATTACCGCTCTGACCTTAGGCGCTTTGTTAAACGATGAACCCATTATCGCAAATGTGTATTATGGGGCTGTCTTAGTCTGCACTGGCTTAATTTTGTACGAATTCAAACCAAGGCTCGGCCTAAGGCGATTGTAATAAACACATAGACAAACAACCGCACATAATGGCTGCCTTACATTGAACACAAACCTACTGATCATTGCGCACTGCCCATCACCCAATACGGTGGCTATGGCAAAGGCATTGCACAGTGGCGCCCTTAACGCCAGCGACGGCCAAGTGGATGTCACCTTAGCGTCGCCTTTTGACTGCGATGCCGAGCACGTGCTGAATGCCGATGCCCTTATTCTTTTTACCACCGAGAATTTTGGTTACATGAGCGGCGCATTGAAAGACTTTTTTGATCGCGTTTACGAGCCGTGCCTTGCGCAACAAACGCGCAATCAAGCCAAACCATACGCATTGCTCATTAAGGCCGGGCTTGACGGTACTGGCACTGAAATAGCGGTAAAGAAAATCACCAAAGGTTTAGCTTGGAAAGAGGCACAACCAACCTTATTGTGCAAAGGCGAATATAAAACCGAATTCAATGAACATTGCTACCAACTGGGGCAAACCATGGCCGCCAGCCTGAATGCAGGTATTCTTTAGTAGGCTCAGCACTGTAAATTCAATCAACAGTAAACCCCAACAACCACCACCAAAATGAAAGAAGACATAAAAACTCAAATTGAAGCCGACGTTTTTCGGAAGCTATTAACGCATTTAGAGAACCACAAAGAAGCACAAAACATCGACCTCATGATCTTGGCTGACTTTTGTCGCAATTGTTTGGCTAAATGGTATTCCGCCAGTGCAGCGGATTTGGGCGAAGAAGTGGATTACGAACAGGCGCGTGAAATTATTTATGGCATGCCCTATTCGCAATGGAAAGAAAACCATCAAACCAAAGCCACCCCAGAGCAGCTGGCGGCTTTGCAAGCGCGTAATGAAAATAAATAATGAGCCAGAGTTAAGGCGCTTTTAAGCGCCCTCGGCCCTTCAGTCGCTATTTAATAGCTATTGTAGCAACGATTACACTAACTACTGCAAAACCAGTTCTGGAAAACCTAACAAGGTCCAACCAAGCAGCACATCCAACGCATCTGGGCGCACTCGAGCAAACTCTTGTTTGCCTAAGGTAATGGATTGACCCAATGTTTTGCCTTGGCTCAGTTGTTCGTAGACGTAACGTGCAAGCAATTGCTCATTGGTGGCTGAGGTTAATGTGGTCGCGCCCATCACGGCAACAGCGCCACGGTCGCCTTCCATTAAAAAGCGGTGCCCCATTGAGTCTTCATTGGGGTTCACGTAGTAAGTATTCCAACACCCCCATTGAGTCACCACGGTTGGTTTGCCTTGGTTGCTCAAATTTGCCGCATCGCTGCCATTAAACAAACCATTAAACGTCCATTGGTTGGTTGAAGAGTGGCCAAAAAATGAGGTGAGCGACACGCCAGAATTGATTGCTTGTATGATTTCAGAACGTGCGGCACTGGTGCTCACATCGTCTAGAAATACGTTTTCCACAGCCCAGTCATCCAAATAGGTTTGCTGCATATTCAACGCATCTAACTTAAAACTGTATTGGCGAAGAATGTCGAATTCGCCGGCCACAAACAACGCCTCATCTCGGTAATCACGATTGATATACGCCGTTCTCTTGTCTAGCAAAACACTTAATTCTTGCATACTGCGTACCGGCAAACGGCCAATGGGTAAGTTGGGCACATTGTCGTCATCGAAATCCACGTACTTAGCGTCTACCGGGGCAAAATTAATCACTTCACCAGTGGGCACGTAAATAGAAGGAATGAAGCTGCGAGCATCACTGTTTTGAAAGCCTTTGTAATCATAAATATCGCCACCCACTAACAACACAACTTGAGTGTTGCGATTGTTGTGCGCGAACTTTATGTATTGCTGAATTGCCGCAGGGTCAAAGATGTGGCCACCAAATTGCGCGTAAATTTGCTCAACATTGACAATATCGACACTGCTGAACTGGCTTTGCAAACTATTCGCCAGCTCGCCTAACAGGTCTTGCTCGCCTTGGTCTGCAATAAAATCAGGGTGCGTAATAATTAGATATTCAGCGGAACCAGAACGAATGTCTTCCGGCAGTGCTACGTATTCAAACTCAGGCGTTTTAACCCCGTTTGATGTTACCGCATGATAGTGAGACAACGAGCCATGACCACCGAAACGCACTCGGCAACGTGGTGCATCTTCGGTACAACGCCCCGACACAGCGGCGTTTTCAATCACCGTCACCTCATTATTAGCATCTTGCCGATACACACGAATATCGTCACTGGCAAAGCCCCGAATTTGGAACTTGCGGGCAAACGAGTCAAAGTTTAATGCACCGTCTTGAGCCACAAATGCGCGCGGGTAACTCAATTCAACCGAGTTAATATTAACCGCTTCAAAGTCATACCCTTGGTCAAGCGGCAATTCCATTCTAATTTGGTTTGCACCTGCACGTAAATTACTTACCTCGGCTTGCATTACTTTGCGTGAAAAGCCGTCAAAGGTGTTATCCATCACTGTTTGGCTATTGAGTTTAAAGCGCACATGATGATCGTCGGCCGAACCGGGTAAATCAGTGCCGCCCCAAACCTCAGCCTTTAAAGATGGATTAACACTGCCGGTATTACCGCCGGGCACAAAATTTTCAAGCTCTAAAGACACGGTTTTAGATGCCGGCTGCCGCAGTGCCAACACTCGGTCCGCGTGCCATGGGTCTTGCTTGTTCGGCGACGCAAACGTGTACCCGTTTTGCGGTGCGTAGCTTTTCGTTTCCAAATAGCTTTGCGCAAAAGGAACAGTGTTTAATATTGGCAGCGTTTCAGGCTGGATTCTCTTTTTAGGCAATGCATCTAAACGCAAGGTATAAACATTATTATCGGTGTACAACGACTCCAAGCCATCACCGATAAAACGTATGTAGGCGCCATCACCAAATACGGTTTGGTTTTGCGTGCTGCCTTGCAGTTCAATCGCCACCTGTTGTTCACGGTTGAACAATGATAAAGAGCTCAACGATTGACCGGAAATATCCAAACCTAAGTCGAGTAAATCTTGATGGGTTATTTCATACACACCCTGCTCAGAAACCAACAGATTAATTAGCTCTTCAGCCGGCGGGTTGGCGGACTGTGCACTTACAAGACTCGAAGTCAACCCAAGTGCCAGCGCTAAGGAAATATTCAAATGAGAACGGTATTTCATGATTATTGCCCCCCTGCGCTTTTTAGCTGGTTTTGTCGTTTAAGATTGCGTTGCTGCATGTCACGTTTTCTGCGTTCACGCTCCGCCGCCCGTTTAGCTTCTCGGCGCTGTTGCGCCGCACTCCAATCAGTGGTCTGACGTTGTGCTTGCTGGCCGTAAGAACGACCTAACATAAACGGCCCATGTAAGGTTTCTTGGCCCAGGCCATCAATATCACTCAAGGCAAATATAGTGGCGCTAGAACTTACCGTGTATTGATAATCAACCGGCTCAACCGAGTCGCCCTGCCCTGGAATCATATCGGGGTTCAATAACAGCCACTCATCGTCAACGCGTTGATATAAATTAAACCCAAGGTTGGTTATCTCGGTGTGCGTTTGCCATTCAATAAGCACGCTGCTCTCACTTACTCTTGTGGCTTTAAATTGCCCCAATGTGATTGGCAAATTAGCCACGTCGTCCAGTGTAATAATGGTCGGAGATTCACCACCACCAGAACCCACCGTTGGATCATCGCCTGAATTTGAACGATCATTAACCAGTGAACCATCAGGTGCCGCGGCTGAAGCGTCTGCCGTATTTTCAAACTGCGCTGGCAGTGGGTCTATATTGCCAGGTTCAATGCGCACGGTGAACACCACTCTAATCACATCACCCACGCCCAATTCGCCACTACTACCGTCAAAAATGTTGGCTGAGCCACCATCGTAATTCGGGTTAGTGTTGGGTAAGACTAGCCCCGCTGACGCGGCATCATTTTCAATAGTGACTTGAGCCGCAGAAATCACACCAATCGAGCTGTCGTTGGCGGCTGACGCTGTGAACGCGGCACCGAATTGCGACACCAAATCATCAAACATGCTTAGGTTGCTTAAGTCTACGTCGCCCGTGTTTTGCATCAGCAAAGTAAACTCAGCATCAAAACTGAAGTCTTGATTCAAAGACAATAAGTTTACTTCTTTGGCTAACCCTAACTCTGGGCTAGGCACCGGTGGCGTAAACTCAGTTGGTACGCCGCCATCATTAGGGCCGGCAGCATCTGGGTTTGTGCCGCTGTCTGACACATCCGTGGCTTCATTAGAACCACCCGTGGCCGTATTGGTGGCCGGTGTTGGCAAAGTACAACCCGCTGCATTAGGGTTAATGGTAACGGTAAAACCAGTCACCGATAAGCTATCGCCCACGCCGAGTCGGCTGACTTGAGCAACCACCGGCGCGGTTCCAACAGAAGCCGCCGTAGTGTCGGTTAACGGTACTTGATCAATAATCGACGCACTGCCCGCTTGAGAGACACCCACAAAGCACGCTCCAAATTGCGCTGGTATGTTATCGGTAATCGTTACGTCGGTTAGAGTCACGTTGCCCTGATTCTTCAATTCAAAATTAAACACTTGGTCAAAAGAACCGTCATTATTAAGCGTGGCCATGCCCGCCGATTTCACCAAGCTCATTGATGGTGTTTGCGTTACGGTTGTCTCCTCTCGATCAGTGGCATCGTCCAAGCCACCTCCGGGTGCAGTGCCGCTTGCAGTCACATCATTAATGACCGTGCCTGTGTCTATTTCAGTTTGGGTAACCGGAATAGACGTGCATGAATACGACCACTGCTCTGCGGCCGGTACGCCCGCAGCGCCGGCTGGCGTTAATACGGAATCACTGTTTATATCGGTGCTGGCGTCTAATACCGCAACACCGCCAACGCATTTGGCATCACTCACCGTAACGGCACTGATACTGGTGTTACCGGTATTGGTAAGTAAAAAGTTGTAGGTCAACAAATCGCCAGCGGCAGTTGGCACCGACGTTGTCGACTTGTCAATGACCCAAGAAGGCGTTCTCGGCAAAGCGGTATTCGTTGGGTCATTATCAGCCCCTGTATCATCACCGCTGTTGCCAGAATCTGACGTATCGTCAACGGTATTTCCGGCTGGGTCTTGACCAGCTGCCACCGCGGTATTTTGTACCGTGCCAGCATCAATGTCCGCCTGTGTGACTGCGTAATCGCACGAAAACTCCCATGTTTCATCAACGTCTAGTGATTGTGCAATGACGCCTGTGTCACCACTGACGTAACCACTGGTGAATGACAATGGGCTGGCCGGGCTTTGGCACTGAGCGTCGGTAATAACAGGATTACTGACAGTGACATTACCGGTGTTCTCAAGCATGAAGGTATAGGTAATCACTGAACCAGCAACGACCGGGGCCGTTATGCTCGAGGTTTTTGTTAATGTCACTTCAGGGTCAGCCGCCACTCCGGTTTCAACCGTGCTTGGCGGTACCGGTGGAATGCTGCCATTGGCCGGCTCGCCATCAGCGGTGGCGGTATTATCAATGGCGGTAATTGAATCAGCACCAGCCGCAGCCATGTTATCCAAGTCTTGCTGAGAAATCACATAGGTTGCGGTAAAAATTTGATCTTCACCCGGCAGTAAATCTGCGGTTACCGGTGAATACGCGCTCAAACTGTTAGTGCCATTTACGCCGTTGAATGTAGGGCCTAAATCAATCGGTGCCACATTATTGATTGATACATTACCGGTATTTTCCACTGTGTAACTGTAAGTAATCACGGTGCCCGCTTCCACATCAGCAGGGATAGCC
>CALINO010000027.1 GCA_938045295.1 uncultured Arenicella sp.
ACCACCGTTGGTTGGAAAGGATTAATCAATGACCCAGACTTAAACAGCAGTTTCAGCGTTAACAAAGGTTTGGGCATTGCCAGAGATCTGTTGTTGTCAATCAACGACATGGGTGTGCCAGCCGGTTGTGAATATTTGGATTTAATTACCCCTCAATACACTGGCGATGTGGTGTCGTGGGGAGCCATTGGTGCCCGCACTACTGAAAGCCAATGTCATCGAGAGCTCTCATCGGGTTTGTCGTGCCCGGTTGGGTTTAAAAATGGCACCGGTGGTAATCTTAAAATTGCCATTGACGCAATTGGCGCAGCCAGTAACCCGCACCACTTCTTGTCGGTTACCAAAGAGGGGCGTACGGCTATTGTTGAAAGTACCGGTAACAAATTCACACACATTATTTTGCGTGGCGGTTCTAATGAACCCAACTACTCAGCTAAACACGTGGAAGAAGCATCATCTATGCTAGAGGCGGCTAAGCTGCCGGCTAACATTATGATCGACTTCAGTCATGCCAATTCATACAAAACACCGTCTAGGCAGCGAGAAGTGTGCGACGATGTATGCTCGCAAATCAACGCCGGTGAAACGCGTATTTTCGGTGTCATGATCGAATCTCACTTGGTTGAAGGGGCGCAAAAAGTGGTTGAAGGCCAAGAGTTGGTTTATGGTCAAAGCATTACTGATGGCTGCATTGGTTGGGCTGAAACAGAAGATCTTTGCCGAAACCTTGCAAATGCGGTACGATCAAGGCGTTCGAGTTAAAAAAGCGAGTTAACTGGAAGATTACATTCACTTTTAGTGAGTATCGCAAAGCATAGTTGGTGAACACATATTGCTTGCCGCTGGGTTTAATTATAATAATCGAGAGAAGTGTTGAAGTAGGGTAGGTTGCTGCACTATCTGCGTTTCTCGAATAACGATGGACAATGATTTGAAACGATTTGCGTTATTGGGAGAACCGCTGGGTCACAGTTTGAGCCCAGCATTACACAAAGCCATATATCGTCAACTGGAAATTGACGATGCGTCTTATCGCACTGTTGAACTGCCAGAAGAACGCTTAAAGAGCTTTTTCTCAGGCTTTAGAGTGGGCGGTTTTGATGGCGTTAATGTAACCACGCCTCACAAAGCGGCAGTGATTCCTTTGTTAGATGAAGTGGATGCCAAAGCCAAATTGGTGGAAGCGGTCAACTGCATTAACCGTGTTAACAATAAGCTCACCGGCTTTAATACCGACATGCTTGGTTTCTCCTATTCGCTTAGGCAAGCTGGCCTGGATATTGAAGGCAATTCTTTTGCCATCATTGGTGCGGGCGGTAGCGCACAAGCCGTGGGCGCGGTGTTGGCTGAAGGCGGGGCGAAGGCAATTTCTGTTTTTAATCGCTCGCCTGAAAATGCTGAAAAGCTTAGCAACACCATTGCTACGCTTAACTCTGAAGTGGCTGTGTCGGCGCTGTCCTTAGATGAGCTGTCGTCGTCTGGTGACTTTAATTGTGTGATAAACACCACCACAGTGGGCATGAGCCCCAATGTTAAGAAGTCGCCGGTTTCGAAAGATTTCTTTACCTCAGATACCTTGGCGTTTGATTTGGTATATAACCCCAAGCAAACTCAATTTCTAGCGCACGCCGAAAAAGCGGGTGCCAGCACGCTCAATGGAATGCAAATGTTGGTGGCTCAGGCCGTTTATTCTGTCGAAATTTGGATGGGTGGCAATATAGTTGCCCACGTAGACATGAATGCACTGGTAAGAGACATAGAGAAATTGATAAAATAAGGTCACTTTTCAGTTTTCACGCACGTCAGTGTGCGCCCCAATATGACCGAACTACACTCTCAAGTCATTCCACTTGAACTTGCAGAACACTCTTACGACATTACTGTCGGCTATGGCTTAAAGGACTCTTTAGCTCAAACGCTCAAGCCGTGGAATCAAGGGCAGAAATGGGTTGTGCTTACTCAGCAAGCCATCTTTGATATATATCGCCCGGTAATCGATGCATTGCAAAGCGCCGGTTACGATATTTCCCCCATCATTGTTCCTGGTGATGAGTCGGCTAAAAACATTAAACATGCAGAGCAAGTGTGGGCGCAAATGGTGGAGCTTGGTTGCGACCGCTCCTCAATCTTATTGGCCATGGGCGGCGGTGTTGTGGGCGACCTAGGTGGCTTTGTGGCCGCCACTTATATGCGCGGTATTCCATTTATTCAATTGCCGACCACATTATTAGCCATGGTTGATTCGTCCATTGGCGGTAAAACGGCGGTTAATTTGTCAGCGGGTAAAAATTTGGTTGGCGCCATTTACCAACCCAAAGCGGTGTTGGTTGACCCAAGCTTTTTAGAAACCTTGCCAAAACGCAACGTCATTTCGTCACTGGCCGAAGCGGTAAAATACGGTTTCATTCGTGACACCAGTATTTTTGACACCTTTGTGACGCGATATGCCGACCTTGTCGCACTCAATGATCAGGCATTATTGGCCGATGTGATTGCTAAGAGCTGTAATATCAAGGCGCAAATAGTGTCTAACGATCAGTTTGAAAATGGTGAGCGAAAACTGCTGAATTTTGGTCACACTATTGGCCATGCTTTTGAAACCATTCAAGAGTACGGAGGTTTGTACCATGGCGAAGCCGTGTTGTACGGCATGAAGTGCGCCAGTTATATCTCTCATAAAAAAGGCTTACTCGATGACGCTGAATTTAATGCGGCCATGGACGTATTGAACAAGTTTGAACTGCCTCAATTAGGCGCAGTGGAACCGTCACAAGTGCTGGAAATTGTGGGGCACGATAAAAAGAATATTAACGGCACCTTGAGTTTTATTTTGGTGGACGGCATTGGTAATGGCGTGATTAATACCGAAGTGACTCCTGAAGACATTGTTGAAAGTTTGAGCGCGGTGGCGTAATGAAAATAGTAATCGTAAATGGGCCAAACCTTAATTTGTTAGGCGAGCGCGAGCCCGAAATATATGGTCATGACTCTTTGCAAGATGTGGAGCGTTTTATTGCCCAAAATGACGAAGCGCGTGGGCTTGAATTGCACTTTTTTCAATCAAATCATGAGGGTGCGATTATCGATTATTTGCATGCGCACCGAAAGTCAGCCGCCGGTGTGGTGATTAACCCCGGTGGTTTGACGCATTATTCAGTCGCGCTGCGTGATGCCATTTCCGGGTGTCAAGTGCCGACGGTAGAAGTGCATTTATCCGACGTTCATGCTCGTGAAGAGTTTCGTAAAGTATCCATGGTGACCGACGTGTGTTTAGCGCAAATTAGCGGTAAGGGCAAACACGGTTATATTGAGGCGCTTAAAATGCTCAAAGCCCACGTTGATGCGCCAGTGTCATCATAAGCCCGTTAATATGGCTGATTTAACTCAGCTCACTGATATTGCCCTTGTTACTATTGCTTAAGCCCCTATAATTCGCGCCATGAAATTTGATTTACTGCAAACCGACGGCCAAGCCCGTCGTGCACGGCTGTCATTTGCCCGTGGTGAAATACAAACCCCAATATTCATGCCAGTAGGTACTGCGGCGACAGTAAAAGCCGTTACCCCGCAAGAGTTGGATGAGGTGGGCGCGCAAATTGTGTTGGGCAATACCTTTCATTTAATGCTGCGCCCAGGCACGGATGTGATTCAAGCGCACGGCGACTTGCATGATTTCATGCAATGGCAAAAGCCCATTTTGACTGACTCCGGCGGCTTTCAAGTGTGGTCACTGGCTAAGTTGCGCAAAATCAGTGAAAAAGGCGTGACCTTTCGTTCTCCGATTGATGGCAGTAAAAAGTTTTTAGGTCCCGAAGAGGCCATTGAAATTCAACGTAAGCTTGGTTCAGACATCGTCATGATTTTTGACGAGTGCACGCCGTACCCAGCCACAGAACAAGAAGCCAGATCCTCAATGGAGTTGTCGTTGCGTTGGGCCGACCGTTCTAAGCAGGCGCATCAAGGCAGTGAATCAGCGCTGTTTGGCATAATTCAAGGCGGCATGTACGAGCATTTGCGTGAAGAATCGTTGTCAGGCTTAAAAGACATTGGTTTTGACGGTTACGCCATCGGTGGTTTGTCGGTAGGCGAACCTAAAGAAGATATGTATCGGGTGTTGAAGCATTTAGCGCATAAAATGCCCGATCAAGCACCGCGTTATTTAATGGGCGTGGGCACGCCTGAAAATTTGGTTACGGCGGTGCATTACGGCGTTGATATGTTTGATTGTGTGTTGCCCACTCGTAATGCGCGTAATGGCTGGCTGTACACTCGTGACGGTGTGGTGAAAATTCGTAACGCTAAATACGAAATGGACACGCGGCCGATTGATGAGCATTGTCAATGCAGCACGTGCGCGCAGTTTTCACGCTCTTATTTAAAGCATTTGCTTAAGAGTAATGAAATTTTAGGCGCGCGTTTAGCCACGGTGCATAACTTGCATTTCTTCCTCGACTTAATGCAGCAAATGCGCGATGCCATTGAGAACCAACAATTCGATGAATTTAAGGGCAATTTCTTTGAGTTGCGAGGCGCGCAAGACCCAACTGTGGCATAATTCGCGCTCGAAAAAATGCATTTTTACTTCTTTCTCCACCGCGGCAGTGTCACCTTGTGCGGAAATAGGCATGGTCAGTGGTGTGAAGCTAAGGTTAAAGCGTCACTATTAATTGAAGGCTGTGATTATTGATCGCTGTGATTGATGACTGTAGTTAATCACGATGGTTGATAAGTAGGGCGGCATATTGAAAATATTAAACGTTAAGCTCTTTTAATTGCCGTACATGGCCTTAAAAAGACAGAATAAGACACAAAAGTTAAGATAAAACTAATTCATAGGTAAGACAAAATGACTCAATTCATAGAACAAGCAATCGGTCTGTTTATTTCTGACGCAGCCGCTCAAACAGCGGGCTCAACGGGAGCAAGCACCTTGCAAGGCTTATTGCCTATGGTGGCTTTGTTTGTGATTTTCTATTTCTTATTGATTCGGCCACAACAAAAGCGTCAAAAAGAACATAAAAATATGGTTGCCGGCTTAGCCAAAGGCGACGAAATTGTCACCATGGGTGGCGTATTGGGCAAAATTGTTAGCCTAGACGACAACTTCATTACCTTAGAAATAAGCAAAGGTGTTGAAGTTCGTGTGCAACGCCAATCAGTGCAAGCCATGATGCCTAAAGGCACGGTTTAAGCCATTTAGACGCTTTTTAAACGCACTTTTAGTCGATTACTTGATCAACGCCTTATGAATAGAAACCCCGTTTGGAAATACCTCGTTCTAGTGCTTATTGTGGCATTTGGTGCTATTTACGCCGCACCTAATTTGTTTCAAGCCGCACCCGGTGTGCAAGTGATTGCCGACACCTCTCGTAATGTGCGTGTTGATCAAGAGTTGCTCGGGCGAGTCAGTCGCTTACTTGAAAGCAATGACATTCAAACGCAGAGCATTGATCTAAGCGGTGGAAAAATTCGTGCGCGGCTTGCGTCAGAGCAAGACCAAAGTAAAGCACGCGATGTACTGCGCGACAGCCTAGGCAATTTATACCCCGTTGCCTTGGCTGATTTGCCTACTACGCCAAGTTGGTTGCAAAGCATGGGCGGTGCGCCTATGTATTTAGGGCTTGATTTGCGCGGCGGTGTGCACTTTTTATTGCAAGTGGATATGGACGAAGCGGAGCGCAAAGCCTCGGCGGCTTACGTGCAAGACATTCGCAAACTACTGCGTGAAAACAAGCTGTTTAATGAAGGCACTTCAAAAACCTCACCTTCTACCATTACGGTCAGGTTCAAAAAAGAAGAGTTACGTGATAAAGCATTAAATTTGGCGTTGAACCAATTTCGAGAGTTGGAAATTAACGACTCTGAGCGCAATGGCAAGTTTGTTTTGACCTTATCAATCACTGAACGTGCCGTTGCCGAAATTAGAAAGTCGGCGCTTAAAAAGAACATTGAAGCACTGCGTAATCGTATTGATCAATTAGGGGTGTCAGAGCCGGTAATTCAACAGCAGGGCACAGACCGCATTGTGGTGCAATTGCCTGGCGTGAAAGACCCCGCAGAAGCGAAGAAAATTTTGGGTAAAACGGCCACGCTTGAAGTGCGTATGGTTGATGAAGAAAACGCATTGGAATCATCTGTACGAGGCCGCGTACCAGCCGGCTCACAGCGTTATTTCTTTCGAGATAAAACGCCGATATTGTTGAAAAAACGTTTGTTGTACTCAGGCGACAATATTGTTGATGCCAGCGCCGGTATAGATTCTCAAGGCGGCGGCCAAGTAGTCAGCATTACCTTGGACGGCAAAGCGTCGTCGATTAACTCCGACGTTACCGGTAAAAATATTGGTAAACGTATGGCGGTAGTCTACGTTGAAATATTGAACGAAGCTAAGCTGGTGAACGGCAAAGAAGTGGTGGTGAAAAAACGCATTGAAGAAGTGATTACCGCGCCGGTCATTCGCGACCAGCTGGGTAAGCGTTTTCAAATTACCGGTTTGAATAATCCGGGTGAAGCACAAAGTTTGGCACTATTATTACGCGCTGGCTCACTGGCTGCGCCGGTTTACATTGTTGAAGAGCGCACCGTTGGCCCAAGCCTAGGTGCTGAAAATATTGAAAAAGGCTTTAAGTCCGTTTTATACGGCTTTTTAGCCGTGTTGGTATTCATGGTTATTTATTACCGTTTGTTCGGTACCGTGGCCAGTTTTGCTTTGTGCTTGAACTTAGTGATTATTGTGGCGGTTCTGTCATTGCTGCAAGCCACATTAACATTACCGGGTGTGGCTGGAATGGTGTTAACCGTGGGCATGGCGGTGGACGCTAATGTCTTGATCTTTGAGCGCATTCGCGAAGAAATTAAGGCCGGATCAAGCCCTCAGTTGGCGATTCACCGTGGTTACGACAATGCGTTCTCAACCATTATTGATGCCAACTTAACCACGTTGATTGCGGCGTTAGTGTTGTTTAACTTTGGTACGGGGCCAATTCAAGGCTTTGCGATCACATTGAGTATCGGTATTTTGACTTCAATGTTGACGGCTATTTTCGTATCACGAATCTTGGTCAACTTGTTCTACGGCAAACGCCGTTTAGACACATTGGCTATTTAGCGTAATAAAAATAAGCATTAATAAATAGGTAGAAGACATGCAATTACTGGCTAAAGAAACCAAGATTAATTTTATCGGCTTACGAAAAGGCGCGGCGATCATGTCGGTGTTATTGATTGCGCTGGGCATTTATTCGTTAGCGACCAAGGGTTTAAACTACGGCATTGATTTTTCTGGCGGCACCAAAGTTGAATTGGTGTACGAAGTCGACGTGCCAATTCAAGAAGTGCGTGCAGAGCTAGAAAAGGGTGGCTATGGCGATGCTGTGGTTCAGTACTTTGGTTCTAATAAAGACGTGCTTATTCGCATTCCATTGTCTGAAAAAAACAGTGATGTGGATTCCAGCACTCGCTTGGTGGAATACCTTAATAGCACTAACTTAGGCGCGGCCGAATTACGCAGTGTTGAATTTGTTGGCCCCACTTTTGGTAAAGAGCTGTTTGAAAAAGGCATTTTAGCCTTGGTGTATTCGCTCATCGGTGTGATGATTTACGTGGCGTTTCGCTTTGAATGGAAGTTCTCGCTGGGTTCAGTCACCGCATTGATTCACGATGTGGTCATTACCTTGGGCGTGTTTTCAGTGATCGGTTTGGAGTTTTCGTTGCCGGTATTAGCGGCACTGCTTGCGGTGATTGGTTATTCGCTCAATGACACCATTGTGGTGTTTGACCGTATTCGCGAAAATTTTCGAAAGTTGCGCGAAATTGAAACCAAAGAGATTATGAATATCTCGATCAATCAAACATTGCCACGAACGATTTTAACCTCGCTCACCACCTTACTTGTGTTGGTGGCGCTGTATTTTTACGGCGGTGATGCGTTGAACGGTTTTGCCGCCACTTTAATTATTGGCGTATTAATCGGTACTTATTCTTCTATTTTTGTAGCCAGCCCCACCGTGTTGGCTCTGGGCGCTAAGCCTGAAGACCTAATTCAAGAGGTAGTGGAGAAAGAGGGCGTTGATGTTGACGACCCTGAAATGCACTTACCTTAAAAGTAATGGCCATGCTTGATTGTGATGCTAGCAGGCACACTACTTAACGACCAGTTTATAAATTTTTAGCGGAGAAATCTGATGTTTAACAAAAGCAATACGGTTGCGGCCATTGACCCTGAAGTTTGGGCAGCGATTCAAGACGAAAACACACGTCAAGAAGAGCACATAGAGCTTATCGCCTCTGAGAACTACGCCAGCTATGCAGTCATGCAAGCGCAAGGCACTAAACTAACAAATAAGTACGCTGAAGGTTACCCAGGTAAGCGTTATTATGGTGGCTGTGCTTACGTTGATGTGGCCGAAGACTTGGCTATTTCTCGTTTAAAAGAACTGTTTGGCGCAGACTACGCAAACGTACAACCGCATTCAGGCTCGTCAGCCAATATTGCGGTTTACCAAGCGGTGTTAAACCCGGGCGACACCGTGTTGGGCATGAGCTTAGATCACGGTGGTCACCTAACGCACGGCGCTAAAGTAAACTTCTCTGGCCGTATTTATAATTCGGTTCAGTACGGTTTGGTCGAAGAGACCGGCGAGATTGATTACGATCAAGTGGAAGCGCTTGCTCTAGAGCACAAACCGAAAATGATCGTGGCTGGTTTCAGCGCGTATTCTCGAGTTGTGGATTGGCAACGTTTCAGAGAAATCTCTGACAAGGTGGGCGCGGTTATGATGTGTGATATTGCTCACGTTGCTGGCTTGATTGCCGCTGGTTTGTACCCAAGCCCAATTCAAATTGCCGATGTCTGCACCTCAACCACGCACAAAACATTGCGTGGCCCTCGTGGCGGCATCATCATGGCTAAAAGCAACCCAGAACTGGAAAAAGCGTTAAATTCACGCGTATTTCCAGGTTCTCAAGGTGGCCCATTAATGCACGTGATTGCCGCTAAAGCGGTGGCGTTTAAAGAAGCCTTATCGCCTGAGTTTAAAGACTACCAACAGCGTGTATTGGATAACTCACGAGCGTTGCAAAAAGCATTAGACGCCCGCGGTTACGCCACGGTTTCTAACGGCACTGATAACCACCTATGCTTGATCAGCTTAATTAAGAAAGGCATTACCGGTAAAGCGGCAGAAGCCGCATTGGGTGCGGCTAATATCACAGTGAACAAAAACAGTGTTCCTGGTGACCCGCAAAGCCCATTTGTAACCAGTGGAATTCGTATCGGCACACCGGCCATTACCACTCGTGGTTTTGGTATTGCTGAAATGGAGCGCCTAGCAAACTGGATGGCTGATGTGATGGATTCAGTGACAGCTGAAGGTGAGTTTGATAAGTCGGTAGCCGACCGTGTGAAGTCAGAAGTATTGGAACTTTGCAACGAGTTTCCGGTTTACGACTACCGCGATTAATCTTACCTAAACTTAAATACTGTAACCTCAAGTGCGCTGCCCATTTTGCCAAAATGAAGATACCCGAGTCATTGACTCGCGGTTAACCGATGACCGCGATGCGGTCAGACGGCGGCGTGCTTGTGAGGCTTGCGGTGATCGTTTTAGCACGTTAGAAGAGGCCAGTTTAAAGCTGCCTTATATCGTTAAATCTAATGGTGACCGAGAAAACTACGATCAGACTAAACTGGCTCGTGGTTTAGAACGTGCCTTAGAAAAAAGGCCGGTTGATTCGCAGGAAATTGAAAACATTCTGCATCGAATAAAACGTAACTTATTGACCTGTGGCGAGCGTGAAGTGCCTTCCATCGCCTTAGGTGAAATGGTAATGAATGAGTTACGAGAGATTGATCAAGTGGCGTACGTGCGGTTTGCTTCGGTCTACCGTTCGTTTCAAGATGTGGACGCTTTTAGCAATGAAATTAAGCGCTTGCAGGCCGAGACTGTGCGCGGCAGAAAATCAAAGCGAACCGCTCAGTCGCCTACGTCTGGCGAAAAAGTCAAACCACGTAAAAAAGATTAAGTGATTAACTTGAACGGTGAGTTTAAATGTCGCTTTTATTGTTTGACACTACCAATTTTGACACCACGAATACAGTTATTAAGGTCATTATTAACTAAATGTAGGTCGTCAATCTGCCAGCTAATCTGTTACCAAAAGCGCAGAAGAAATTTTAGGATTTAATAAGTTATGAATAATCAGGCAATGATGGAAAAAGTGTTGGAGCTTGCGGCCAAGGGGGCAGCAACCACTCAACCTAACCCGCAAGTTGGCTGCATTATTGTGAATGACGGTGTGATTGTTGGCGAAGGCTATCATCACTTGGCCGGTGAATTACACGCCGAGCGCTTAGCCTTAGCGCAAGCCGGCGATAAGGCGCGCGGTGCAACCGCGTACGTGAGCCTTGAACCGTGTTGCCATCAAGGGCGAACTCCCCCGTGTACCGATGGCCTGATTGACGCAGGGATCACCAAAGTGGTTGCTGCCATGCGTGACCCCAACCCACGAGTCAGTGGTTCGGGCTTTGAATTATTGAAAAATGCCGGCATTGAAGTTATTGACGGTGTATTGGAACAACAAGCTCGATGGTTAAATCGTGGTTTCATTCACCGAATGATGCACGGCCGGCCTTGGGTTAAATTAAAATCAGCCGCCACCTTAGATGGCCGCACAGCGGCATTTGACGGGAAAAGCAAGTGGATAACTGGCGATGATGCTCGCGCTCAAGTGCAAACGATTCGTTCTCAATGCTCAGCCGTATTAACCGGTATTGGCACAGTATTGGCCGATGATCCAAACTTAAATGTGCGCACCAGTGAAGGCCAAACGCGCCAACCTCTGCGCGTGCTGCTTGATAGCCAATTACGCATTCCGCTAGAAGCCCGCATTATTGGTGACGACAATAACCTAGTTATATTCACGCACTCTGACGATTTAGACAAAGTAGGGGCGTTGATTGAAAAAGGCGCTGAGGTTATTCAAATGCAAGGCGCGAATTCTGAACAAATAGAGCTGAATGCCGTACTGAAAGAATTAAGTAAGTGGCAGTGTAATGAAGTGCTGATTGAAGCAGGGCAGACCTTAAGTGGCTCGTTTCTTGAGCAAGGTTTGGTGGATGAACTGACGTTATTTTATGCCGGCAGTTTGCTGGGTGATCAAGGTAAAAGCATGTTTCAGTTTGACCGACCGCTGGAATTTGAAAAGCGCAGCGAATTCGTCATTAAAGGCGTGTCTATGGTCGGCTCAGACATTAAAGTAGATGCGGTGAGCCAAAACAGTGCAGACCGCTTATCTCCCAGCGATTAATCGAGGCAACAACGTATGTTTACTGGAATTATTGAAACGGTTGGTGAAGTCACCTCAGCCAACAAAATAGGCGGCGATATACGCATTACAGTGGCCGCGCCTGATTACGCAAGCCGCGACGTTAATTTGGGCGACAGCATTGCCATTAACGGTGTTTGCCTAACAGTGATTGCGCAAAACGATCATTTGTTTGACTTTGACGTGTCGGTTGAATCACTCAATCACACCTTAATCGGTGACTGGGTGGCTGGCAAAAAAGTAAACATGGAAATGGCGCTTTTGCCAACCACGCGACTCGGCGGGCATTTAGTGTCGGGGCATGTTGACGGTTTGGCTACGCTCACTTCAATTAGCCGTGATGCGCGCTCATGGCACATGGTATTTGAAGCGCCAGCGTCATTAGCCAAATACATTGCTAAAAAAGGTTCAATTACCCTAAATGGCACCAGTTTGACGGTTAATGCGGTTGATGGAAATGCGTTTACTATCAATGTGATACCGCATACATTTGAGGTTACTACCTTGGGTGAAATTAAGCTGGGAGACCAAGTTCATATTGAGGTGGATTTAATTGCCCGTTATTTAGAGCGCCTGCTCACGGGTGATGGCGGCGATGTAACGCAAGGCATTAGCCAATCATTTCTTGCCGAACACGGGTTTTCTTAGCGCCAGATACCGTGCCACGCAGGTGCTGCGTGTTGCTAAAAAGTCATTAGTATTGAATACTTGGCAGCGTGCTGAGCTTAATCAGCGCCAAATAAATCAATTTAACGGGTGAATAAATGTTATTAACGCCGCTATTTGCTGTCTTTTTTACCGTGTTTTATGTGCTGTTGTCGTTAAACGTCATTAAGAATCGCTTTGCTAATAATATCTCTTTAGGGTCAAAAAAAGGCTCAGAAGAAAATAGGCAGATGGAAGTGGCGATCAGGTCGCACGCCAATTTCATAGAGTACGTGCCTTTGGCGCTAATTTTATTCTATTTTATTGAAATGCTGAGCATGTCCAGCCATGCCGTATTTTATTTGGGCTGCAGTTTGTTTGTTGGCCGCGTCATGCATTTTTTAGGCATGAACAACCCTAAAAAAATGATGATTTTACGTAAACTGGGCATGGTTATTACCCTGTTAGTTTTGCTGATTTCCAGTGTTTTATTGGCTTTACGTTACATTCCATTCAGTGTCTAATACGCCCCTTGTTCTCGGTCTTAGTGGCATTTCAATGCGCACAAGAAAAACGGTTAATATTACTGGTTAACACCTTATGGCCTTAAGCAGCATTGAAGAAATTCTGGAAGATTACCGTAACGGTAAAATGGTCATCATTACTGATGATGAAGACCGTGAGAATGAAGGCGATTTAATGATGGCCGCCGATCGAGTTCGGCCTGAAGACATCAACTTTATGGCACGCTATGGCCGAGGCTTGATCTGCCTAACGCTCACTGAGGAGCGCTGTTCACAAATTGGTTTGCCATTAATGGTGGGCGATAATAATGGTGCACGCTTTTCTACTAACTTCACCATGTCGATAGAAGCTGCGGAAGGTGTTACCACCGGTATTTCGGCGGCTGATCGCGCTCATACCGTATTGGCGGCGGTGGCTGAAAATGCAAAGCCCGGCGATATTGTTATGCCCGGGCATATTTTTCCTATTATGGCGCAACCGGGCGGGGTATTGAGCCGAGCAGGGCATACTGAAGCCGGCGTTGATTTTTCTCGGCTGGCTGGGCGTGACCCATCGAGTGTGATTTGTGAAATTCTCAATGAAGATGGCACCATGGCACGCATGCCCGATTTGGTGGAGTTTGCCAAAGAGCACGATTTAAAAATATGCTCAATTGCCGAACTGATTCGTTATCGCTTAGAAAAAGAACCCACAGTCGTACCCGTTAATGACACGGTCATTGAGACTGAAAAGGGCGCATTACGTACAGTGGTGTTTCAAGACAATGAGCGCGATGAAACGCACGTGGCTTTGGTGTGCGGTAATGTTGATAAAGACACCCTAGTGCCGGTAAGAATTCACGTTGAGTCAGACTTTTTAAGCGTGCTCAAAAGCCTAAACAATAAAGGCACGTTTCCGGTGCAAGACGCCGTTGACTATATTCTTGAACAGGGTTGCGGTATTGTGGTGATATTGCGTTACACGCAAAACGCTGAAGAGTTGGCGTTTGATATAGAACAAATACAAGAGCATAAACGCCCCAGTAATCAAGGGCATTTACGGCTATTAGGCGCTGGCAGCCAGATATTGGCCAGCTTGGGCGCCGGCAAAATTAAAGTAATGGGTCGAGCCAGAAAAACTCACGGTTTATCTGGCTTTGGCATTGAAATTGTTGAATATATTGAAGATTAAGCACTTTATTAAGTGTTGATCAAATTAAGTGCAAGAGAGTTAAAAAATGAGCTACCAAGCGATTTCCGGCGAACTAACCGGCAATGGACAAAAATTAGGCATTGTATTGGGCCGTTTCAATAGTTTTATTGGCGATGCCTTACTCAGTGGTGCAATTGACGTATTAGAGCGCCACGGAGTAAACAGTAAAGACATTAGTGTGGCTTACGTGCCCGGTGCCTTTGAAATTCCATTGGCGGTTCAGAAGATGGCCAAAAGTGGCGATTACGATGGCGTTATTGCTTTGGGTGCGGTCATTCGTGGCTCCACACCGCATTTTGACTACGTCGCCGGTGAGTGCGCAAAAGGTTTGAATTCAGTGCAACTTGATACCGGTGTGCCGGTTGGTTTTGGTGTGCTAACGGTAGACTCAATTGAGCAAGCGATTGAACGTGCAGGTACTAAAGCTGGTAACAAAGGCGCGGAAGCGGCAATGACGGTTTTAGAAATGGTTAACCTGCTGAAAAAAGTATAGTAATGGCATCATCGAATCGTCATAACGCACGTAAAGCGGCCGTGCAAGCTCTGTACCAATGGGATTTAACCCAACAACGTATAGAAGAAATCGAAGGCAAGTTTGAGCAAATTCATGATTTGCACAACGTAGATCGCAAGTATCTTAAAGAAGTGATGCTGCAAGTGCCAACGGAAAACGAAGCATTAGAAGACATCATCACGCCATTTTTAGATCGTGACTTTAAAGCGCTTGACCCTGTTGAACGGGCTATTTTGCGCTTGGGAGCCTACGAGCTTAAGTTTAAAGACGACGTGCCGACCAAAGTCGTGATCAATGAAATGATCGAATTGGCTAAAGTATTCGGTGCCGACCACAGCTATAAGTTCATTAACGGTGTGATGGATAAAATGGCGTCCTCAATTCGCAAATAACATCACTTATTAGCGCGTGGCTGAATTTTCTATCATAGATAAGCACTTCAGTGCTATTGGTCACGCTCACGAGCATACTCGTTTAGGTGTGGGCGACGATGCGGCCATAGTAGCCATACCGCCCGGGTATGAATTGGCTGTAAGTACCGACACCATGTGCGAAGGCACGCACTTTTTTGCTGGCACAGAGCCTGAGTTATTGGCTCATAAATTGTTGGCGGTTAACTTAAGCGATATGGCCGCAATGGGCGCTTCGCCCAAGTGGGCAACTCTGGCGATCAGTTTGGTTGACAGTGATGAGTCATGGTTGGCCAGTTTTGCAAATGCGTTTGACCAATATTCAAAAGCGCACGAGGTTCAACTGATTGGCGGTGACACCACGCAAACTGAAGGCTGTTTAACCCTCAGTTTGACTATTATGGGCTTACTGCCGACCGGTAAACGCCTAACCCGAAGTGGGGCACAACCCGAAGACGAGGTGTATTGCTCCGGCACCTTAGGCGATGCCGCGTTGGCGCTTTCTTACCTATACGATAAAGAGCCTCAGTTAAGTAATACACTCTTTCAGCAAGTGTTGCCGGCCTTACACACTCCAGAGCCACAAGTGGCCTTAGGTGAAAAAATACGAGACCACGCCAGCGCTTGCTTGGATATTTCCGATGGGTTGCTTGGTGACTGCGCGCACATTGCAAAACACAGTAATGTGTCGATTCGTATTGATCTGGAAACACTGCCTCTGTCGCCTGCTTATCTCGCGTATTTAGATCAAGGTGGCAGCATTGAGCACGCGCTTAGCGGCGGTGACGACTATCAATTATTGTTCACTGCGCCGCCCCATGCGGCACCGTATTTACGTCAAGCGGCGGCTGAATTGGGCGTCACTATTACTAAAATAGGAACGGTAAACCCAGCCAGCGATACACCGGTGCAATTGTTTGAAAACAACAAAGAAAAAATTGTAAAAAATAAATCATATCAACATTTTAGCTGATGAACGTAGAATTTAAATTATCCAACCCTGTGCACTTTTTGGCCTTAGGTTTTGGTTCAGGTTTGATCAAACCTGCCCCCGGAACGTGGGGCACATTATCGGCGATTCCACTGTACTTATTACTGGCGAGCGTAATATCAACCAGTGGGGCTATTTACTTTGCCGTGCTGTTGCTGGCGTTTTGCTTGGGTGTGTACGTGTGTGGGAAAACCGCCAGCGATGTTGGCGTGCACGACCATGGTGCCATTGTGTGGGATGAAATTGTTGGCTTTTTAATCACCATGGTTTGGTTTGAACCCACGCTGATCAATATCATCATTGGCTTTGCGTTATTTCGCCTGTTCGACATCGTTAAACCGTGGCCAATTAAGCTGCTAGATAAACACGTACACGGGGGTTTTGGAATCATGATTGATGATGTGCTAGCCGGTGTGTTTGCTTGGGTTTTGCTGTATGCCTTACATTACTTTGTGCTGAGTTAATATGAAGTTAGATCGCGTCACAGGCCGTATTGATGCGGCCAATTGGGTGCCATCACCTAATTGCGATCAGCGTGATCAAGGCTGTGTGCCAGAGGTCATCATTATTCATTGTATTAGCTTGCCACCGGGCGAATATGGCGGTGATCATGTGCGCCGATTTTTTCAAAATAAATTGCATGCGCATGAGCACCCATACTTTGAATCAATGGCGCACTTGCAAGTATCCGCTCATTTTTTAATCACTCGTGATGGTGCTCTTGATCAGTTTGTTGCCACTCACCAGCGCGCTTGGCATGCCGGTGAGTCCGTTTGCATGGAGCGCCCTAAGGTGAATAATTTTTCCATTGGCATTGAGCTGGAAGGGCTGGATGACGATAAAAATGGTTTTACTGCTGAACAATATCAATCACTTGGCGAGCTAACTGAAACACTAATCTCAGCATACCCGGGCATAAAAAAGCAGCACATTTTTGCCCACAGTGACATTGCTCCGGGGCGTAAGCCTGATCCGGGGCCATTTTTTGATTGGTCGCGCTATTTAGCGCTGTTGTCTTAAGCTCGATTAGATATACAGCCGCATTTGTTGCTAGAATAGATTGGATGTGTGTCGTTATGCATTAATTGGGCTGGTTACTGGCATCAATAAACAAAATTCATAAAAAGGGGGGCAAGTTATGCCGCAACGTAAGGAAAGGGTGGCTGTTATTGCTGGCCTTCGGACTCCGTTTCAAAAAATCGCCACGGGCTTTAGAACCGTACCATCACGTATTTTATCCTCACACTTGGTGTCTGAGTTGATTGCGCGTTCAGACGTTGACCCTAATGAGGTTGAAAAGTTAGTGTTTGGCCAAGTTGTGATGTCGCCAGATGCGCCTAATTTGGCACGTGAAGTGGTATTGGGGTCTAACTTGCCGGTTACCACCGATGCCTACAGTGTGTCCAGAGCTTGCGCCAGCAGTTATCAATCAGCGGTTGATGTTGCCATGAATATTCAAAGTGGTGTCATTAGCGCTGGCGTTGCGGGTGGTTGCGATGTGATGTCGCAGCCCGCCATTAGTTTCAATAAAAAAATGACCGAAGCCATGGTCAAAATGAGTTATCACAAAGGCTCAAAGCTGGCGGCGTTCAAAGGCATTGGCTTGAAAGATTTGATGCCGTCACAACCCGCTATTAAAGAGCCGTCGTCGGACTTAACCATGGGGCAGGCGGCGGAAAAAATGGCGAAAGAAAACGGCATCAGCCGAGAAGATCAAGATGCCTTGGCTCACCGCTCGCACACTAATGCTACCAATGCGTGGGAGCAGGGCTGGTTTAATGAACAAGTCATGAGCATGGCCATGGCACCGGACTACTCATTGGTCGATAAAGACAACATCTATCGCGCTAACTCACAATTAGATAAGTACGCCAAATTGCGGCCAGTGTTTGATCGTGAATTTGGCAGCGTAACGGCCGCCAACAGTTCACCATTAACCGACGGTGCGTCAGCGGTGTTGTTAATGAGCGAAAGTAAAGCCAAAGCTTTAGGCTATCAACCGCTTGGTTTTATTAAAAGCTTTGCGTTTGCCGCCATTGACCCCAATTGGCAGATGTTAATGGGGCCGTCGTTCGCTACGCCTAAAGCGCTGGATGCCGCCAAGCTTAAATTAAAAGACATTGACTTGATTGACATGCACGAAGCCTTTGCGGCTCAAGTGTTGTCGAACACGCAAGCGTTTTCTTCGAAAACCTTTGCCCAAGAACGCTTGAATCGCAAGCAGGCCATTGGCGACATTGATTTTGATAAATTTAACGTCAGCGGCAGTTCAATTTCATTAGGCCACCCGTTTGCCGCCACTGGCACGCGGCAGCTAACGCAAATGTTGTATGACCTTAAACGTACTGGCGGGCAACACGGTTTAATCACTGCATGCGCCGCCGGCGGTTTGGGTGCGGCAATGGTATTGGAGTCAGCCTGATGGGGGGCAAAATGAGCGTATTTACATTACAAACACAAGATGGCGTCGCCATCATCACAATGAATGACCCGTCACAGGCGCAGAATGTACTCAATCAAGACATTCAAGCCGAGTTTGAACAGGTATTCAATTCGGTAGCGGCAGACGACAGCCTCACCGGCTTGGTGTTTACCTCAAGCAAAGAAAACTGTTTTATTGCCGGTGCCGACATTAGTATGTTGCAATCATTGACCAGCAAAGAGCAGTCGGTGGCGGCATCAAAAAGCTTGCATGCCTTAGTGCAAAATATTGCCGATTTAAAGATCACCACGGTGGCGGCCATTGACGGCACTTGCTTAGGGGGCGGTTTAGAGTTGGCGTTGGGCTTTGATTACCGCGTGGCTTCCGACCACAAATCAACCAAAATAGGGGTGCCCGAAGTACAACTTGGTTTATTACCTGGCGGCGGCGGTACGCAACGTATTCCTCGGTTAGTGAGTTTGCCAACCGCTTTAGATTTAATGTTAAGTGGCAAACAACTCAATGCCATACGCGCCAAAAAAGCCGGCTTAATTGATGCTGTGGTGCCAACTAATGCGTTATTGAATACGGCCTTAAAGCTCATTGCCAAAGGCAAACCGCAACGCAAGCAATCAGCCAAAGACCGGCTGTTAAAGGCAAACCCAATGCGCGCGCTCGTGATTTCTCAAGCACGTAAAAAAGCGCTGGCAATGACCAAAGGAAAATACCCCGCGCCACTTAAAATATTAGACGTGGTTGATCATGGTTTAGGCACAACGCTGCAACAAGGCTTAGACTATGAAGCCAAGGCGTTTAGTGATTTGCTAATGACAGCGGAGTCAAAGCAGCTGGTTAATTTGTTTTTTGCCTCAACAGAGCTGAAAAAAGACAGCGGAGTGGACAGCGACGCCAGCGCCTATGATATTAGCAAGGTTGGAGTGCTGGGCGCCGGTTTAATGGGCGCAGGCATTGCCTATGTCAGTGCCGATAAAGCTGGTAAGCAGGTACGTATAAAAGACATAAGCAATGAAGGTGTGGCTAACGGTATTAAATACGTTGGGCGCATTTTTGATAAAAAGCTAAAACGTCGTCATATAAAGCCGCATGAGCACCTCGCGAAAATGTCTCGGGTGACTGGCAGCACCACTTATCAGGGCTTCAATCATTGCGATATTGTGGTCGAAGCCGTGTTTGAAGATCTTGATCTTAAGCAAAAAATGGTGGCTGACATTGAAGCACTTAACAGTGATAAAGAGATTATTTTTGCCACCAACACCTCGGCCATTCCAATAGATCAGGTGGCCGCTAAAGCCAAACATCCGGAACGAATAGTCGGCATGCACTATTTTTCACCGGTTGAGAAAATGCCATTGCTTGAAGTCGTGCGTGGTACAAAAACAGACGATGCGGTTACCGCAACCGCGGTCGCACTTGGCAAGCAGCAGGGCAAAACGGTGATTGTGGTGAACGATGGCCCTGGTTTTTACACCACTCGTGTATTAGTGCCTTACAGCATGGAAGCCACTCGGTTAATACTTGAAGGCGTAGCCATACAAGACATAGACGCCGCACTGGAGTCGTTTGGCATGCCAGTAGGGCCAATTAAACTGATGGACGAAGTGGGCATAGACGTGGGCGCTCATATTGTTGAAACATTGAATAACGCCTTTGGTGATCGCATTCCATTAATAGAAGGCGTTGATAAAGTGTTGGCCGATGACCGTAAGGGCAAGAAAAACAAACGCGGGTTTTACGACTACAGCGCTAAGTCTAAGGGCAAGCAAGTGGATGCTAGTATTTACCAAGTGCTTGGCGTAGCTCAGCCGCAAGAGAACGCGCAATCGGCTGAAAAGATCATTCAACGAGTCACCTTAACCATGCTCAACGAAGCGGCCTATTGTTTACATGAAGATATTTTACGTAGCGCTAAAGATGGAGACATCGGTGCTATTTTTGGCCTTGGCTTCCCACCATTTTTAGGTGGCCCATTTCGTTACATGAACAGCGTTGGTATCAAGGTGATAGTGGAGCAGTTAGAAGCTTTAAAAGCGGAGCACGGTGAGCGTTTTACGCCGGCACCAAACTTAGTGAAAATGGCGGCTGATGATATTGAATTTTATGCTTAGTTAAAGCACGCTTTGGCTTATAATTGCGTTTTGGCAAAGCCTTATAATCGCCATTGCCAAGCACGGCTGCCGCATCGTCAGCCGTGCTAACGCTATCTTCGTAACCACTGAGCTGCCTACGTTTTCATGAAAGTTTCTGATTTTAATTTTGAGCTGCCAAACGAGTTGATTGCTCAGTTCCCCCCTGAGCAACGTACCGACAGTAAATTACTGAAAGTATTTCAAGGTCAAAGTTTTATTGACGCGCCGTTCAGCTCCATTGTGGATGAGTTAGAAGCCGGCGATTTAGTGGTTTTGAATAACACGAAGGTAATACCTGCGCGCCTGTTTGGGCAAAAAAACACCGGCGGCCGCATCGAAGTATTGCTTGAACGCATCACCTCAGAAAATCAATTTTTGGCGCAAATACGCGCCAGCAAAGCCCCCAAAGTTGGGCAAACGTTGCACATAGACGGCGACGCTACTGTTGAAATAGAAGTTATTGGGCGCCAAGGTGTGTTTTTTGTATGCCAAGTGCACAAGCTGAGTAACAGCCTATTTGATTGGTTGGAAGACGTCGGCCACATGCCATTGCCGCCGTACATCGAGCGCGCCGATGAGATTACCGACCAAAACCGTTATCAAACCGTGTTTGCCGAACAGCCCGGTGCGGTAGCCGCACCTACCGCTGGTTTGCATTACGATGAAGCTTTGTTGCAAGCCATGAAAGACAAAGGCGTGCAGTTTTGCTACGTGACATTGCACGTGGGGGCGGGCACTTACCAGCCGGTTAGGGTAGACACCATTGAAGAGCACGAAATGCACTCTGAAGCCATTGAGGTGAGTCAGCAAGTGTGTGACGCGGTAATCGCCACCAAGCAAGCCGGTAAGCGGGTAATGGCCGTGGGCACCACCGTGGTTAGGTCATTAGAGAGTGCCGCGCAAAAATCTAAAACCGCGCTGATTGAACCTTATACCGGCGAAACCACTATTTTTATTTACCCGGGTTATGAATTTAAAATTATAGATCTGCTGCAAACCAATTTTCATTTACCAGAGTCAACGCTCTTAATGTTGGTAAGCGCATTTTCAGGCTATGACAACACCATGCAAGCCTATCAGCACGCCATTAAACAACGCTATCGTTTTTTCAGTTACGGCGACGCCATGCTGCTGGAAAAACACACCGCCACTTAGCCGTAAAAGGAAAAGTCTAAGGGTGTAACTATTAACCGTGTTCGTTTGTTGTTTTTCAACACATTGCTAAATAATTGAAAAGTAATTGAAAAGTAAGGTTAATTTTTTCAGGACAAATGAATGTTTGTGTTTACAAATGTTCGCTTAAAGGTTAAATTTTTGTCATTGGAGCCGCTAAATTTTGGGGGGGTAACAATAGTTAGACCGCCGTTGGTTCGGAATTATTTCTTTTCTATTCAAAATAACCACTGGTTTAGCTAATTCTCTCCTTACGCTGCTCTGTTTAACAAGGCAAGTTTCCCATTTCTGGCTTTCTGCTGCCTTGCCAAACTTTTATTAGATGAATATTTGTAATTGCACCGCTTGAGGTGCCGTTAGTAACTTGGAGTATTTAAAAAAGACATGCATTCGCTCAATTTAGCTCAGTCTCGTCGAGAAAATAAACGTTACTCTATTTTTTCTCCGATTAAATATTTCATTAATACCAGTGTGTTATTAACGTCGATGATGTTGGCATCGCAGGCTATGGCACAAACGCCAGTAGTCGACACCGTGATCAGCTTGTCAAAAACCGGCTCAGAGCCATTTGATACTAGCGGTGGTTGGACAGGCGATGGCCCTGGCGGTGCTGTTGGTGGCGAAAATGCAGGTCAAGATGCCAGTGAAGATGACAACATTGTTCGTTTGCAAGACTCAATCACGTATCGCGTTGAAGTGTCGGTTAATGACAGTGATGTTGAAGATTTAACATCCACAGTGACTCTGAACGAAAAGCAAAAGTGGATCACCATTCCCACCGGCTGTAAAATTGACCCTGCTGATGTTGGCAATCAGCCAGTTTCTTCAATAAGTGCCGATGGCACAGTGCTCTTTTGTAACCTTGGCCCCGCCATTGAAGGCACCACACGAGTGTTTTTTCCAGCGGCACGAGCGGTTGGGGTAGACCCAATAACGGGTGATGTTACTCGCAATGACGACATTGTGACGGCAGGCGTTTCGTCGCAGGCATTCTCTGCCGCTAATGGCGCTTCAGCGCCGGTAACCGATGGCCCAACTGAGGTGATTGTCACCGGCTTTTTTAGAGTTGATTTGCAAAAAGAGCTTAAGAGTACTGCGGTTGACCCAGATACCGGTGCGCCGCTTTATCAGGCGCCGACGAAAGACGGCCCAACCGGTCGACCGGGCTCGATCATTGAGTACACCGTTCTCGCTAAATACGTAAAAGGTTCTTTAGTTGCTGATGGCGATCAAGACACAACGCTTGGTGGTAGCCCAGGCGTGGCCAGTTATCGAATTGTTGATGTGCTGACTGATGACAATATTCATAATGACACTGCGACGAACTCCACTGGCGCTCGTCTTTACACCTGGGACACGACTCAACCCGCGTGTGAACTATTAGGGGATCATGGCGCGAGTGCCAGCGTGACCTGTTCTGAATTGGTGGCCGCTATTGACGACGTTGGCCCTGGTGCAACTATGCCTGATGGGCTGAATGACTTGGCCATCGAGATCAACCTAACAGACATCGACGTTACTGATCCAGACAATGATGCCAACTTGTTTGAGGTAAGGCTTAACATTTGGTTTGATAAAGTAAATGACATTGACAGCCATCAAGTTTGTAATGAATTGATGCAGCCAACCTGTACTAACACCACAACCAATAGAGTGGGCTTTTGGGATGGCACCAGTACAATCCTAGATTCTTTTGATGAAAACAACGATAACGCACCGCTAGGTAATAACCCTGGCATCGTGTCTACCGAAGACGCTTCTGGAAGTAATGTTGGCAATTACAATGCAGGCGAGGAGCCTTTCCCTAATGAAGTGTCTTACCCATTAAGCACTAGCCGGCCGGGCAGCTTTTCAGCGCACAAGGCGTTCACCAACTTGTTCAGATACGCAGATGCCAAATTTCCTGATCAAAGCATGGCAGCGGGTGAAACTCGGCCATTTTTAATGAATGTTTTTGACTATCGCAAGATCGACCAAGCGGAAACCATCATGTGTGACAAAATTGACACACAAGTTTTTGAGTATGCAGGCGTTGCTCCGCCCAATCAAATTGGTAGCCCGGCATTGTATTCATGGAACCAAAATAGGCCTTGGAACCCAGTGGTGTCTACGTTTGCTGGCCCTAATGGCACAACCTTAGGTGACGGCACTGATTACGTGGAATTCTTTTTCACAAACCACCCGTATACCACCGACCCGATTGCTGACCAAGCGGGTTACATTAATGAAATGCGCACGGCTACCTGCGACGATGACGTCAATGGCGACGGCAGTGTGGTAATACAGTTAGAAGACGGGTCGTTGGTGGATGAAAACGGTGACCCAGCGGTTGGTACTGTTGATTGGTGGGTGAGTGCTGATGATGTGCCGCCGTTTGGCGGTGCTGGCGGTGCCGCGGCTAACGTAACGCGAGTGAAACAAGACTCTCGTTATGATGCGGCGTTGGCTAATGCGCAAGATCCAACACACGAGCGCTTTGCCATTGCGGTTAACCATTTAATCACCGCAAAATTGATTGCGGCAAGCCCTTACGGCAGCAATAATCGCTTACCTAATTTCGCTTCTTGGAATCGCCAAGAAGCCGATGGCAGTTACCTTGGCTGGCGCCATGTTGGTGCCAACACCGAAGACCCAGATGCGGACGCAACGTTTTCAATTCAATCGGGAACCGCAGACCGCATGACCTTGGTGTCGTCGTCGCACTCAATTGCAAAACGTACTGAACCCAGTGGCATTAAAGTGGTGCGCGGTGGTGATGTATTGGATTTTGTGATTGAACCTCAATTGTTTGGTATTTGGAATGATCTTACGTCTAATACGGCGTCCGTGTCGGATAATTTACCTAATGGCACCGCGTATATTGCGAACTCTGAGATGTTCAGCTCCGACAATGGTGCAACCTGGCACACGCGCGCCGAATGGGATGCACGTTTTGCCGCAGGAACGGAAGATGTATCAATTACCAGCAGCCCTCACGCCGGTGGTGCTGACCCTCTTAACTGGGCATTTGGCTCGGTTAATTCTGTGGGCTCAGTCAGTGACCAATTACCTTGGGTAAAATATTCGGTGTTTGTTGACCC
>CALINO010000028.1 GCA_938045295.1 uncultured Arenicella sp.
ACAATTAAATCATCATGCAATCTAACTGCATTTTTTATAGTACCATCAGAGCTGCGTTGCATCTGATCTACTTTGATATGATTAATTACAAAGTTATCTTGTAACATCCGGCGCGTTTCAATGGATATATTGGTCATGTCCTCAAAACTATGTGCCGATTTTTGCCACAACCATTCATACACCTGATTCCCTCTAAATGCTTTATCACCCTGTTTTACAAAAAAATCTCGCAGTTGTTCTTTGGTTAGGGCACGTATGTCTTTCTTTTTAATTTCCATTTTGGTAAAGTTACTCAAATGAACTGGCATTTATCCATTCATAAAAAAAGCCTCAATTAAGAGGCTTTTTTGTGTGCATTAAGTAGCTAGTGCTTTTAATTTAAGTACGCTCGCCGATGGGGGTGACCTTTCGGTGTGCTGGGCCCGTGTACTCCGCGCTTGGCCTTATGATACGGTTGTTTTCGCGTTGTTCAAAAGCATGTGCAGCCCAACCAGTGACTCGGCTCATTACGAATATTGGGGTAAAAAGCCCCGTTGGAATACCCATGAAATTGTAGGCTGACGCATGGAAAAAGTCGGCGTTACAGAACATGCCTTTCTCTCGCTTCATGACCTCTTCACAGCGAACTGAAACCGGATAGAGCACTGTGTCGCCCACTTCAGAAGCCAACTTCTCTGACCACTTTTTAATGATGGCGTTACGTGGGTCGCGCTCTTTATAAACCGCGTGCCCGAAACCCATGATAAGTTCTTTATTTTCGAGTTTTTTCAAAATGGCCGCTTCGGCTTCATCGGCGCTCGACCATTGTTCGATCATTTCCATGGCTGCTTCATTAGCACCACCATGCAGAGGGCCACGAAGCGTGCCGATGGCGCCGGTAATGACTGAGTGGATGTCGGTTAGCGTAGATGCGGCAACGCGGCCATTGAATGTCGACGCGTTAAATTCATGCTCAGCGTACAGTATCAGTGACACATTCATCACTCGTTCATGCAGCTCGCTGGGTTTTTCTCCGTGCAGCATATGCAGAAAGTGGCCGCCAATGGTGTCGGCACCAGTGTCGGTATCAATGCGAATGTCTTGATGTGAAAAACGGTACCAGTAGACTACGATCGCCGGTAATAAAGCCAAGATGCGGTCAACTTTATCGGCTTGCTGAGAAAAGTCAGTTTCGGGCTCTAAATTGCCTAATAAAGACACGCCAGTTCGCATCACGTCCATCGGGTGTGCGCTTGCTGGAATTAGTTCTAGGCATTTTTTAAGCGCCGACGGCAATGACCGTAAGTCACTGAGTTTTTTCTGGTACGCATCGAGCTCACTTTGGTTGGGTAAGTGGCCTTTAAGAATTAAATACGCCACCTCTTCAAAAATACAATTATCTGCCAAGTCATCAACATCATAACCTCGATAATTAAGCCCAGACCCTTGCGTGCCAACGGTACACAGTGCGGTTTGCCCTGCTACTTGGCCGCGTAAGCCCGCGCCACTTAATTTTTTATCCTTAGCCATATTATTAACCTCTTAAGATTGATCACTGCTTTTGTTTTGCGAAAACAATTTATCCAGAGTGTCTTCGTATTCGTGATAGTTCAAATAATCGTAAAGCTCCATGCGCGTTTGCATGTCATCAACGACGTCGCGCTGATGGCCTTTTTCTAAAACTTCTGAGTAAACCATTTCGGCGGCTTTGTTCATGGCTCTGGTCGCGGTTAGCGGGTAGAGCACGATATCTACGCCATGTTCAGCCAGTTCGTACTTGTCAAACAATGGCGTCATACCAAATTCGGTCATATTGGCCAGAAGAGGGGCGGCAATGACTTTTTTGTACTCGTTGTATTGAGATAGGTCGCCCATTGCTTCGGCAAAAATACCGTCGGCACCGGCTTCTATATAAGCCGCAGCGCGGTCGATAGAGCCTTGTAAGCCTTCAATCGCGTAAGAGTCTGTACGCGCTAGAATGAAAAAATCATCGTCGGTCTTTGCATCAACTGCGGCTTTAATGCGATCCACCATTTCCTCAGTGCTGACTATTTCTTTATTGGGGCGATGCCCGCAGCGTTTCTGTGCTACTTGGTCTTCAATATGTACGGCCGCCACGCCAGCTCTGATTGATTCGCGGATGGTGCGTGCAATATTGAATGCGCCGCCCCAGCCCGTGTCAATGTCAACCATCAGTGGCGTGTCAACAACGCTGGTGATTCGCCGAGCGTCTTCTAGTACATCATTCATGCTTGTCATGCCTAAATCAGGCAAGCCATAAGACGCATTGGCGCAAGCGCCACCAGAAATGTAAATAGCGCTGTGGCCAATTTTGGTTGCCATCAAAGCGGTATAAGCATTAATGGTGCCCACCACTTGTAAAGGAGTATTGGCCTTTAGGGCTTTTCTAAAACGGTTACCTGCTGACATCAGTTGCTGTCCTCTGTAGAGAGATAAGATTTAATGGATTCTTTTGCTCGAGAGATGTGTCGACGCATCAATAGTTCAGCTAGCGCCGGGTCACGATTCTCAATGGCATAAATAAGTTGTTCGTGCTCAATGAGTGCTCTGTTTGAGCGTGTTTTAAAGCGGCTGGTTTGAAAACGGTACATGCGAATAAGGTGATACAGCTCATTACACAATTGCTGAGTGAGTAGTGCGTTCCGGCTGCTTTTAATGATCAAGTAGTGAAAATCGAAATCACCCTCGGTTTGCATGTACTCCCCGGCATTGTTTTCGCAATGTTGGCGGTGAATAACCAGCAGCTTTTTCAGGTCGGCAATCTCTTGCTCATTCATATGTGTGGCAGCCAAGCCTGCCGCCATACCCTCAAGCGCTTCTCTGACTTCGTAGAGTTCAATGATTCGGTTCAGCTCTAATGGGATGACCGACGCACCTACGTGAGGTATATGTTCCACCAAACCCATCGACACCAAACGCCGAATTGCTTCTCGTAATGGGCCGCGGCTTACTTGGTATTGTTCGGCCAGTTTAGGTTCGTTTAATTTTTCGCCGGGCTTAATTTTTCCGGTCACAATGGCTTCACGTAGCGCAATTGTGGTTTGCCCACTTAAGGTGTTGTCTTGATTTTTATCAACCTTGAAGTTGCTTGGGTTTGACTCATTGTTCATCCGCCGAAGTTTGCCAACACGCCACTTTATTGTCAACAATTAAGCTAAAAAATAGAGATAAAAAGCAATAAAACACAGTAAAACCTATTTTTTGTATACAAAGCTGGTGTGGTGAGTTTGCTTAAAATAGTGCTATTTGAGCCAATAACGAGCAAAAAGTACCCTTAATATACCGCAATCGAATTGACTTGCTTGTAGCAAACAAGTAAATTGTTTCCACCTGAATATAATCAACTCTTGATCTATGGCTGACTACAAAGCTCCTGTGTCTGAAGTTTCATTTGTATTAAATGAACTTTTCAATATTAACTCTCTAACGTCGATACCTGCCTTTGAAGAGGCTTCGCCAGAGCTGATTTCAGCCGTGATTGAAGAGGGTGGAAAATTTGCCGCAGAGGTGTTCGCGCCCACTAACCGTTCTGGTGATGTGAATCACAGCCGTATTGAAGATGGCGAAGTGAAAGCGGCTCCCGGTTTTAAAGAGGCGTACCATCACTTTATCGAAAACGGTTGGTTGAGTCTTGCTCAAGACCCTAATTATGGTGGTCAAGGCTTACCGTTTACCGTGCACATGGCGGTCAGTGAATTTTGGAATAGCGCCAACACGTCTTTGGCTTTGTGCTCAATGCTAAGTGCTGGAGCCATTGACGCTATGGTTGCCCATGCTACGGATGAGATGAGAAATACCTACTTGTCTAAGCTTATTTCTGGCGAGTGGACCGGCACCATGAACTTAACCGAGTCACACGCGGGCTCCGATTTGTCGAACCTTAAAACCAAAGCCACCCCCAAGGGCGATCACTTTTTGCTTAAAGGGCAAAAAATATTCATTACCTGGGGTGATCACGATATGACTGAAAATATTCTTCATGTTGTGTTGGCTCCTTTGGCTGATGCGCCGGCTGGCGTGAAAGGGCTTTCTTTGTTTTTAGTGCCTAAGTTTTTAGTCAATGATGATGGCAGCTTGGGCGAGCGCAATGACGTTAGAGTTGTTTCAACAGAAGAAAAAATGGGCATTAATGGCAGCCCAACTTGTGTCATGAGCTTTGGCGACAACGAAGGCGCGGTGGCCTATATGATTGGTGAGCCCGGGCAAGGGCTTTCGTGCATGTTCACATTAATGAACCATGCTCGATTAGAGGTGGGGTTAGAAGGCGCGGCGTTGTCTGAGCGCTCTTACCAAGACGCCTTAGATTATGCGCGCCAGCGTGTGCAAGGAAAGTCGGCAGAAACCGGTGAGCCAACGGCAATTATTGGGCATGCTGATGTGCAGCGTATGTTGATGCAAATGAAGTCGCTAACCGATGCCATGCGCGCTTTGTGCTTTGACGCCTCCATGTCTCATGACTTGCGTGGTCACGCGCTATCAGAAGAAGATAAACAGTACCACTCATCTAGGTTTGCGTTGCTGACGCCAATCACCAAAGCTTGGTGTACCGATCTGGTCAATGAGGTTACTTCTTTGGGCATTCAGGTGCATGGCGGCATGGGTTTTATTGAAGAAACCGGAGTTGCGCAACATTACAGAGACGCGCGCATAACGTCTATTTACGAAGGCACCAATGCAATTCAAGCCAATGACTTGGTGGGGCGAAAAATTGTACGTGATGGTGGCCAAGCATTTGCTTCATTAATGCAGGAAATGCAACAAACCTTGGACGCCAAAGACGCTGACGAAACCATGGTGGCTCAATTTAAGTCAGCTAAAAATAGGTTAGAGCAAAGCGTTGCACACATTCTGGATAATTCAAAAAGCAACCCCAATTTTGAAGGCGCGGTAGCGTACAACTTTTTGATGCAGATGGGGTATGTATTAGGCGCTTGGTACCATTTTCGCAGTGCCGTAATTGCCAAGAATAAATTGAGTGATGAGCAAGCGGATACTCAATTTATGCAAAATAAAATATTGGCCGCGCGCTTTTACTTTGCGCAACTATTGCCACGTGCAGATGCCTTCGCCAGTGCCGTTATTGGTGGCGCTGAAATAGGTTGCGAGCTGAGTGAGGCGGCATTTGCATAGCGATTACCTGTTTTGTGTTTGCCTGATTTTTAGGCAATGCCTTTGCAGTAAGTTTGGCTTAAATCACAGTTTTAAGCCAAACAGCTATTTTAAGGGAATGAACAATGGTTAGCTCTAATACAAAAAAAGCCATCAACCAAGATAAGCCTCAGCTCACTCAAGCTGAACGCACTGAGCTTTCTGATCAACGTATGTTTGATGCTACGGTGCGGTTAATTGTTGAGCGTGGAACGCAAAATACCCGCTTAACCGACGTGGGTATTGAGGCAGGCTATAGCCGTGGTTTGGCCAGTCAGCGCTTTGGTAATAAAGATAAGCTGTTTGATTTTGTGGTATTGAAACTGGGCGATATTTGGCTACAAAAACTAAAGCAGAGCATAGGGCATAACACCGGTTTAGCGGCTATTGAGGGGGCGGTTGAACGGCATTATCAGTTCTGCACGGAAGCCCCTGACTATGTGTTCACCTTTTATACCTTGTGGTTTGAGTCATTGCATATGGATTCACAACTCAGTGAAACCATTCGCAAAATTCATCAACGCCGTTTTCAAGATGTAATGAATTGGATACTCAATGACCCTCACATAAGCGACTCGGTAAAACGAGAAGCCGACTACATTGCCGGGCAATTTAGTTCCGCCGTGATTGGCATTGTTTATTACTGGTTATTGAACCCGCAGAAGTTAGATGAAACTAAGCGCTTGCATAGTGGTTTAGCAAAAACGATGCGCCGATTGATAGATGTAAATTCATAAAGATTCAAAATAAGGTGCCTAATGATAGCGCCTTGCAGACAATATTAATTTAAGTGATTTTGGGAATGCAATGATCAACTCCGATAACGACAATACAAAGCGGCCACCACGCTTTGTAACAGCCGCAAGTTTGTTTGACGGGCACGACGCCTCGATTAATATTATGCGCCGTATTTTGCAATCTAATGGCGTTGAGGTGATTCACCTTGCCCATAACCGCTCGGTTGCTGAAGTAGTCGAAACGGCCTTACAAGAAGATGCCCACGCGATTGCCATCAGTTCGTATCAAGGAGGGCACGTCGAATATTTCAAATACATGATCGACATGCTTAAGCAACGCAATGCCAGCCACATAAAAGTGTTTGGCGGCGGCGGCGGCGTAATTGTGGCCGATGAAATAGCCGAACTGCACACCTACGGTGTGGAAAAAATATACTCACCACAAGACGGCATGAATTTAGGCCTTGTGGGCATGATTAAAGACATGATCAAGCGCAGTGAGCCAGCAAACAGTGCGCATAATGATGTTGATAAAACCATGGCTGACTGGTTTGATGAAAAAGATCAGCACAGAGCATTAGCACAACTTATTAGCATGATTGAGCTCGGCGATGTTAGTCAGGCTGATCGTGAGCAATTGGCGTTGCGTGCACAAGAGCGTGTCTCCACACCGGTATTGGGCATTACAGGCACCGGCGGTGCTGGAAAGTCCTCATTAACCGATGAAATTATTCGTCGATTTCGAATCGACAGTGATAACCAAGCGAGTATTGCAATATTGGCGATTGACCCAACGCGGCGCAAAACTGGTGGTGCGTTGCTTGGTGATCGAATTCGCATGAACTCAATTTACCACCATAATATTTATATGCGTTCGCTGGCAACGCGTGATGCAAGCGGTGAAGTGCCCGGCTATTTGACTGATGTGATCAATGCCGTACGTTGCTTTAACTTCGACTTGGTGGTAGTGGAAACGCCCGGTATTGGCCAAGGCGATGCCGGCATTGTGCCGTATGTTGATTCATCGATGTATGTAATGACTCCCGAGTTTGGTGCTCAAAGCCAGTTAGAGAAAATCGACATGCTGGATTTTGCCGATTTAGTGGTGATCAATAAATTTGACCGTACTGGCGCGGCCGATGCGCAACGCGATGTGGCAAAACAATTACAACGTAACCGTGAAGCGTGGGGTAAACGCGTTGATGAGATGCCGGTGTACGGTTCCATTGCCTCACGATTTGGTGACGACGGGGTAACTTCAGTCTACCGAGGTTTGCTTGAGGTGTTACGCGAGCAAGGTTTGAGAGAGTGGTCATCAAATTTACTCGAAGCCGAGCAACAAGCAGGGCAAAAACCAGGGCAAAAAACACCATCGGAAAAAACAGCCATCATTCCAGCGTCGCGCAAGCGCTACTTGGCTGAAATTTCTGAAACAGTGCGTGCCTACTTACAGCACGCTGACCAGCAAGCTAACATTGCGGGCAAGCAGCAAGCACTAAAAGTAACCAAAGAACTGTTGACTGATGCGCCGTCAAACGTGATTGAATTGCATCAAGTTTTAAGCCAACAGTTAGACGCTGAAAGCACAGACCTATTGTCTTCATGGGCCGACTTAGTAAAGACATACCAAGGTAAAGAACAGGTTTCAGTGTTAGGAAATGGTAAAACGATCAGCACCAAGCTGGTTAACGAAAGCCTTAGCGGCTTGGATATTCCGCGTGTTTGTGTGCCTAAATATCAAAGCAATGCCGATTTGCTTAAATGGTTAAAACGAGAAAACTTACCGGGTTATTTCCCATTCACGGCCGGTGTGTTCCCATTCAAGCGTGAAGGTGAAGACCCAGCCCGAATGTTTGCCGGTGAAGGTGGCCCTAAACGAACCAATCAGCGCTTTAAGAAATTGTCAGAGCACTCAGATGCCAAACGCTTATCCACCGCCTTTGACTCGGTAACACTGTATGGCTTTGACCCTAATGAAAGGCCTGATATATACGGTAAAGTAGGCAATTCAGGTGTGTCTATTGCCACTCAAGACGACATGAATGAATTGTTTGATGGCTTTGATTTGTGTGCCCCCAGCACCTCAGTGTCAATGACCATTAATGGCCCCGCACCCGCCATTTTGGCCATGTTCTTGAACACAGCCATCACTCAGCAACTGGATAAATTTGAGCAGAGCAATGGCCGCAAAGCCAATACTAAAGAAGCCATAGAGATTAAAGCTAATACGCTCAATACCGTGCGCGGCACGGTTCAGGCCGACATATTAAAAGAGGATCAAGGGCAAAATACCTGCATTTTCTCAACCGAATTCAGCCTTCGAATGATGGGTGACATTCAGCAATACTTTATTGATAACCAAGTGCGTAACTTCTACTCGGTGTCTATTTCGGGGTATCACATTGCTGAAGCGGGCGCGAACCCGATCACTCAGCTTGCGTTTACGTTAGCCAACGGCTTTACCTTTGTTGAAGGATATTTGGCTCGGGGAATGTGCATTGATGATTTTGCCCATAATTTGAGTTTCTTTTTCTCCAACGGCATGGATCCTGAATACACGGTAATTGGGCGAGTGGCACGGCGTATTTGGGCGGTGACCATGCGTGATAAATACGGCGCCAATTCACGCAGTCAGCGCTTAAAATATCACGTGCAGACATCGGGGCGTTCACTGCACGCACAAGAAATGCAATTCAATGATATACGAACCACATTGCAGGCCTTGTTGGCGGTCAACGACAACTGCAATAGTTTGCACACTAACGCTTACGATGAAGCGATCACCACACCCAGTGAAGAGTCGGTTCGCCGTGCTTTGGCGATTCAATTAATCATTAACCGAGAGTTTGGGTTGGCAAAAAATGAAAACCCAAGCCAAGGTTCCTTTGTGGTTCAGGAACTCACCGACTTAGTGGAAGAAGCGGTGCTGCAAGAGTTTGAACGAATTTCAGACCGAGGCGGCGTGCTTGGGGCTATGGAAACCGGGTATCAGCGCGGCAAAATTCAAGAAGAGTCAATAAAGTATGAAACCATGAAACACGATGGTTCGTACCCATTGATTGGGGTTAATACCTTCTTGCCAGAGCATGAAGAAGCGCCAGAAAAAGTTGAACTGGCACGCTCAACGGATCAAGAAAAACAAGATCAAATAGAACGGCTGCAGCGTTTTCACGAACATCATGCAGAGCACAGTGAAGCATCTCTGACCATGCTCAAGCAAACCATTCTTGATGGTGGTAATGGCTTTGACGCACTCATGGATGCGGTGGAGCATTGTTCGCTTGGGCAGCTTACTGACGCGTTTTTTGAAGTGGGTGGTCAGTACCGTCGTAGCACTTAAATGATGTCAGTTGTTTGACGGTGGCTATGTATAATTAGGTGAGAATACTGGCCGCATAAAACGGGGATTGATTTTCATGACAAACGATAATAAAAAAAAGCCCGAGTGGCCTATCCCCGAGCTGATAGAAAATACGCACTATTACATTGAAAATGGCTTAATGGTGTTGACTGAGCATTACCACCTCGCGCGTGGAAGTTGTTGCGGTAATGCTTGCCGGCATTGCCCGTTCAACCACGAAAACGTGGTTGACTCTTAAGCCAAAGCTAAGCCCAAGTTAAGCTTAAACTTAGCGTAACTTTTTGGTAAAAATCAGGGCTGCTGGTTTACCGTCCAATCGTAATCAATAAATTTCACCTTGTAATCGCTTGGAATTTTATCGTCACGATATTGGTTAACATACGCAACTAAGTCTTGTTTTTTGCCCGATGCCACGTAGTCTTTGGTGTAAAACTTCATGATTCCAGACAGCGCTACTGTGCGTTTGCCTGCGTCGATCTGAATGTGTTTTGGCTTATTAAAAAATTCAACCGCTGCCGTTTGTAAATCGACCTCTAAGGTTTGCGCGGTAAAATGCTGTTGAGGTAGGCGAGGGCAATCTTTCACCATGCAATTTAATACAAAGTGCATGCGTGGCTCATTTAACGGCCGAATCACTTTGTTTTCATAGTCGTATAGGTTGGTTTTTTTACCGCCGATGGTGACTTTGCGAAACTTAAAAAATGAAGCTCGTTTCCATAAACTGCTGAAATTTTTCGGTATGCCACGCTCCACCACTCCCCACATGGCCAATGCGTTATAAGTATTAACGTGGTATGCCAATACCTCTTCACGGGTGGTGAATAATTCTGGGTGGCTATTAGGGCTGACCTTGGCGATGGCATCTAAAAACCGTTGAATGGCTTGCGAATCATTGGATAGCGCGGCGAAATTAGTTCGGCCTTGCTCGTCAACAAACTTATCTAATGTGGCTTGCCAGTCGGGTAGGGCACTTTTATAAACATTGTCGTTGTCATTAATGTTGGCTTGAGTATTACTGTTGGCATGGTCGTCAGCGTTAGCAATACTGATATGAGTTGAGCAAAGCAGAATCATAAAAAAGCGTACGAAAGTGTTGAACATAATAATGTGACTCTAGGGTTTGGCTAAAGTAAGGCGGTTAATCGGTATTTCAGTGTTGAGTTTCAACGGAAATAGTATTCAATCGGGCATTCACGGTTTTGTCTTTTAACGGCTTGTAGTGAGTAAGACTGCCATCTTTTCGCTTAATATCCATGGGCGTTAAGATAAATTCATCTCGGCGCGAGTTGTGTTCGCACATCGACACAGGCCCTTCATGCGTCATAACCATGAACGAGCATGCATCAACGCGTTCTTGATCAAGCTTCTCTGCGTCCATGAAGTTTTGCACAAAAAAGGTGAGTTTCTCTATGCGCCCACGTGACTTGATCAAGTCTGGCAGCATTGCTGTGCCTAAACTAAGCCCGTGTTTTATCAGCCTAAACCACCATTTAGGTTGCTTTAGCAAAGCACCGAGAAAGCCCAGTGCCAGTTTTAGCGATGATTGTTGGCGATCCCAGCTTACGTGTTGAAAATCACGCACAAAGTCACCGAAAAAATCGGCATCTGGAACCAATGGATAAACGGCGTTATTAACCACTACCGTGGGTAGGTAGCTGTGGCAATCACGGTGCCCCACTTGCAGCGCTTCCCAAGTAAGTGACGGGCTAGAACCCAGCTCAATTTGTTGTTGTACCGTTTCTCTATTGATGACTATGTCTCGTTCGCGCCATTCTCCACGGCCGGTGTCGGCTTGTAATTGAAAAGACACCAAGCCTACTTGGTCGGCCCGGTGGCGGAAAAAGCTAACCAGTTGTGGAATTTCGTGAAAGTTGTCTTTATGAACCGTGGTGTTAAAAATCACCATCAACCCCAAGCCTTTTGCTCTTTCTAAATACTCTTCGCGTATTGAATTTAATGCTAGCTCACTGTCGCCATTATCGCGGCGCTGCGTGCTGTCGACATGAAAGGCCACATCTCTGAGGCCAACGTTTGCCAATGAGGTTAGCAGTTTACGAGTGGCCGAAATACCATTGGTAAAGAGGGCGGTGTATAAGCCCAGTGAATTAGCGTATTGCACAATTTCCACCAATTCACTGTGCTTTCTTAAGGTGGGGTCGCCGCCGGTTATTTGTACGTGCGTACCTTTGCCATAATGACGCAGCACATCGTCTAAACGTCGAAAAACTTCTTCAATAGGAATGTCAGCCACTTGCTGGGAATGCTCCGACAAGTAGCACAGCGTACAATCGAGATTACACTTTTGTGTAATTTCAACCGCCACGCAACCGATGGTTTGCAAGCGCCCAAGCACTTGGTTGTGAGTGAAAGATTCACCCATGCGCTGTTCTGTCGCTTGGAGCTTTTGAGCATTATCTGCGCATTTAGTGCGTTTAAATACGCTATTTTCACGTTCGGTGGCAATCGTCTTGGGCATATTCCTTTCTATATGTATATATAATTGTTATGTCAAACCATGATCAAGTAGAACGTTTTACCGCGCACTAGCTTACTAAATGTTTAAAAAAACACCCCTATATTGCAAACTCATGTTGTTAATCATAGCCGTTGCACCTAGCTATGAGTCAATGGCAAATAGTCGCTTTGAGCAACTTAAAGAGGCGGTCTTCTCCGACCCCTACGAACAAAGACCCATTTATAAGGTTGAGCGCAAGCGCTTTGGTAAGCCCGGTGATCGAGCAAGTAACCATTTGCGTAACGCGGCCAAACGCACCTTGGTAGACAGCCGAGACTTATTAGAATTTGAGAGTGGGCAAAAACTGCTGCAAGCCAATGGCATTTGTTTTGCCGGGCAGTGGTTGATTGACCAGCCCAGTGAGTTTACTGGTTTGTTTGCAAAGGGCGCGCGCAGCCCTGTGATTGTGCGTGCCTCTGTTGCTTTGGGTGGGGTTGGTCAAAAAGACAAACGCGCGTTTGGGTTAGCGGTTAAGTTACTGCCAGACAATCTTGCCAATGATTCGAGCTTGAATGTCTTTGTTCTCAACTCAATGGGTGGCGTGGTCACTGATCGTGTGATGGATTTAGCCATGGATAATCAGCCTCCACTGGGGCGGGTTCCTAATTGGCGTGACATTCGCACGGCATTGAGAATGCGTAAAGACTTGGAAGCCGCAGACAAAGCGTATTTAAGCGATTCTGGTGCTCAAATCAAACCGGATGCCACCTATCGGCCTGTGGATCATGTTGCGGCGCACAATCCGGTTATTTCGCCTGTTGCTGCTCCTACTATTGCCCCTGCTATTACTTCTCCTATTACTTCTCCAAAGTGGCTGCGCTTTTCGCCCATAAGCCCTTGGCGAGCAGACCACAATGACTTTCGCGATGAACTTAGTTTACCAGCGAACTCTGCTCAAACATTAGATTACTTGATTGAAGTGGCCGCAGATCATGGCGGCAAAAAGTCGGGTGCGCAATGGCAAGCTATTGGCCGGCTAGTTTTAACCGAGTCGGTGATTTCAGCTACCTGTGATACACGGCTGCATTTTCAACACCCAACGTTGCGTTAACGTTAAGCAGCGTGAGCTTGCTTAGAAGCCAGTAAGGCTCAAACAGGTTTAGATGTTACTTACTGTTCTTTAGTTTTGCTTCGTTTAGGTCAATTTCCAGCCGTTTGACCATGGAGTAAAACGTGCTTCTGTTTTTCAGCCCCATCATTCGAGTTGTCTTAGACACGTTGTTGTCGCATTTTTGCAAACTGTAACTGATGATTTGCCTTTCAATGCCATCTTGCAGTTCTTTGTAGACATTCTCTTTATTGCTGTTTTGCATGTAGTTATCCAATAAATCCATTAGGTTATTGGTGGTTTCACGCTCAAGAGACAGTGGCATTAAGCGGCGTAAATCCGACAGTTTATGTGTGGCTTCGGTTTTCAGCACAATGCCTAAGAATAGCGTGGTTGCAATTGGCACTAAGCCGGTGGCATTAATGCCAATATCCGCAATTTTAAATATCACCGCCACAACAAAGACCAGAATGATGGGCGCCAGTGCGAATAAACTGTGTAAACAACGTACTGAGTCAATGTGCGATGTGGCTTTTCGATAGCCATAGACCAAAACCGCCAAGCTAGCAATAAGAATGATAAGTAAGTGGCTGGCGAACAACCAATAATAAGTGCCTTTTACGGCGGTCATTGAATAGCCGATTGAATACTGGCCAGCAATCACACTATTGCTAAAAAGCATTAAACCAGACAGTGCCGTGGTCAGTGTAATCAATATACCGGTTGAAAAAGTATGTTCCAGCTTGGTGATTGCCAGACTGTGTAACATTATGTACATAATTACATAGGCCGTTGCCACGTAATACAGCTGAAAAAACACGCCAACATTATCGCTATTGTTGCTAAAGCTGATGTAACCAAACACCTCAATGGCATTGTGGGCAGCGAAGACAACAATTAATGACAGAAAAACAATCGAAACCTTGCCTCCCTTCAGCACGTAAGCCAAAACAAACAGCTTAACCAGTAATGCAACTAACGCTGGTATAAAATAAATACTCATCGATTTTGATTGCCTCCACGTGCTAACAATTGATTTGTTGGCGGTTTTTTAGGTCTGTACTTAAGTTTACGCTACATAGCCAAATTGGCCAGCGACCAAGCCAGACCCTGCAAACAGCCCGCCAACTCTGTCTCCTGACTTCAGGCTATCAGAAGAAATTAGCTTTTTAAAGCTCACAGGGAGCGTTGCTGTGGTGATATTGCCCAATTTTGGGTAAGTTTTAATAATTTTGCGTTTTTTTATGCCATGTAGGTTGGCCGCCTGCTCAAATGCGGTGTTGCCGGTTTGGTGAGCAATCAGCCAATCAACCTTATTCCAACCCAGTTCATTTAGGGTTTCTTGGTATATGCGTTTATTGAGCCTTAACCCGCGCGCCAGTATATGGCCCATGTTCATATGGGCTTTGGCTTCGCCGTTTTCGCCCCAATGATAGTGGCATAGATGAGAATATTCGCTTTTGCTGGCTTGGTGAAACTGCATAAACCCAGATTGGCCCGTTTCAGACGGCCCTAAAATCATAGCGCCGCCAGCATCACCCACTGACAGCATGCCCCACATATGGCGAGCTGCGTCCTCGGTGACGCCTTTTTTCAGTTGGCTTGCCACACTGCGCGCCATTTTGGTGGTTACTTCGCCGGTGACAATTAAGGCATTTCTAACCGCGCCAGATTCAATCAAACTGGCCGCCAGTTTGACGCCATCAAAAAAGCCAAAACAAGCGTTTGCCACATCAAAAACATGCGCGGCATGCAAGCCGAGTGCTCTTTGAATAATGTGCGCCGTGGCGGGTTCTGGCATGTCTCGTTCAATGCCGCAAAAGATGATGGCATCGATATTGTCCGGGTTTAGGTTAGGGCAAGAGGCCATGGCCTCTTTTGCCGCCTTGATGGCGAGAGTTGATGGCGATTGATTAGCCGAGGACATTCTGCGCTCCACAATTCCCATTTCGGTTGACATCCAATTGTGCGCTAATCCGTACTTTTTTTCCGTGCCAATGTCCGACATCAGTTCGTCGGAGCTCACGCATTGCTTTGGCAGGTAGCAGCCAACACCAATCACTTTACTTCGAATGATGGGCTTTAACTGGTGAACTTGCTGCAGCAGTTTATAGTTAATTTCATTCATGATATTTCCCTATCAAAAAGTTAAAAGGAAAAATATCATTACATCTATCTATTATTATTGACCACCGATAAAACTCATTTTGCCGGTCTTTCTAGTGCAAATGGCGCCCATGTTGGGCCCAGTGAGTGGGATTTTAACTTGGGCTTTGGCTTTTTGGTTGCTTCTGTGGCGTATTTATACGGCGCTGTAGAGAGTGCTTTGGGTGTTCGCCGGCAGAAGCAACGCTTAAATTTAAATTAATGCTTTAAACTAATTCAGAAGGTGCGGTTTATTTCATGGCCACCAACAGTTGTTTCGTCATGCGCTCAGCAGTAATGAAGCTCCAGCTGTACTTCTCGTAGTCTTTTAGCGGGTTACGCTCGAGTATTTCTTGCTCAGTTAAGCCTTCGTCCACCAACGCTTTTACTGACTTATAAGCGCCTTCAAGCATGCTGATGGTGGTTGCCACATCTGACTTATTGGCCAGTGGCCCGTGCCCGGGAATGATTTTGGTGCTTTCATTGGCCATGTCGTGAATGCCTTTTAGTGCCGCTAACATGCCTGAAAAGCTGCCGCCATTGCTGGTGTCAATGTAGGGGAAGAGCGTATTAAACATGATGTCGCCGGTATGAATAACATTGGCCTCTTTGAAAAAGACCACGGCATCGCCGTTAGTGTGGGCTGCCGCAAAATGCTTCACTTGTGCCGAATCGTTATTAATGTACAACGTTATTTGGTCAGCGAAAGTGAGCACCGGTAATGACTTCTTAGGCGCAGGCACATTTACCCCATCGCCCATCGGTACGCCTTTGTTTACTAAGGTTTGGCGCAAGCTTTGGTGGCTGATGATTTTTGCATTATCTTTACCAAACGCCTCATTATTGCCTATGTGGTCGCCGTGCACGTGCGTATTAAT
>CALINO010000029.1 GCA_938045295.1 uncultured Arenicella sp.
TTTTCATTTATAAACCAAATCACATATGTGTATGTCCTAGCATCAAAGTATAGACTCTCATTTCTAACTTCATGAATAGTTGCTTTCAATGAATTACTTTTTGTAGAGTAGTAGTTATTTTGAGCCCATATTACTAAAAGGAGAATAACGAAGAACGCCACTTTAATGAGCGTGAAAAAAAGGTTTTTAGGTTTTTGAGAACCTGATTTTAATTCACTATTAGTTTTCATGTTTATACCTATAACAAACAAAAGCCAGCTTCAAATAAGAAACTAAGCATCGGTTTTGTTTCTGAAGCACTATATTATTAGTGTGAGTAATCATTCAAATCCTTGAATAAATTCATTTATTTACAAAATTCACACTGATTCAAAGACTTAACCGCTAATTTAGCGACTCTAAATACAGCGCTAGAATACGTTCAAAAAACACTTTTTCAAGGTCAGAAAAGCGCGCTAATTCGGGGCTGTCTATGTCGAACACGCCGCTTAGCTTTTCTGTAAAAAATGGCACTACAATTTCAGAATTGCTGGCGGCATCGCAGGCAATATGGCCGGCGAAGTTGTGTACGTCATCCACTACCTTAGTTTGTTTTTCCACAAACGCAGTGCCACACACACCTTTACCTAACGCAATGCGCGTACAAGCGGGTTGCCCTGAAAACGGCCCCAGCACGAGTTCCTCTTGTTTTAGAAAGTAAAAGCCGACCCAATTAACGCCTTCTAATTGGTGGTAAAGCATGGCGCAGAGATTGGCGGCATTCGCCACGGCGTCGGTTTCAACGCTTAATAACGCTTCGGCTTGCTTAATAAGTAAGTCGTAATCGTGAGCCATGTTGCTACCCTGTTATTGTCACACTGACAGAGCTTCGATATTCGTAAAGCCCATGTTCAATACGTTTTTTTGAATGTCATCGTTCAACGAAGCTTTATCGGTAAAGGCTGCGATATGCCCGGCGTTGCTTGTATATTCGGTTTGTTGGTTTTGTTGAACTAGTTGGGTTTGTTTGCCCGCCTCTGACACTAATGCCAGCACTCTGCTCGCGATCGCCGAACCGGAATCAATTAAGGTGGCGTTCACGCCAGACTGCGATAGCACCGCGGCTATTTCTTGCTTTAATAATGGAAAGTGCGTACAAGCCAACACCAAGGTGTCTAAACCGGGCTGATCAATAAACGGTTGTAGTATGTTTTTCAGTAAGGCCATGTCTGGCGCCTGACCGGCCAATTTGGCCTCTGCCATGTCTACCAGCTCTTTTGAGCCTACTTTAGTGACGGTGCAATGGCTGGCAAAGTCAGCAATCAATTCATCGGTGTAAGCTCGATGAACCGTGGCTGGCGTTGCCAATAGGCCGATATTTTTAGTTTGGCTGACGCTTGCCGCTGGCTTAATCGCCGGCACAACGCCAACTACCGGCAAACTAAGGCGCTGACGCAACTTAGGCAAACACACGGTGCTTGCGGTATTACAGGCCAAGACTAATACGTCTGGCTGATATTGATCACAGATGGCGTCACTGACATTCAACACTCGGCGCAATAACTCAGCTTCGGGTTTGGTGCCATAGGGGTAAGCCTGATTGTCGCTTACAAAGATAGACCTTAGTGACTGATTGGTGGCGACTATTTCTTGAAAAATACTCAGGCCACCAACGCCTGAATCGTAAATTGCGACTTTGGTCATCAGGCTTTTATCCGCCGTTATTTTGCCGCTTGCAATTGTTGCACGTAAGCTTTAACACCCTCTTCCACTTTGGCAAAGGTTTTGTTGTAGCCACCAGAGATGGTTAAATTATTTAAGTCTGCCTTAGTGTAACTTTGGTATTTTCCGACCAAGGCTTGCGGAAACTCAATGTATTGAATTTTGCCTTCAGCCACCCAGTCGGCGGTGGTTTTATTTTCGTTTTCTAAGGTGTTAAGTACTGCGGTAGCCACGTCATTAAAACTTTGCGCACGCCCAGTACCCACGTTAAATACGCCTCGCCCTTCTGGGTGTTCTAAGAAGTGCAAGTTCACGTCGACCACATCATCAACCCACACAAAATCTCTCAACTGTTCACCATCGGCGTAACCGCCGCTGCCAGCAAACAGTTTTACAAACCCTTGCTCGTGGTATTGATTGAAAAAGTGATACGCCACTGAGGCCATACGGCCTTTGTGTTCTTCACCATTACCGTAAACGTTAAAATACCGCAGGCCAACCACTTGCGATTCAGCTAGGTGGCCGTGTTTGCGCAAGTAGCGATCAAACAACAGCTTTGAATACGCATACGCGTTCAAGGCTTGTTCGTATTTAGGCTCTTCGATGAATGTTTCACCACCGCCGTACACTGATGCCGACGACGCATAGATATACGGGATTTGTTGCTCGGCACAGTAATGAAACAGTGTTTTAGAGTATTCGTAGTTGGTTTCCATGATGTAGCGGCCATCGCTTTCCATGGTATCTGAACACGCGCCTTGATGATAAATGGCCGTTGGCCCGCCGAACTCCAAACCTTGGTTAATGCGATTTAGAAACTCGTCTTTATCCATGTAGTCTTCAATATCGCAATTTTCAATATTTCTGACTTTATTACCGTCACTCAAATCATCAACAACCAAAATGTTGTCTAAGCCGCGCTTGTTTAAACCTTTTACTATGTTAGAGCCAATAAAACCGGCTCCACCTGTTACGATAATCATATTTTTTCCTGTGCTTTAACCAGCTGACACTATTCAGCTAATTTACTAATTACTTCATCAATCGTGGCCACGGCCGTGCCTAATTTACCCACCACAATGCCAGCCACAGCATTGGCTAAGGTTAATTTTTCTTGTTCGCCAAAATCGCTCACCGTAGCGAGCGCCATTAGGGAAATTACCGTATCGCCCGCGCCACTTACGTCATACACTTCCAGTGCCGTGGCCGGTGAATTGAATTGTTCACCGTTAGCGCAAAACAGGCTCATGCCTTTTTCGCTGCGAGTCACCAACAAGTAGTCTAATTCAAGCTCGGCACGCATGGCGTGCGCCTTGCTAATAAATTCGTCTTCGCTTGCGCTAATGCCAGCGACGGTTTCGAATTCTTTCATGTTCGGCGTGATTAAAGTGGCACCACGGTAGCGCGAATAATCGTCACCCTTGGGGTCGATAATAACCGGCACATTGTTGGCATTTGCCACTTCAATCATTTTGCCAACATGCTTGAGGCCGCCTTTGCCATAGTCTGACAGCACCACCACATCGGCACTGCCTACGGCTTCTTGAAAGCCGTCTAAACACTGCGCCAGCACTTCTTCGCTGGGTTGTTCGTCAAAGTCAGCTCTGAGCAATTGCTGGTTTTGCGCCACCATACGTAACTTAACAATGGTTTTTATGCTTTTATCTATGATCAAGCTGCTTTGTGCGCCGTACGACTCTAAAATACGCTGTATTTCGCGCCCAGCTTCGTCGTCACCCACCACCGATAACAAATGGCACTGCGCGCCTAAGGACAATAAATTGTGCGCCACATTGGCCGCCCCACCCGCTCGGACTTCTTCATTGCTCACCGCCAATACCGGCACTGGCGCTTCCGGTGAAATACGGTCTACTCGCCCAAACCAATAGCGGTCGAGCATCACATCACCAACCACTAAGGCGTTAATTGAAGAAAATTGATTGGGTTTTATTTGCATAATCAATGCTTAGTTTGAACGGCCAATGCCGTGATATTTAAAACCTAATTCAGCCAACGTTGAAGGCTCATAAATATTGCGCCCATCAAAAATCAATGCGTTATTAAGTTGTGATTTTAAACGCTCAAAATCGGGGCTGCGAAAGGTTTTCCACTCAGTCACAATCACCAAAGCATCGGCGCCTTCAGTCGCCTGATACATATCTTGCGCGTATTCAATAGAATCGCTAATGTCGGCCAGCATGTGTTGGGCTTCAGACATCGCCACTGGGTCAAATACCTTAACCTTTGCCCCGCGCTCAACCAAGCCTCGAATAATCACCGCGCTGGGTGCTTCGCGCATGTCGTCGGTGTTGGGCTTAAAAGCCAGCCCCCAGATTGCAAACGTTTTGCCAGATAAATCTTGCCCTAGCTGAGATTCAATTTTATTCAGAACCACGAATTTTTGATCTTGGTTTACCGCTTCTACGGCGTCTAAAATTCGCGCTTCATATCCTTGCTGTTTGGCAGTTTTATGTAAAGCCTGTACGTCTTTGGGAAAACACGAGCCGCCATAGCCGCAGCCTGGGTAAATAAAGTGGTAGCCTATTCGCGGGTCTGAGCCTATGCCTTGGCGCACCAACTCAATGTCGGCGTCTAACCGTTCAGCCAAATTAGACAACTCATTCATAAAAGAAATTTTAGTAGCCAGCATGGCATTAGCTGCATATTTAGTCAGCTCCGCCGAAGCAATATCCATCACGATAAGCCGTTCATGATTACGGTTAAATGGCGCGTATAGCTGACGCATTAGCTCTACGGCTCGATCATCGTCGGCTCCAACCACCACTCGGTCTGGTTTCATGAAATCTTCAATGGCCGCGCCTTCTTTAAGAAACTCTGGGTTAGACGCCACACTGAATTCAACATCAACCTTGCGTGTTTTCAATTCTTCAGCAATGGCGGCACGCACCTTTTCAGCGGTACCAACAGGTACGGTCGATTTTGTAACAATCACACGGTGCTGCTGCAAATTTTGGCCAATGGCACTAGCCACGGCTAATACGTGAGATAAGTCGGCAGAACCATCTTCATCTGGTGGCGTGCCAACCGCAATGAATATAATTTCAGCATGATCCACCGCTTGTTTAATATCGGTGGTGAATTCAAGGCGACCTTGCGATGCGCTGTCTTTTACTAAACGCTCTAAGCCTGGCTCATAAATAGGAATATTGCCGCCCAGCAGCATATCAATTTTTGATTGATCTTTATCCACACACAGAACTTGGTTACCCACATCGGCAAAACACGCACCTGTAACTAAACCGACGTAGCCAGTTCCAACAATCGAAATTCTCATAAATTATTGTTTTTTATTTAACTTTTAATCGAGCAGCGCATTAATGCTGCGATCTTTAAAATACAACGCAATAATAGACTATTCGTGCTTTTGCGTCACAAAAAATGGGTGTAAAACTCCCCCCATTAACCCATCTAACAATGATTTTAAGCGCATGGTAAATGCCACTGACAAGCCCAAGGCCGGCGAATAACCCATCAACGCCAATATGCCAGTATAAGAAGCTTCCATTAAGAATAAATTACCTAAAGAAATAGGCAAATTCATTAACAACATGATAATTGGCGTGGCTAACAGCATGTCGGTAAACGCCACATCTACCTGAAATACCATGGCGGTAACGTAAACATTCAGCACTGCCATAAAATAAAACAAAAAAGAATTTATAAACGCAACCGCAAGCACTTTGGGTGATTTCCGGTAGGCGACGATTGACTCTAATAGCTTATCAAGCTTTAAAAACAACACTTCAGTTTTGGGCTGCAGCCGGGTGAAAAATGAGCGAACCGAGTGATACGCTCGCAAATCAAACACCAGCCAAGCAATCGCACTTAAACCTATCGTAAATGCAGCCAAACTAACGAATATATAAGCCGAGCTAAAACGTGACAGCTGAGCCAATACAGCAACGCCAGCAATGAGTAGCAACACTAATATTCCGGTATAACGCTCAACAAATACCGACGCCAATGAGTCGGCCTGCCGCCCCGAAAACTTACCCAGCTCGTAAGATCTAACCACGTCACCACCAACGCTGGTCGGCAACACTTGGTTATAAAATTGACCCACCAAATAATACGAAAATATGCGCCAATAGCCGGCACCAATTTGTTGTGAGCGAGTCAACATCCACCATTTAAAGGCAGAAACCATATTGATTAGCACACCCACTAAAACACACAACAGCAGCATAACTAAGTTTGCGCCTGCGAGCGTGTCCAGTAATTTGGCGCGACCCTCCTCTGTAAACAAACCGGTTTGGTAGACCAACAAGCTCAACAGCGCAAACGCGACTACAATTTGCAAAAGTTTTATTACGGATTTGTTCAATGCAATCTCGTCTCAGTGGATATAAATGGATAACAGACCAGTAAAGTAAAGAATTGATCGAAATATCGTTATTTTTGTGAATTGTAACTGGGATTTACCTTACAAAGTAAGTATTATCGCGCTCTTTCAAAAATCACACTCGATTACGATTTATGACACAAGCATCTGCCCGACACATTTTGGTGTCTACTGAACAAACTTGCATTGATTTGCAAGAAAAAATCAACTCTGGCGAAATTAGCTTTGAAGCTGCGGCCGCAGAACACTCTCAGTGCCCTTCTGGCAAGCAAGGTGGAGAACTCGGCAGCTTTGGCCCAGGCATGATGGTTCCCGAATTTGATCGTGTGGTTTTCAACGAAGACGTCGGCAAAGTACACGGACCAGTACAAACTCAATTTGGTTATCACTTAGTTGAGATTACTAGCCGCGAAGATTAAATGCTTGGGCTATTACTCGGCCCTTGTATGTTAATTTAGTGCATTATTAAAGCCCCTCATTGGGGCTTTTTTATGTGCATGAAGGGTTCTAAAACAAGCGTCACATACACCCTATTCGGTGAGTGCCCTGCTTTTAGCAATTTCTTCTATACGCCTGCGCAACGGGCTACTTCTTGGGAAGTGGGCTTTTAAAAATTCCATTTGATCAGCCAATACTCTGCGCCCACGCAAGTAAATATATTCAGCATGGGTGGGCACAAAAGGAATCGCTAAGAGTTGCATACCCGCTTGTTCTGGGGTTCTACCGGCTTTGTAATTATTACACCGCTTGCAGGCAGCAACCACGTTATTCCAGGTGTCTGCGCCGTTTTGCGATACCGGCCTTACGTGATCTCGAGATAACTCATGACGCTGAAATTTGTTACCGCAATACATGCAAACAAACGCGTCACGAGCAAATAAGGTTTTGTTGGACAATGGCGGCGAGTAACAGTCACGAAGATGATAGCGGCTTTGGGTTTCCCCGGCCGTTGCTATAATTGAATTAATTTCAATTGAGCTTTGCCTACCACTCAGTGAATTATAGCCACCGTGAACTGTGTAAATTGGTTCACCACAACTGTATAACACTTGCCCCAAGTGATAACAGTGAACAGCCTCTTTATAGCTGACCCAATCTAACGGCATTCCTGCCGCATCAGTTCGCAAAACTTGCTGGTTAAAGTCGTATTTCACGTGCTTTGCCCTCCACACTATCTTGTGTGCTCGTTTTTAACTGCCGTACCCTATAAAACTGTTGTCAAAAGTCTTTATCTATAGTTAGTTACCTGAATAAATCTTACTTAAACTATATAACAAAATTATTTCAATAACTCACCCAAAAAACACATGTTTTGTTCAACAGTATGGCAATTAAATGGCGTGTACTACTGAGATTGCTCGCTTAACAACAAAAAACGCGCCGCAGTTTTAGCCGCCACTTCTCTTCTGACTGGGTCCCAAGAATCGAGCAAACTGGCGTAAGTCAATAACGGAGGCACTTTGGGGTTATAAATTGCCATGCTGTCTTCTGAGCCCCAAAATTTGTTTAACAACTCAATTCTGACCAATCCTTTGTTTGCAACTTTGGGGCCAAGCCGCTCAATTTCTTGCTCAGGAATCAAATCCAAATCACGAATTAAAGCTTGATGTTTGTGCTTACCAATAAACAGTTCGGCTCCTTTAGGCTTAAAGCCTTTAATAAACTCATTAGAGCTGATTGATACCTCACCGCCCAGTATGGCTTCATACTTGGCGTAATCTAAACTTTGCCACCAATAAGGGTCTTGTGTGTAATACACCCCCATTGAGAATTTGCTGCGAAATAACGGGTATTCTTCCACCCATTTTTTAACCAATTTAGACTTCTTTCTCCATGCGTACCTACTTTTATTATGCTTGGTAAACCCTTGATTTTTAATCTCTCTTAACACCCAACCAATGGTTCCCA
>CALINO010000030.1 GCA_938045295.1 uncultured Arenicella sp.
GTTGCTGCCACGAGCGCCGCTCAGACGTGGCGTGATCTGATACTGTAATTCCCCATTTATAACCGAAGTTAAAGGAAGAGAGTTTACCCCGCGTTTAAGATCGGCCTTGGCGGTATTTGTATTGATGATGCGCGTAAAGAACGAGACATTCAGGATTAGCGTAAATTAGATGTTGAAATTAGACTGCAAAAATTTCAATGGCAAAACCGCTAGGGTCGCTTAATACCATAGTGCGGCATTCACCTATATGAGGCAGGGCACGTTTTGCTGGTGGCTTAATAATATCGCTGCCAAATTTAGTGGCTTGTTGAAATACATGCTCAAAATTTTCGGTTGGAAATGACCATCGAGTAATGCCTCGGCCGGGTGCCCCCAGTAGTTCAGTGGGGTTTGATATGCCATGCCCGCCATGCTCTAAGTACACTAAATATCCGCTGCCTGCACCGGGAGCAAAAGCTTGAGCAAAGCGTTCAGGAATGCCTTCTTCCATTAACAAACCTGACTTAGCGCCAATGCTCATTTGCATGTCTCGACGTATTTCATAACCTAACACTTGTTCAGTGAATTGGTTCACTTCATCAAGGTTGGCAACACAGCGAGCCGAGTAAGCGGGGGCGCCAATTTGGGTGGCAGGGTCAATTTTGCCAACTTGTACAAATATATCTGGGCGCTGTACACCTAATAAGAAGATATTTTCTAGGCCAAGAAAATGTATTTCTCTTGAGATATAAGTCTGCCCCTCGGTGTTCGTGAACTCTAATTCTTTTATGCCAACCGTAGATTTAACTCCAGCGTTGTTCATTTTATTTTCGCGTGCTGGCATGTCTGACATGGGAAACCCTATGGTTGCCCCACCGAAGTAACGGCCATCGGCTTGTGGACGAATTTGTGGTTTTTTCTCATTGACTAAAATGACCAGCAACTGAATATTGGCAAACTCACCTTTACGAAAAAAACTGCAGTATTCCAGACGTTCATGACCTTGAAAACCAAAGTAAGTATTCATGTCTGGAGTGCTTTCTAACCAAGCTGATTGCTCCATGTCTAAGCCTTCACATAGCGCTTTTTCAATGCCGTGCTTGTCGGCTGTTACATAAGTAATGGTGTGAAGTGGGGCTACAGTGGCGTCTTTAGGGTGGCTTTTGGGTATAAAGATATCAGCAGACATGGTGGTTATTCCTGTATTGGTGTTCCTATCTTGGTATTTCTGTCTTTTTGTTTCTACCTTTGTATTTAGGGGGTATCGACTAGCAAGACTTCGCAATCGGCTATGCCTTCACGCAACTTTTTTACATCAGCGTATTCGTCCGAATCCCAAAATGCTTGTGCGGTTTCACGGTTTGGCCATTTAGATACCGCCACCGAGGTATAACCATCCAGCGACCCTTCTAGTAAGGTTGCGCCCGGAGCCAGCACCACGTATTCACCACCGTATTTGGCCACTAATTTGGCGGCTTCTTTGCCGTAGCCTGAAATGAACTTCTCACGTTCGTTTATTTTGACGACTATAATCATGAATGCAGGCATACATTACCTCTGTGAATAGGTTAAAGGGTTATCTAAAAGACGATCTACAAGCTGGCAAACCTCTCGCGCGTTAACTTCAAGAAACCCTTGTTGCCACTCAGGGAAGTCATACATCTTGCCATTGTTTAGGTAAGGTATTGTGCGCGGTGTCATTTCATACAAATCGTCGTTCACATTAATTAAGGCTATGGGGTGGCTCAGGCTGGATAACACATCAGGAAAGCGTTGGTTGAACTCATATACGGCATAATGCCCCCATTCATAGTTCTCTCCGCCACGTAATATTTCAGCCAATGATGTGGCCAGCATTTCAAGCGTTTGCCCTTTGCCTTGATTACGTAGCAAAATGTCCCACAGGCGATTCAAGCGGGTGCCTTCGTTATCTAATGGCACTGGGTGAAAGGCTTGTTTTAGGCTTTCTAGTTCATCGGGGTAGAGTACAGCCGCCGAAGAAAGCACAAGGTGTTGAACTTGATCGGGTCTAATCGCCGTTGCCTCCGTGGCCAGCTTGGCTCCGGCGTGAATACCAAACAAGTCTATTGAGTCAAACTCATTCAGTAATGAGAGTTTATCCACTATATTCCAAACCGTATTGGCGTAATCCGTTGCTGTGATTTGTTCAGCAGGGCAGTCGGATTCGCCATAGCCAGGAAAATCAGGTACCACAACGGTGCGGTTAGCGGGGTAGTAATGCAGAAACTTTTCAAAATTCCGACCTGATTGCGGAAACATATGAAGGCAGATTAGTGGTCTTTTTTCAGCTGAATCACAGTGTTTGATTCGATAGTGAATTTGCCCATAAGGGCCATCGATAAATTGTCGTTCAAAACTTTTCATTGGTGGTATAAAAATCGTTTCGGGTAGATTTATGCTGAAGCTTCTACGGTTATTTTTGTGCAAATAATGTTAAGAGTCGCGGGGGAGGGCAATCATGCCCGAAGGTTTTTCTCATTCAATGCTGTGCCTGAATTGAGTGACACTTCTGAGTAAGCGAACCCCTATTTGTTACCCGCTGTAGAGCCGAGCAGTTGATGTATATGCTTCAAGATGTTGCCTCACCTCACAATCAAAGAGATGTTGATATATCAATATAACATATTGTTGGCGTATTTGTATGTCTGCTTAACTAAGCCGTACTAGTTGCGTGGGTTTATAGTGAATCTAAGCTCAGTGAGAGAGGAGTGTATTGTGTATAAATCTGCTTTATTAAGTCTAATAAGCCCTGCTCATAAAACACAGCTGGCCGTCAGATTAATATATTAGCCAAAACGGCATAAATCATTGAATGAAAACAAAAATAAATTTATGCTCCAGCCAAAGCGACAAACAGTTATACCGACATAATTACGGTTAACAAGGCTGTTATGTATACGAATTTTGAGTGTAATATAAAATGAATGATTATGAGTTTTATCTGCAAAAATATCTGGAAGTAAAAGATCATTTTTCTGTTTCTGAATTTTTAAACTATGTTGAACACTATTACCATGAAAGGTTGTCATTCGAAGAACTATTCGACGAATTTCAAGAAAATGGTGTACTAATTCTTGTAGAGGTAAATGGCGAGCCCTTTTTCCAAAATTCTGAAAAAAGTAATTATGCAGGTGAAGTGAAAGATTACAGTAAAAGTGAATTTTTAAAAGCGTGCAGTAAATCTGCAAATCAATGAAACATAACAAGTTTTCAAAGTTCACTCCGCAGCAAGCTGCTGCGCGGGACGCGTTTTCAACGCGCCCCTAGCAAAGGCGTTATATGTATTTATTAAAACCTTGGAATAAAAAATGGTAAAACCAATTTTTGAATTATTTATCGGATGTTTCCTTATCTATGTAGGTATAAAGGATATAGGGCTGCTCTCAATAGCCTTAGGTGTCATTTTGATAGTTTTTAGTTTGGACGATTTCTATTACATGAAAAACGGTAAAAGAATATTTGGTTCGCCGGATTAAGCAATTTGAATAGGCCACGAAATATAAAAACATGTAACAAGAAAGGGTATTTCGCCCTACGGGCTGGACGCGCACTTCGCGTGCGTCCGTACCTTTGGCGTTATGTGTATCGAAGAAAGTAGTAAATTAAAAGGTAGTTTAGAACAATTATGAACCAAGCGAGCAATACGAGCACGACATACAACGAAGAGAAATCCAGTTGTAGCAACACAAGTTGTTGTCCACCTAAAGACACGACTATACGTAACACATCAAAAGTAGGTAGAAATGAACCTTGCCCGTGTGGCAGTGAGCGAAAATACAAGAAGTGTTGTGGCAAAAACACCTAACAATAATAAAAACTGTCATTCAGTGAGTTCATTCTTTCGCGCCCGTTTCATGAGCGTTAGGGAAATAAACATGCAAAAAATCATTGTTTTTACCTTGGGTGTCGTTACAGCTGTAATAGTGCTTTGTCGCTCAACATATGAAATTTTTTAATCCGATATTTGTTGTGCCGAAATAATGATGGTTGACCAGTCTGCTATATGTGCTATCAAGGAAAAAACTGAAAAAAATAATTAATAAAATTAAGTCGACCTAATTCGAGATGACTGTGTGCTTACCCAACCCAATAGCCCTTACTGTTTTCAGCAATTTAACCACTCAAACGTTTTAACCCGCGCCAAAACCGCAATAGGTAGGCGCTAATGAGCGAGCGGGTACCCATTTGTTTTTTCATGTAATCTGCGGGCGGAAATACGTTTTCAATAACAAACCTAACTTTGCCGCTGAGGCCGTTGATTGACTTAACGTCGTTTGCCATGAGCGCTAAATCTGAGGCGTTGCGGTTTAGAAATAACTGGCTGCTTTCAGGTTGGGCGGCGAGGGCGTTCAATTCATCGATTACCTGGCTAGGAATGTGGGTGGCAAAGTAGCGTTGCGTTGTGCTTAAGCCGTTCAAACAAATGGCGCTGAGCTTTTTGTTGGCGGCTTTTGTTAGCATGATTTGCCATTGCTCGGCGTTGAGTTTGTTGGCGAGCAAGTGTATGTCGTAAAGCCAGGCTAGGCGTTCTTCTTTGTGGTGGTGCCCTAGGCGGTGTAAGCAGGCAATAATAAGGCTGTCTACTTGGTTGGGTATTTTAGGCGCGGTTGAAAAAGCGCTTAATGGTGCGGCGTCATCCAGCAGTTGCGTTAATGAGTAGGCGTTGGCCAAACATTGGCGGTTGTTGATGCGCCAGTGCACGTCAATATTGATGGTGGCTTTGCCGATAAGGTGTTTGCCAAAAGTGGCTTGATACGAAATGTATTCGCCGGTAATGCTAAACAGGCGTTCGTAGCCGAGCGTTTGAAATGCGGCACTAAACGCGTGCAGTTGTTCTTTGGTAATCAGTAAATCGGTGTCTGAGCGTGGGCGTTGCCATGGGTGTTGGTATTCTGAGTAGGCCAGTGCCGTGCCTTTGAACACAAGGTAGTCAGTAAGCCCTTGCTGCTGAAAACTGGAAAATAGGTGTTCCAGCTCTTTTTTGCGTAACGCTTCGTTCGCCACCATTAAGGGTTTTCTTTGCGCCAGCTCGGTTTGCAGGCTGGGGGCTAAATGTTGGGGCTGTACTAAGGTTGAAATGCCGTGGTGGTCTAAACGTGTGAGTAGGTCTTTGTTGGTGTTCTCAGAAAGAGCCGTGCTGGCCGAGGTTTGGCCAGTTACCAATTGCGCTAGAGCGCTTAGTTCGGCGCGGTCAATCGACGTCATATTTGTTGCAGCAGTTGCTTTTGCAGCATGTCGGTAATCAGCGCGTCTACGTCTTGGCCAACTTGCGATACGCTTACTTGGTAATGCTCGGCTATGCTGGTGACGGCGCCGGGTTTATCCAACCCATCATTGAACGCTTCTATTAATTTGATGCCAACATGGTTCAAACCAAAGTACGAGCCTGAGTTAAGGTCTAGCAATACGGCTTCATCGTCGATTTTGGTAAACGACACATGATCAGCAAGTTTAAAGTACACAGTCACTCTGATGCCCAAGTAAAATTAACGGTAATGCGGTTATTTTACTGCCTTTTGTCTTTGTTTTCTTTGCAGTTTTTAAGGCGTTCGGCTAGAATCGCGCTTCGCTTTCAGGCATGGCGGGCAATTTAGTGTGTTTTTGCTGTTCCATGAATGCGTATTACTGAGTTAATTAGCGCCTTATTATTAGGTGTTTGATTGGCTAACTCCTTGTTTCACTGCCAGTTTTTTTAATTAAATCTGCTGCAGGAAACTTTTTAACCGTGAGGAGCTCAAATGAGACATTACGAAATTGTGTATCTGGTTCATCCAGATCAAAGCGAGCAGGTCAGTGCAATGGCCGATCGCTATAAAGGCGTTATCGAGCAGGGCGGCGGAGCCGTTCATCGCTACGAAGACTGGGGTCGCCGCCAGTTAGCTTACCCGATCAACAAAATCCACAAGGCTCACTACGTAATGATGAACGTAGAAGTGAACCAAGAGACGTTGGACGAGATCGAGAACTTATTCCGTTTTAATGACGCTATTATCCGTAACTTAGTATTGAAAACTAAGGGTGCTGAAACTGAGCCATCAATCATGATGAAGGAAGTTGAAGCTGAACGTCAGCGTGATGAAACCCGTGCTGCAGAAGCCGAAGCAAAAGCAGCGGCTGAGCAAGAAGCTGCCGCAGCAGCTGAAGCTGAGAAAAAAGCGGCCGCTGAAAAACCGGCTGAAGCCACAACAGAAGAGGAGGCAGAGTAATGAGACGCAATGCACCTAAGAAAAGACGTGGTGGCTTTCGCCAAATGCGTCGTCGTTTTTGCCGTTTTACGGCTGACGGCACTACTTACATTGATTACAAAGATCTAGCGACTTTGAAATCATTTGTTTCTGAGTCTGGCAAAATCATTCCAAGCCGTAACACTGGCACAGCAGCGCGTTTTCAACGCCAGTTGGCTAGCGCGATTAAGAATGCTCGCTATTTAGCGTTATTGCCATACACTGACGGCCACAAATAGGAGAACATCATGCAAGTAATCCTATTAGAGAAAATCGTAAACCTAGGTAACTTGGGTGATTTGGTGAATGTAAAGCCAGGTTACGCACGTAACTACCTAGTGCCACAAGGTTTAGCAACGGTTGCAACTGAAGAAAATATTAAAATTTTTGAAGGTCGCCGTGCTGAATTAGAAAAAGCATCAGCTGACAAATTGCAAGCAGCGAAAGCGCGTGCGTCTGAGCTGGAAGGCAAGTCTGTTGAAATTGCTAGCCTTGCTAGTGACGAAGGCAAGTTGTTTGGTTCTGTGGGCGTAATCGAAATATCCGAAGCGTTCACAGCCAAAGGCTTTGAGTTGGCTAAATCAGAAGTTCAATTGCCAGAAGGGCCATTGAAAATGATTGGCGAATACGAAGTTGCTGTATCAGTTCACCCTGAGGTTGGCTTTAATGTCAACGTTACGGTAGTGGCTGAGTAAGTTCAGGCAATAGCCAAAATTAAAAAAGCGAGTAGCGAAAGTTACTCGCTTTTTTTATGTTTGCAGTATCGTGAGCGGCGGGGCAAAGGTTTCTTGAGCGCACGCCTTCGTGTTACTGTAACCCGCGTTGTTGTTGAAACAATTGCGGTTAAAAGAACGGTTCTGCTTAAAGAGTGGTTCTTGCTAAATAGCCATTCCTGTTAAATTGAACTGGGAAATAAAATTAAAATCATGGAAGTAGTCAATTTTATTAATAATATTCTTTGGGGTTCAGGCCAAGTATTAATTTATTTACTGTTTGCGGTGGGTTTGTGGTTTTCTTGGAAGCTGGCGGCTATTCAGTTTTCGGGTTTTGCTCACATGTTGAGTTTGCTTGGCCGTAAAAAGGCCGATGACCACAGCGGCATTAGTTCTTTTCAAGCCTTGTGCACCAGTTTGTCGGCTAGAGTCGGTACCGGTAATTTGGCCGGTGTGGCGGTGGCCATTTCACTGGGCGGCAGCGGTGCAATATTTTGGATGTGGTTTATTGCGCTGATTGGCATGGCAACTGGGTTTGCTGAAAGTCTGTTAGGTCAAGTGTATAAGGTTCGAGACGGTCATGGTGAATACCGTGGTGGGCCGGCTTATTACATTAATATGGGCTTGAAAAAGCCTTGGTTTGCGGTGCTTTTTGCGGTGTGTATTTTCATGGGCTATGGGTTGATTTTTAGCGCCATGCAAGCCAATACCATTGCCGATTCTTTAAATCACGCGTATGGGGTAAAGCCCCTTATATCCGGCGTGTTTATTACATTTGTGGCTGGGGTGATTGTATTAGGTGGGTTTAAGGCCATTGCGCGTTTTGCTGCTTTGGTGGTGCCTGTTATGGGTGGTTTATACATCATTGTGGCGTTGACGGTGGTCGCTTTAAATATGGCTGATGTGCCGGCCATGTTGGCGAATATCATTACCTCTGCGTTTGGTTCGCAAGAAGCTGGCGCTGGTGCGCTTGGTGCGGCCATTAAAAATGGTGTTCAACGAGGTCTGTATTCAAACGAAGCGGGTTCGGGCAGTGCCCCACAAGCGGCGGCGGCGGCGGCGCCAAACCCTAATCACCCAGCTTCTCAAGGTTTTATACAAATGTTTGGGGTGTTTTTTGACACCATCATTTTGTGCTCGTGCACCGCGTTTATCATTTTGCTGGGTGGCGGTGAAATGACGGGGCAAATGGAGGGCATTCGTTTAACGCAAAATGCCATGAGCGTGCATTTTGGCGCTTACGGCATGTATTTGGTCTCGTTAATGATCACCTTGTTTGCCTTTACCTCTGTGGTTGCGAATTACGCTTATGCTGAAAGTAATCTGTCGATCTTAAGATTAGACAGCAAGCTGGGTAGGGCGTGTTACACCGCCGCCTATTTGGTAATGGTGATGTGGGGGGCAACGGCGTCGCTGAAAGAAGCATGGAGCTTGGCCGACATGGCGTTGGGGTTAATGACGGTGGTGAATGTCGCCGCCTTGTTTATGCTTACACCGACCATCGTCAATGTGTGTAACGACTATAAAGAAAAACGCAATTCGGGCGGTAACATTGATTTCAGTGTTAGCGATTGCCAAATTCAAGGAACGACCAACTCACAAGTTTGGAAGAGCCGCTAGTTTAGCGCTGCTTTCTAGCGCAATGCTTTTTCATCGACAGAATGATGGCGCTTTTTTTGGCCGCTTTGCTTGGGCTTTTTGCTGCCTTTTGCGCCGTCTTTGATGCTGGGTTTTGCGTTGCAATTAGGTGTGGAAAGCGGGCATTGATGTGCCATGCTATTTCTTCCAGCATTTCAATGTCGTACAGGTCATCTAAGCCGTTGTTGCGTAGCTGATAGGCGGCTTCGCCAAGTAGGTCTAAAACGTGGTTTAGATCTATGGATTGCTTCAGCGAACCGGATTTGTTTTTCAGGCTGTCGAGAATGATCTTTTTTAAAAAATCAGGGTGAACGGCGGTGGCGTTAAACAGTTCTTTCAGTCGTTTTGCTTGCGCGTTTATGGATAAACGGTGCGCGCCAATTTCAGCGGCAATAATTAACCAAAATGCAAGAAACTCTGGCGGTTTACCGCTTCGGCTTTGGTCTTGGTTGTGTCGTTTACTCATTTGTTTGTCTTTAACTTTTAATGTCTATCTTGCCTATCTTTTGCGTGGTAAAATTCGCCAGCTTTGCTGCTGAAGAATGGTTGCCATTCTTTGCGATTTGTAAGAATGGTTTTCATTGCTTGTTGTATTTACCGTACCCCGAGCTTGTTTGGCTGTCAAATGATCTCGCTAGCAGCGCGAATAACGTGTAATTTTTTAACCTTTGAACTTTTTACCCTGATTTAAGAGAGAACGATGAGCGAACAATCCAATTCACGCCTGTTTAATGTTGCAATTGTTGGTGCTACAGGTGCTGTTGGCGAAACATTGCTGGAAGTGCTTGAAGAGCGTGATTTCCCTATTGATAATTTGTATTTATTGGCCAGTGAGCGTTCAGCGGGCACCACCAAGCAGTTCAAAGGTAAGTCGGTAAGAGTGACCAATTTGGCTGATTTTGATTTCTCTAAAGCTCATATTGGTTTGTTTTCGGCTGGCGGCTCTATTTCTGCGGAATACGCACCTAAGGCGGCGGCGGCTGGCTGTGTGGTGGTGGACAATACTTCTCATTTTCGTTACGACGATGACAAGCCTTTGATCGTGCCTGAAGTGAATGAAGCGGATATTGCGAAATACAAAGACACCAATATTATTGCCAACCCGAATTGTTCTACCATTCAAATGTTGGTGGCACTAAAGCCTATTCACGATGCGGTCGGCATTACACGAATCAATGTGTGTACGTATCAAGCCGTGTCAGGCACAGGTAAAGACGCCATGGAAGAGTTGGCAGGCCAAACGGCAAGCTTGCTCAATGCCAAAGGGGTTGAAACTAACGTTTACCCAAAACAAATTGCCTTTAATGCATTGCCGCACATTGATGTGTTCATGGACAACGGCTACACCAAAGAAGAAATGAAAATGGTGTGGGAAACTAAGAAGATCATGGGTGATGACGCGATTGAAGTGAACCCAACCGCAGTAAGAATTCCGGTGTTTTATGGCCACTCAGAAGCGTGCCATATTGAAACGCGCGATAAAATTTCCGCCGAACAAGTAACTAAGCTGCTTGAAACTGCACCAGGTGTGGTGGTTCTAGATGGCCGTGAAGACGGCGCTTACCCAACCGCGGTTACCGAGGCAGCCGGTACCGACCCTGTTTATGTGGGGCGCATCCGAGATGACATTTCGCATGAAAATGGCATAAATTTATGGGTGGTTTCAGATAACGTAAGAAAAGGTGCGGCTACCAACAGCGTACAAATTGCTGAGTGCTTAGTTAAAGACTATTTGTAATTTAGCGCTGTTGCAGTCATAACGGGTTGCTGTGCAAGCAGCCCGTTTTTTTTCGCCACTTTTGAATCAACACTGTACAAGTTGCTTAAAAGTGATGTAAATTGTTACAATGAGTCGCTAACTACCTAAAACATAAAATAAAATTACAACACTGCTGCTTGTAAACCAGAAAAAGAAACGCGTTTTCTGCACTCAATAATCAAATGAAAATAGGTGTTTCTAACTTGAGTTTTTTGAATTTATTCAATGGTTTGTGGCATTTTAAAGCAGGGCGTCGGAGTAAAGAATGGCTAGATTTAGAACGATGAAAAATAACCCCAACCCAACAAAAGGCCAGAATCACTGTGGTGGTATTGATACCGCGGCATTGAGGTCAGAAGGCAATATGGCAAAGATTGAAAACACACCAACGCTCTCTAAATCGGCTTCTTCAGTGCTTAACATGATACGAAAGCAAGCCATCGGTTCATGTTTTGTTGCCGGTATGGCCACCTCATTAATGTTGGCGTCAAGCAATGTTCATGCATTGGGTTTGGGGGTTCTGGATGTTCAATCTAATTTAGATCAGCCATTAAATGGCACCATCACCATTAACCTTTCGCCTGGCGATGACTTGAATACGCTTACAGCGCAAGTGGCCAGCCGCGAAGAGTTCGAATCTTTGGGTGTTGATTACCCAGAGTATTTGCAGAATATTAAATTAGTTGTAGACAGAACGGGTGAAGGGGCTGTGCTGCGCGTTAATAGTAATGGCGTGGTTATTAAAGAACCATTCATTCACTTTTTGGTGAAAGTGTCGTGGTCGGGCGGTAATTTTTTACGTGAGTATACGGCGCTGATTGATCCGCCGGTTTACGCGGCTGAAACGCCTAAGTCTTTTTCTCAACCTAAGTCCGTGGGTACTGACCAGTCATACGCGGATCAAGAAGAGCCGGTTAGCAGTTACGAAGAAACTGCTACGCCAACCGTTGAAGAAGTCGATAACTCAATTGCCAGCGATTCCAGTACTTCGAGTGGTTCAGGTTCGCTGCCAACAGACGCCAGTTATGGCCCAGTTGAAGCGGGTGAGTCATTAAGCTTGATTGCTCAAGAACTCCAACGCCAAGTACCAGATTTAAGCATTTATTCAATTATGAAAGTGCTTTTTGAAGAGAACCCTAATGCGTTTATTGATAACAATATCAATGGTTTAATTAAAGGTTCTATACTAAATATAGGTGATTTGAATCAAATTCGAGCCACCGAAGTGGAAAGCGCACGCGCTTTCTTTCAAGCCCAATTAGCCGATTGGAACCCGAACTCTTTGATTAGCCGGCGTGATAGCGATTCTGGCATTGGCGTTACCAATGATACTTATGATTCAGGTGCCAGTGATTCAGGCGCTTCATCAAACAGTGCCTCAGACGCTCAAGACAACTTTCAAATAGGATCATCTACTGAGACCGGTTCATTTGTGTCTGCCTCTACGGGTGATAGCTCTGAGGGTGAGGTGTTGGCTCTGCGTGATGAAATTACTCAATTGCAAGGGTCGCTAGCGTCCAGTGAGCTTGAGAATCAAGAATTGAGTGAGCGTATTGCTATCTTGGAGTCGCAACTTGAAGACATGAACCGCCTAATGAGTTTGAGCGTTGAAAACGCTGACTTGGCGGTATTGGAAAAAACATTGGCGGAAAATGCCGAAGCGAAAACGCAGCTGGAAAATCAAGCCGATACAGCATTGGATGAATTCACGGCGGATGACGGAATCATCGACGACACGCTTGCCGGTGTTGATGCGGCTGTTGACGGCGTTGTGGATAGTATCGACGGTGTTGACGTAGCTGAACCAGCGGGTAATGTTGATGACATCTTGAATGAATTTCTTGATGACTCAGCCGAGGGCGTTGATGGCGATGCATTGGTTGCGGACTCAAACGACACGTTGAATGAAGATGGGTTGTTAGAGGACGGAATTTTAACTGACGGCGATGAGCTGGATTCAGAAAGCGTGATTGAAGAAATCACCGACCAAGATGAGTTGGCTGTTGCTGAACCGGTAAAACCTGCGGTTGTTACTCCTGCAGTAAAAGAAACCTCGTTGCTTGATAAGTTCGGCGGCATTGTTCCGGTGCTTAGCGGTTTGGGTGGCACGTTACTGGTAGGCGGCTTGGCCTTGTTCTTTATTCGTCGTCGTAAGGCCGATGAAGAGTTTGAAATCAGCATGCTTTCAATTGAAAGTAACTCGCAAAGCATTGATGTGGACACGAAGTCTGGTCAATCGGCCTCATTGTCTTCTACGGTTAGCACATCAACCTCAGAGCATGGCGACACAGAGGCTGGCGATGAGCCAATTGATAAAGAGACGTCATTCTTAACCGTGTACAGCGACAGCGATGCGGTGGTTCAAGCGGATGAAGTAGACCCGATTGCCGAAGCGGATGTGTATATTGCTTACGGGCGTGACGAACAAGCTGAAGAAGTATTGCTTGATGGCGTAGTTAATTACCCAGATCGTGTTGATGTGAAGCATAAGCTTTTAGGCTTGTATCATAAAAATGAAAATAAAGAAGGTTTTGAGCGTGTTGCTGAAGAGTTATACGCACAGCGCGATTCGGTAAGCAATGAAGCTTGGCAAGAAATCAGCGACATGGGTAAAGACTTGTTGCCTGATAACCCGTTGTTCGCGCTTTCAGGTGCCGATCTAGAAGCGGTAGGTAAGGCTTCTGTTGAGATTAATGAAGAGCAAGAAGGCACGTCGACGGAAGACGAAGCGTTGATTTTCGATACGGTTGATGAGTCGGCAGACGCTGATATATTAGCCGCGCAAGCCGAACAGGAAGAAGCCGAAGACGCTCTTGCTGATCTTGAAACTGCGCTGCCAGAAGATGAAGAGTCTGTGCACTTGATTCAATTAGACGAAGAACGTTCTGAAATCAGCGAACTTGACGACATTCAAATCGACGCATTACCCGTGAATGACGATGTCGATGCCATAGAATTTGATATCCAAGGGTTGGATGATGCTGAAGCCAACGTGGCTGAGGTAGATTTGGACAGCGGCTTAGAAGTGGAATTATCAGAAGAAGACTTGGTATTTGATCTCGACGCTGACACTGATGAAGCGCAGGATGATGAGGCTGAGTTTGGTTCTGAGCGTAAAATTAGCGAAGTTCCAGAAGTCAGTGATTTGGTAATAGACCCAGATTACGATGAAGCTCAAACCCAATATGAGTTGGCTAAAGTGTTTGTTGACTTGGGTGATGATGACGGCGCTCGCAAAATTCTTGAAGAGTTGGTCGATAATGATCAAAACGCCGACGAGTTGGTTAAAAATGCAAAAGAATTATTAAGTTCTATTGCCAGTTAAAGACTGATTTTCGTTTTACCTCATATTAAGAGGGCGCTAATGAGCTTATGCCTGCTGGGCATAGGCTCATTTTGTTTAGGTGTGTTGTAAATAGATATTAAGTGAAGATCAGTGAGTTTTTGATAGATGATTAAGTGGTCTATAGGAGTGTTGGCGAAATGAGATACGCCGCATGTGTTGAGTACGACGGAAGTAACTTCAGTGGTTGGCAAGCCCAAAAGCATAACGTGCGTACTGTACAAGGTGAGGTTGAAGCTGGGCTTAGTAAGGTGGCTGACGAGCCGGTGGCTATTATCACGGCGGGGCGCACTGACACTGGTGTGCATGCCAGTCACCAAATCATTCACTTTGACTCAACGGCCGACCGCAGTTTGTTTGCTTGGTGCCGTGGAGCAAATCGCTTTATGCCGCACGATGTTCGTTTGCTATGGGTGGAACCGGTTAGCGATGAATTTCATGCGCGCTTTTCAGCGCTGAGCCGCTCTTACCGCTTTGTTATTTATAATGCGCCGATTCAAAGCGCGTTGTTTCGGTCTCTATCAACCCATGAATACCGCCCATTAGATATTGAGCGCATGCAGAAAGCCGGTTCGGCCTTATTGGGTGAGCATGATTTTACCTCGTTCAGAGCCGCGGGTTGCCAAGCGCACTCGCCGGTGCGAACCATGTTGCATTTTAATTTGTGTCGGCAAGGCGATTGGATTTGGTTTGACGTTAAAGCCAATGCATTTTTGCAGCACATGGTAAGGAATATCGCCGGGTGTTTAATTGAAGTTGGGTGCGGAAAACGTGAAATAGACTGGTTTTCTGAGCTTCTTGAGGTGAAAGATCGAAAATTGGCGGGTGTAACCGCGCCACCGCATGGGCTATATTTGGCGGGTGTGGATTACCCGGCGGAATTTACGTTGCCTTCAAATAACAAGCTTGTTTCCTATTGGGGAGAGCAGTTGGTGAGTGACTGATGACTCAAAACAGAACCAGAATAAAAGTGTGTGGCATGACCCAGGTTGGCGACGTTCAAGCTGCGGTTGGCATGGGGGTTGATGCCATTGGCATGATTTTGCATGCGGACAGCCCTCGAACCATTAATCTTGAAGCCGCTCAAAAAATAAGGGCAGTGGTGCCCGCGTTTGTCGCGTTGGTTGGGGTGTTTGTTAATGCCGATATTGAGTTAGTCAGCCATTATAAAGACGCCATTGGTTTGGATTTAATTCAATTGCACGGCGATGAAAGCCCCGACTACATGCGTCAGCTTAATGCGCCATTTTTGCGTGCAATACGAGCTAAGAATCAACAACAAGTTGTGCAGCAAGCCGCTGATTTTCCTTCAGCAAGAGCGGTGTTGCTCGACCCGTATGTGAAAGGCAAGCATGGCGGCACTGGCACAGTGTTAAACGACTCAGCATGGCCACGTTCTGGCGTTGATGCGCCGTTAATTTTAGCCGGTGGTTTAAGCCCTGAAAACGTCTACGACCGCGTCATGGCATTGCAACCCTTTGCTGTGGACATCAACAGCGGGGTAGAAGAGTCGCCTGGAGTTAAATCGCACTCTCGGCTCAGAGAGGCGATAAACGAAGTAAAGCGCGCTGACTCTGAGTTAGCCGCGCATGTTGTTTAGGTTTACGCCCGATTTTGCTAATAATAAGTATTGTGTATGACGTTTAATCGTAACTCAGTTGAAGGTTGGATGGAGTACATCCAAACGTTGCACGCGCGTGAAATAGAGTTGTCGTTAGAGCGTGTAAAAAGCGTGTACCAAACGTTATACCCTGATGGTGTGCCTTATAAAGTAATCAGTATTGCCGGCACCAATGGTAAGGGCTCCACGGCTGAAATGCTCAGTAGTATTTATACGCAATCGGGCTGGCGTGTGGGCAAGTTTACCTCACCGCATTTGGTTAGATTTAATGAGCGCTTTAGCATTAATGGCGAGCTGGTAAGCGATGCCGATTTGATCGAAGCGTTTGAGCGCATTGAAGCTGCGCGCGCTGATGTTCCCATTACTTTCTTTGAATATGGGGCGCTATTAGCAATGGTTCTTTTTGCCCATGCGCAAGTGGATGTTGCGGTTATGGAAGTGGGGCTGGGCGGCCGTTTAGATGCGGTGAACTCGCTGGACGCCGATGTGGCCATTATCACCAGTATTGCTTTAGACCACACCGCTTGGCTTGGTAATACGCTAGACAAAATTGCATTCGAAAAGGCTGGCATTGCGAGAGCCAAGTCGCCGTGTGTGATTGGTGTTGCCGAGCCTCAAGATTCAATGTTGGCGCATTTAAATGCCATTAACGCCGTACCGTTTGTTGTTAATCAAGAATTTTCCTATTCGCATGATGATAATTCGTGGACTTATGAGTTGCATCAATCCGGCAATAAAACACGCTATGCCGGCTTGCCATTACCCTTTGCGCAAGGTGGGGTTCAGTTATCCAACGCCAGCCTAGCCATTACGGCGGCCTTGTTATTGTCGGATACGTTGCCTGTTTCACAAAACAGCATTGAAAAAGGTTTGGCTGCAGCCTCAATTGCGGGGCGTTGCCAAGTAATGAGTGAAAAGCCACTGGTGGTATTGGATGTTTCTCATAATGAGGCGTCAGTAAGCCGGTTAGCTCGTTTTTTATCTAATAAATTGGCTTCTGGGCTTAATTCGCGCCCAAGCTCACGCCGTTTGGCAAAGGTGATTGGCATTTGCGGCATGCTTGAAGACAAAGAAATTGAGGCCAGTTTAAAGTGCATATCAGGCTTAATTGATGATTGGCACTTTGTGACGATTAATAATGACCGAGGGTCAAGTTCAGCGGCATTGGCTGAAAAATTTGAGGCACTGCAGCCACAAAATCACGAAAAAAAGGTTTTTTTGCATCAAAATGTCAAACAAGCCTACCTTGAAGTGCAAAAAACATTAAACGATGATGACTGTGTGGTGATTTTCGGTTCGTTCTTCGTGGTTGGTGATATAATCTCGCACATTGACGCAGAGGCAAACGCCGCTTCTGTTTAGGGTATTGAAACGTCAGAGGCCATAAAGTGCCTCATGGGTTGCAAAGTAAGGTAAATGACACAAGATTCCGAATCAGCTGTAAATCAGCCAGAACAAATTAATTTAAAGCACCGAATTACCGGGGCTGGTGTATTGATATTTTTTGGCGCATTGGTGTTGCCTTGGTTATTAGGGCCACCTAGCGAAGCTCAAAAAGGCAATGTTGATGTTGCGAATGCTAACCAAACAAGCAAAACTCAATTGCATTCCACTTTTGAGGATGAAGTGCTGGCTGAGTTGCAGGGTGTCGATTCTGATTTTGTAGAGGCTGAAGATACCGTGTATGTTTCTAAGATAACGCCAGTATCATCGGAGCCCAGTGAGCCTGAGCGTGTTGATAAGCCAAAGACAAAAGCGATACAGTCTAGTAAAACTGAGACTAAAAAAGAGTCTGTTGCTGTAAAAGAACCCGCTAAAAAGCAAGAAGTCAGTAAAAAGGAAGCCAGTAAAAAAGAGGCTGACAAGCAAGCGAAAACGGAAGTTAAAAAAGAGCCTGCTAAAACGGTGGCTAAAAAAGAACCAAAAAAGCAGCCTAAACCTGACGCCTCATCAAGCACTAAAAGCACGAAAGAAGTTGCATCAAGCAGCAATAAAGTCGACGTTGGATGGGTGGTTCAAGTGGAGCTGCTGACCGATAAAGATGGGGCGCAACGCTTAGTAAAGGATTTAGAAAACAAAGGCCTTAAAGCCAAAACTACCGTGGTTGATACCAATCGAGGTAAAAACACAGGCACACGCATTTGGTTGGGGCCGTTCGAATCTCGCACCATGGCGGCGGCCGAAAACGACCGTTTAGAATCAAAAATGGGCAAGCGCGGTTTTATTCGTGTTTACCCGTAAATGCGCGTTTGCCAATTACGCTACATAACCAAGTGCTTGTGCGTCGTTGAGACTTCAAGCCATAAAACACACACTGAATTTAATACACAGGGGTTCTTATGACAGGTTTTGATTTAATACTGCTTGCCATTTTTGCAATTTCCACATTAGTTGGGGTTATGCGTGGCTTTGTTAAAGAAGCGTTGTCAATTGTCTCTTGGGTGGTTGCATTTTGGTTGGCCTATACCTACTGTGTTCAGGCGGGTGAATGGTTGGCTCAGTTTGCCAGCCTTGGTGAAGGCAAAATTCGCAATACAGCCGGGTTTGCGCTCATTTTTGTTGCGGTTGTATTTGTGTTCGCCATCATCTCTTACGCCATTACTAAGCTGATTGTGCGTGGCCCAATAAAAGGCGTGGACAGAGTGTTGGGTATTGCTACTGGCTTTGTTCGTGCCATTGCAATCTCGGCGGTGTTATTGGTGCTAATGCAAGCCTTAGGCATGAATACCAGCGCTTTCTGGAAAGATTCTAAGCTGATTCCACATTTAATGCCTGCGGTTGAATTTGCACAAAAAGTGTTGCCAAACTTGTGGCAAAGCGATGAGCCACTAGAAGATGGTGAGCTTAAAGAAAAGCTGATTGAAAAAGGCGTGGAACAAATTAGTTCTTAAACGCGATTGTTTTTTACTTTCTGAACACGTTTAGCGTTATAAAAACTTAATAAATAAGTTAAACTCCGCGCGTTCTTGGCGTAAGCATCATTAGCCTAAATTGCAATGAGTTTGCAGTGGTGACCGATGGTGCTTTAAACCATTTTTTATTACTATTACAAATAATTAGCCATCAAGGCGTTGAGAGAGAATAGCTCTATGTGTGGTGTATTAGGCATTGTCGGCAAAAGTCCAGTAGCACAAAGTCTTTATGACGGTCTTACTGTATTACAACACCGAGGGCAAGATGCCGCCGGTATTCTTACTTGTGATGACAATGGATTCGTCAATATGCGTAAAGACAACGGCTTGGTAAAAGACGTTTTCTTTAAGCGCCATATGCAACGGCTTAATGGCAATATTGGTATTGGCCATTGTCGTTACCCAACTGCCGGTTCAAGCTCACCTGCAGAAGCACAGCCATTTTACGTGAATTCTCCGTTTGGTATTGCTCTTGGGCATAACGGCAATCTGACCAATGCCGATGAATTACGTGCCCGTATTTTCAAAGACGATTTGCGCCACATAAACACCAGCTCAGATTCTGAAATACTACTCAATGTGCTCGCGCATGAGATTTATCGCAATCTAGGTGAAGACAAATCTCAACTTAACAATAAGCAAATTTTTAACGCCGTTGAAGGCGTGTTTAAACGTTGCATGGGCGGTTATGCGGTTGTGGCCTTCATTATGGGGATTGGCTTAGTCGCGTTTCGCGACAAATTCGGCATTAGACCGCTTATTTACGGTTACCGAGATACCGACCAAGGTCGAGAGTACATGGTGGCATCAGAAAGCGTGGCGTTAGATAGTCAGGGCTTTACCGTACTTGCGGATGTTAAGCCTGGCGAATGTATTGTATTGCCAATTGAAGGTGATATTGAAAAGCATCAATGCTTGGATGACGCGTCTTATGCGCCGTGCATATTCGAGCAAGTTTACTTGGCGCGCCCTGACTCCATGATCGACGGCATTTCGGTATACCGAACACGCATGCGCATGGGTGAGCGGTTGGCGAAAAAGATCGCTCGTGAATGGCCAGACCACGATATAGACGTGATTATTCCAATACCCGACACCAGCCGTACCGCGGCGTTGGAAATGTCGCAAGTGTTGGGCGTAAGTTACCGAGAAGGGTTTATTAAAAACCGCTATATTGGCCGAACATTTATTATGCCGGGTCAAGAAGAGCGTAAAAAGTCAGTTCGTCAAAAGCTCAACGCCATTGGTATTGAGTTTGAAGGCAAGAACGTGATGCTGGTAGACGATTCTATCGTGCGTGGCACCACTTCTAAACAAATCGTGCAGATGGCCAGAGACACGGGGGCAAAAAAGGTGTATTTCGCGTCGGCCGCGCCGCCGGTTCGTTACCCGAATGTGTATGGCATTGATATGCCTGCCGCGCATGAATTGATGGCGAATAACCGAACCATCGAACAAATTGAAAAGAAAATTGGTGCTGACCGCCTCTTTTATCAAGACTTAAATGACTTGATTGAGGCGGCCTCTGAAGGTAACCCGCAAATAACTAAGTTTGATACTTCGTGCTTTAGCAATGAATATGTGACAGGCGATGTTGACTCGGCATATTTGGCCGCATTAGAGTCTGTACGTAATGATGATGCTAAGCAAGCGGTGGAGTTAAAGCCCTCAAAGTTACGCGACATGAGTCAAATGGACGAGTCGGCCTAACTTTTTATAGTGCATAGTAGATAGATGCATAATAAATAGGCGCATAATGATCACTTAGTTTTCAGTCATCATTGTCGGTTTGATCCGATACGTTAATTTGGGCGGATAACAGCAATAAGCATCAAGTAAGCCACACAGTTATGAGTAAAAAACAATACCGCCCAGCCACATTGGCTATTAGAACTGGGCACGAAAGAACACAATTTGGTGAGCATAGCGAACCCATATTCGCCACATCCAGTTTTGTCTTTAACTCAGCCGAACAAGCTCGAGCTCGTTTTAGTTACGAAGAAGAGGGTAATGTTTACTCTCGCTTCACCAATCCCACACTGACCTTATTTCAAGAGCGTATGGCGGCTTTAGAAGGCGGTCAGGCCTGCATTGGTACGTCCAGTGGCATGTCTGCCATGCTGGCTGTGTGCATGTCGGGGCTAAAGGCGGGTGATCATGTGGTTTCATCGCATTCAATTTTTGGTGCGAGCAAGGTGTTGCTGAACTCGCTGCTGACTGATTTTGGTGTGCAAGTGAGCTTCGTTGAGTTGACGGATCTTAAGCAATGGAAGTCAGCGCTTAAGCAAAACACAAAAATGGTGTTCTTTGAAACGCCAACCAACCCATTGGCTGAAATTGGTGATATCGCTGAAATTTCAGCCATTGCACATAACCATAATGCCGAGATTAAAGTGGTGGTGGATAATTGCTTTTGCACCCCGATTCTTCAGCAGCCATTAGCATTAGGTGCTGATGTTGTTTTGCATTCGGCGACAAAATTTATTGATGGGCAGGGGCGTTGTATTGGTGGCGCAATTGTTGGTGATCAAGAATTTGTTGGCGAAAAGGTATTAGGCTTTATGAGAACGGCCGGTGTATCAATGAGCCCGTTCAATGCTTGGGTGTTTGCCAAAGGCTTGGAAACCTTGAGTTTGCGTATGACTCAGGCTTGCAATAATGCTCAGCAAGTAGCGCAATTTTTATCCGAGCACCAAGGCGTAAAAAAAGTGTATTACCCCGGGTTAGAATCACACCCGCAATATGAGCTAGCCAGTCGGCAGCAATCTATGGGCGGAGCCGTGGTTAGTTTTGAAATTGATGGTGGTCGAGACGCGGCGTATTCAATCATTGATAGTACGCAGTTGTTATCAATAACCGCGAATTTGGGTGATACTAAAACCACCATTACGCACCCATACACAACCACGCATGCGCGTTGGTCGGATGTTGATAAAGAAAAGGTTGGAATCAATGAAGGCTTGATTCGTATCGCGGTAGGCTTGGAAGACCCTCAGGATATTATCGAGGATTTACAGATTTGATCAGTTGATCGCTCTGGCATCAATGTTCTTGATACGAAAGTTCCTAATACGAAAAAAGCCCAACCACGTAATGTGATTGGGCTTTTTTTTCGTTTAACTTAAGCCAGCAGACTTAGAAGGTTAGTACTGCATTCAAGCTTGCAACGCCAGTGTCTGCATTGCCTGAGTCTTTGTAAATGTCGAATTCAATTAAGCCAGCGTCGCCAAAGCGATAGCCTAAGCCAATACCGGCTGCAAGTGACGTGTCTTCACTGCTGCGGTCTATAAAATCGACGCCTTGAAAGTTAAAATCAAAGTCTAAGTCCACGTAAGAAAGGCCGGCCTTGAACTTGAAATACAAATCGCCCGCACTGCGGTAATTGAAAAAAGCATTAATAATGGTTGCTTCGTAAGTGCCAATAATTAGCGACTGATCTATTGGGGTGAAGTTTTCTACGCCATTAAGCAGTGTTACGTCCTCATCATCGCCGGCAATATACTCAATCTCAAAAGAGGTAGAGCCTCGGCCAAAAACTTCTCTATCAAATTGATAACCCAGAATAATGCCTACACCGCGTGAATCTATAGCTTCAGGTTCTTGCGGGTCAATATTGGCTACTTTGGCGCCTATCATCCATTTGCCGTTGGCATGATTGCCAAAAAACGGGCCATCTTGAGCATCGGCTGCGAAAGCGGTTAGTAACAATCCGGTGAAAGTAAATGTTTTCGCTAATCGCATAAAACGTAATGGCAACATGACTGTGCTCCTTTTTGTATTCTTTGTATTCAAGGGTATTTTTTGCAAGGTTGTGAGGTATATCGTTATTCGTATGCTACGTACATTGATATCGCAACCTATGCATATTATATAAAATCGTCCGGCCAGGTTATATTAGATTGTATTTTTATTCAATAGCTTGAGTTGGGTTTCTCAGGCTGTCTCTACCATTTGATTGAGTTGTAATCGTTTGTAAACTTGGACACTTTTCGTTTTCGTATCTGTATAATTACGTTATGAAAATTCTTGCCAGTGTCTTGTTTATATTGCTGTTAATTCTGCAGGCGCAGCTGTGGTTTGGTTCGCACGGTGCGTTTAAATTGTGGTCTTTACAGAGATCCACTGGCGAGTTACGGGTCAAGAATAATGATTTGACTCACCGTAATGAACAGTTGCACGCCGAAGTTCAAGAGCTAAGGCAAGGTAAAGAAGCCTTAGAGGAAAGGGCGCGCAGTCATTTAGGGTTTATTAAAGAAGGCGAAAAATTTTATCGCATTATTCCTGAATCGACCGTAAATGAATAGCCAGCTTTACTATCCAAATGGCGCTAGATAATGGCCTCATTGCTGATGCTGATGCCGTCATGGGTGGCGGACATTACGCTGTTGGTTCGGTGCCAATCGCCTAGCACATAACGTACTCCGTTACGGTGTTGGTGCGTGTTTTGCCTGTGAGTGTGGCCATGAATCATTTGGCTTACGTTGTGTTCGCTAAAAGCTTTTTCTACTGAACGCTCGCTCACATCCATTATTTCCATGCTGACTTGTGATTTGTGTTCGTGGCTTTGCATGCGAGCTTGCTGGGCTTGCTCTATGCGTTGAGGAATGGGTAAGGACAAAAATTGATCGCAAAACTCCGTATTGGTCATCATTGTTTGACGAAATTCTTGGTGTTTAATGTCGTCGGTGCACAGACTGTCGCCGTGCAGTAATAAGGTTGGCGTGCCATACAGGTCAATCACGGTCTCATCGCTTAGAATGGTGAAGCCGGTGAGTTCGGTGAATTTCTCGCGCACCAAAAAGTCACGATTGCCTGCCATAAAGTAGCACTCTGTTTGTGTGCTGACTTGTTTCATTAGTTCGAGTAATGGTTCAGCTTTAACCAACCCAGCGGCATCATCACCGATCCAAAACTCAAACAAATCACCCAGGATATACAGCTTTTCAGCGTGCACGACCTTTCCCAGCATAAATTCGGTAAATGCTTTAATGACGTGAGGCTGCTCAGGTTTTAAGTGAAGGTCTGAAATAAAGTAAGTATGCATGTCTGTGTATTGGGTTTTAATGCTGTCTTTAAACGTGATTGATGCACGTTAAGGTGCTGGTTTTACGGCAGAAATATGAGGTGGTTAATAAGTCTGATGAATGTTTTAAATAACAAAACACCGTGGATTGTTGCTAAGCGGTGATTTTATCAGGCTTTGGGTTTTAATGCTTGGTTGGCATAAGCGTAAAAAACAACGGAATATGTTGGGTTTTACTAGCGCTCTGTTTATAATCCAGATCTAATAATAGTGCCCGCTTGCGGGTTTTTTTGTCTTTACACAAAAAGCATTTGCCTCAAGCTTATTATCTTGAGTTTGAAACACACAGAAATAATCATGATCATGACGGAGATAACGTGCAGTTAACCGGCGCAGACATAGTAGTTAAAAGCCTGAAAGAAGAGGGCGTTAAGCATGTATTTGGCTACCCGGGTGGTGCGGCCTTGCATATTTACGATGCATTTCATAGGCAAGACGACGTCGAACATATTTTGGTTCGCCACGAACAAGGCGCTACGCATGCGGCCGATGGTTATGCGCGCTCAACCGGTCAAGCTGGCGTGGTACTGGTTACCTCTGGGCCAGGTATTACTAATGCGATTACGGGCATTGCCACTGCCTACATGGATTCAATTCCCATGGTGGTGTTGTCAGGGCAAGTTATGAAGCCATTAATTGGCTATGACGCGTTTCAAGAAATCGACGCGGTTGGTATTAGCCGCCCTTGTGTGAAGCACAACTTTCTTATCCAGAATGTTGAAGATATTGCCAGCACCATTAAAAAAGCATTCCATATTGCTACTACTGGCCGACCTGGCCCAGTATTGGTGGATATTCCTAAAGATATTACCGCTGATGTGGCCGAGTTTATCTACCCTGAAGCGCTTGAAATGCGTTCGTTTTTGCCGCCACGCAAGGCTGAGAACAGTGAAATTTTAACCGCGGTTGAGGCTATTTTAAACGCTAAAAAACCAGTGGTTTACACTGGCGGCGGCATTGTGTTGGCGGACGCTCAGAAACCGTTAGCCGAGTTCGTTCATAAATTAGGGTTTCCGTGCACCAATACACTGATGGGGTTGGGCGGTTTCCCTCATTCTGACCCGCAATATATCGGTATGTTAGGCATGCACGGCACTTACGAAGCCAATATGGCCATGCACGACGCCGATTTGATTATTGCTTTGGGTGCTCGATTTGATGACCGTGTTACTGGCACATTAGGTAACTTTGCTCCCGATGCCAAAGTGATTCATGTTGATATTGACCCGTCGGTTATTGATAAAAATATCAAGGCAGACATTCCTGTTGTCGCGGATGTGAAAGAAGTTCTGAATGCGTTCAATAATGAGTTACAGCGGCGAGAAAAAGACATTAATCCCGAGCTGATTGGCGATTGGTGGGCACAAATTAAGCAATGGCAATCGCTAGACAGCTTATGGTACCAGCACAGCGATGAGGTTATTAAACCTCAATACGTGGTGCAAAAGTTGCATGAAGTGACCGGTGGTGAAGCGTTTGTTACCTCAGACGTTGGCCAGCATCAAATGTTTGCTGCTCAATTTTATGGGTTTTCTGACACGCACAAATGGATTAACTCTGGTGGCCTAGGCACCATGGGCTTCGGCTTACCCGCGGCCATGGGCGTTAAAGTGGCGCACAGAGATGCCGATGTGGCCTGTGTGACTGGTGAAGGCAGCATTCAAATGTGCATACAAGAGCTGGCCACGTGTAGGCAATATGATTTGCCGGTTAAGGTAATCAATTTAAATAACCGTTATCTTGGCATGGTTCGTCAGTGGCAAGAGTTTACGTATGAAAAGCGTTATTCAAACTCCTACATGGACTCTCTGCCTGATTTTGTTGCATTAGCCGAAGCCTACGGTCACGTTGGCATGCTGATTGAAAAGCCGGCTGATGTTGAAGGCGCATTGAAAGAAGCGTTTGCCATGAAAGACCGCCTGGTGTTCATGGACTTTATTACCGACAGAGAAGAGAACGTATACCCGATGATTGAAGCGGGTAAAGGGCACCATGAAATGCGTATGCGTCCTGGTTCTAAGACCTTAGCTTAAGTAGAGGCCAAAAATCATGAGACATATCATTTCTGTTTTACTAGAAAACGAATCTGGCGCGTTATCTCGAGTTGCTGGGCTTTTTTCAGCACGCGGTTACAATATCGAATCTTTAACGGTGGCACCTACTCACGATGCCACCTTGTCTAGAATGACGATTGTTACCACCGGCGATGATCGAAAAATTGATCAGATCGAAAAGCACCTCTACAAATTGATCGACGTAGCTGCACTGCAAGATATTACTATTGCTGGGCACTTAGAGCGTGAAATTGTGTTGGTGAAAGTCAAAGTTGAACCCAACCAAATTGAGACATTGCAACAAATTGCCAAAGGTTTTAATTGCTCATTAAGTCAAGTGAACGAGCAGTTGTTCATTATTGAAATGAGCGGCAGTTGCGAGAAAGTAGACGAACTACTCAATAGTCTTAATGACGGTGAAATCATTGAAGTGGCGCGTTCTGGTGCCATCGGTATTTGTTCCGGCGAAAGCGCCTTATCAATACCAGCCTAACTGTTTTATTGACCAAATTTACATAAGCACGATGTTGAGCTTTGGGTTTATACCAGAGCTTAGCTTGAGATGCTTTTCAGGTAACTATAATGAAAAAAATTGATACGCACCCCCTGTTAGCAAGAGAGGGTTGGTTTTACATAGCACTAACATTAGTATCGGCCGTCATTACTACTGCCGTATTTCCTTTTTATGTGGCGATTTTCTTTTGGGTGATTGCCGCATTTGTATTGCAGTTTTTCCGTGACCCGCATCGTGATATTCCTCAACAAGAGGGTGCTGTTATTTCACCAGCCGATGGAAAAGTTATTTTCACTGGCGTTGTTGATGACCCGTATCTCGATAGAAAAGCATTTAAAATCAGTGTCTTTATGAATGTTTTTTCAGTGCATTCTAATCGTGCCCCTGTGGCCGGCACGGTGAAAAATATTTGGTATAACCCAGGTTTGTTCGTTAATGCTGCGCTTGATAAAGCGTCGATGGAGAACGAGAGAAATGCGGTTTGGTATCAAACCAACGACGGCGTTGATGTGGTGTCTGTGCAAGTGGCAGGTTTAGTAGCACGCCGAATTCTGTGTTATGTAAACGAAGGTGATGAACTAGAGCAGGGGCAGCGTTATGGATTTATCCGTTTTGGCTCGCGCGTAGACCTGTTCTTACCTGAAGACTTTTCACCTGAAGTAGCTCTGGGGCAGAACGTGTCTTCTGGCACCTCCATTTTGGGTAAGTTCTAGCGCACGTACTGACAGTTCTAGTTATGAACAATAAAAAAGCGGCCATTGGCCGCTTTTTTATTGTGTGTTTTAAACAGCTTATGTCGCTGTTTAACTAACCTAACCCTACTTCGCTAATTACTGACTAAAGATAAAAATTCTGCGCGAGTGGACTGATTGCTGCGAAAGATGCCTAACATTGACGACGTTTTCATCAATGAGTTTTGCTTTTGTACTCCGCGCATCATCATGCACATATGCTTTGCTTCAATCACCACCGCAACGCCTTCAGCACCGGTGACTTCGCGCACGGTTTCGGCAATTTCTGTGGTTAACTGCTCTTGAATTTGCATACGCCTTGCATACATATCTACGATACGTGCAATTTTAGATAAGCCTAATACTTTGCCATTAGGAATGTACGCAACATGAGCCTTGCCAATGAACGGCAATAAATGATGTTCACACATTGAATACAACTCAATGTCTTTAACAATAACCATTTCACGTGAGTCAGAAGGAAACAGCGCATTGTTAATAACATCGTCTAAGTTTTGGCGATAACCCTGAGTTAAAAACTCCATGGCTTTGGCTGCTCTTTTAGGGGTATCTAATAAACCCGGGCGAGTTAAATCTTCACCACAGGCTTTAATGATTTTTTTGTATGCGTCTTCCATTGGAACCTCATCCGGATTAAACATCGTGGCAGGTATTATATGTCGTAAATATTCATCTTTCGCCTCATTTTTATGTCACTCTTCGTGTTATCTTTGACATCTTGTTAGATTATTGTCGTCTTGGCTGCGTCGCCTTGGTAAATCCTCTTTATTTGATGAAACTGTAAAAAAGAATATGGAACAAAAACTCATAAGGATTTTAATTCGTTTCCGAATTTTATTTGCGTTAGCCAGTTTGGCGCTGACATTTTTGTTTGCTTACGGTGCCAAGAGTTTGTATCTCGAGACAGACTATAAAATTTACTTTGAAGACGACGAGCCGCAGTTGGTTGCCCACGAGTCCATGGAAGACATGTACACCAAAACGGACAATTTAATTGTTCTGTTGCGTGCAAAAGACGGGCAATTATTTACCCAGCGTATGTTGGGGTTGGTTTTTGACATCACTGAGCAAGGCTGGCAAACACCGTTTGTTATGCGCGTTGATTCGGTCACCAATTTTCAGCACACCTCGGCTGATGGCGATGACTTGCTGGTGGAAGACTTAGTGTTAGACCCAGCTGATTTAAGCCCGCAAAAAATTCAGCGCGTAAAAGAGGTTGCACTGAGTGAAAGTCAAATCTTTAAGCGTTTAGTGTCGGCTGATGCCAGCACTGCATTGATCAATATTACTCTTGAGCTGCCGCCAGAAGTTGACCCTACGGCCACATTAGAAGAGCAGGCTAAGCAACGTACGGCAAGAGATGCCTCTCACCCAGAGGTGGTGGCTTTTGGTAATGCCTTAGTCGAAAAAATAAAGGCGCAGTCTGAGTACGCCGATGTCGAACTGCACTTGTCCGGCGTGTCGATTATTACTAACACCTTTGCCACCTCATCACAGAAAGATGGCATGCAATTAATACCGCTAATGTACGCGATTATTTTAATTGCGTTGGCCTTCTTTCTACGATCATTTGGCGCGGTGATTGGCAGTTTATTAATTATCGCCTGTGCCAGTGTGGCGTCGTTTGGTGCTGCAGGTTGGATCGGTTATGCCATTAATGCGGTCAATGTCAGTGCCCCCACCATTGTATTAACCATTGCGGTGTGCGATGCGGTTCACCTGCTGTCGGTGTATCTGAGCAACCTTGGCAGTGAAGTTGATGGCGTTGCAATGAGCCCAGAAGAAGCCATGAGCGAAAGCTTTCGATTGAACCTGCAACCGATTGTGTTAACCAGCGTGACCACGGCGGTTGGTTTTCTAACGCTCAATTTTTCAATCTCACCGCCGTTCGCTGAATTAGGTAATATGACCGCGGCCGGCGTTATGTGGGCGATGGTGCTTACCTTTACCTTGCTGCCAGCGGTAACCATGTTGTTGGTGCGAAAACGCAAAGTCAAAACCAAACAAAGCCGATTTTTTACCCTGTTTGCTGATTTTGTTATTAAATACCGTTACCGAGTATTAGTGGGCACCATGGCGGTGTCATTGGGGCTGATTTCATTGATACCGCTAAATGTGCTCGATGATGACCCCATTAAGTATTTTAAACACGGTGTTCCGTATCGAGATGCGTCTGAGTTTTCGTTAAAACACATTCCCACTGTTAAAGACATGAACTTTAATATCAGTTGTGGTGAATCGGCGTGCGTCAATGACCCCAAATTTCTTGCCACGCTGGAGTCGTTTAAAGAGTTTTTGGCCAGTCAGCCTGGGGTAGAGCATGTGGTGACCTACGCCGATGTGCTTAAACGGTTAAATAAAAGCATGAACGGCGATCAACAAGCGTTTTACCGTGTGCCTGAGCAAGCTGACTTGGCGGCTCAATACAGCCTGATGTACGAAATGTCGTTGCCTTACGGTTTGGACCTAAATAACATGCTGAATCTCGATAAGTCAGCGACCAAAGTAAGCATGTTTGCTGACAATATTACCAATGCTGAGCTCATTGCATTGTCTAAGCGCAGCGAGCAATGGCTAAGCGAGAACTTTCAACGTGATTTGGCCCCACCCGGCAGTATCAGTTTAATGTTTGCGCACATCGGTGAAAATAATATCCGCTCTATGTTGTGGGGTGGAATCATCGCCGTTATTGCTATCGCAATCACTATTTTAATTGCGCTTCGATCTTTCCGTTACGCGTTAGTCAGTATGCTGCCCAACAGTGTTCCGGTATTTATGTCGTTTGGTGTGTGGGGGCTGTTGGTGGGGCAGGTTAATATGGCGGTGGCCGCGGTATTCAGTATTGCCCTTGGCATACTGGTGGATGATACCGTGCACTTTATTAGTAAGTATCGGCGAGCACGTTTGGTGAAAGGCTTTACTCCCGAGCAATCCATTCACTATGCTTTTGATAACGTTGGCGGCGCATTGGTTATCACCACCATCGTGTTGTCGCTAGGTTTTGCAGTGCTGGGCACGTCGGACTTTAATTTAAATTCAATGACCGGAACGCTCACGGCCATTACGGTGGTCTTTGCATTGGTGTTTGATTTCTTAATTCTACCGCCGATTCTAATGCTGCTTGACCGTGATTCAACGGTCGAAACGTAAGTTAATCATTTTTACTCACTGTTATGTCGCTAATTAATGATCGTATTGAGTTCAGTGTTGACTCACACATTGCTACAGTAACGTTGCACAGGCCGTCTAAGATGAACGCCTTAGACCAAGCCATGTTCGAAGCCATAGAACAGGTTGGCGAACAAATTAATGCCGATAAATCCATTCGCGCTGTGGTGTTATCTGGCGCAGGTGGTAATTTTTGTTCAGGTCTAGACAAATCCAGTTTTGAAGGCTTACTGAATGGCAGTTCAATACTCAACTCTCTTGCTGAGCGCTCTCACGGCATTGCCAATCGCCCCCAGCATGCGGTTTGGTTATGGCGAGAACTTGCGGTGCCGGTGATTTGCGCAATAGAAGGCATGGCCTTAGGCGGAGGTTTGCAAATTGCCTTAGGCGCTGACATGAGAATCGCCAGCCGACAAAGCCAGTACTCAATATTGGAACTGAAATGGGGCATTATTCCAGACATGGGCAGCAGTCAAATTTTGCCGCACCTAGTGCGCGATGATGTTCTTCGTGAACTCACCTACACGGCGCGCACGTTCTCAGCCAGCGAAGCAAAAGAGTGGGGCTTTATTACTGATATTGCAGATAGCCCTCTTGAGCGCGCCATGGCGTTGGCAAGTGACATCGCCAATAAAAACCCCGATGCCATTCGTGCCAGCAAGAGGGTAATTAATCAAAGTTATCACCAGAGTATTGCCGATGGGCTGCTTATGGAATCGGTAGAACAAGACCGCATTATGGGCTCAGACAACCAGATTGAAGCGGTCATGGCCGTGTTGCAAAAACGCACTGCTAATTTCAAAGACTGATCACACTTTCATTATTAAGATCAAGTTGATGTCTGGCCTTAAGAAGGCAAGGTACGATTAATAAAGGTTTCCACTTCATGCCATGCGGCATTGGCCGAGCCGTGCCCCATATTAAATAAATGCCAGTCGTGCAGTTGGTTTTTCCAAACCTGCAGCGTTACTTGAGAGCCCGATGCGCTGGCTTTATTAACGTAGCGAATAGATTCACCCAGCAGCACTTCGTTTGAGCTGGCATGAATCAGCGTGGGTGGTAAATCAGATAAGTCTTGAAACAAGGGCGACGCCAATGGGTTGGCAGGGTTAATGCGCATTATAAACAAACCCAGCCACGCTCTTACGGCGCTTGGCAGTTTAGTCAGCAATGAATAGCCTTCGCCCAGCATTTTGTCGGTTTTGATGTTTGCTTTGGCGGTGGGAGACGCCAATGTCATGTCGGTCGACGGTGAAAATGCAACCACGCAATTGGGTTTTTGTTTTGCGTTATGTTTGCTCCAAGCTGAGATCATCAGCGCCAAACTGCCGCCGGCCGAATCGCCAGCAACCAGTAAGCTTTCCAGAGGGTGTTCTCCATCAGGCGCATTGCTCAATAGCCAGTGGTACGCGTTTTGAGCGTCTTCAATGCTGGCTCCGCGCTTGTTTTCTGGCAGCATTCGGTAGTCAACTGACAACACCACGCCTTTGGTGAGCTTGGCTAATTTGTCGGCGAATTTCCGGTGCCCTTTAGGGCTGCCAAACAAAAACGCACCGCCGTGTAAAAATAATACTCGCCGTGCTGGGTTGTTGTTCTTTGCTATGGCCCACTCACAGGGTACGCCATTGGCAGTGGTGGTTTTAAACTCCGTGTCGGTTTCCAAGTCGGCCGAAAGTTCATCGGCAAAGGTGCGCATGATTTGCAAGCCTCGCTTGACTGAACGGCACGACTTGACCTCGGCTCTAACGGCGTGTATTTCATGCAGTAAGCGTTGCGCGGCGGCCTCATCGTCTGGGTGCGCTTGAAACAGTTCGCCAACCGGCTGGTCGTACATACTTAAGTCGGGGCCGCTAAGAAAAATAATGGCGGCTATATATAAGACTATCAGCAACAATATTATCGTAAACAAAGCAATAAACCTCGCTAAAAAGTAGTACGCTATTAATGAATGTTTAATACTACAAGTTATTGATTTATTAATGAACTTGTAAACAGACGATGCACTGATTTTCTATTGGTTGAGTTATTAATTAAACGATTAATTGAGCGCCTTTATGCAAATACATGAAAACAGAAACGAATTTTTAGATGACTTCATTCGTTTAAATGAGCAGTGGATTTCCACTTACTTTGAGATTGAAGATATTGATCGCGCTTTAGCGGCTAACCCAGCTAAAGTCATTGAAGACGGCGGCTATATATTCACGTTACTGCTGAATCAAGAGGTGGTGGGCGTCTGCGCTTTGTTTAATAAGGGGCAGGGTGTGTTTGAGCTTGCGCGCATGGCGATTAGCCCAGAACATCAAGGTGCCGGGTACGCGCATAAATTAATGGAAAAATGCTTGCGTAAACTGTCTGAACTTGCGGCGAACAAGGTGTATTTGGTGTCAAACACCAAGCTAAAACCGGCCATTGCACTGTATAAACGGTATGGCTTTAAAACGGTTTCTTTGGGGCAACACCCGGAATACTCCAGAGCTAATATTGTGATGGAGCGCTTGTTGAATTAGCCGTGTTTATTGGGGTGCTTACGTCTTAATAATCGAACTACAAATATGACGTTTGCCAGTAACAGCAAAGCGTACAAAATAGCGAATGGCCAGTCAGTGGCTATTTTCTTAATGCTGTTAAGCAATAAGGCTTTCTTACCGCTGCGTTGCACTTTACGCTGAATGATTCGTTTGGGCTTCAGGGTAGCGTAGTTTTCGGCCTGCGATGCTGGTACGGCCTTCACCTCTTGCAATGACCACGGTTGTGGCGAATTAATATCGCTTTCGTTAGGAATAATGTCTAAACGAATACGATCTAATAACTGGTGTGCCGGGGCTTGTGTTGTCAAATAATCTAACGGCAAGAAAAATTCACTGACACCAGCGTTACTGCTAACGCCCACTAGGCTGCTGGCGCGCTCAATAAATTGGTGGGCTTCGGTGGCGTAAAAAACTTGGTAGTTCACCTCACTGTTGCCATTTGGCACGTTGAGTTTGAAATACAAGCCAGCTAAATCTTGGGTGCTTATGGCCAACGCTGGTGAGGCGAAAAACGGGTCATCGCCGTCTATTTGAAAGCCACTCGGGTCGCCTTGCAGGTTATTTTTATTCCAGCCCTGCAAGCTCACAGTAATGCCATTGGGTTCAACTTCAGCAATGCCCGCATAAACTCGGCTTATGGGGGTGAGTGATTGGTTTGTGATGCTGGCTGATGTTGCCTCAATCAAACTGAAGAGTGGCTCAGGGTGTTTAGGCAACACTAAGCGGCATTGATGGCATTGATCAATGTCTAATCGAAGTGCTTGTTGGTCAGTGACTGTTAGCGAACTTGGCAGTGACAAATAAATGCCTTGGTTTTGCATTACTTGCTTGAGTGGCGCTTGAAATTTTACGCGATAAGCCGCGTCAAAACGCTTGTCTGTAATGAGCTTATAGAATAATTCAAAACTGACTAAATCAGCCTTACCACTAATTTCCGGAATGTGAATATACAGCGTTTGTTCGTTGGCGTTTTCTAAAGAATCTAAACGGCCAATAACATATGCATCAGTGCCGGTGATCGTGTGGCTGCCATCATCGCTCGTAGTGATGTGGTGAGTAGCCACACGGTTGGTATTAATGCGGTTAATTGGTTGCAGCGAATCAGCCCAGGCGGTGCGTGTGCTTGACACGGCGGCTGCAATGCTCACGCCCATGAGCGTTAATGCAACAAGATTGAATAGGGGTTTAATCACGCTTTAAAACTCGGTATGCAAAAAACGCCATGCTCACCAAAAACAATGAACGAACAATGTGAATGGCTTTGTTTAAATTCAGGTGTTCATTGGCAATGTGCTGGTTAAACCACGTAGGGAAGTGCCCTAAGCCAATAAAATCGGTATTCAATGGTGCGGCTAAAAATAAGGTGAAGACACCGGCATCGGTTTTTAATAACCATAAGACCACCCATAGGCCAGTGAACACGATCATTGGAAATACCATGCGTCGGCCGAATTGAACCGCTAATACCGGAAATATGACCAGCCAAGAGGAGTAATGAACGCTGTGTGAATTGAACGCAAAGAACACAAACAATGCGCAAGCTGATGTTAATACAAAGCGTTCAGCGTGCGTTGCGTTCGAATTTTCCCACTCCCAAAAAGCAAGCGCGGCCAAGCAGACAATGATGGGGTAAAACCAATAATAGCCCAGTGAAAAAAGCTTATTGAGAATTTCCATATCATGGCTGGCATTGGGGTCAACAAACAGCAGTGGTGCTTGGCCATTTATGGCGCTTAAGAGCCAGTTTGGTAATGCATAGATCAAGGCAATGAGAATTAAGCAGCCGACTAACGTCACGCCGTTTTTCAGCCAATGGTCTTTAAAATCGATCAGTGCAATCAAAAAGTAAGGCAAAAATAACAGGTTTATTTCACGGCAATGCAGTGCAAGAGCAAAGCACAGGCTGGCCAGCATAAATTTATGGTGTTTTAACTGCAGTGCGGTTAGGGCTAAGAAAAACAAACCAAAGACTTCAAAGCGCCCGAAAATATACGTGGCAAACAGAGTGACCGGGTTAAACAGCCACAACAAGAGTGCAATGCGCTTGTGTACCGGATTATCGACAAACTTCCATATCACCACGGCGGTGGCAATATCAAAAATCAGGTACGGTAATTTAAAGAAGAATAAATGCCTGAAAATATTCGGGTCATTTAGGAAAAAGCCATAGTCGGTTAAATTCGACGTGGATTGCGTTGGGTCGTCTAAATGAAACAAGCCATCGCTGACATTGATGAATAAGGTCGAGAATGCAGCGCCCGCCATTTCAAGCCAAAAGGTGACAAAGCGGTAGCTGTTTTCTAAGAACAAACCGTTCTCAAGTACGTAAAACACCCGGCGGTATTCCGAGTATAAGTCTACGTGCGAAAAGAAGGGCATTAGCAGTAGGCGCAACAATACGGCTATACCAATAAAAGCATATAAATATTCTTTATTATTCAGTCTGTTAAGCAAACTTTATTATCTTCTTTGTGTTTGATTTTAGCGTTTTTTTAACCGAAAGTGCGTTGAAACCACGACTTAGGTTTGAATTCATAGCCCACTGGTTGTGCGGGGCGTGCCATATAACAACCTTGCTCGCACACCTTAGGGGCATGAGCGTCTGGGAAATCTTCGGTGGTAAAGTAATGGGTCACCAATGATTTGCGAGTTTTTGATTTGTCGTTAATCGGGCTGCCACCGTGAAATAACTGAGAGTGCCAGATTAGCACGTCGCCTTTGTTGGCCAGTAACGTTGTTGGCGTTAATGCTAACTTATCTATTTCGCTGTAAATGTAGTCACGAAAAGAAGGCATTTCATCATTCACAATAATAGTTGAGCCGCTGGAGAATTTATACGGGGCAATTTTATGGCTGCCTGGGTAATAGCTCAGTGGGCCGTTATCTGGTGTGGCATTTTCTAACGCAATCCACGACGCCACCATTTTATTCGGCGTGGGTGATGGCATGTAAAACGTGTCAAAGTGATAGTCTTGTTGTGAACCAAACTCAAAGTTAAGGCTGTTGCACACCATTGGCGAGCCTTCTAATAACTCACGCAAAATTGGAGCTAAGCGGGCGCCAATCACCATTTCACGAATTTCTTCTCGGCTTAAGTAAAGATCATTTAACTTATACGGTGATTGCCGAGCATTGGCTGGCGCATCGGCAAAGTAAACTCGGCGCTCTTCGTCGGTTTCCACAAAAATATCAATCACATACTGTGCATCAAGCTTTTTACGGTCTTTCCAAAGTCGGTCAATCAATGCATTGATGTGATCTATCTCAGAGTGGCTGTAGAAACCTTCTAGTAATAGATAACCGTCTTTTTCCCAAGCTTGTTTTTGTTCGTTATTCAATGCCATGTCGTTGCGTTAGTTACGTAATTTGCAATGTCTTGTTTTTGCGGGTTGGTTTAATCTTTGAACTTCAAAGAGAAACGTTCATTTTTTAAACTCAAATTTGGATTGTAATACGGGTCGCCTTTGGCAAGAAAGTCTTTCCATGTGGTTAAAAAGTGCGATTGTTCTTTTAATAAACGCTGCATTTTTTCGTCGGTGTCTTCATAACCACGGCTGATGGATTCATGGTGCGTGGCCTTGGCGTGCGGTGTAAACAGGTTGTAGTAGCCTTTGTCTAATAACTTCAGGCACAAATCTATGTCGTTATAAGCAACCGCAAGGTTGTCGGCATCCAGCCCGCCCACTTCATCAAATTTAGCTCGCGCCATCATCATCATGGCGCCGGTTACCGCACTGACGTTATACACCATGTGCAAACGCCCATGGTAGCCAATGTGGTTGTCTGGGAAAAACTTATGCGGGTGGCCAGCCGCGCCAACCATGCCTGCGACCACGCCAGCGTGTTGAATGCGGCCATTAGGATAGAGCAACTTGCAGCCCACGGCGCCAATGTTGTCGCGCTGAGCGTGCTCCAACATGCGTTCAATCCAGTCTGGTGTGATGATCTCAATGTCGTTATTCAGCAACACCACGTACTCACCTTTACTTTCAGACACGCCATAATTGCAAATGTCTGAGAAGTTAAACGGCACATTATGCTCAACAAACTTAACTCGGCTGTCTTGCTCGGCAAAGGCGGCCATGCGCTCATGCGTTAATGGCTCTTCGCTGTTATTGCTGACGCCAATAATTTCAAAGTTTTGATAGCTGCTGCGATTGAGTATTGAGTTCAGGCACGAGTCCAACAGTTCAGGCTTATCTTTGAATGGAATAATAATACTGACTAAGGGTTCGCCTTTGATCTCGCGGAACACGCGGTAGGTGCCTTTTAGGCTGCCAAACTCAACGCGCACATTGTCTTCGTGCTTGCGGCGCAAGTCTTCAACCGCTTTACGGCCAGCTTCCCATGCGTACGATTTTGAATCGTAAACCACCGCCGTAGAGCCCGGAATTTTACGCCAGTGGTACAAAATTTTAGGAATATGCACGATCTTTTCGGCCGCATCGGCGGCTCGCAAGATCACATCATGGTCTTGTGAACCGTCTAAGCCTTCACGAAAACCACCAAAGCCATCAATGATCGACTTTTTAATCACTGTGAAGTGGCAAATGTAGTTATTGGTGTCCAGCAGGTCGGGCGAGTAATCTGGCTTAAAATAAGGCTCAAGGCGGTTGCCTTGCATGTCCATTTTGTCTTCGTCGCTGTAGATAAGGCCGGCTTCAGGCGTTTGATTAATGACTTTTGCATTTTCATACAATGCATCAATACTGATTTCGTCATCATGGTCGAGCAGGGCAATGTAATCGCCAGTCGCCATGCTTAACGCGTCGTTAGTAGTGACCGAAATGCCCTGATTTACGTCATTTAATTGAATGCTAATGCGCTCATCTTGCAGTGCTTCATGTTCCAAAATTCGCTTTAAATAGGTTTTGGGCGACGAGTCATCCACCAAACATAACTGCCAATGAGGGTAAATTTGCTTACGCACCGAATCAATCATCGGCAGCAAATACTCGGGGTCGGTATTGTAAATAGGCACCAAAATAGAAAACACCGGTTTGTGCTTCATGCTTTCAATGTCGGCTTTAGCGGCGTCAATCTCAGCGTCAGACAACGTGTTTTCCAACACCCAAAGATCATAGTCTTCGGTGTTCTGGCCAATCAGCTCGCCAGTGGGTAATGGGTCGGCTGGCGGTGCTGGTGGCGCTACAGGCGGGGCTGGCACGGCATCCACCATTGGTTTGCCAGTGAGTTTGTTCAACCAGCGGCGGGCGACTCGTTTTGCGCGCGTGGAAGGGCGCATCAACAAGTAACCGTGTAACTCGTCGTTACGCACATGTTGAGCGTGCAAACGGGCTTCAAGGTGGTTTATTTGCGCTTGTTTGGTTTTACGCTCATGCTTAAAACGCTGCTCTTCTTCTTTGAGCATTTCGGTTAAGTCTTTGCGATGCCCGAGTAAGTCATCAATACGTTGAGCCTGGTATTCAATGTCGGCTTGGTATTGATTGAGCTTGTGCGATTGCGCCACTAAGTCGGCATTCATTGACGAAACGGCATCGCTGAACACACTTAATGTTTGGCTGTAATGTTCGCCCCAAACCCAAGCCAACTTGATAGACAGCGTGCTAGCTTGATCAATGCCTTTGACTGCACTGCAATCGAACAACCAATACGGGTCATCATTGGTGGCTAATAAAACATCACCGTTAGCTTGTATGCCTTGTGAGCTGGTAGCGTCAGTGATGTTGGCTGACCATAAAACCGTGCCATCGGCGGACTCAATCTGCAGTGCTTGCGCTTGCAGCGCACCGCATTCAGACATGGGGTCAATTCTAAGAATAGGGTGGCTTGATTGGTAAGGGGCAAGTGCCACTTGCACGTTTTGCCATTCTTGCGATCGCTGCCAGTCTTGTAGGTTGGCTTGATCTAAACGAACCTCTTGTTCGTTGTTGCTCCACGCTGCCTGTAGTTTCAGCGGCGCTTCAAGGGCAATGTCCGAGGCTGAGCTTAAGGGCTGCAATACCGATAAAGAAATCGAATTGGCACGAAAGTCATTATCAATCTCGGCTTGTATTTGCTCTTCAAGTTCAATGTACGGTTCTAAATCGGCCAAGCTGTGGGCACTTGGTAAAAAGCGAATGATGAAGGTGGCAATTGAATACAGATTGTTGTCTTTGGCGAAAGCTTTTAATACCGGCTTGTTTTCAAACGCGAACCAAAAGAGGGCTCTGAATAAGACAAAGTCGCCGCTGATTTTTTGATTGATTTGCCACTCAGTATCAATTGGTTGGTAGTCACCTGAGCGGCCATTAACGATTAAATTAAACGGCAGTAAATCATACGCCAGTGTTGATAAGTCGTTATTTTTGCCAAACGCTATTAGCCAAGTTTGGTATTGCTCCACCAATGCTTCAAACGCTTTGTGGTCGTTGTCGAGCAAGGCGTTAAGCCATTGGCCAACCAGCAAGGCCCCTTTTTGGAAGGCTTGCGGTGCCAGATTTTGAGATACTAAGCTGAGTGATGGCGCTGGCTCATTGCCTGAAGAGGGCGCTTCACTGGGGTGAATCAGTCGTTTTTCGACCTCAGGCGCGGCTCGGCGCCGTTGAGTGATTGTGCGCCAAACCGGCTGTCGGCCTAAGCCCGGGAAATGACTGAAGTCATTACCGTATAGTTGATTGATGGCATCGTTGGACGACCCTGCCAGCACCACAAAGCGCGAGGCCAAATCCACCAAGTTTTGCTTGTCATTCACCAAGCGTTGGTACAGCAAATATTCACAAATGAGCGGGTTGTCAATTGAACCTAATCGGTAAAAATGATTGAGCGCATCCACGCACGAGGTTAAATAGTTTTCTGAAAAAAGGTTGCGGCAATCGTTGCCGGCAGAAAACGTGGCGTGAAATTCTGTGCTGGAAAACCCTTGAGCCAACAGCGTGTTTCTAAAATCGCGGCGGGTTACTTGGTTTATCACCTCATGCGCCGCGGTGCTTTGATATAAATCTTGGTAGGCCAGTGGCGCATTACCTTGATTGGTGATGCGTGATAACCGCTGGCTGTTGGGCGCACTGATCGCCAGCACACCGCGCGGTGTAAGTGCCGCGCGTAATTTGCCAAGCAGTGCATACAATTCATCGTGCGCTAAATTCAGCGCTTCGAGTTGGCCAATAATAATTAAATCGTAAACGCCTTCGCTAAAGTTCAGCTTACTTAAGGTTTCTGAAATGTGTTTGACGTTGTGCTTGTTCGCACAGCGAAGCGTTGATAAACGAGCCAGATCAGGGTCTATTTTTACAGACTCTACAGTGCCGACATTATCCGCTAGGTAATGAGCAACGCCGCCAAAGTCTTCAGACAAGTCCAGCACATGGTTAACCCCGCTCAGGTTAAGCGTTTGCAAATACGAAAATGGCAGGCTAGAAAGGGCGGCTTTCAGTTCATCGGTATTGCTTAATTGCTCGATGTCTAAAGAAAATAAAGATTTATCGTTCGCTTGCGTGAACGCGTCTGACACCGCTATTTGTATGTAGTTCGACAATGTAGAGTCACGAAATATTTCGCCGGTATCTCGGTGTATGCCGTTTTTAAGCCCAAGCTGAGGGTTTGCTTCGAGTAATGGAAAGTTTGTAAACATAGTAATCAGCGTCGACGGTTAGTATTGGTCGCGAGATGAGCTTGGTACTCAGTATTTATTATTGTTTAATAACGCGAAATATAACATGCCTAAGCCTTTAATAGGGCGCGGGTTCGGCTTATCAGCTTTGCGCGGCACCTGTTGTTATAAACGTCGATATTACAAAAGCAAAAGCCCCAATAATCCGATCAGGGCTTTTCGTGATTCTTAGTTTGAAATTAAGCTCAGTGGCTATTTTTTCTTTTTCTTGACCGCGTTTCTTGGTTTGATAATGCCCAACCGGTTCAGCAATCCTTTTTCTCGTTGTGTTGGTTTGGTAATAACCGTGCCACCATGTTGCTTGTCTTCGGTGCTTTCTTCAAGGCTGCTCAATGTGTCTAAGGTAACGTCACCTTTGAGCTCAACCAGTTTGTCGCCGTCAAAAATGGCGGTAATTACTCGTTGCTCGGTGTCTTTACGTTGTTGATTGCGGCGTGAATAAAAGTAATCCCAGCGTTGTGTGTTAAACGGGTCAATCACCATGGGCGTGCCCAAAATAAACAACACTTCCTGTTTGCTCATGCCGTAATTAAGTTCACGCAAATCACTGTTATTAATGATGTTGCCTTGTTGAATGTCGGGCTGATACGGCTTGATACAAGCGCCCAGTAACAATGCGCTGATAAAGATAACGGTACTTAATTTAAATGCGTTAAGGCTGATTTTCATTTCTTTGTTCTGATTTTTATTCTGTGCTTTTTATGCTGCATTGGGAGGTTGTGTAAAATTTGACCTTACAGTTTTTTGAGCACAGCGATTTCATCGCAATTATTAAACTTATAGCAGTTTACACAAATGCCCCAAATTTTTTCAGGAAATATGTCTTTATCTACTGTTTCAAAGCCCATTTTATGGAAAAAACCGGGCACGTAAGTTAAGGCCATTACGCGTTTAACTTCACGCTGCTCGGCCAGGGCTAAAAGCTCCGCCACAATTTTACGCCCCAAGCCAGCGCCTTTAATGGTTTCATTAACCATTAAACTGCGTATTTCAGCCAGTTCTGGGGTGAAATTTTCTAAAGAACCGCAAGCAATAATGGCCGAATCTCGTGCAATCACCCGAAAGTGGCTCAGTTGTTTGATGATATCGCTTTTCGTTCTGGGTAACAGGTTTCCCATCGCAGCGTAATGGTTCAGTAATGCTTGAATGCCCGGCACATCATCTTCGGTTGCGGTGCGCACCACATCTGTATTGCTTACGCCTGTGGCGTTGTCGTGATTTTGAGTCATGATTTACAGTGCCGCCGCCGATTGCAGCATTTCTTGGGCGTGCGCACGGGTGCGGTCGGTGATTTCGCTGCCACCGAGCATGCGCGCTATTTCGTTGGTTCTCATGTCGTTGTCTAACGGGGTTAGCGTTGAGAACGTGCCTGAGCCGTGGCTGATTTTATCCACCAATAAGTGTTGATGGCCTTGAGAGGCCACCTGCGGTTGGTGCGTAATGCACAGCACTTGAGCGTTTTTACCCAGGTTTCTTAAGCGTGTGCCCACAATCTCAGCCACTTTGCCGCCCACGCCAACATCCACTTCGTCAAACACCAAGGTAGGGGTTTCTGACTGTTTACTGGTAATCACTTGAATCGCCAAGCTGATGCGAGACAGTTCGCCGCCCGATGCCGTTTTGCTTAACGGCTTCAGTGGCATGCCTTGGTTGGTGCTTACTAAAAACTCAATGTGGTCAATGCCGTGCTCAGAAATGGGTTTTTCAGTGTGATCACCGGTGTGCGATTCAACGGCAATAGACAGTTTTCCGCCCATCATGCCTAAATCTTGCATTTGCAGAGTGATTTCTTCCGATAACTGCTTGGCTATGGTTTGCCGAGTGCTTGAAATGGCGCTGGCCACCTCGGTGTATTGCTTTAGTAGCGCATCAAGCTCAGCTTGCAGCTTTTCAGGCTGTGCGTGCTGATTTTCTAAGCGCTCATAGTCGTCTAACAGCTCTTGATGTTTTGCCGCCAGTTCATTTTCAGCGCAACGGTGCTTGCGAGCTAAATTTATTAAGGTGTCGCGGCGTTGTTCTACTTCTCTTAGCCGTTCAGGGTTTTGTTCTATACGGGCAAGCGAGCTGCTTAAAACGTCTTTCGCATCTTCTATTTGAGCTAACGCGCTGTTTAACAGCTCATCCGCCGGTTCAAGGCTTTGATCAAAGGGCACCAGCGCTGAAATATGGTTAATTACCCGCCCAAGTTCTAGGCTGACATTACTACTTTCATTGTCAAACAAGTTGTCGCAAGCTTCGTTAATGCCATCTTGCAATGACTGAGAATGGCTCAACTTTAAGTGTTCTTGCTCTAACTCCTCAAACTCACCATCCACAATGCTGGCCTCATTGAGCTCATTGAGTTGGAACGACATAAGTTCCATGCGGTCTAAGTTATCGGTGTTGGTTTGCGATATTTGCGCAAGCTCACGCTTAATGCGGTTAATTTGGGCGGCCAAAGACGCCATGTTTTTTAATGATTCTTCATGACCCGCAAACTGATCAATGATGTGGCGCTGATGCGCTGCTCGAAGCAATGATTGATGTTCATGCTGGCCGTGCAGATCAACCAACATAAGCCCTAATTCTTTTAAACTGGCAAGCGTGGTGGGTTGGTCGTTAATGTAGCACTTGGTGGGCTTATTGTTGCGAACAACGCGCCTAATCAAGCAATAATCCACTTCATCTTTGTTGTTTAAGTCTTTGTATTCAAGCCAAGTTTTTACATTTTTTTGTTGGGAAATTGAAAATAGGGCGGTGATCTCACATTGTTCTTCGCCGTAGCGAATCATGTCGGTTTCAGCTCGCGAACCCAATAACAAATTTAATGCGCCCAGCACAATGGATTTGCCCGCGCCGGTCTCACCGGTGACCACGGTTAGGCCGTCATCAATTTCCAGTTCCAACTGTTTGATGATGGCAAAATTTCGGATGCTTAGTTCTTGTAACGCCATAATCTAAAATTATAACAAGGCCTGCGTAATAACCGAATGTTTCTTTTGAAAATGATGCTAATGAGCCACGGTTAGCGCTCACTGCCCCAGCCGAGCTTGGCGCGTAGCATAGCGAAGTAATTGTACGTTTGCGTGTGCGCTAGCTTCACCGTGTAGGGTGAGCGAGTAACTTCAACCACTTCATCACCCTCTAAATTGTAACCAATTAAACCGTCGGCCGATACGTGTGCGCAATTGGCGGTTTTATTGTGCAGCGACAACTCCACCGTGGCATCGGCCGGTAAGGTAATAGGGCGGTTAGACAGTGTGTGCGGTGACACCGGCACCATCGATATAACATCAGTGCCAGGGTGCACAATGGGGCCACCGGCGGATAATGCGTAGGCGGTTGAGCCTGTGGGTGTGGCTAAAATAACGCCGTCTGAGCGAGAAGAGGTAACAAATTGGCCGTTGACCTGCACTTGCCAGTTAATCAGCTTTTCTAGTGCGTAGCGCCCAATCACCACATCATTAAGCGCGTGTTCGTGATACACGCACTTGCCATTTTTAAGTACACGCACTTGCAACATAATGCGGTTTTCAAGCACGAAATCGCCGTTCAGTATTTTGTCTACTTCGGGCAGCATATCGGCCAACGGTATGTCGGTTAAAAAGCCCAGAGTGCCTAAATTAACCCCCGCAATGGGTATGTTTTTCTCCGCCATGTGGCGCGATACATGCAGTAAAGTGCCGTCGCCACCAATCACAATCGCCAACTCAATGTCAGAAGTTAGGTTTTCATGCAGTAACTCTTGCGGCAATTCACGGGTGATTTCTTCCGCCGTGGTATAACCAAGCTTCACCTTAACCCCTTTAGCTTCAAGGTGTTGTGTGAGTTGCTTTACTGGTTTTTCAACGCTTTTGTCTTTGTATTTTCCAAATACACCAACAGTTTTAAACATGCGGAAATTCATTTATGATTGTTAACGAACCGATTGTGGCGTTGCTACTCACGTTTGTCCAGCCTTCTTAAACTTTAATAAACACCCGTGGTTTGAACTGGGCTGTTTACAGGCAAGGCTGTTCACACAGGGCTTAGCAACCGTAACGAGTGCTTTGTAAAGTTTAGTCGCTTTGTAAGGTGTTGATGTAAAAGGCTGGATCGCAAGCAACTGAAGTAAACCAACTAAACTATATGAGCTTAGATAACCGCGCTGAAAATGTACTAAAGAACTTGGTTGAAACCTACATTGAAGAAGGTCAACCAGTCGGGTCTCGCACGCTTTCAAAACTACCAGAACTGGGCGTTAGCTCAGCAACGGTGCGCAACGTCATGGCCGATTTAGAAGAGTTGGGTTTAATTACCGCGCCTCACACTTCCGCTGGGCGTATTCCAACCGTGCAAGGTTATCGGCTGTTTGTTGACAGCATGATCAGAGCCACCGAGCCCACCAAAGAAGCCGTTTCAGAGCTCACTCACCGTTTTGAAGGCGAATCTGACCCTGAAAAATTGATTGCGCACGCATCAGACGTATTGTCAGAGCTAACTCAATTTGCCGGCATGGTGGTGCTGCCGAATCAATCAGTAACACGGTTTCACCAATTAGAATTCATGCGCCTTTCTAAAACCCGCGTGCTTGCTATTTTAGTGACCGAAGACGGGCGAGTGCAAAACAGAGTGTTGTCGTCGGCGGAAGGCTTTAGCGAGTCTGAATTAGTGCAAGCGGCCAACTTCTTTAATCATCGATACAAAGGCAACACCTTACAAGACGTGCGCCGTTTGCTCATTCAAGACATGCAGACCGACAACGATGAAATGCACCGCATTAACCAGTCGGCCATGCAGGCAGCCACCCAAGTGATCTCCGAAGAAGACGAAAACTCGCAATCAGATGTGGTGGTCAGTGGCGAACAAAAGCTCTTAGGCGTGCCTGATCTGTGCCAAATTCAAACCCTGCAAAAATTGTTCGATGCGTTCAAAACCAAACGCGACTTGCTTGATTTGCTTGATCGCAGCATGAAAGCCGAAGGCGTCAGCGTGTTTATTGGCGAAGAATCAGGCTTCAGCGCGTTAGGCGAGTGCAGCGTTATAGCCAGCCCTTACGCGGTTGATGGCAAAGTCATTGGCACCCTCGGCGTAATAGGCCCAACCAGAATGGACTATGACTCGGTCATTTCGGTGGTTGATATTACCTCTAAACTGCTTTCTCAAGCGTTGTCATCAAGGCCAAGTTAAACACGTCAAGTTTTCACTCATGGGCAAAACACTTAGCGGCCTTTGCTAACACAACAAAAAAGCCGACGGTCGGGTTAATATATTAGCCAAAACGGCATAAGTGATTGAATGAAAACAAAAATAAACTTATGCTCCGACAAAAGCGACAAACAGTTATACCGACATTATGTCGGTTTTTATGGAAGAAAAAGTTTTAGAAATGAATTCAAGTTATTGTTTTAAAAAAGGAAAAAAAGCCGATTTCCCATGTCGGTATAATATATTAATCCGACATTTGTTATACCGACATAATGACGGTTAACAAGGCTGTTAGAAGTATCCTTGGTGTTGGTGTGTCCAAGCTGGTACTCCTGCACAAGTTCAACGCGGTTTCGTTGAGTGAAGTGCAGCAGAGGGTAGGGCAAACTGTTCTGTGATGAGTG
>CALINO010000031.1 GCA_938045295.1 uncultured Arenicella sp.
GCCCATCAAGGCGGACGGCTGACCCCGCACCTGATTAAAAAGGCGATTTATTTTACCTTCTATTTTACCTTTTCAGACAAATAAAAAAGCGGAACCAATCTAGATGATTGATTCCGCTTTCTTAAAATGGCGCGCATGGAAGGATTCGAACCTCCGACCGCCTGGTTCGTAGCCAGGTACTCTATCCAGCTGAGCTACATGCGCGTAACTCTTTCAAATTCATTCAAACGGCTAAAACTGCTTACCGTTTTGAGGTGCGAGATACTAATCGTTTAACCTACATTTAGCAACGACTTTTTTACATAACTCACAACTTTTTGAACACGCCGTAATACCGACAATATTCACTTGCTTAGCATTTATAAATTGCTCTGAATTAATAGCAAAAAACTAATAACCAGAGGCAATTTATAAATGGCGGAGAAGGAGGGATTCGAACCCTCGATAGAGCTATAAACCCTATACTCCCTTAGCAGGGGAGCGCCTTCAGCCACTCGGCCACTTCTCCGAGCTTTGTTTAATAAAGCAGCCATGTAAACCGGTTAGGGCAACTGCTTTATTTAATAAACTCTTTCAATACTTTTTAGTGCGACGCAATAATTGCGAGGCGCTATTGTACCTATTTTTTACTTATTTCCAACCGTATCTTCATCACTAAAATAATCGGCGCCACGATAATCGTGATCACTGCTGTAATCATCACCACTTTGAGCATCATCCCCCATGCGCTCTTCGCGTTTTATACGTTGATAAATTTCCTCGCGATGTACAGGAACATCTCGCGGGGCATTGATACCAATTCGTACTTGATTACCTTTTATGCCGAGTACAGTCACCTGCACGTCGTCACCAATATTTAACGTTTCATTAATACGTCGAGTTAAAATTAACATTACGATCTCCAGCATTTATGTCATTCAACCTAATTAAATTAAGCCGAAGACATGGGCAAAGTTCACATCTACTTACGCAGACTTCTCTTCGCCATAAACCCTTTCGCAGACAGTGCGCGTATTATATTGAAGTAGATTCTAAAATCTACAACTTCTTCAAAAAAAACACGCTGCGCTAACTACGCCTTGAAAAACAACCCACCCACATTATTCCTAATGCTTAGCTCCTCGGCATATGGTAACACATGAAGACAAAGAAGCTGTAAAAGCAACATTAAAAATATTGCGACATCTACATTAAACAGTTTACTTTTATAAGATAAATAAACTTATAAATCTAATTCAAATGCTTTATGCAGTTCTTTGACTGCTTGCTCTAATTTAGATTCATCAACAATGACAGAAATCTTAATTTCAGACGTGGAAATCATCTGAATGTTAATGTCATTGTCAGCTAAGGTTTTAAACATTGTATTCGCGACCCCTGTATGTGAACGCATACCCACTCCTACAATAGAAACCTTGGCTATTTTGTCATCGCCCTTAACGTCTTTTGCACCCAGCGTATCGACCATGCCATGAAGCAACTCCATGCATGGCTGATAATCCGCTCTTGGTACTGTAAACGTAAGGTCGGTTAAGCCTTTTGCGCTGGCATTTTGAATAATCACATCAACATTGATGTGAGCATCGGATATTGGCCCCAGCACTTGATGCGCCACTCCAGGATGATCTGGAATGCCACGAATTGTTAGTTTGGCTTCGTCGCGTTGAAACGCGATGCCTGAAATCAATGGTGCTTCCATTGATGAGCCCTCTTCTTCATAAGTAATTAATGTGCCTACACCGTCTTCAAATGAAGACAAAACACGCAACGGAACTTTGTATTTGCCAGCAAACTCAACCGAACGCGTTTGCAACACTTTCGCACCCAAGCTCGCCAGTTCTAACATCTCTTCAGCGGTAATGGTGTCTAGTCGCTTGGCTTCGGGCACCACTCGTGGGTCGGTTGTGTATATACCATCGACATCGGTGTAAATTCGACATTCATCGGCCTTGATAGCCGCCGCCACGGCCACGGCCGTGGTGTCTGAACCACCACGCCCTAGCGTGGTTATATTTCCAGAATTATCTATACCCTGAAAACCAGCCACAACAACAATTCGGCCTTGGTCTAAATCTGAAATTATTTTGTCGTCATCAATGTCTAAAATGCGAGCCTTAGAATGCACATTATCAGTGCGAATGGTGACTTGCCCGCCGGTGTATGAACGAGCGTCATTACCGCGTTTTTGCAACGCCATAGATAACAGAGCTATGGTCACTTGCTCTCCCGTAGAAACCAGCACATCCATTTCTCGCGCGGGTGGCGCGTCCGATATCTCATTAGCCAGCGTAATTAAGCGGTTAGTTTCACCGCTCATGGCCGACACAACGACAACCAGCTTTTCACCCGCTTCATGCTTTTTTATCAGCTTATCGGCAACCGCATTAATACGCTCTACCGTACCAACTGAGGTTCCACCAAATTTTTCTACAATGAGGCTCATTTTTTGACCTTTGCAATTGCATTTTGAGCGCATTAAAAGCTCATTCAATCACAACAAATTTAACTGCATTACGCCCACCAAAACATTCGCCCGCAAACAGGTTGCGTTGCTACGTTTTACCGTGAAATTAAGCGCAATATTTTTTCGAACGGCGATTAAACATTGTTTACCTTTGTCTGTAAATCTTTTTACGGGATTTAATGACAAAACATACAACTAAGTACCGTCAATTATCGTTATTCTGAAGTTTTCAGCTGTTTTCTTGCAACCACCCTTCTACCGCATCCAAACATTCGCCAAGTTTTTCAGCGTCTGAAATGCCACCTTCAGCCATATCAGGCCGGCCACCGCCGCGCCCACCGGCAACGGCGGTGATGTGCTGAATAATTTTTCCAGCAGGGTATTGCTTAGAGATTGATTTAGCCACCCCTGCCACTAACTTAACTTTGCCATCCACTTCAGCGCCAAGCACAATAACGCCATTCGTATGCTTGTCTTTGTAACTGTCTATGGTGGTTCGCAGCATGTCTTTATCTGCGCCATCTAAAATTGCCGTTAACAACATAACGTCACCAACCTGGCGAGCCTGAGACGCCATATCTTGCCCGGCCGAGCCGCTGGCAATCAATTGCTGCAATTTTTTCTTATCAGCATCCAAGGTTTTTACTTGGCTTTGCAACTGCTCAATACGCTTACCCACGCTGTTTACGTCGGTCTTTAATAGCGCTGCCGCACTCAACAAGGTGGCTTGCTGCGCATTCGCCCAGTCAACCGCGTTTCTTCGGGTCACCGCTTCAATTCGGCGAACGCCTGCGGCCACTCCTGACTCGGTGGTAATTTTAAACAAACCAATTTCAGAAGTATTAGCAACGTGAGTACCACCACACAATTCAAATGAAAACTCGCCGATGGAAATAGTTCTTACTTCGGCGCCGTATTTTTCACCAAACAAGGCTTCTGCCCCAGCGGTTTTGGCCTCGTCCAGCGCCATCACTTTGGAGGTCACATCACGTTGCTCAAACACCTGCTCATTAACCAAGGCCTCTATTTGTAAAATCTCCTCAGCCGATACCGGCGCGTCATGAGAAAAGTCAAATCGCAGTCGAGTAGGTGTTACCAATGAGCCTTTTTGATTCACGTGCGCACCCAATGCTTTTTTAAGTGCGGCATGCAATAAATGCGTCGCCGAGTGGTTTGCGGCAGCCGCGAACCTTGCTTCTTGATCAACCTGAGTGGAAACCACTTCGCCCAATTTGAGCGCGCCTTTTTCTACTTTCACGATATGCAAAAATGCACCGTTGGGTAATTTACGGCAATCGCTCACAGAGAGCACGCAATTATCGCCCACCAACTGACCTTCATCGCCACATTGCCCGCCACCTTCCGCGTAAAATGTGGTGCTGTCTAACACCACCACCGCTTCTTGATCAGCACTAATAAAATCAACGGCTTGACCGCCCACATTCAATGCCAACACTTTACCGCTATCACTCAGTTCTGTGTAACCGACAAATTCAGTTTTTTGCTCGACATCGATGGACACCTCTTCTTGAGCAGCAAACTGACTGCCCGCTCTGGCGCGTTCGCGTTGCTGTTCCATCAACACTTCAAACCCTTCTTGGTCAATCACCATGCCTTGCTCACGCGCCACATCTGCGGTTAAGTCGGCTGGAAAACCATAGGTGTCATACAACAAAAACACCAACTCACCCGGCACGGTCTTGCCGCTGAGGTCTTGAGTTTTTTGTGCAAATATTTTTAAACCTTGATCTAAGGTTTCGGCAAAACGGCGTTCTTCTTTTTCCAACGCGGTTTCGATCAATGCTTGTTTTTCACGCAGTTCTGGGTAGGCATCACCCATTTCATCCGCCAAGGCTTTAACCAATTTATGAAAAAATGGGGTTTGCCCGCCAAGCTGGTACCCATGACGCACAGCACGGCGAATAATGCGCCGCAATACGTAACCACGCCCTTCATTGGAAGGCATAACGCCATCGGCAATTAAAAATGAACACGAACGTATATGGTCAGCGATCACTCGCACCGAATGGTGCTTGCTGTCTTTTTCACCAACGATTTGGCAAATTTCACTGATTAAATTGCTAAACAGATCAATTTCATAGTTATTGTTAACATGCTGCATAACGGCGGCAACGCGCTCTAAGCCCATGCCGGTGTCTACTGACGGCTTGGGTAATGGCGTTAACGTGCCATTAGCGCTGCGGTCGTATTGCATGAAAACCAAATTCCAAATCTCGATATAACGATCGCCGTCTTCTTCAGGAGTTCCCGGAGGGCCACCCCAATACTGCTCACCGTGATCGTAAAATATTTCACTGCATGGGCCGCATGGGCCAACATCGCCCATTGACCAGAAATTGTCTTTTTCACCAATGCGCGAAAACCGTTCTGGGCTGACACCGATTTCGTTTAACCAAATATCGGCGGCTTCGTCGTCTTTTTCGTATACCGTTATCCACAGTTTTTCTGCTGGCAATTTCAACTCTTGGGTTAAAAACGTCCATGCGTACTGAATCGCATCTCGCTTAAAGTAATCGCCAAAACTAAAGTTACCCAACATTTCAAAAAACGTGTGATGACGAGCCGTGTAACCTACATTTTCAAGGTCATTATGCTTACCGCCAGCTCTAACACAGCGCTGCGAGCTGGTGGCTCGTGCGTAGTCGGCCGTTTCATTGCCCAAAAACAAGTCCTTAAATTGCACCATGCCCGCATTAGTGAACAATAGGGTTGGGTCATTGCCGGGCACCAATGAGCTGCTGGCTACATTAGTGTGGCCATTATCAGCAAAAAAGTTTAGAAATCGGGTTCGTAATTCTGCGGTTTTCATAATAGGTTTTATCTGCCACCTGTATCGAACCACGCATTATAGTCGTTAATGAGCGCAGCTCCATAGTTTTCTTATACAGTTTGGCAACTGTCGCTATTATTTCTGTGCCAGCGTATGAACTGAGAAACAGTGAGGTTATTGACTGGCTGCATTTTGCAGTACTAGCCACGTGATTATTTTCTGCAGGACCATCCTTATCAGGCCGGTTTGAAGGAGTAATTTAAGAAGAGCGAGTGAGTGTTTTTTTCAGGCCAGCAATGGGAATTTTCAGATAGCTCATGTCATTTTCTTCCGGTTCCGGAAAACACCCTGCCCTCATATTTACTTGCAGCGCAGGGTAAATCAGCCTAGGCATTTTAAGGGTTGCGTCTTTTTTCTCCCTCATGGCGACAAAGTCATTTTCAGACACGCCTTCTTTAACATGAATGTTCGTTTGTTTTTGCTCAGCAACGGTTGTTACGTATCTGAGTTCTCGGCCGTTTGGCTGGTAATCATGACACATAAATAAACGTGTTTGCTCAGGCAAGCTTAAGACTTTCTTTATTGATTGAAACAGCTCACGCGCATCGCCACCAGGGAAATCCGCTCGGGCCGTGCCGCTGTCTGGCATAAACAAGGTGTCACCCACAAATGCGGCATCAACTATAACATGAGTCATGCATGCGGGCGTATGGCCAGGGGTGTGAATGGCTTGGCCAGTTAAGTGACCAATTGAATAGGTTTGACCATCTTCAAGCAACAGGTCAAATTGCGACCCGTCTCGTTCAAACTCGGTGCCTTCATTAAACTTTTTGCCGAACACCTGCTGAACCTCAACAATGTGTTTGCTGATGGCAATTTCACCACCCACTATTGACTGAATATAAGGCGCTGCTGATAAATGATCGGCGTGCACATGCGTCTCTAGCAGATACGTTACTTGAAGTTTGTTTTTGTTAAGGAAATCAACAACTTTGTCAGCGCCAGTGTACGAAATTGAACCTGAGGCGTAATCAAAATCAAGCACTGAATCAATAATGGCGCAGGCATTCGAACTTGGATCTTTGACAACATAAGAAAACGTGTTCGAGTCCTCATCAAAGAACTCGAACACGTCTGGTTTTTCTTGTTCGTCAACTGTACGTTTGTCGCTTATTTTCATCGATCATGAACTTATCATTAATCGACTAAATATTCCAATATATGGCTTCATCAAGCTGCTTATCGGCCTGCTGTAATGCCTTGTTAGTGTTGCTAACAATGATCAAATTGCCATCACGCAATGGCTTAACACGCACCGCATAACCTTCGTACGACGCATCTAACAGATCATCCACTTTATCGCCTTTGATGTAAGCAAAAGTTACGCTACCGCTGTCGGTTTCTAAACTTGCATGCAAGCCTCGATATTTTCCCATTGGGCATATTCGTGTGAACTGCAAATTTTCCAAAAACTTTAACTTCATGGCACCGTCGTAATTAGATAAGTGCATGTTAGCCGCTTCATTGGCTTTTTCCGCACTCCATACCGGCGTCATGGGTTGCTCATCAACGTGCTCTATTACGCCAGAAAGTAGGGCCAAATAGTCTTCCCCTAAGGAGTCATCACGGCTGCCGCCGAGAAAGCTATTTGCCATAAAGCCGGAAACAAAGAGAGCTAAAGCAAAGCTGGCAGCAATGGCGTAGCGGTTAAAGGAAAAGCCCGAACTGGCCTCTTGGCCCTGCTCTTCCTCTTCTATAAGCATTTGGTTCAACTCGATTTTAGCCATGATACTGCTAGGAACAGCCACGTCTAAACTGTTGGATAAATCTGTGTCCATTTGGCGAATTTCGCCAACGTATTGCAAACAATCAGGGCAATCTTTACTGTGCCTGATAAAGCTGGGCTCGGCTGAGTTGGGCTCAGCCAATGCTAATTTTTTAAATTCTGAACAAATCACTGTTAACTACCTTCTTTTTACCTTACTGCTTTTTAGACCCATGAAATAGCAATTGCTATTCACCCACGACACCCAAGTGTGGCATTGTTTCATGCCCTAAAATATGACGCATTTTTTTACGCGCTCTGAACAACCGAGTCATTACCGAGCTTGAACTGATTCCGAGCATATTGGCAATGTCATCACACGAAAAACCACCCAGAACTTGCATTTCAAGCGGCTCGCGATATTTTTCTGGTAACTTAACCAACGCATTGCGCAAAGCAAACGCTTCTGGACGTGAGTCATAGCCCATATTGGCATCGGCGATGGTGTCCATGTGTTCAACATCTTTGTAATCAAACTGCTTACGCTCGAATTGACGTGCATGTTCTCGGCGAAAAATAGTAAACAACCAGCTTTTCGCCGCTTTTGCTTCACGCAAACTGTCTAACGATTTCCAAGCACGCAAAAACGTTTCTTGCATCACGTCTTCGGCCATGTTTTTATCTTTACAAAGCCACAGAGCGTACTTATACAAATCTTGCGAATGTGCTTCAATTAACAACGCGTATTTTCGTTTTTTATCGGTCATATCATAGTTGACCTGATCATTATCAGTTTCATTACTCGAATCTGGCATAAATTCACTCTTTTTTCATAAAGGTTAAAAGCTCAGCTAGAACCGCTTCTGGACTGTCAACATGCAGCCAATGACCCGCATTATCAACGACGCTTATAGTCGCTTGTGGGAATAAGTGATAAATATCCGAATAATGCTCCTCGGCGACATACTCAGACTTACCACCTTTTAAAAATAGACAACTTTCAGGGTAATGTTGACCTTGCAATGACGCAACCGGAAAACCGCCGATTTTTACTAAATTATCATACAAACCCGACGCGTTTAACTTCCAAAAGTATGCTCCTGGCTTGCCAGACAGACTTAGCATGATAAATAAGCGAGTGCTTTTGTCTGGAATTGCGCTTACAAGTTGCTGCTCAACATCCGCACGCGACTTCGCCGAACTTAAGTCAACATTAAGCAAACCTTGTAAAATGGGAGCATGGCTGTGAGTGTAGGTGACCGGCGCAATGTCTAAGACAATCAATTTTTCTAAACGTTCGGGGTGTGTAAGCGCGAACATCATGGCTGTTTTGCCTCCCATGCTGTGGCCACACAAGGTCACTTTTTCAAGTTCCAAATCGTCCAGCAATTCAACAATATCGGCCACCAAGTCTTGATAAGCATTGCTCGGAGAATGCGGTGAGTCTCCATGGTTGCGTTGATCAACAACAATAATGTTGTAGTGTTGAGATAATTTTTTAGCAAATCCACGCCAATTCCCAGACGACCCGAATAAGCCAGGAATAATTAAAATAGGCGTTGTATTTGCCGCGTGTTGATCGGTCTGATCAAAGTAGGTTTGATAGTGTAATTTCATAGCGCATTATTCTAACAATTAATGCCTAAAAAAAGGCAATGCCGTGCGTTGAATCCGCTACAATGCTGCGCATGCTTGAGTTGATACTTTTGACAATTACGGGTGTGGCCACGGGCTTCTTAAATGTCATGGCGGGCGGCGGTTCTATGCTGTCGGTTCCGATCATGATTTTCTTAGGCGTGCCTGGAACCATTGCCAACGGCACCAATCGCCTAGCCATACTGCCGCAAAACATTTCGGCGGTGTGGGCGTTTTACCGAAAAGGCTTTTCCAATTTTAAACTCAGCCTAAGTTTAGGCGCCTGCACTATTCCCGGCACGCTTATTGGTGCCAATTTAGCGGCAAAGGTACCCAGCGACCAATTTAATGTTTTATTGGCCGTTATTATGGTGATCGTACTGATCATTATGGCTTTGCCTCAGCCAAAAACCCTACAACAAAACCAAACACCAACGAAAGCTCGCCTAATTGCTGGCCACCTGCTTATGGTGCTGATTGGTTTTTGGGGTGGTTTTATTCACATCGGCGTGGGCTTTTTGCTTATGCCTGCGTTAAATCGAGTGATGCAACTGGATTTAATCACCACCAATGCGCATAAAGTGTTTATTGTGTTGTGTTACACCGTGGTAGCCATTGCTGTGTTCGCCTCTCAACTAGATCTGATTTGGGAGTACGGCGTTGCGCTTGGGATTGGCACGTGGACTGGCGCTTGGTTAGCGGCAAACATGCAAGTCAAAAAAGGCGTTGGCCCAATAAAATGGACTCTGAATATTGTGATTGTGGCGTTTATCATTAAATTGTTATTTTTCTAGTCAGCTTAATTTGCTATTAAATTGATAATGCCTACTGACAAACCACATTCTAACCAGTCAATTGACGCACTGCTCACGTTTGATCGAGAGCACATATGGCACCCTTATACATCAGCAACCAACCCATTGCCAACTCAGCTAGTAACGGCAGCCAATGGGGTGCATTTAGAACTGGCGAATGGCGATAAGATCATCGACGGCATGGCTTCTTGGTGGTCGGCCATTCATGGGTATAATCACCCGGCCTTAAATCAAGCGGCAAAAGCACAGATCGACACGATGTCGCACGTCATGTTTGGCGGCTTGACTCACTCGCCGGCCATTGAATTGTGCCAAACCTTGCTTGACATAACCCCGGCTAATTTAGAGCACGTTTTTCTGGCTGACTCTGGCTCTATTAGCGTGGAAGTGGCAATTAAAATGGCGGTGCAGTTTTGGCAAGCCAAAGGTGACAACTCGAAAAGCAAAATGTTGTCACTCAGAGGCGGTTACCACGGCGACACCTTTGCTGCCATGTCGGTGTGTGACCCTGACACAGGAATGCATCACTTGTTTAATAAGGCGGTTATTAAGCAAGCGTTTACTCAACGCCCGAACTGCCGTTTTGACCAAGACTTCAACCCAGAGTGCTTGCAAGACCTGGAAGCCACGATAAAGGAAAACCACGCCGAGCTTGCGGCCTTAATTCTTGAACCCATTGTGCAAGGCGCTGGCGGCATGTGGTTTTATCACCCAGAATTTTTAAAGAAGGCTCGGGAACTATGTGATCAATACCAACTTTTATTGATCAGCGATGAAATCGCTACCGGGTTTGGCCGCACGGGCAAGTTATTTGCGTGTGAATGGGCCAACATTCAACCCGACATCATGTGCATCGGCAAAGCACTCACTGGCGGTTACATGAGCTTGGCCGCCACATTAGCCAGCCGCGAAGTGGCGCACGGGATATCGCAAAATGGCGGCGTTTTTATGCACGGTCCTACCTTCATGGGCAACCCATTGGCGTGTGCGGTTGCCGTGCAAAGCCTTCGCACGCTGCTTGAGAGCGATTGGCAGAAACGAATACACACCATTGAACGTCAACTAAAGCAGCATTTGAATATCGCCAGAACCTTAGAGTCGGTTGCCGATGTTCGAGTATTAGGCGCCATTGGCGTGTTGGAAATGAACGAGTTGGTGAATGTGGCGCACGCTCAAGCTTTTTTTGTTAAGCAAGGGGTCTGGGTCAGGCCTTTTGGCAAACTCATCTACATTATGCCGCCCTATATCATTAACGATGTAGAGCTTGAAGCTGTCTGCCGCGCAATGACCAATTATGCCGAACTGCTGAGTACACCAGAGAGCTAAGCACTAACCCTAAAAGGCTTCACTTTTCAGCACCTGTTTTTTCTTAAGCTCACTGAAATAATCCACGTCAGTATCTAAGCCCAAGACTTCTCGGCGAAGTAAGTCCATGGCAATGGCCGTTGCCGTGCGTTGAAAAATCAGTCGTGACATTGGTAAAAAGAATCGCCTTGCCTTTACGTTTTGCTTTGAGCCCCATGCCATCCAGACAGTGCCAACCGGCTTTTCTGGCGAGCCCCCAGTAGGCCCCGCTACCCCTGAAATGGCAATCGCAATATCAGAGCCAGTGACATTGATGGCCCCTTGCGCCATTTCCATAACCACTGCCTCACTGACCGCGCCGTAAGTTTCCAGTGATTGCGGGCTTACGCCTAGCATTGCCTGTTTCATTTCATTGGAATAGACCACAAAGCCACCATGAAATACGGCCGATGAACCTGCTTCACTGGTAATGCCAGCGGCAATAGCGCCGCCCGTGCATGATTCTGCGGTTGTTACGGTCATGCTTTTATCAGCTAAAGCGGTGTTAAGCGCTTGGCTCAGACGAGTATCGTCCTTACCGATCACATAACTGTTAAATAACGATTGGAACTTATTCGCCCACACATGGTTTAACTCGTTGTGCGCCTCGCCAATGGTGGTGAACTTAACTTCAATCACCGGCATTTGAACTCTAAACCCCAAATTCACCTCAGCCGGCCAATCGGGGAACTTTTGATTAACAATGTCTTGCAAGCCAGATTCGGTAACCCCAAACAATCGTAAACGAGTAATCTTAGTGGCCGTATTAATGTTGCCATAGGTTTTGATTTTGGGAAGAATTTGCTGCTCAACCATGAGTTTAAATTCACTGGGCACCCCCGGCGAGCACAAAATCAAACATTGATCATGCTCACAACTGAAGCCTACTGCCGAACCTCGAGGGTTTTCTATAATTTCGCAGTTTTTAGGCAAATCGGTTTGCTTTAAGTTGGATTCGGTTAACACAAAATCGCGCGCTTCGGCCCACTGCTCAAGGTGCTTGAGAGCGTCTGAGTGTCGCTGCAATGGTGAGCCCACCGCCTCTGAAAGCGCCAATGCGGTTAAGTCATCCACCGTTGGCCCTAAACCGCCATTAATCACCAACACATCAGAAATGCGTGACAGCTCTTGAATGGATTGCACCAATAATGGCAAATCATCACCCACCACCTTTTTAACATACGGGGTGATGCCTAAGTCTTTTAATGATTGAGCGATGTACGCAGAGTTTGAATCAACCGTGTCGCCACTCATGAGTTCATTGCCAGTGAGCAACAGAGAAATTTTCATAAAATGCCTTTTATTTGTTGCCCAAAAACGATTTGTCTAACAATTATTTATTCGTCCAACAACTATTCATCTAACAATAAGGAAATAATAGGAGCAATGTTTGTTTGGTTTTCAATCGCCGGTATTATGTTTTTCAAATGCTGATCAAACCACGTTTCAGCAATCACTAAATAACCTTCATTGTTTGGATGGAGCCGAATCGTTTCTCCGGTTAATGTGCTTATTTCTTGATCAATTAACTGCGTATAACCACCTGAGTGATTAACAAAACGGCTGTGCATATCAACGAACAACACATTTTTACTTCCAACAAGTGACGCAATTTGAGAATTATAGGTGCCCACATTTTGATCACTTCTGGGCGTTAAATTTGACAATATCGGGGTAAAGCCCAACGCTCGGGCTCGATCAATCATAATGCCAATATTGTCTCTTGTGGTTGTACTGCTGATGCCTGAGTTTCTATCATTGGTACCGTACATAATTAATGTTATGTATGAATTTCCCACAAAATCTATTTTTGCCTGACCTAAATGAGCATTAATACGGGCTTGACCTCGATCCGTGTCCGTGCCGCCTTCACCCCAATTAGTCACAATGATATTACGGGCTTCATTGTTGGCATCAAAAACTGGAGAGTTATACAGTGAAGAAGAACATGAAGGATGGTCTCCGTCATTTAACATCAAGTTAGTTAAATAAATGGTCGGGCAACCTCTGTCGGTAGTGCCATTTCCATTTCTGTCTTGAAAATTCGCATTAAAACCAACAGAGATACTGTCACCAAATAAAGCCACCACGGTTCTTTCATTTAACGGCTCAGTAGCAATCGCAGTTCGAGTCAGCACCAACAACACCAGCCCAAGCAATAGTGACTGCAGAGCAAAAAAACGATTAAGCGGCTTATGATGACACGGATACATAAAGACTTTCAAAGTGCGTTGTTAATTTCTAAGTGAAATATTTTGTTGTATGCGCTTGCTTGGCAAATGCACAAAATTCGCTGTATTGAACAACGCAAACGGATTAGCTGATGGTTGCAATACAAGCTCATTAACTAAGGGGGCAATAATATCATTGCTTAACGGTTCGCCAAATGTTTTTGATGACGTTTGATACACCGTTGATAGAACACTGTACGACTGCCATTGCACCTCAACTTGCCCTTGATCATTAAGGTTAGAGATAGGCAAAATGTCTGGCACTTGGTTTTTAGCATTCACTTGTTCAACCGAAGCCCATTGGCCATTTGTGTAAATAGAATAAAACACATCATCGTGGCCACTGGCGTTATCTGTCCAGAATAGCCACAAATTGCCATAAAAATCCAACACCGCCGTCGCAGCCAAACATTCTCTACACTTAAAAGGCAACAACAACGGTTCAGACCAACGGCTCATATCACCAAGCGACTGTTGCACTGTAAAGTAAAGCTTGGTTTTTTCTTTTTGATCTTCACTCCAAAAAACAATTTTTCGGCCATCTTGTAACGTGGATGACACCGCCGAAGAAACAAAGGATTTTGTTTGATAAATCTTTTGTGGTTGCCCCCACTGCCCGTCTCGATACAAACTAATTACAATTGTCCGTAAGTCAGACTGGCTCTCATGCCACACCATATCTGCATCTAAAGGCATCTCTTGTTTTGCTTCATCTTGCGCAATGCTTGGCTTCAATAAAAGCAGCAATGCAAACAGACATACGTATTTAAAAAAGTTCATTACCCAATTTTAGTTCATCATTCTGTTTATTGATTATGCAACAGCGCCCGCGCTGAATTTTGCATGCGAGTTCGCTCCCAAAGAAGGCGAAAACGACTGCCGCCTTTTTGTTGCCACAATACGGCTGAGCGCAGTGCGGCTAGTAATAACGACCGGATTTGAGGCGGTACACTTGCATTTTGTAGGTGATTTTCTTCGCCTTGCACAATCACTTGAGGCTGCAAATTAGACACATACTTTTGATACACCGATGAACACGCCTCAGGCAAATCTTCTATGGTGTGAGAACTTAAGCGTTCAATTTCATTACCGAATTCAGTAAAACGTCGTGGGTCTTTCAATAACTGACTTTGTAACTGAAGTACCGACATTCCATAACGTAGAATTTCCACATTATGCGCCGAAGCGGAACTTAAAATACCATCAGCCACCAGTTTTAAGCCACTCCTAACGCCATCGAGCCCGCCATATACGGCCGGGGTATTAATGGCATCCAACACTAAAATGGATTTCAATGAGCTTTCATAGGCGGTTTGTTCCGCCCGGCCTTGGCGCGCCAGCGACTGAACCTCTTTACAGGCTTGCACAACACCCGCCAATGCTATGGTTCTTTCTCTAATTATATCCATCTGTTTAATCTTGGAATTTTAATGTTTGTGTTTCAAATGACAGTTAGAAATTTTAGCCTAAATGAGTGCGATAAAACGTTAATTCTTTCGACCAAGCGTCAATATTGTTTTCAGCTTGACGAAATCCATGACCTTCATCTGGGTACTCAATGTACTCATGAGGCACACATTTATCCGCTAACTGTTGTACTACTTCGTGCGCCACTTCCGGTGGCACCACCTTATCTTGACCGCCTTGAAACACTATCATTGCACTTTCAATGCGCTCAATATCATTAATAGGAGAACGAGTATAGAATTTGCTTTCGCCAGTCTGCGCAAATGATTTATCGTACTTCTCGCCTATTAACCGGTCTGTGTAATGCTTTTCAAATTTATGCGTCACTTCAGCCAATGTGGCCAAATTACCAATGCCATAATAACAAGCACCGGCTTTAAAAACGCTCGGGTATTGCGTCATGGCTCTAAGAACCGCATAACCGCCGGCACTCTTTCCTCGAATGCAAATACGCTTTTCATCGACTAAGCCTTGATCTATGAGTGATCGAATGCCGTCAATAATATCGACCGCATCTAATTGCCCCCATTGACTGTAAAGCGAGTCACGAAATCGCCGCCCATACCCGGTGCTGCCGCGGTGATTCACATCTAATATTGCAAACCCATTGGACAACCAAAATTGCTTTTGTATATCAAAATAACCATACGCTCTGGCGGTTGGCCCGCCATGCACCATCACCAATAATGGGGGCAACACATCATCGGCGAGTTCGTTAACTTCATTGTTGCTTTGATGACTTATCGGTGGGTAATAAAACCCATGCGCCTGTCTACCATCGCGAGTATCAAATGTCATGGCATTGGCGATTGATACCGGCAAGCTGTACGCCGCACCCGCATTGAGTGTTTGCTTATGCACACCACCGTCAACCAAGGAAAAATCAACCAATGCGGGGTTTTCTTTATTAGACAGTTCTATGGCTAAGGCATGGCCAGACTGACCACCAGATAAGCTCTGAATGGATGACTGTGCCTGATAAACCGCACGAGCAGAATAATCATTTTGGTCAATCAGAAACAACACATCTTGTTCCGCGTGACTGCCAATAGCAAGTAACGAAGTTTCATCAAACTGGGTAATACGAACATCGCCATACTGCCAATGCGGATAGCCAAACTCACAGTGTTCGGCCGTTACCGTCAACGATTCTTGAGTACTCGGGTCCCAAGCATACACATTCCAATAATCGTCAGCGCCAAGCTGGTTCAGTCCTGAATTGGCAGCCTCAGGAGTAGAAAAATCCACCGAATAAAACAGCACGCCATTATTGGCAAAACACAACTGACAATACGACGCACCTAACAAGTCAGGCCGAGCCACAATTTCCTGAATATTGCTAAACGCCCCATCATCAACAGTGGCGGTAAACAATCGGTTTGCATCCCACGGCATATTCGGGTGAGACCATTGCACCCACGCCACACGTTGTTGCGTTTTGTCGAACACGAAATTGCTGTAAAAGTCAGCCCCCGTGCGCAGTGCGGTTACTGGGGCATCAGGCTTACTTGCATCAACTAAGCCAATAAAGCAGCGATTGAGTGACGCATCTTCGCCGTTTTTGTGTTGCTCAACAATGGCTAGATACTGGTCACATTCAACCTTGTGCACATCGCTGTACATAAACGTATTGCTATCATCGGGTCGAACTGAAATGCGTGCCGGCTCGCTAAAACCGTTGCCCTCAAACTGTTGTCGGTATAAGCACTGGTCATTTTGATTAACAAAAATCAGTTCGTCATCAAGCAACCAAAACGGCTTACCGCCGTATTCATTTATTTTGCTTCGTAAAGAATATCCTTCTGGAGTAATGCATTTGCTTTGCTCACCGCAGCAATGCATCAAAACTGAACGGTTTTTTTCTTGCGACAGCGAGGTTAAATACAGATATTCAAGTGATTCGGAATTTACCAGCGCGGTTGGGTAAGCCATGGGCTCTGCGCTCGCAAACACTTGTTCTAGGCTCAGTTTGGAGCGCCACTGAAGATAATCTTTGGGTTGCACAGACATACGAAAACTCTTGGCGATGCTTAGTCGTCGTTATTTTGGTTTGAGTGTTCACCAGGGTTTGGGTGTTCGCTGGGGTTTAAGCGTTCACCGGATTGCTGGTCGAGCACCACCCACGAAACTTTACTGTCTAGGTCAATATTATGATCCGAATAAAAACCACGGTAGGTTTCTAAGGCCGCAATAATGGGTTGGTTCGAGCTGTAAAGAGGCTTTTTAAGGCTGACAACCGAATAAGGTTGCATGCCATGAATGACGTCTATTTTTGAGTCTTTTTTGATAAACGCAATATCAATCGGAGCCACCACATTGTTCATGTGAAAACTCGGAACCACTTCGCGTTGAAACACAAACAATATGGGGGTTTTCTTAATTGTTGATTCACACACACGCTGAAAACCAGCGGCACGAGTAGCATTATTGTCCGCAAGTTTTGCCTGTAATGAATACGTTGTGCCGTCGCCCCGAGTCAGTGTGACCTGAACCGGCGGCATTGCCTTTAACGCTGGGTTAGTTATTTCACAAACCGATTGCTTAGCATTCGCGCAAGCCGCCATGAACGACACTGTTATTAACAAAACGGCCAATAACAGTGTCAACGACAATGACGATTTTAAGCTCGAGCCTTGCACCATAACCTTAGGCCACCTTAAGCCATACCTGGCGTATCACGCATAATCGATTGAATCTGCTCCGCCAACTGCAGCGCTCGCAAACCTTGCAAACCGGTCACCATTGGCATGGCTTGACCATTAGTCACATCAATAAAATGAGCCAGCTCAACCTGCAACGGCTGCTCGGCTTCAAACACCAAATGCTCTGTTTCAAGTTCGGCAAACGATTGACCCTCAGGAGTGTCTCCTTTAGTAACAATGTCCAACTCTTGATCCATCAGATTAACGCCATAATACCCTTCTGGGCCGAACACTCTGAATCGACGAAAGCGCTTATTCGATACTCGGCTGGCAGTGATGTTTGCTACCGCGCCACTTGGAAACTGCAATCGCACATTAGCCAGGTCTACGTGATCGGTAATCACTTGCGAGCCTATCGCTTGCACATCAATTGGCTCTTCGTCTACCAGAGACAATACCAGATCCAAATCGTGGATCATTAAATCGGTCACCACATCAACGTCGGTTGCGCGCTCAACAAAGGTGCCCAAACGGTGCACTTCTATGTACTTTGGCTCCGCCACTTTACTGGCCACCGCTCTTAAGGCTGGGTTATAACGCTCAAGGTGGCCAATTAAGAACGGCGTTTCGTTTTGCGCGGCAAGGTCAACCAGTTTACGAGCTTCATCCACGCTGGCGGCAATGGGCTTTTCTAATAAGGTTGCAATGCCGGCCTCTAGAAACGGCTGCGCCACGTCATAATGCGCTGAAGTGGGCACCACAATGCTCACCGCATCCACTTTATCAATTAAATCTAAAAAGTTGGTTGTATAGCCGCAATCATATTCAGCCGCCAACTTACTCACATTGTCTTCGTGAGTATCAGCCAACATCACCAAATCTACGTTTGGCATTGAATGATAAATTTTGGCGTGGATTTGGCCTAAATAGCCAACACCTACCACCCCTACTCTGGTCTTTTTGCTCATAAACTGTTTTGATTTTTTGCAAGTCAACAATTAAGAACTGCGCACAACATCGTGTAACTAGCTGTTTACTCAGTTTTTTGGCGATTATACGCTAATTCACTTGAAGTCCACATGATAAAATTTGACTTAGAAGTCGGGTTTTACAGAAGGTTTTACCGATAGTCACCGTTGAGTTAATTTTCTTGCAAAGCCAACATCAAAAAGCCAGCCAAATAAGGTAAACTCGCGGGCACAAACGCATTTTACCGACCAAACCAACGTGAGCCGCACTACTAGTAACAGTAACGTTTCAACTAACGCTTCCATTATTTTGCTGAACATTTTAGGCCAAGACCGTATCGGCCTATCTTCTGAGCTGTATTCCGTCATCGAATCGTTCGACGTTCGCATATTGGATATTGGCCAATCGGTTATTCACGATCAGGTATCGCAAGGCATTATGCTGCAACTGCCCACCGACAATGACGGCATTCGACAGCAGCTTGTTGATAAAGCCCAGTCACTCGACTTATCGGTACGGCTGCGCGACATCAGCCTAGACGAATATGAGCAATGGGTGGCTCAGCAAGGCCAAGATCAATACACATTAAGCTTGCTAACGCGCGAAGTGACGGCCGAAGAAATCGCGCGCGTAACCGCCATCACCTCAGAGCAAGGCCTCAACATTCATGACATCACACGCTTAAGTGGGCGTTTACCTCTGAACGCTCCGGTGAGCAATCAAACCAAATCGTGCATTGAATTTTCGGTACGTGGCAAGCCCATCAATGAAAAAGACATGCGCACCAGCTTTTTAAGCATTGCCTCAGAGTTAGACGTAGACATTGCCATTCAGCAAGACAACGCCTACCGTCGCAGTCGCCGCCTTGTGTGCTTTGACATGGACTCCACCTTGATTGAAGCCGAGGTGATTGACGAACTGGCCAAACGTGCCGGCGTTGGTGAACAAGTCTCGCAAATCACCGAACAAGCCATGCAAGGCAAAATTGATTTCACCGAAAGTTTCACCCAGCGCATGGCCTTACTCGAAGGCTTAAGTGAAGAAGTGTTGCACGATGTGGCCATCAACCTGCCGATTATGGAAGGGGCTGAAACACTGATACGCAACCTCAGAGCGTTTGGCTTTAAAACCGCGATTTTATCCGGCGGCTTCAGCTATTTTGGGCATTATTTACAAGACAAGTTTGGCATTGATCACGTACATGCCAACACGCTGGAAATTGTCGACGGCAAGCTTACTGGCAAAGTGATTCACCCAGTGGTTGATGGGCAATGCAAAGCCTTTTTATTAAAGCAAATTGCCGAAAGTGAAAACTTAAACACACAGCAAGTCATTGCAGTTGGCGATGGCGCCAATGATTTGCCCATGCTCAGCGTGGCTGGTTTGGGCGTTGCTTTCAGAGCCAAACCGTTAGTCAGAGAGTCGGCCAAACAATCCATGTCTACTCACGGCTTGGATGGCATTTTGTACCTACTGGGCTTTCGAGATCAAGACATTCAACGTTTTGACTAGTCGCTAAGAAACGTAATACGTTTTAATTGCCTGCGATCAAATATGATCAGCAGGCACTCGCACAACACCTTCCATCAGCACTCGCGCACTGCGGCTCATGCCAGCTTTAAGTGCGCGCCATTGGCCATCAACCTGTTCCGCTTTGCCGCTAACACTTAAGGTGCCTGACGGGTGACCAAAAGTCACCTGCTCTCGCTCTCCACCACCGGCCGCCAAATTAACCAGCGTTCCGGGTATGGCGGCGGCCACTGCAATGGCCACTGCGGCGGTTCCCATCATGGCGTGATGCAATTGCCCCATCGACAAGGCACGCACCACCAAATCAATGTCATTCGCCGCGACTTCTTTGCCGCTGGACGCTTGATAAGACTTTGCGGGTGCCACAAACGCCACTTTAGGCGTGTGTTGGCGTGCCTGCGCTTCAGCCACATCGTTAATTAAGCCCATTGCCACTGCGCCATGAGCGCGAATGGTTTCAAACATAGCCAATGCTTTTTCATCGCTATTGATGTCAGCCTGCAATTCCGTGCCTTGGTAACCAATGTCTTCGGCGTTCAGAAAAATGGTAGGAATGCCGGCATTAATCATGGTTGCCTGCAAGGTACCCACATTTGGCACCACTAAGGAGTCCACCAAATTACCAGTGGGGAACATGGCGCCGCCGCCTGCGGGGTCCATGAATTCAACTTTCACTTCAGCCGCCGGGAACGTGACGCCGTCCAGTTCAAAATCACCGGTCTCCTGCACCTCACCATCAGTAATAGGCACATGGGCTAAAATGGTTTTTTCAATATTTTGTTGCCAAATCCGCACTTCAGCAATGCCATTTTCCGGAATACGGCTAGGGTCAACCAAACCATTAGACACCGCAAATGAACCCACCGCAGCGGTTAGATTTCCGCAATTGCCACTCCAATCAACAAAAGGCTTATCAATAGAAACCTGCCCAAATAGGTAATTAACGTCATGCTCGTCTTTGTCGCTTGCGGACAAGATAACGGTTTTACTGGTGCTTGAAGTGGCGCCACCCATGCCGTCGGTTTGCTTGCCATACGGGTCTGGGCTGCCAATTACTCTTAGTAAGAGTTGATCTCGTGCCGCCCCAGGTTCTTGCGCTGATTTTGGTAAGTCACTTAACTTAAAAAACACGCCTTTACTGGTACCGCCCCTGATGTAAGTGGCTGGTACTTTTATTTGTGGTCTGTGTGCTTGTTTAGACTTTGAGTGTGCCGCATTCGCCATGAAATAAAACCCTCGTTACGCCGCGTTAGACGATTCTAAAAAGTCTTGAGCAAAGCGCTGTAGTACGCCGCCGGCTTCGTAGATGGTAACTTCTTCGGCGGTGTCTAATCGGCACGTAACCGGCACTTCAATAACCTCACCGTTTTTGCGTGTCACAATCAAGGTCAGAGTGGCACCCGGAGTGGGTGTGCCTGTCACATCGTACACCTCGGTGCCGTCAATATTTAACGTTTTACGAGTTGTACCGGCTTCAAATTCCAGTGGCAAAATGCCCATACCAATTAGGTTAGTGCGGTGAATGCGCTCAAAACCTTCGGCCGCAATCACTTCAACACCGGCAAGGCGCACGCCTTTGGCCGCCCAGTCACGCGAAGAGCCTTGGCCGTAATCGGCACCAGCCACAATGATTAATGGCTGCTTACGTTCCATGTAGGTTTCAATGGCTTCCCACATTCGCACTTCTTGGCCTTCAGGTTCGATGCGCGCCAGCGAACCTTGCTTAACCTCACCATTGCCGTCTAACACCATTTCATTTAATAGCTTGGGGTTAGCAAAGGTAGCACGTTGAGCAGTAAGGTGATCGCCACGGTGAGTGGCGTAAGAGTTAAAATCCTCTTCAGGCAGACCCATTTTAGCCAAATACTCACCCGCCGCACTGGAAGCCATAATCGCATTCGACGGTGATAAATGATCGGTGGTGATGTTGTCACCCAACACCGCGAGTGGGCGCATACCACTTAAGGTTCGCTCACCGGCTAACGCCCCTTCCCAGTAAGGTGGGCGGCGAATATAGGTGCTCATTTCACGCCAATCGTAGAGAGGGTTAACCTTTTTGTTATTGGCCACTTCCACATTGAACATCGGCTCGTAAACGCGGCGAAATTGTTCCGGCTTAACCGATTCAGCCACAATGGCATCAATTTCTTCGTCGTTCGGCCAGATGTCTTTTAGTTTGACCGGGTTACCCTCTTGGTCATGCCCTAACACGCCATTTTCAATATCAAAACGAATGGTGCCGGCAATGGCGTAGGCCACCACTAATGGCGGCGACGCCAAAAAGGCTTGCTTGGCGTAAGGGTGAATACGGCCATCAAAATTTCGATTACCCGACAGAACGGCGGTTGAATAAAGGTCACGCTCAATCAACTCTTGTTGAATATCTGGGTCTAAAGCGCCGCTCATGCCATTACAGGTGGTACAAGCAAACGCCACAACACCAAAGCCCAAGGCTTCTAACTCAGGCAATAACTCAGACTCTTCTAAGTACAGTTTTACTGCCTTAGAGCCCGGCGCTAACGATGATTTAACCCACGGTTTGCGGGTTAAGCCTAAACGGTTTGCATTACGTGCAATTAAGCCAGCGGCAATAACGTTACGTGGATTGGAAGTATTAGTACAACTGGTAATGGCAGCAATAATAACGGCGCCATCGGGCATTTTACCTTCTTCGTTTTCCACCACACCGGTGATGCCGTTTTTGTCTAAATCGGTGGTGGCCACACGACGATGCGGGTTAGATGGGCCTGCGATATTACGCCCTACCGAAGACAAATCGAAGGTTAGCACGCGCTCGTACTGCGCCTCTGACAAACTGTCGGCCCACAGCCCTGTTTCTTTTGCGTAGGTTTCTACTAACTTAACCTGCTCGTCTTCACGACCCGTGAGTTGCAGATAGTCAATGGTTTTTTGATCGATGTAGAACATCGCTGCGGTGGCACCAAATTCAGGCGTCATGTTAGAGATGGTGGCGCGGTCGCCTAAGGTAAGGTCTGCGGCGCCCTCACCGTAAAATTCAAGATACGACGAGACCACTCGTTGTTCGCGCAAAAACTCAGTCAATGCCAACACAATGTCTGTCGCGGTTACCCCGGGTTCACGTTTACCGGTTAACTCCACACCAACAATGTCAGGCAACCGCATGTACGACGCACGACCCAGCATCACGCTTTCAGCTTCTAGCCCGCCAACACCAATGGCAATAACGCCCAAGGCATCCACGTGTGGCGTGTGACTGTCTGTGCCCACCAAGGTATCCGGAAATGCCACACCATCACGCGCGTGCACCACCGGTGACATGCGTTCTAAATTAATCTGGTGCATGATGCCGTTGCCTGGTGGAATCACATCTACGTTTTCAAACGCGGTTTTAGTCCAATTAATAAAATGGAATCGGTCTTCGTTGCGGCGCTCTTCAATTGCTCGGTTCTTTTCAAACGCGTCTTCTTCAAACCCGGCGTGCTCTACCGCCAATGAGTGATCAACAATCAGCTGCGTGGGCACCACTGGGTTTACTTTGGATGGGTCGCCGCCCTTCTCGGCAATGGCGTCACGCAAGCCTGCCAAATCCACCAATGCGGTTTGCCCTAAAATGTCATGACAAACCACACGAGCCGGAAACCATGGAAAGTCCAGCTCGCGCTTGCGTTCAATAATTTGTTTTAACGAATCAGTTAAGGTTGCCGGATCACAACGCCGAACCAGATTTTCAGCCAACACTCTTGATGTGTATGGCAGCGTGTCATAGGCACCGGGTGCAATATCATTAATCGCGGCTTGGGTGTCAAAATAATCAAGATCGGTGCCAGCTAGGCGCTTTCGGTAGGCTGTATTCATTCGGCGAGTCCACTAATTCAACGAGGCAAAAGTCGGCACTTCACCCCTAATTGTTTACAATAACTAGATATTTCATGAGATTTTAGGTTAAAAAGCCTAAAAGTCAACATAATTGTAAACAACTCACACCGTGAACGCACTCTTTAAAACGATGAATAATGCTGGCTGAACACATCAATAAAGCGTTTTACCTCTGTGTCTGGCAACTCATTAATGCCCGCGGCAGCGGCTCGGCCACCGCCACTTTCAAATTGTCGACACACTTCATCGGCGCCAGACTTGCGCTCAAGCGGAGCTCTAACACTCACCACAAAACCGCCTTGTGGGCGCTCAGTGATGACCGCGTGCGCCTTGGCCGGTGATTGATTTGCCAAGTCATTACCAAACACCCCGCTAACTCGGCGCGCCCACGCTTGGTTAGGCAGTTGATAAACGGCCACATGCTCAGTGCCATAATAGGCTTCGACGCTAGCAGCTTTGGCCATATCTGAATGGTAACCCTGCTCTAGTGTTTCAAAGGTGTTTACGTCTTGCTCAATAAAATCAAACGCGCTTTTGTGCTGCACTGTTTTGCCAAACAAATCAGCCGGGTGAAAATACAAGTCGTCCAGATCAGAACCGTAACCGTTGTAGTTAAGGTAAACGCCTAAGTTTTCTAAGGCTGATAATTTGCCATCACTAAGCCCCAGTGGTTTGGCTAAGATCTGCGCGCTGCGTTTTAAATTATCGCCAAAGGTTCCCGCAATCGCCCAATCTAAATACTGGCCATTGAGTTTTTTGTTAATAAGCAACGAGGTGCACACGTCCGACGCCGGATTAATCAAGTGCTCAAACGCCGCATGCTGTGGAATGTCACCGGCATAGTGATGATCACAGTAAAACACCTCAGCACCGTCACCAAGAATACGCTCTAGGTCTGCGCGGTTTTTATCCATAGACACATCTAATACAGTCACAACGTCGCCGTCTTTGGCCGCCACTCGGCTCAGTAATTTGATGTCTCGCTTTACGCCAGTAACCAGCTGCGCTTGCACTGGATTGGCTAAGCGCAACTGAGTTAATGCGCAAATGCCGTCGGCGTCACCATTAAAACAATCGAAGTGCGTCATAGTTCACTCTCTAAATAGTTCATTGTTTAATATTTGATTTTTAATCGTTTTTGTTCATCTGCCGTTACTTTAACTATTTTAAGTATTAGTAACGATTTAAGTATTAGCAACGATTCATGTAAAAAAGGCGCTTTCCAGTGTGACCTAGAAAGCGCCTAAAGTAAGTATAAGAGCTTACAAACTAAATTGATTTTAGCCCGTTATCCTACGTAATTATAAACTTTGATAATAATTCATCAAAATTTTAGCCACTTCAGGGCGTGAGAACTCAGGCGGTGGCGCAACGCCATTGCCTAACAATTCACGCACTTTGGTGCCAGACAAAATAACAAAGTCTTCAAACTCATGGTCTGGCACATCGCGCATCATCACCACTTTGTTTAATTTCTTCGAGTACGCCGTGTGGTCAGCGCGAAATATTTCAATCTCAAGCGCGCCTTCAGGCACGTCTGTATCAAAAATAGTTTGCGCATCGAAGGCACCATAGTAATCGCCCACACCCGCATGGTCACGGCCAATAATAAAGTGCGTGGCACCCATATTTTGACGGAACAATGCGTGCAACACGGCTTCACGTGGCCCTGCGTACAGCATATCAAAGCCATAACCGGTTACCATAACGCTGTTTTCTGGGAAATAGTGCTTAACCATTTCGCGAATTGACTCGTCACGCACGTCGGCCGGAATGTCGCCCGCTTTTAGTTTGCCAAGCAACATGTGAATCACGCAGCCGTCAGCGCCCGTTGCGTCCATGGCCATTTTGCACAATTCTTCATGCGCTCGGTGCATTGGGTTACGCGTTTGAAACGCCACTACTTTTTCCCAGCCAAGTTGCGCAATTTCTTCACGAATTTGCACCGCCGTACGGAATGTATCGGCAAAATCTGTTTCAAAGTAACTGAAGTTCAACACCTCAATGGCACCCGAAACCACGTAAGGGCCTTGCGCAAAGAACGCCGCCACACCAGGGTGCTCTGGGTCTAGCGTGCCAAACACGGCCGACGCAATTTCGTTTAGCTCGTCTTGAGATAACTGGTCAATGCTCGCCACGGTTTGAACTGCAACCACGGGGTTACCGTCAACATTTGGGTCTAGTAACGCGATTTCATCGCCCACTTTAAAAGACACGTCTTGCAGCAAGTTAAGTACTGGCACAGGGAAGAAAACGCCCGCTTCTGTGCGCATTTCACGCGCCACACCTAAGGCGTCGGCTTTCGTCATGTAACCATTAAGCGGGGTAAAGTAACCACCGCCCAACATAACAGCATTGGCGGCGGCGGCTGAGCTTACCAATACTTGAGGTAAGGCCGAGCTATTAGAGATAAGTTCATTGCGACGAGCTTCATCAGCCACAAACAAAGGGGTTAGCGCATCAGCGCCATGCGGTTTAATCACAATATTCTCCGAGAATATAATATTTTAGCGGTATAAAATTAGGTAGCGTTGTTCTTGCAAGTAATCCAAAATAGTTTCGATTTCTTCTTCCAAGGACATTACATCAGTGTTGAGTACAATTTCAGGGTTAACTGGCGCCTCATAAGGGTCGTCAATACCGGTGAAATTTTTAATTTCGCCTGCGCGTGCTTTTTTGTACAAACCTTTAGGGTCACGCGATTCTGCGCACTCTAAAGAACAGTTCACGTGCACCTCAATAAAGTTGTAACCACCCTCTTCGTGAATGCGTCGTACTTGATCGCGATCTTCACGGTATGGGCTGATAAAGCTGTTTAGCGTGATAATGCCGGTGTCGCAATACAATTTAGAAATCTCGCCAATGCGACGAATGTTTTCAGTTCGATCGTCCGCTGAAAAACCTAGGTTTTTATTGATACCTAGGCGAATATTATCGCCGTCTAAGCGGTAGCTTAATTTGCCGTGCCCATGCAGTGCTTTTTCTAAGGCAACCGCTACGGTGCTTTTGCCACTGCCTGACAGGCCAGTAAACCAAATGGTTACGCCTTTTTGGCCTAAACGGTTGAATCGGTCTGAGCGCGTAACTTCGCCGTTATGCCAAGTTACGTTGGTTGCTTTTTGTTCAGTCATAATAATATCTCTTTGATGTATCAGCCGGTGTTCAGCTATTTCTCAATAAAAGTGTGTTAATTTTTTCTTATGTGCCTAATGGCTAAATCATTTTCGACGTCGTATTACATTTTCGGTGTCGTATTAATAGTTCCGTGCAAAATCAAATCTGAACACTGCTCAATCGTGTCAAACAGATCCAAGTCATCGTCTCGCACCAAATTACTGCCCCACGAGTTGCAGATACCAATAATCGAATACGCAATAAAATGGGTATCTAAATTAGCTCGCAACACATTTTTCTCAATACCTTCGGCCAACACTTGCTCCAATAGGTCACGATACTCGCTGCCCAGTTTTTTAATCTTCGCTCGGCGCTCTGTCGGTAAATACAAGCGCTGATCGTTATGCACTTTCATGGCGCTGTGCTTACTTCGGTAGTTTGTTAAGTGCGATGTCACAATGGCCAACATTTTTGCTTCAAAAGGCTGATCTTTGTCGCAAATTTTCTTCATGCGGGTCACGTAGTGCTCAAAGCCGTATTCACACACTTCTTGCAAGGCTTGTTCTTTAGACTTGAAGTAGTAATACAAGCTGCCTTGTTGAATGCCCATTTCAGCCGCAATGTCTTGCGTTGTAGCACCATGAAACCCTTTGTCGGCAAATACCTTGGCCGCCGCTTCAATAGCAAGTAGCTTTTTTTTCACATACTTGCTGTTATCCGCGCCGTCTTGGTCTTGCTCGGCCTTATTGTGGGTCTCATTTGTCATGGGCGCATTCTAACCTTCTAATTCTAACTTTCAATAGATCTATAGAATTTATTAAAACTAAATATTTATTCCCTTATATCATTTAGTTATATGAAAGATTGAAATACGTGGTTACGCCATTTTTTTATTGACCGAAAGGAGATATCGCTCTATGAAATAGGCGGCAGAAAAAATCAGGAAAAATTCAATAGACTAATACAATAAAGCAAATCAAGACCGTTTTTCATATCTATGACATACTTAATACTGCCATTCCCCTAATCACAAATAAGAGGCAAAATCATGACCGTAAGCTTCAATATCAAACCTTTTGTGACTCTCGGGCTGACTGCCCTGTTGATCGCCACAATAAACGGTTGTGTGAACCTCAGCAATACGGCCCCGAATACCCCCCTCGAAAGCAGCCATACCCGTGATACATCAAGCAACCATGAAAAGAGCATTGCAGACTCGGCTAAAACCAATCTTCAGCGCATCAAAATTGCCACAGTAGGCGCTATCAACACCTCAGCCACCACCAAGCTCTATGAGCAATGGTTAGACTACCAACAAGTTGAAAGCGGCTTGGTATCCAACGCCATGGCTAAGAATTGGGGAACCCCCGCAATGGTGGGCAAACCGTGGACGCTACTGCAAGGAAAAAGCGGTGATGACGTTTATTTAAGAGTAATTGAAGTCGACTGGGTCGACCGTAACTACAAAGCAATGACAACCCACGGCTGGAACGCGATTGAAATGATAGTGGAAAACCCAGATCGCCTATACAACACACTGCTTAACAGCCCGTTTCAACACATTGGCGGCCCCGCTAATTTAGGCGGCAGCTTTGAAACCATCAGAGCCGTTCAATTTAAAGGCCCTTCTGAAGAAATTTTTTACTTCACCACCGACACCGCCGAAGATAAAAGCAACTCACCATTAATGTCGGCACGAACCAATATCGACCGCCCTTTTATTATGGTAGTTGCTGGCGCAGATGCGCGCAAAATCATGGATTTTTATACGAACAATTTAGACGCTGTAGAATCGTTTTATTCCGCCATACCCATTAATGTGGTGTCGACGGCACAAAACCTACCCGCAAGCCACCCCTTCCCTTTAGGCTTGGTTCGCCTAGGGCAGTTCAGTAATTCAATTGAAATTGACGGCTACCCAAACACCAGTTCTTCGCGCCCAACCGCTCAAGGCCAGCTACCACCGGGCGTTTCCATCACCACCTTTAGCGTACGAAACCTAGATGATATTAACTCCGACTTATTCGTCTCGGCACCAAAGATATTAGAAGGCAAAGCCTATAATGGCAACCGTGTGGCCACCATCATTGGGCCAGCCGGAGAGTTTATTGAGTTAATCGAGGAGAAAAAATAAATGCAAATACAACGTTTAAAAACAAAATCTTAGAACAACAAGAAAACGTATTTTATTTATTTTTTCTGGCCGCCAATGCTTGTTGGAAGCGCTCAAAAACGCAGTCAGAGGCGGCTTGCAAATCCTTTATCGCACCTTCGGCTAAATGATCTTGAAATGACAGGTCAATCGGCTCTTTTTCAACTTTAGAAATGCCCGTGAATTCGCTGGTGGACAATACCGCCGTTACCTCTTGGGTAAGTTTACGACGTATTTCTGCTTTATCGGTTGGGTCAACGCCATATCTGATGCCTAATTCAACCAACTCATGGTCATTAAAAGACACCCCAATTCTGGCTCTTTTAGGTGGGCTAGAAGGCATTCCTAAAATTTCTCTCACCATAGCACTAGGGGCTTTGTGCTCATGCGCGGCTAGAGTTCTAAGCAAGGTATCCGCCACTTCAGGAAAATCCAAACTGATTTGGACTTTCCTAAGCTCTGCGGTATTTTGCTCTAAATGCCCAGAGCGGCTTGAGTGCTGTGAGCGATTAGAGAGCGGCTTTGAAATCTTCTTAGACATAATATGACATATTGCGTGTAAAGCTCATTATGCGTCAATAGTATTTAAACAAAAACAATGTTAACGAGTGTTTCACTTAAGCTCGTTTTTTAGCCTCGGTCTCGCTTCCACATTCAGTCATAATCATCGCCACACACAAAAAGCATCATTCAATGCTGGCTGCAGTCTAAGCATCAAGGCCGACTATTCGTAACAACACAAATAAGCCGTCGCCACACTTGCCTTAACTTTAAAGCTGCTGTCACCGGCCACTTCAAAGGTTTGGCCATTGGTATAAGTGTTCCACTGTTGCTGATCTTTTAACTGCACTTCAAGCTCGCCAGCAATGACCGTCATGTACTCTTTGGTGGCGGTATTGAATTCATATTCACCTTCAGCCATTACCCCAGACGTGGCATTTAAATCGCCTGATTTAAAACCGCCTATCGATTTCACATTACCGTCAAAGTACTCATTTACATCCAACATGGTTTACATTCTCAAAATATCATTAATTTCGGGGCGCATTATAAGCCAAGGATTAGAGAAAATTCACACCTAAAATGTCGGCTTACCCCCCTGCAACCCCCTCTTTTATTGCATAAGCACCAAATCACCGCATTTTTCTCCAACAAATGCCGTATTTTTTGAGGCAAGATTCGACAGATTGTTTTAAAATTGCGCACCTTTTCTAGAAACTAACAAAAATTGGAGCCTATAAAGTGCGCCTTAATTACTTTAATACGTTGCCCCTTCGTGTGCAGTTAGAAGAACTTGCAAAGTGTCGGTTCATGAACAGCGATGAATTCGCTAACGGTGTTGACTTCATTAAAGATCGCAAGATCGTCATCATTGGCTGCGGCGCTCAAGGTTTAAACCAAGGTTTGAATCTTCGTGATTCCGGTTTAGACGTAAGCTATGCCTTACGCCCTGAAGCCATCGAGCAAAAACGTCAATCATTTTTAAATGCAACGGAAAATGGCTTCACAGTAGGCACGTATGAGCAATTGATCCCAACGGCGGACATTGTCATGAACCTAACGCCTGATAAGCAACACACCGCGGTTGTGTCAGCGGTCATGCCGTTAATGAAAGAAGGCTCTTGCTTAGATTATGCTCATGGCTTCAACTTAGTTGAAGAAGGCATGCAAATTAACAAAGACATCACGGTTGTGATGATGTGCCCTAAATGCCCAGGTTCAGAAGTACGCAACGAATACGTGCGTGGCTTTGGTGTACCAACCTTGATTGCGGTTCACCGTGAAAACGACCCTAAAGGCGAAGGCCTTGAAATTGCAAAAGCATTAGCCGCGGGTACTGGTGGTCATCGTGCCGGTGTATTGCAGTCTTCTCCTATTGCCGAAGTAAAGTCTGACCTAATGGGCGAACAAACCATTTTGTGCGGCATGCTGCAAACTGGTGCCATTTTAGGTTTTGACAAAATGGTTGAAGAAGGCGTTGAGCCTGGCTATGCGGCCAAATTAATTCAATACGGTTGGGAAACCGTTACCGAGGCACTTAAGCACGGTGGCGTTACCACCATGATGGACCGCTTAAGCAACCCAGCTAAAATTCGCGCGTTTGAGTTATCAGAAGAGTTAAAAGACGTATTACGCCCTCTTTTCCAAAAGCACCAAGACGACATTATGTCTGGCGAGTTCTCCAGCACCATGATGGCTGACTGGGACAATAACGACAAAAACTTGCTTGCATGGCGCGCTGAAACGCTTGAAACCAACTTTGAAAAGCAAGAATTAACCGACAAAGACATTGCTGAGCAAGAGTACTTCGATCACGGCATCTTTTTAGTTGCCATGGTTCGCGCTGGGGTTGAACTGGCGTTTGAAACTATGGTTGATGCCGGCATCATTGCTGACTCAGCGTATTACGAGTCGTTACATGAAACGCCATTAATTGCGAACACCATTGCTCGTAAAAAGCTGTATGAAATGAACGTAGTAATTTCAGACACCGCTGAGTACGGCTGCTACTTGTTTGACCAAGCAGCACGCCCACTGTTGGCTGAAAAAATCATGCCAAAAATCACTGGTGAACTTTTAGGTAAAGGCCTTGCTGACAACAACGCAAGCGTAGACAACTCTCGCTTAGTTGAAGTTAACCGAGTACTTCGCCAACACCCTGTTGAGAAAATTGGTGAAGAGCTTCGTGGCCACATGCACGGAATGAAAGCAATCGTCTAACGATTGAGCAACATCTTTCAAGTTTAAAAGCCGATACGTGCAAGCGTATCGGCTTTTTTATGTGGTGCATATTGCCAACCCAATCTCAGTTTATGCTATAAACAGATTAATCCAATAACAAAAAAAGACCGACTCATGAGCAACGTTCAATTAAAACCAGAACTTATTCTTGGCGCCATTAACTCAAACCTAAATCTGCAATTTTTTCTGGAGCCCAGAGACATTGCAAAAACACTGTTTAATGACTTAGCTGATGGCAAATCGGCGCCATTCATGAAGTTTGAAATTGGCAAGAAAGCAGAAATCCACTGCAACCTTGAACTAGATGCCAGTGAATATGTTGGCAAACTTAATTACGGAAAGTTTCGCAAAAGCGTTGCACTAATGATGCTCAGCATTCAACGAATGCTCGAAGATAAAAACGACTTAAGCAAAATATCCATGACCAACGAAACAGGCGAGCTGCTGTTTAATATTCCCGGCATACTGCATGCCGATGACCAAATCAATATATTGGTATGCGGCTTCAGGCAACAAGCCCCCGGGCTGGCCTGCGCAAGTTTAATGTATTTAGAGCCTGAGTTTTATGCGCAAGCGGCGGGCTTAACGCTCGACGACATAAAAAAAGGCACGCCGGTGCATGACACCGCGTAAATCACCCACAAAAAAAGCCAGCGTAACGCTGGCTTTTTTTATTTAACGCTTCTACGAAACGAGCATTAAGACTTACTGCTTTTGCTTGATTTCTTTTTAGTCGACTTCTGGTTAGTAGACTTCTTTTTAGTAGATTTTTCAGCCTTCTTTTTTACGCTTTTTTTATCGGCTGTTTTTTTGCTCGCCTTACTTGTGGCTTTGGTCGACGACTTTTTTGTGGCCTTTTGAGCTGATGACTTAGCGCTTGATTTCTTTGCTTTCGACTTACCAGGCAAGGCACGGCAATGTGCTTTGGTTTTTTTGCCGTTTTTATCCACTGAAGACTTACGCCACGTGCAGGTATCGTTAACCGCGCACACTGATTTACTTAAACCAGAGCATTGGCTTTTCGCCTGAGCTGTAAATGAAAAAGCAGCGGCAAATATTAGGCCAGCGATAATCAAAAGACGTTTCTTAAACATGTATTTCAGTTCCTAGTTAATTCGGTTTCTAATTCATAATGAAGTAACCGTTTGTCTTAACTGCCCACAAACAAGCAAGAGCAATAAGGCAACGGTTAATTTACGATGTGATTTCGGTGTAATGCTCTACGGTGGGAAACGGGTCATAAAAATGATGCAGTAACGACTTCCACTGCTCATATTCACGCGACTGTCTAAAACCTTGCTCGTGATCTTCTATTGTTTGCCAACCGACTAATAATAAATAACGCTGCGGGTCTTCCACACACCGGCTTAAGCTGTGCTTTATGTAACCAGCCATCGAGGTAATTATAGGCTCTGCTTGCTCGAATGCGGCTTCAAATGCGTTTTGTTGACCATGTTTTACATTCAGCACCGCCACTTCTCGCACTTCCGTTTGCGGTTCCACGTATTTAAACCGTGGCTGGCTTTGGCCATTTAATTCCACACTTTCAGCAAACATAGTTAGCGGGCGCACCCACATACTTTTGTCGCCATACAGGGGTTGATAAACCACCAATGACTCTTCGGTTTCTGAGTGTTTGGCCACGTCCAACACTTTATACATGGGGCCTTTGTAGTGCTGATAAAGCCCTTTCTTAATCGCCACTGCGCTCTCCTAAAACAAGCTTTTACATTAATTCCGCTTGATCGCCTTTGGTTCTTAACCACGTTTTTCTGGCCGGCACTTGCTTTTTACCCAACAACATATCCATGGTTTGAGACGTTCCATCGCCCATGCCAATCGTCATTTGAACCAAACGACGAGTTTCTTCTTGCATGGTGGTTTCGCGCAACTGCCCCGGGTTCATTTCGCCCAAGCCTTTAAAGCGTTGCACATCAATTTTAGCACGCGGCTTCTCGGCTTTAATCTGCTCGATAATTTGATCATGTTCAGCGTCATCCAATGCGTAGTACACCTTTTTCGCCACGTCAATTCGGTACAACGGCGGCATTGCCACATATAAATGCCCGGCTTCCACCAACGCTCGAAAGTGCTTAACAAATAAGGCGCACAACAAGGTTGCAATGTGCAACCCGTCTGAGTCGGCGTCCGCCAATATACAAATTTTGCCGTAACGTAAGCCGTCTAGATTATCCGAACCCGGGTCTACCCCTAACGCCACCGAAATATCGTGCACTTCTTGCGAAGCGAGCACTTGACCCGACTCCACTTCCCACGTGTTTAAGATCTTACCGCGCAGCGGCATAATGGCTTGAGTTTCTCGGTTGCGCGCTTGCTTGGCTGAACCACCAGCTGAATCCCCTTCCACCAAAAACAACTCGGTAACATCAATGTCTTCGCTGGAGCAGTCGGCCAGTTTGCCCGGCAATGCGGGGCCAGAGGTGATTTTTTTACGCGTTATCTTTTTGGCTGATTTCAAACGACTCTGCGCATTTTCAATCGCCACCATGGCAATACGCTCACCCATTTCTAAGTTGGCATTGAGCCACAAAGCAAACGCATCTTTAACAATGGTAGAAACAAACAAAGAAACTTCACGCGACGATAACTTTTCTTTGGTTTGCCCAGAAAACTGAGGGTCTTTCATGCGTAATGACAGCACGTACTGGCATTGCGCCCACACATCTTCAGGCGACAACTTTACGCCTTTGGGTAACAAGTTACGAAAATCGCAAAATTCTCTGATGGCTTCAGTCAAGCCCAAGCGCAAACCATTAACGTGCGTTCCGCCTTGCACAGTCGGAATCAAGTTCACGTAACTTTCGGTAATCAATTCTGACGACTCAGCAGACCAGGCCACCACCCATTCAGCTTCTTCTTCGTCAGTGCCACCTTTGCCTTGAAAACCGTCTTCAGGAATGCGCTCATTGTCGCCTAACGCGCCTAGCAAGTAAGCTTTTAAGCCATCTTCGTAATACCAACTCTGATTGTTTTCAGGCTTGGCTTCGTCTTCAAAATTAATGGTTAAACCGGGGCAAAGCACCGCTTTGGCTCTTAATAAGCGGCACAACTTACTGGCGTGCACTCGCGGTGAATCAAAAAAGCTTTCATCGGGCCAAAAACGAATGGTGGTGCCGGTATTGCGTTGCCCCACACTGCCTATGTTTTCTAAGTCATTGGTTTTAACGCCGTTGGCGAATGACATATTGTATTCAACGCCACCACGCTTTACCCAGACTTCCACGTTTTTACTCAGCGCATTAACCACTGAAATACCCACGCCATGCAAACCGCCTGAAAAGCGATAGTTTTTATTCGAAAATTTACCACCGGCATGAAGGCGGGTCATAATTACCTCAACCCCGGGTACGCCTTCTTCTGGGTGAACATCAATGGGCATTCCGCGGCCATCATCGGCCACCGCCACAGACCCATCGGCATATAAAGTAACGTCAATTTTTTTACAGTGCCCAGCAATGGCTTCATCCACGCTGTTATCCACCACTTCTTGCACAAGGTGATTAGGGCGGTCGGTATCGGTATACATGCCAGGGCGCTTACGTACGGGCTCTAACCCGGTAAGCACCTCAATGGCGGAAGAATCGTAATCTGTAGACATCTATCACTATTATTGTCGTTATGAACAAGCCAGAGTTTAACGTGATTTTGCGCCACCACAAACCCATAAACGTCAGCGCTAAAGATTTTTCACTATTTGACCAAATAGCCAGCGAAAATATTCAATACAAGTTAACGGAATAACCGCTTTGCAGCTGAACAATGTTAGAATAGCCGGCCACCGACCATGTTTAATAAAACCTTATGACAAACGACGACCAACACAGCACCGACAGCATTGATTTTGAGCAAGCCTATCAAGAGCTTGAGTCTATCGTTGAGCGTATGGAGCGTGGCGATCAAAGTCTGGAAAACTCGCTGGCCGATTTTGAGCGCGGTGTGGCACTGATGAAACGTTGCCACAGCGTGCTAAAAGACGCTGAACAAAAGGTAGACATTTTAGTCAAAGACAACGAAGGTTTGTTTAATACCGAACCGTTTGACGACAGCCTTTAAGCAACCAAGCACTAACACGACACGTTTAAGTGCCATTAGCCATTAGACGCCCCCCCTTTACTGTGACTCCCGTAATGCAAGAATACCAAGCGCGAATACAAAACGTGCTGGAAATAACGCTGAGCAATTCAGACGTGCCCTCGCGCCTGCTCGAAGCAATGAAATATTCCACCTTATCGGGTGGCAAGCGCTTTCGCGCCCTGTTGGTGTATGCGGCGGGGTTGGCCGTGGGCGCGCCATTGCAACGCTTAGACTCAGTGGCGGCGGCACTTGAATGCGTACACGCCTATTCGTTGATTCACGATGACTTACCCGCCATGGACGACGACGATTTACGTCGCGGCCAGGCAACCAACCACATTAAATTTGACGAAGCCACCGCCATTCTTGCCGGTGATGCATTACAAACATTGGCGTTTGAGCTGATTGCCAGCGCAAAATCGGGTTTAACAGACGCACAGTCACGCAGCATTAGCCTAAAATTAGCCCAAGCAAGCGGCTCAGCGGGCATGGTGGGTGGCCAAATTTTAGATATTTTGGCTACACAAACAACGTTGACGCGCGAAGCCCTTGAGAATGTACACCGTCGCAAAACCGGTGCACTAATTAATGCCGCCGTAACGTGTGGCGCATTGTGTGCCGATAACACCTCAAAAAACCAACACCAAGCCCTGAGCGACTACGCCGACCATATTGGTCTCGCGTTTCAAGTGGTGGATGACATTTTAGACATCGAAGCCAGCACCGAACAATTAGGCAAGCAAAGCGGTGCCGACCAGGCACTCGGTAAATCAACCTACCCCGCGCTCATCGGCTTAGACGAGTCTAAACAACTTGCGCAAAGTCTTTACCATCAAGCCATAGATTGCATTAACACAATCAGCGATAATAAAGAGCTTTCGATTGACGACGAATTAAACAACAACCCATTGAGTCTTTTAAAAGAGTTAGCGGAACTGGTTGTTAAACGCAGCTATTAGTTAACCATTGATAATTAGCACTGACTGATATTAGCCATGATTCAGCCATATCTGAAAAACAGTGGCTAATTAAAGTAATAAACGCCAATTCATAAAGCCCCCTGTAGAGTTTTACATACGAGCATTTCAATAGTGAGTAATCAAACAGACAAATACCCTTTGCTAATGACGCTGAACGCTCCAAGCGATTTGCGCCAATGCTCAGAAGATCAGTTACAACAAGTGTGTGATGAAACCCGTGGTTTTTTGATAGACACGGTTTCAAAGATAGGCGGTCACTTATCTGCAGGCTTGGGCACGGTAGAGTTAACCACCGCGCTGCATTATGTGTTTAACACCCCGGATGACCGCATAGTATGGGACATTGGGCATCAAGCTTACCCGCATAAAATTCTAACCGGCCGCCGCGATGAGTTGCACACCATTCGCCAACCCGGCGGCTTGTCTGGCTTTTTAAAACGCAGTGAGAGCGAGTACGACACCTTTGGTGCTGGCCACTCAAGCACCTCAATCAGCGCCGCATTAGGCATGGCCGTGGCCGCCGCACAACAAGAACTAGACCGCGACGTGGTGGCCATTATTGGTGACGGCGCCATCACGGCAGGCATGGCGTTTGAAGCGCTGAATAATGCCGGCGACATGGACGCCAATGTGTTGGTTATTTTGAACGACAACGACATGTCGATATCACCCAACGTGGGCGCGTTTAAAAACTACCTAACGCGTTTAATGACCGGCCCTACCGTCAGTTCAGTGCGCCAAGGTGCAAAAAAGGCGTTGAACATCGTGCCAGAAGTGCGCGACTACGCGCGTCGCTGGGAAGAACACGTAAAGGGCATGATTTTGCCCAGTACTTTTTTTGAAGAAATGGGCTTTTACTACGCAGGCCCTATCGATGGTCATGACATTGATACCTTAGTGACCACGCTGCGTAACCTAAAAGGCATTAAAGGCCCTCGATTCCTTCATATTGTCACCAAAAAAGGCAAAGGCTTTGAGCCGGCTGAAGATGCACCCATCAAATATCACGGGGTGTCGCCATTTAACCCCACCACCGGCGAATTTGGCAGCAAAGCAAAAAGTCGCACCTACACCGACGTGTTCAGCGATTGGCTATGCGACATGGCCGCCGCAGACGACAAATTAATCGGCATTACTCCAGCCATGCGAGAAGGCTCTGGTTTAGTGCGTTTTTCTGAAGAATACCCTGAGCGTTATTTTGACGTTGCCATTGCCGAACAGCACGCACTCACCTTTGCCGCCGGCATGGCTTGCGACGGCCAAAAACCCGTGGTGGCGATTTATTCTACCTTTTTACAACGCGCGTACGACCAGCTGATTCACGATGTTAGCGTGCAAGACCTAGACGTCACACTGGCGATTGATCGCGCTGGCTTAGTCGGCGCTGATGGCGCAACTCACGCCGGCATGTTTGACTTAAGTTTTTTACGCTGCGTGCCGAACTGCGTTATTTACACCCCAAGTGATGAAGCCGAATGCCGCGACATGCTTTACAGCGCTTACCAGCACAAAGGCTTAAGCGCCGTGCGTTACCCTCGCGGTTCCGGCATTGGTGCCATTGAGCAAACCGCAATGACCGAAATTGAGCTTGGTAAAGCGCAATTAGTAGCGCAAGGCTCAAAGGTGGCTATTTTGTGCTTTGGTACCCTGCTGCCCGCGGCCAAAGAAGCCGCAACACGCTTAGGCGCTACCGTTGTCAACATGCGCTTTGTTAAGCCATTAGACGGCGCACTCATTAGCGAGCTAGCGGCCAATCACAGCCTGTTAGTGACCGTAGAAGAAAATGTGGTGGCTGGCGGTGCCGGTTCTGGCGTTAATGAGTTTCTTGCTTCGGCAGGAATAAACGTGGCAACCTTGAATTTAGGGCTTCCGGACCAATACATAGATCATGGCAATCAAACTGACTTACTGACGCAGTGCGGACTTGATGCCAACGGCATTGAAGCGGCGGTGTTATCGTCGCCATTTTACGACAACACCGTGGCACAAAAATTTGTTGCCACCTAAATAGCACACAAGCACATAAATTAAGTCGCACACATAACAGAACCAATAGAACGCAGGCAGTCATTAACCACTTGCCCGCAATCAAAAAACATTAAGTAATACATCGCTCACGTTACATCACGTCACAGTATAGAAATGACCACATCAGCACATATGGAAGACGTTCAAGGCAGCTTGGACACTCGCCAAATCCCGATCAATAGAGTCGGTATTAAAGACATTCAGCACCCAATTACCGTGCTAAACCGAGACGGCAGCAAGTCGGCCAGCATTGCCACGTTCTCAATGTCGGTAAGTTTGCCGCACGATCAAAAAGGCACGCACATGTCGCGCTTTTTGCAGATGTTAAACGAAACAGAAACGGTTATTTCAGCTAAAAGCTTTCATAAAATGCTGGGCGCCATGGTAGAGCGCCTTGAGGCCGACTCAGGCTACATTGAGCTTCAGTTCACCTACTTTATGGAAAAAACCGCCCCCATCTCAGGCGTAAAAAGCCTGATGGACTATCAAGTAAACTTGGTTGGCCAAATTGAACACGGGCACTTAGCATCGACACTGGAAATCACCATACCGGTGAAAAGCCTGTGCCCTTGCTCGAAAAAGATTTCAGAATACGGCGCGCACAACCAACGTTCGCACCTCACCGTTGGTGTGAACTGTTCTAGCAAGCTTTGGTTAGACGACATTATTAAGTCAGTAGAAGCGCAAGCCAGTGCTGAACTGTTTGCTATTTTGAAGCGCCCTGACGAAAAATTCATCACCGAACGCGCCTACAACAACCCCAAGTTTGTGGAAGACGTGGTACGTGATGTGGCTAATGAGTTCGATAATAACGACCACATCAGCCGTTATTATGTGCACGCTGAAAACTTTGAATCGATTCACAATCATTCAGCATTTGCTGTTATTGAGCACGACAAAACACTCTAAACTCGCTCTGAGTATTTAGGTGGCTTGCTGGTAAATGTGAGCCACCTAAACAAGCCAAGGATATGGCTTACCTGTAAATTCACACACCAAACAAATTCACACTAAATAAACCGAAAAAACAATTAATCGACTTTTAACTACTTTTAAATTGCATTTTTAAGCAAATAAATACAAAATAACACATCGACAAAAATGACCTTAACAAAACAGCAGGTCAAGTAATGGACGATAACTAATAAATATAAAAATTTGGAGGAAACAATGTCAATTAAACTCATTCCAACGGCGGCTGTAAAACTACTGCTGCTTTGCGTTATTTCTGGCTGCGCCACTGGCATCAGCAACACAAACGCAAAAAGCGACGTTGATGATAACGTTAAAGCATCGGCTAAATCGGCCGTTGAATCGGCTTCAAGCAGCGGTCTTGCCACGTCATTTCAAGCCGAAGTGTATTTAGAGCAAGCCCAAGCGTCTTACGACTTTGGCAAATATGAAAAAGCCACAAAGCTGTCTAAAAAAGCCATCATAAATACCGCTGAGAAAGCCATTGAAGCTGCACAAAAAAGTGGCGGCAACACGTTTCAAGCCGAAGTGTATATAGAACAAGCCGTTGCTTCATTTGACATGGGTAAGTACGAAAAAGCGGTTAAGTTAGCCAAAAAGGCAAACGTCAGCGCGCAAGCCTCACCCGCCAAAACCGCCATTTATGAAATAAAGAAAAACGATGCGGCCACCACCTTCCAAGCTGAGGTGTATCTTGAGCAAGCAGAAGCGTCATTGAAGGCAGGCAAATACGAAAAAGCGTATAAGTTGGCTAAAAAGGCGGTATTAGATCCGGCCGAAGACGCAATTAGTAAATCGAATGAGAAAAGCACCTTTCAAGCTGAGGTATACCAAGAGCAAGCCGAAGCGGCTTTTTCTTCTGGCAATTTCAGCAAAGCAATCAAACTGGTTAAAAAATCGACCAAGCGTGCTCAGTCTTAATCATAGCCAGCACGCATAAGTAAAAATTTATTCTTCTCGTTGTTTAACGTTTGCCCAACCTAATCATCTTTTTGATTGGTTGGGCTTTTTTTTTATCCCCACCACACTAAAAAGTACACCGCTAAAAGTACGCCACAGTTGCGACTAAAAACAGCGAAGGTTTTATAACGCTAAGATAAGGTTTATAAGGAAGTTTGTATGTGCCCCAAGAGGAATGAGGCAAGAGAAATCGAGTGAGAAATGGGTATTAGTGAAAATACCCGGTAATGAGAGATAACAGTAGTAAAGTACGTAAGAAGGCAATAAAAAGGGCTGATTACGCGGGGAGTTACCCCCGCTCACATTTATGAAGCCAATGAAACCTCTGTGGCACTTAATGCCAACGCAATACCAATAAATTGCTCGGCATCCAGAGAAGCGCCGCCCACTAATGCGCCGTCAATATCCGCTTCGCCAAACAAACTGGCCGCATTGCTGGCGTTCACACTACCGCCATATAGAATAGACACTCGCTCAGCAACTGCAGAGTCATACTCCGCAATCACGGCACGAATCTCAGCATGAATGCGCTGCGCGTAATCCGGCGTTGCCACCTTGCCAGTTCCTATGGCCCACACAGGCTCATAGGCAATGACTATGTTTTCAAACGCATGAATGCCAACCTTGGCCACCACACTGACAATTTGTTCACGCACCACGCTTTCAGAAGTACCTGCTGTGTACTGCTCAAGTGTTTCACCTACGCACAACACAGCGGTAATATTGTGTTCTAACGCCGCCGCCACTTTATCAGCCACTTCAAGATCATCTTCAGCGTTCAAAGTACGCCGTTCAGAGTGCCCGACGAGCACATAGTCACAGCCAGTGTCTTTTAGCATGGTAGCCGAAAGCTCACCGGTGTAAGCCCCTTGTGAGTAACGTGATACGTTTTGAGCGCCAACACCGGCAGCCAATGATTGTTGATCCAACTCAACTTGCACATCTTGAATATAGACGCTCGGGGGGCACACCACTAAGCCCACATTGTCGAAATTAAGGTTGCGACTCACAGACTGTTGTTGCAAACCGCTGATAAGCGCCCTATTGCCCGCCTTATCGCCGTTCATCTTCCAGTTGCCCATAACATATTGCTTTCGTTTCATGCTACTCATCACTGCGCCTCTAATAAATTATTGCACTTGCTCTACTTTCAGAATATTGGTGCCACCCTGCATATTATTAACGGCACCTTTAGTCAAAATCACCAAATCTCCGCTTTGGATATAACCGGCTTCCTTTAAATGCGTTATGGCTTGGCTGCTGACTTCTTGGTCTGTTTTACTGCCTGGATCAAATAATGCGGTCTGAACACCGCGATACAATGCCACTCGTGTTTGCGTGCGCTCATGACGAGAAAAAGCAAAGATCGGCAAGCGCGAACTAATGCGCGACATTTGCAACGGCGTATTGCCAGACTCACTTAAACAAATTACCGCACGAACTCCGTCAAGCTGATTAGCTGCGTACATGGCTGACAACGCAATGGTTTCATCGATATTTTCAAACGAGCCGTACATGCCATGATCTGATAAATGAGCCGTTGGGTGCTCTTCAGCCCCCAAAATAATACGGTCCATTGCTTCAACAGACTCAACCGGAAAATCCCCGGCGGCACTTTCAGCCGACAACATCACAGCGTCGGTTCCATCAAGCACGGCGTTGGCCACATCAAACACTTCCGCTCGTGTTGGTAACGGCGAATTAATCATCGATTCCATCATCTGCGTGGCGGTGATTGAACAGCGTTTTAATTCACGACAACGCTTAATTAAGTGTTTTTGCACGGCAATTAATTTAGCATCACCGATCTCCACGCCTAAGTCTCCGCGTGCCACCATGACCGCTTCTGAGGCAAGAATAATGCCATCCAAGCGTTGCATGTCAGCCACTGCTTCGGCGCGCTCAACCTTAGCCACAAGGCCAGCATCACTGCCGGCTTCTCTTAATAGCGTTCTGGCTTGCTCCATATCCTGCGCATCGCGAGGAAATGACACCGCCAAATAATCCACATTTATGGCGGCCGCCGTAATAATGTCTCTATGGTCTTTTTCAGTCAGCGCGGGAGCCGATAAACCACCGCCCTCACGATTAAGCCCTTTGTTGTTTGAGAGCTTGCCGCCCACTTCAACCACGCAATGAATCTTAGCGTTTTCAATGCGGTTAATTTTAAAAACCACGCGGCCGTCATCTAATAATAAACGGTCGCCTTCATCGCAATCTTCTGGCAACGCTTTATAGTCTATGCCAACGCTGTGCTGATCGCCGGCCAGCTCATCCATTTGCGCATCCAAAATAAATTCATCGCCTACGGCCAAATTAATGGCGCCTTGTTGAAACTTTGCAATGCGAATTTTAGGCCCTTGCAAGTCCCCCAGAATGGCAATGTGAAGGCCATGTTTAGCCGCCAGCGTGCGAACCTTTTCGGCTCGGTCGATATGATCCTGAGGAACGCCGTGTGAGAAGTTCAATCGAACCATATTAGCGCCAGCCAACAATAAGCGTTCTAACGTGGCAGGGTCATCGGTGGCTGGCCCTAAGGTACATACAATTTTGGTGCGTCTATACATAATTAAAAAGCGTATTTTATGGCGTTCTTAGCCTGTTTGCTGCAATGAAATAGACGCCGCTTGCATGAGTGCAACCGTATTATCTAACATGCGGTTTGAGAAGCCCCATTCATTGTCATACCAAGACATAACCTTCACCCAACGACCTTGGGTTTTAGTTTGCGTGGCATCAAAATTACTTGAATAGGCATTGTGATTAAAATCAATGGAGACTAACGGCTCTTCGTTGTACGACAAAACATGCCCGATCTCGCCGTCACACGCCGCCTTAACAATGGCGTTGACTTCTTCTTCGGTTGTTTCTCGTTTAGCCAAAAAGTTCAAATCCACTACGGAAACATTCACCGTGGGCACACGAACAGCCATGCCATCAAGCTTGCCCACCAGTTCAGGCAACACCAAACCAACCGCACTTGCTGCGCCAGTTTTGGTGGGAATCATAGACATGGTTGCCGAGCGCGCTCTGTACATATCTGAGTGATACACGTCACTCAAATTTTGGTCATTAGTGTAAGCATGGATCGTGGTCATCGAGCCTTGCTCAATGCCAATCGCGTCGTTTAATACTTTTGCAACAGGGGCTAAGCAATTGGTTGTGCATGATGCGTTCGACACAACTTGATCTGAGGCATTAAATACGTGTTCATTAACACCGTATACCACGGTGGCGTCCACCCCTTTTGCTGGCGCTGAAATAATCACTTTCTTTGCACCCGCCTCAATGTGCGCCATGGCGCTATCTTTGCTGGTGAAAATGCCGGTGCATTCGTAAACCACATCAACGCCTAATTCACCCCAAGGTAATTTCGCCGGGTCTCGCTCGGAAAACATACGAATTTCATCGGCGTCTACCGTCATCAAGCCGGCGGTCTCGGTCACAGAAAATGGAAATCGCCCATGCACCGTGTCATAACGTGTCAAATGAGCATTTAACTTTTCATCACCCAAATCATTGATCGCAACAATTTGAATTTCATGCTGCCGGTTAGATTCATACAACGCTTTCAGAACATTACGCCCAATGCGTCCATAACCATTAATTGCGACTCGTATTGTCATTTCATTCTCCTATTGGTGTTGTAATCAGGGTTGTAATCGGGGATTGAAAAAAACGGCTTAATATCAAGCCGTTTTAATGTGATTAACCTTTAGGGGGGAAGCGCCGTTGCAATTCTGCTACCTGCTCATCTGTAAGAGTTTTGTATTTCTCTTTGTGCACCATCAGAAATAATTGTGCGGTTGCTTCCAGTTCTTCGGTGGCATCAACGGCGGCATTTAGGTCATTGCCCGCCACCACTGGCCCATGATGCGCCAACAACATGGCATGATGCTCGCTAGCACACCGTCTAACGGCTTCAGCTAATTCCGGATCGCCCGGCGCATAGTATGGTAGTAACGGCAAACGGCCGACGCGCATTGCGTAATACGCGGTCAACATGGGCAACACATTATCAGGGTCAATTTCATCCAAAACTGAAACCGCCACTGAGTGTGTTGAATGCAAGTGAACAACGGCGCCACTGTTTTTCCGTTGCTGATACATTGCCAAGTGCAATTTGTCTTCCTTAGTTGGCTTATCTCCACTGAGATAACGGCCAGCAAAATCCAGCTTGGTTAATTTAGCTGGATCTAAACGCCCGAGGCAAGAACCGGTGGGGGTCATTAAAAAGCCATCATCCACTCGAACACTAATATTACCGGTACCACCGTGGGTCAGCCCTCGGTCATACATTGATTGGCCAAGAAGAGATATTTGTTCGCGCTGCTTATTCTCATTCATTACAAGTTACCTAATAACTCACCTGTGCACCGCTCATGTTACTGAATCAGGGTTAAGGCTTTTTCAAAAAAATCAACGGTACCGAAATTCCCAGACTTAAGTGCTAAAGCAACTTGCTTGCTGCCCACACTCACTGTCCATGGCACACCTGGGTCAATCACTCGCCCAATGCGCAACGACTCTACCTGCAACGCTTTAACAACCGCTCCAGAGGTTTCACCACCAGCGACCACGAACTGATTAACACCTAACTCATGCAGGCCTGTGGCAATTTGTGACAGCGCGTTTTCAATAATTTCGCCTGCTTGCCCAACACCCAGTACGGTTTGCGCCGCTTTTACTTCATCTGGGCTTGATGTGGCATACACCAGCACCGCTTCTTTACCCATATACGGCTTTGCCCACTGCAACGCTTCTTGAACTTTATCTTGCCCTTCGTGTATGCGCAGTGGGTCTAATTTAAACGCGGGCTTACCGCTGTCTAACCAACGCTTAACTTGGCCGTTGGTTGCTTTAGAGCAACTGCCAGAAAGAACCGCCTGATAACCACCAACGTGAGGCAATTCAGCCGCCGATTCGGTATTTTTCAAACGGCCTGTTTTAACATGATTTTTAGGCAAGCCTAGGGCAGCACTGGAACTTCCTGTTACCAGCACATGGCCATCAATCGCTTCACCTAATTCAACTAACTCATCATCGCCAGCGGCATCAATCACCGCATATCCAAAGCCTTGCGACTCAAGCTGTTCAATTTGTTGGCGAATAAAGGCTGCGCCTTTAACCATTATTTGCTGAGGAACCAAGCCTGACTTTTCAGTACTTTGTGCGTCCATTAATCGCAACAAATTACTATTAGTCATTGGCGTTAACGGGTGGTCACGCATACTCGACTCACTGAGCAGCTGATCGGCAACAAATAAGTGCCCTTGATAAACGGTGCGCAAATTCTCAGGAAACGCGGGAGAAATTACTGTGATACCGGCTTTTAGCTCTTTCTTTAACGCGTCAGCCACTGGGCCAATATTGCCTTGTGGTGTCGAATCAAAGGTCGAGCAGTACTTGAAAAAATACTGCTTGCAAGACAAGCCTTGCAACCACTTCAGCGCGCTGAGCGACTCTGAAACAGAGTCGTCAACGGGCATGGTTCTGGTCTTTAATGCAATTACCACAGCGTCAACATTACTGTCGTTTATTGCAAAATCAGAGCTTGGCACGTCGAGTATTAATAACGTACGCATTCCCCCAGCAACAAGCGTGCTGGCAAGGTCTGTAGCCCCAGTGAAATCATCGGCAATAGCACCAAGTAATATCTCACTCACAATGAATTTCTCACATCTGGTTTGAGTTAATAAAGTTTACTAAATGGCTTTAGCAACCGCTTCACCGTAAACGGCTTGCGCCACGGCTTCACCAAATGCTTTACATCCGGTTGAACCACCTAAGTCTGAGGTACGCTTGGTTGGATCTTCTAGAACAGCATCAACCGCGCCAATCATGGCCGCACCCGCTTCCACTAAGGCTGGCTTGTTTTTGTTCTCGCCCATCCACTCTAACAACATGGCTACTGACAAGATCATAGAAACAGGGTTTGCAATGTCTTTACCGGCAATATCAGGCGCTGAACCGTGTTGAGCTTGAGCACAACAGTTGGTATCGCTGGCCATCATTGAACCGGCCAAGCCTAAGCTACCCGACAATTCACTTGCCAAGTCACTGATAATGTCGCCATAAAAGTTAGTGGCCACTAGCACGTCAAAACGCTCAGGGCTTCTCACCAAGTGAGCGGCCGCTGCGTCTACTAACAAATCGTCAACCTGCACTTCAGGAAACTCTTTTGCAACGTTATACACACACTCCAAAAACAAGCCATCAGTCATGTGAAAGCTGTTTGATTTGTGAATGGCGGTTACTTTTTTGTCACGCTTCATCGCCAACTCAAAAGCACGTCGAGCAATACGATCACTGCAATGGCGAGTAATTTTACGCGTAGACAAAGCCATGTCTGGGCTAGGCATTACTTCGCCCCAGCCTTTAGTCATATTACGATCAGGGTAAAAGCCTTCCGTTGCTTCACGCATAATAACCAAATCCATGGTCTTGCCTTCTCTCATGCTTGATGGCAAAAATGGACGAGTACGAGCAGGTCTTACATTGGCGTATAAGTCTAAGCCTATACGAAAACCCGCCGACACATTACGCCCGCCTTCTTCTGGCGTTGGGTAATCTGCATGAGACTGCGTACCAAGAATAACACCGTCGTATTCTTTCGCATTTTCCAGCACTTCTTGGCGCAATGTGGTTCCGTGTTTTTTTAAACTTTCAAAGCCAACATCGTCATAGTCAAAGCTCAAATCCAATTTAAACTTTTCATTTGCTGCACGCAGAACAAGCATTGAAGACTCAACAATTTCAGGGCCAATTCCATCGCAAGGAAGAACTAGAATTCTCATATACAAACTCCTAAAAAATAATTATTCAAGTAGTAATTTTCATTGAGGCAATATTACATTTTTAAATTTGAAAATGCAATATTTTTATTATTAAGAGTATTCCACTCTATTTTAGAGACTTACAAAAACCCCATATGGCTCAATACCAGCAACCCTAGAGTCACGCTAAACATAGAAAAAAACGTACTAAAACCAATGATTCTTGCGGCCAAAGCACTGTTTCCGTGCATGGCCTCAACCATGGTAAAACTAGAAACCGCCGTAGGGGTTGCCATCATTAAAAACACAATCACCACCTCTTTTGTGGAAAACCCAAGCCAATAAGCCCCAAGCGTTAACAACAGCGGCATAGCCACTAATTTCAACGCCACTGAAGACAACAACACCATTGAAGAGCTTGATAAGCCCTTAAACGTTAACGCCCCGCCAATGCAAATCAACGCCAAGGGCAATGATATACGGCCAATATAGTCGCCCGAGCGCTCAAAGACATGATGAATAGGCACTTGAAAAAAGTTGCATGCAAACCCTAAGAAAATACCAATAATCAGAGGGTTTTTAACAAAACCCAGCAACGTTTTACTTAACACTTTGGCATTATTCTGTAAGCTTTTATTCAACGTATACACAGACAAGCAGTTGTATAACACGGTCAAACTGGCCATAAGCACGGAAACAACCCCCAACACTGCAGCGCCAAAAACCTCCAACGCAAACGCCAAACCAACAATGCCTAAGTTACCTCTGAAACCGGCTTGAATGAATACACCGAAATCACGCTGGTTTTCAACCACCACTGGCGCCAAATAAGACAGAACCACAAAGAACAGCAATGTTCCAAACAAGCAATAAGCAACCAAGGCCGGATTAAAGGCCTGTTGAAAATCAGCGTCATAAACCCCTTGAAACAACACAATAGGCAGGCCAAACTTAAACACCAGTTGAGACGCAGACTTGATAAACGAATCGTCAATCACGCCAAAGCGCTTTAAACAATAACCAAAGAAAACCAACAAGAAAATCGGCCCGGTGATAGACGTTGCAAAGCCTAAATCAGCAGAAAAAACCGGCATTTGCAGACCTCGTGAAGGAGTAAATTAATCGAACGAGGATTATTGCATTTTTTATAATTAAAATGTAATGTAAATGCCGAACCGCATTTTTATGCTGTGTCATTAAGTCTCAGTATAAAAGCCGATACGCAATCACATCTCAACTTTCGATAAGACCATTAAAAATTTGCCAAAACCATGACCAAAAGAATCAGTTTAATACACGTTACACCAGTGGCAATAAAACCCATTAACGATGCATTTTCAGCCTTATGGCCTGAAGCCACACTGAATAATTTGCTTGATGATTCTATATCAATGGGCTTAAGTCAGGGCGCCAGCAAAGAGAGCTTGAAACGGCAATTTTTAGATTTGGCAAGATACGCGCAAAACAACGGCGCTGACGCCATTTTATTCACCTGCTCGGCTTTTGGAGAAATTTTAGATGAATGCAAAAATGAACTCGACATACCAATTTTGAAACCCAATGAGGCAATGGTAAACCGAGCAGCCCAAAAGGACGGAAAAATTGCACTACTGGCCACCTTTGAGCCCGCTATTGAGTCGATTAAAGCAGAATTAATGGACGCTGCAAATGAACACGGAACCAACATTGAAGTGCAAGCATTCGCTGCCCCAAAAGCATTGAGCGTGCTCAAAGAAAACAATGATTTGGAAACGCACGACGCTCTGATCGCCGACTTAGTGACTCAGGCCACCGATTGCGACATAATTTGCTTTTCTCAATTTTCAATGAGTTCGGCGTTACGTTTGTCGGAAAAAAACACCAGCAAACCCATACTGACCACACCAGAAAGTGCGGTTTTACAAATTAAAGCCCTACTTTCATAGAACGGGTGTACGACACAATCTAAAAATGGCTCTAAAAAGAGCCATTTTGCATTTACATACGGATTTACTAAACGAAACCGGCTAATTAATCATTAAATTTCAGAATTGGCGACTTCATTGCGAAAGAGCCAGATAAGTGTTTTTTGATCAAGTGAGCGGCTTCTAGGTTATTGCCTTCTTTAACCAAATCTAAGATCTGCAAATGTTCCTTCGCTTGATTGTAAAACCGGGTGCGATCGATCATTGCCCGGTATTCAACCAAACGGCGCATTTTATTCACTTTCACAAGAATCATGCTGTAAAGTGCGTTGCCGGAAAGCGCCGTTAAATCTTCATGAAACTTAACGCCCATTTTAATCAGCACGTCGGCGGGCAACCGCTCTATATCACCGCCTAACAAGGCGTGTTGCTCATAGGTGAGTGCATTAAGAACATCAAAGTCGTGATGAAAACTCGGTTCTAGCAATGCCGCGGGCTCAATTAAGGCTCGCACCTTATATATTTGTTCTAATGTTTCTCTGGTTTTAGCCACTTCCAATAGCCGCCAGCCATAACCGGGTTTGGGCTCAGCCCACCCCACTCGAGCCGCAATATTCAGAATATCAATGACTTGAAACTTAGTTAAATCGTAACGCTTTTGTAAAAACTGTTCCGTTACTTCTGACGGTATTTCGCCATTCAACCAGTCTTCAGAAAGGCGATAGTATTCTTCGGGCTCTTCTAATGAAAGAATTTCATCACTGCGCGCGTCATCTGTTTGAGGTGGCTCATTAACAAAAAAACCACGATTGCGTTCTTGGGTAAGATAACCTTCGCTTGCAAGCAGCACTAAAGCTTCTCTGGAAGGCGAACGTGAAACTTCATATTGATCTGCGATCTTTTGCACACCAAGGTGACTGCCTTTGGGCAATTCTCCGGTGTGAATTTTTTGCTTTAGCTGATCAGCAATCCTCTTTACAAGGCGACTCGACCCCATTTGTGCTCCGCATTTTTTTTATCATAACAACTGGACAACCCGATTAATAATAGCCGTATTGTAACATAAGCCTCCAAAAAGAAGCTCCAGCCTATTCCTTTAGATTGCCGCTAAACCGCGGCTTTCCTTGACTTATATCTAAGAATTACCGCATTTCCCCTATACGGTAATTAAAAACGCAAAGAAGTTGGCAATATGCACCGAGGCTTAAGTTGCATAAGCCAACTTCTTTGACGTTAAAGCTTATGCTGATGCACCAACGGCGGCATTCAGCTTTCTATTTTTCAGCATTTTTTTAACGCGTAATAGAATTGTGAAGAAAATAACACTTAACAAAATAATCGTTAGAACCAATGATATTGGGCGCTCGATGAAAATCTTCATGCTGCCGTCGCCAATAATCAGTGACTGTAAGAATGTATTTTCAGCCATTGCGCCAAGCACGAGTGCCAATACAGTAGCCGCAGGAGAATAGCCGTAGCTCTTCATACCAAAGCCCAAAACACCGGTCAGAATTAACAACCATGTTTCAATCATGCTCGAGTGCAGTGCATAAGTACCCACCATACATAGCACCACAATCACAGGCACTACTAAACGGTACGGCACATCTAAGAACTTCACAAACAATGGAATGGCAAGAATACTGATCAACACCAACATCATGTTACCAAGGTACATACTTGCAATCAGACCCCAAACAAAGTCAGGCTGATTCACAATCAATGTTGGCCCCGGCTGTAAGCCCCACATCATTAGTGCACCTAGCAATACCGCTGTAGCACCAGAACCAGGAATGCCCAATGAAATTAATGGAACCATGGCCCCTGCTGACGCCGCATTATTAGCGGTTTCAGGTGCAACCAAACCTCGCATTTCTCCTTTACCAAATTTTTCTGGTTCTGAAGAAACTTTCTTTTCTACTGAGTACGCCAAAATTGAACCAATGGTTGCGCCTGAGCCCGGAAGAACACCGGCCACAAAACCAATGATTGAACCACGGAAAAATGTGAATTTTGATTCAACGTAGTCTTTCATGTCAGGCCAAAAGTCTTTGCTTCTGAATGAAACCTTCAACTTTTCGCCCTGCTTCTTATGCAAGCCTATGTGAATACAGTGCAACAATTCACCAATACCAAATAAACCAATGGCCACCGGCACAAAGTAAATACCACCGATAAGTTCTGGCGAACCAAACGTGAATCGCTGAGCACCACTGATTGCATCAACGCCCACGGTTGCAATTGCAAAACCGATCAACGCAGAAATAATGCCTTTTAATAAATTGTCACCCATCATTGTGGTGAGTAACAACAAGCCCAGCATAACAATCAAAAAGTACTCTGACGGGCCAAATGAAGAAGCAAATTTAGCCAATGCTGGAGTAAATGCACAAATCAAAATAACGCCAATGGTGCCCCCAACAAACGAAGCCAACGCCTGCATAACAAGAGCCGGGCCCGCTCGGCCATTTTGCGCCAACGGATACCCGTCCAAGGTTGAAGCAACCGTGGCGGACTCTCCGGGGGTATTAATTAATATGGACGTAATTGTTCCGCCATACATAGCCCCGTAATAAATTCCCGCCAATAATATGATGGCCGTTGTTGGCTCCAAGCCAAACGTCATGGGAATTAAAATAGCGATACCCGCAGCAGGGCCAAAACCCGGAAACAGGCCAACCACCATGCCCACAGACACACCAATCACGAGAAATAAAATATTGTAATACGACAAGGCCACTGAAAGCCCTTGCATTAAATTAGTTGAAATATCACCCATTTTTTACACCTTTAACTTAAGTTTTCTCGCCACTTGCTAAATAATGCCGCTCAATATGCCTTTAGGCAGACCGGCACGAAGCAAAATGTCAAACAACACATAAACACCTATAGGCAACATTAAGCTGTAGATAATATTGAACTTAAGTTTTCCTTTATTGAAATAGCTTAAGAACAAACCAACAAACAACATCATGGAGATGATGCTTCCAAGAACGTTTAACGTTACAAGAAACAATGTAATCAGTGCTACCACTACTACCGTATCTTTAACATAACGCTCTTCGGCCTCATCACTTACAGTGTTTTCTTCAGAAAGAAGAGCCGCCCTTTCTTTGAAGCTCTTAACGGCATTTATCGTTGTGCATAGCAATAGCATTAAACCGATAATTAATGGGAAATAACCTGGCCCTGGACGCCCAATAGAGTCAAACAAATCTAATGTTTGAACACCGTAAACGGTGTAAGCGAGAGAGCTCACCAGAAGCGCTAATGAAAAAAACAATTGCATTTTCTATACTCTGTTTTAATAATTACTGAAAGGCAGGCTTCAGGTTAATAACCCGAAGCCTGCCCAAGTATTGGTTGAATTACTTAATTACGCCAATACGCTTCAAAACACCACGGAAATCCTTATCCGTTTTGTCTAAGTAAATAGCAAACTCGTCACCAAAGATGGTATTTCCTGACAAGCCTTTAGTTTCTAAGTACTCATTCCACTCAGGTGTTTCAACTACTTTCTTCAGTGTATCAACCCACCAGTCACGAATCTCAGTAGGTACGTCACCAGGCAACACTACGCCACGAGGAAGTGCAAAATCAAAGTCATAACCTTGCTCTGCAAATGTAGGCACATCTGGGAACACGGTGCTGCGTTTGCGCTCTGAGTAACCTAGTGGAATGAAGTTACCAGCCGCAACTTGGCCAGACACTTCTGATGGATTCGCCACAATGGCATCCAAACTGCTAGAAGTAAGCGACGTGATTAAACCACCGTCATCTTGTGAAGGTACGTAAGTAAATTTAATACCCGCTGTTTCAGCAAACAAACCGGCTACTACGCGCTCTGGGCCAGCCGCACCCGTACCGCCAATTTTCAAATCATTAGTTTTTGCGTATTCCACTAAGTCCTTTAGTGTTTTGAACTTTGAGTCAGAACGCACAACTAAAAACATAGCATCTTGTGCTAATAGTGCAATTGGAGTGAAGTCTTTGTAAGTCCAGCCAGTATCAGAAACAATCGGCGTGCCTAAAAAGTTACCACTGGTTGAACTTGCGTGGTACGGGTTACCTTTTTGCTTAGCAACGTGGTTGAAACCAATCGCGCCACTACCACCAGCACGGTTTTCAACACGAATGTTTTGCCCACCGAAAAGGTCGTATTTTTTTAGAATTTTAACCAGGGTGCGTGACATCAAGTCATTACCGCCACCAGGGCCAAACGCAATGGTGTAATTCAACTGCTTGCTTGGGTAACCGCTTGCAGCCGTTCCCGTTAATGGCGTCATAGCCAGTGACGCAACAGCGCCAACTAATAGTGCTTTCTTCAATAATTTCATTTTTAAAGACTCCTGAATCCTCGAAATTTACATTAATTATATTGTTTTATATTTTGATAAAGAAACTTCAGCCCAACCTTACGAACTCAAAATTTCATTTATATATCAATGTGGTGTACTGCTTTTAAATAAAGAAAAAATGTGACGAACAACTAAAGCACTGACTTTGACAATAACACGCCAAAGCAGTGCCTTAAAAAGTGCAATTAGAACTTAACTCTCATCCCTAACACATAGGCCACGTCAGAGCCGTCTTCATCCGTGTTACTCAATTCGCCTAACAAGGTGATTTTGTCATGAATTTTATGGTTCAAGCTCATGTACCAAGAATTAATATCAACACCGTCTTCTTCGGCCACTTCATAAGAAGCCACCAAATTAGTTTTAGGTGCAACACTAAACTCAGTAACTAAAGCCAACACTTCAAGGCTGTCATTCTCAGAATAATCTAAACCAACCTCAACCGGGCCAAAGCTAGTACCCACTCCAACACCAAACGTATTGATAGAGTCAGAACCAAACTCGGCATCTAATTCTTGATAAGCAAAGCCAAAATCGAAACCGGCGTATTCCTTATACAAGAACGCATCGATCAACACTTTAGGTTTAACAAGATCACCCGCATCATCAAACTCAGCGTCTTCAATGTCGCGAGCAATACTGAATTCCCAGCCTGCGAATTGCGTTCTTAACTGAATTTGATTATCACTTTCTTCTGCGGTTTCTTCAAAAGTGTCTTCGAAACTTGATCCTTCCCAAGCTTTTTCATGACCAAAGTCTTTACTTGGTAAATCCGTTTGACCAATCAAAAAAGTAAAGTTGCCAAAATCCATGCCAACATACACTTCTTCTGTTTCTTCTTTTTTAATGTCGTAATCAACCTGAGCAAACAACTTAGCGCCGTTATCAAGCGAATAAGTAATGCTATTCTTTATCTCGGCATCATCGTAGTCAACAAAAGAATCTTCATTTTCTCCGGCCTTGCGACGTAACTGAACTTGAAAGTCACCCTTCAATTTCCACTCAACGTCTCCTTTTTTGTAAAGAGTTGCCGCACTGGCACCCTCAAAAGCAACTAATAATGCAGCACCCAATATGCTTTTTTGTATTTTTGTCATTGTAAGCTTTTTACGCATACAAACCACCTCCATAATTTTTATTGATAATAATTTTTATATATCCAGAAATACAATTAAAAATAAAAACTAATGATCTTTTTTGCATTTTTTGAACATAAAATGCAAATTATTAGATTTACACACTTTCGTCAAGACTAATTGTTCAAAATCATCAAAAATAAAAATAAAAGCGCCAAATAACGCCCACAAAAAATAAAATCACGAATAAGTTTGATTACCCAAAAAGCCCCCCATATAATCCACAGCCGCGGTAAAAACCGCGGAATCGAAGAATTCCCAATTTTACTCACCTAGCAAAACACGCTAAGCTGACAGAATACGGGGGCGACATGGCTTCGACATGGGTCGCGAAACCTTCGGTGCATGTAGAGCATTGCAGACTATCTCTTAAAACTAGCTGCAAAAGTTATAGTTGCAAACGACGATAACTACGCACTAGCAGCTTAAGCCTGCTAGGGTCTCGCCCGAGTTGTTCATGGCTTAGGATTATGAGATCTCATCTCACATGAAATCGCGAGTTGCTTGTGTCGATTAAGTAGCCGTTAAAACGCAATTCGACCCGCCCCGAACCGAGTGCGTTTGTCCAGTTGCAAGGGGTTAAATTAAAGACAAACTAAACATGTAGAACCGTAGAGCGGAGGGCTTGTGGACGCGGGTTCGATCCCCGCCGCCTCCACCACCTTAAGGTTTAACAGGATTCACTAAAATCCGTTAAGCCTAACAATTAAGCCACCTTAGGGTGGTTTTTTTGTGCCTATTAGCTTTATAACGTCCAGTGACATCCAGTCAATAAGGGGGTATATTTGGGGGTATTTCCGTTCAATCATAGATTTATACCCCCAAATGCTGACCGATACCAAAATTAAAAGCCTTAAAGCAAGGAAGAAGGCCTACAAGCTCGCGGACGCGAACGGCCTTTATATCTATGTCACCCCAAAGGGTACAAAATACTGGCGGCAAAAATATCGGATTAACGGGCGCGAGAAACTACTCTCGCACGGCGAGTACCCCTTTATTACGCTTGGAGAAGCCCGCAAATTACGCGATGAGGCAAGAACACTCATCAAGCAAGGCACTGACCCCGCTTTAGAAAAGAAGACTCTCAAAGCTGACAAGAGGAATAGCTTCGAGGCCATTGCGAGACAATGGCATGAAAAGCAAACACCTGACTGGTCACAGAACCACACACAGAAAGTAATTGTCTCGCTCGAAAAGGACATATTTCCACAAATCGGCTCAATCCCAATTAAGGAAGTTTCTACACCGATTCTTCTCGACGCGCTCCGTCAAATAGAAAAGCGTGGCGCTTACGAACAAGCAAGGCGTGTTACTCAGCGGTGCGATTCCGTATTCAATTACGCAATAGCAGCAGGACTAATTGACTATAACCCCGCCCAAGGCATTCAGAACGCGCTCAAGAAACCAAAAAAGCAAAACTACAACACTATCGACCCGAAGGAGTTATCAGCCTTTGTAGATGCCCTGAAAACAGTTAATGCTCATCCAATTGTTAAGCTCGCTACGGAAATGCTGATGCTAACTTTTGTTCGCACGGGCGAACTAATCGGCGCACGATGGGGCGAATTTGATTTAGAAAATCGACTTTGGGAAATTCCCGCCGAGAGAATGAAAAAAAAGCGAACTCATCTAGTTCCACTCTCTGACCGAGTTATCGAAATTCTGATGGAGCTTGAGCAATACACTGGTCATCGCGAATGGGTGTTTGCAAGTCCATCCAAACCAAGAATGCCACTAAGCAATAATGCCATCCTTCAGACCCTCAGACGCATGGGCTATGCTGGAAAAATGACTGGGCATGGTTTCCGGCATCTTGCCAGCACCATGCTGAATGAAATGGGCTACAACCCAGATGCGATTGAACGCCAACTCGCTCACAAGGATGACTCTACGCGAGGCGTATACAACAAAGCGGAACTCCTCAGCGAGCGTATAGTTTTGATGGATGACTGGTCAAAAATCGTAAGACAGACATGTACTGAAGTTATCCCGATGAGGAGAAAAGCATGACCTTTAAAGTAAGTGACCATCGAAAGCAGCCAATCAAGGCTAAGCTGAGCGACCAGCATGTGGAGACTGACAACGTGAGGCGCGCTATAACTGAGTTGATATACTCATTTAAGGAAACGGACTCAGCCCCGGATGTAGAGCACCTAAGGGTGCTCGCTTTAGCATTCGAAAAAATCCAACTCGGCATCATGGTGATAGCTGAGGATGATAAGGATATAAAAACCGTCGAAAATATTGCTCAAATCAAACTCAGCAGAATGAAAACCTTGGTAGCAAAAACTCTTGGCTTTACGGCAAAACGAGGAGCAAAAATAAGTGCCAAAAAGACGGGATATGACACGGCGCGAAAATACCACGGCTGGGTAAGCCAAAACTCTACGATTCATACAGCTCCGCTTCCGAAAGAGAGGGCGAAAGAAATATTTGAAGAGACACTGGGAGTATCAAAAAGCACACTGGAAAACTATTACCGCAAATATGAGCACGATATACGATTGGATTTTTGTTTTGCACTTCTAGAGGCTTCTACTCGCACCAAGTGAGGCATATTTTTGAAGTAATCACCCATAAGAAAATAAGTTATTTTCTGAGGGATACTCTATAGAACGCTATCGGCAAACTTCATACCACAATAAACGAAAACGGTATGAAAAATGAAGAACCAAATAATTAGATTGCCCGAAGTAATTGAGCGAACGGCTCTCTCTCGCTCGACTATTTATGCCCTGATAAAATCAGGAAACTTCCCGCAGCAGATACAACTCGGGCTACGCTCAGTCGGTTGGGTTGAGCAGGAAATAAACGACTGGATAAAAAGCCGTGTAAAAGTCTCACGAAAAGACTTTGGGGTGACGCAATGAAACGGCCACCTACCAAACACGAAGCATTTGTAAAGGCACTCATTGAACGTAAGTCAATAAACACCTTTGAAGCCAATAGAATTTATGGTGATACCTGTCTCCATTCCACAATTTCAGGCTTCGAGAAGCGACACGCAGTTTCCATCCCAAGAAAAGCTGAGCGAGTAAAAACAAGACATGGGAAGCACGTTACCGTAATGCGCTACCACCTCTCAGACATTGAGAGCATGAAAGCGGTCTTGGCCAAACTGAGAAAGGCTAGAGGCTTATAATGCCTAAGTCCTACGCACGAGCAAAGGGGCGAAAGGTTGGCGGTGAGTTTCTTGCGATACCAAAAGCGGTATTAAATCACGAAAACTTCCTCAACCTCTCGCCGCAGGCAAACAAGCTATTGCTTGATCTTGGCCGTCAATTCAAAGGTTTCAACAATGGCGACCTTTGCGCTACTTGGTCGTTAATGAGGGAACAGGGCTGGAAATCAAAAGAGACTCTCAATGACGCATTGCTGGAACTTCAGCACTATGGCCTTATCGTCTGTACACAGCTAGGTGGCTTAAATAAGCCAAGCCTCTACGCGCTCGGGTGGAATGAAATCAATAAGGCTAATAGCTGCTCCGGCATCAAAGTTGGCGACCGCCCTGACTCATGGAAAAAACAGCATGAGAAGTTTACTAAACCGTCGAAAATAAGAAGGCGCAAAAAAGAGCAAGAACGGCTAGCGGGGCAATCCGGTACGAAATACGGGGCAGTCACCAAAATCCTAACGAAAACTGAGCCTGAACTGGTACGGTACTCGGGGCAGTCTCCTTGGTTTTCGGCACCACTTCGCTACGGATTTCGTACACCTCTATATCTTCCATGTGTTAACACACAATTGGGTGCTTTGGAGGCGTAATTTAAATGAGCAAAACTGATGAAAAGAAAGGGGAATTAGTTGCCCTACCCCCTACCAAAATCGACCTTCACAGCGCGAACGCTATTCGCCGTGAATTGTCGAGCGTTTACCGCGACATGCGCAACCAAAAAATCGACCCGTCTGATGGCACGAAGCTGGCCTATGTGTTGGAGCTAGTGAGAAAAAGCTATGAAACTTCTGTACTCGAAGAGCGGTTACGACAAATCGAATCAACCTTAAAGTAGAAACCAACCATGAACTTAAAACAAGTAACCAAACTATACGAAGCTATGGATACTGAAAAACGCGCCGCGCTAGCTTCCAATGCGCTAGCACGTGGGGACATCGACACATACCTTCAAATCGCTCAAACGGTACCTCGCCTAGAATACAAAAAACAAGATATTAGGTTTTCACAAGGAGTCAGCGACCGATGCGATTTAATGCTTGCGTGGAGCTGCGAACACTGGAGGACTCTCGCTTTATATTTAACGAATCAAAAGCTGGCAATCGAAGCGCTGAACAAAGGTAACATGGAAGAGCATGAAGAACTTCAAGAGCTTGTAACCGATTCAATGTCGAAACTTGTTGCTCTAGAGGCTGTCTTCAAAGTTCTAGCCTCAGATGCTAATTTGGACGTTTCTAAAATGTTTGACTCAGAATTGCTTGTCACATTTGGTGACAAGGCAAGCCTCGACTCCCTCACTGAAAAGGAGAGTCGATATTTTGAAGAACTATACACAGCTTTTGCGCCAACAAGTTTTGCAGACCTAAGACCAATAGACGACTAGAACCGCAGCTTGTAATATTCAGCAAACAACTAAATAGGGAATATCAATGTCAAAAAGCAGAATAATAATCGCCACAGTGGCAATCTTCATACTGAGTGGGTGCGACCAAATACTAAGCGACCCGAAAATAAATTCATCTACTGACGAGTCCTTTAAGGAGTCGACCGATAAAGTTAGGGAGAGCTTGGCAGGTGAGCAAAAGAAAGAGTTTGACGAGGCGCTGAGGACGTTGACTATAGGCAGTATGGACATGTCTTCACTGTTATCGGCAAGCAAGTCTGGAGACTTAAATCAAAAACTTCGGGCACCTCTCAACGGCATGAACGCTCAGGAAATAATCGCCCAAGCTAAAATCGTAAGGCTTGAACGTGAAGCTAAGGAAAAGAGGCAAGCTTTAGAGGAAATTAAAGAACTTGAAGCGGAGAAAGTAGCGGCGAATAATGCGAAAGAAAAACTCAAACTCTTTAAGGTGGTGCGTTCTAGGTTTTATGTTGAGGAAGACCGATTTAGGAAAAGACCATTCATTGAACTTACAGTCAAAAATGGCACCGGATTGGCAGTTTCAAGGGCATATTTCGAGGGCACGGTATCAAGCCCCGGCAGGAGTGTTCCTTGGATTAAGGAAACTTTCAACTACGAGGTGCCCGGCGGAGTTGAACCTGAAGAAGAGACAAGCTGGACGCTCGCGCCTAATTCATATTCCGATTGGGGCAGAGTTACAGTTCCTGAGGACGCAATATTTACTGTAACGGTCGAGAAGCTGGATGGTGCGGACGGTGAACCAATTTTGGATGCTGGTAGTTTTACCGAGCGAAAAGCACGACGACTCGCTGAATTGACCGCTCAGCACAAACCATAAAGGGAAAACGGGCTATGAAATCAAAATTTGTAACGCTTATAGGTATCTTATTACTTGCCGGTTGCTATCAAAAAATAAATCCTTCTCTAGTCGACACTTACTCGGTTGAGCAACTTTGCCTCGGGGCAAACGCTACCGCCGCTAACGGAGATGCTCCGCTGCTTGAACTGGTAAAACGGAATGTTTTGACTGAGAGTGATGTTGAACTAATCAAGAAAAAGACGATCCGAGCAGGCATGCCAGAGTGTGGACTTTTAGCGATGCTCGGTTTACCAAAACCACCATCTTATTGTGGAACCATCAACACTTCCGGCGGCGCTTATGGTAGCCGCAAACAATATGTATACAGACCATGTGGAAGCTACGGAAAAACAATCTACGTTTATGTGGAATCTGGAAAAATTACTAGCTGGCAAAACTGGTAATCGCTTCGAAAGTAAATGCTCATTGGCACACACGGAGACCAGAGCAATTGGGGGTATTTTTGGGGGTATATTTATTTTTTAATAATTAAATAATCATTTTTTTCAATACCTTGAAAGCAATATTAAATAGCCGCCGCCTCCACCAAATAAAAAAAGGTCACCGTTAGGTGGCCTTTTTTTATTTGGTTTAGACGTCGTGAGCGAACGCGCCTGGGTTCACAAAATTGTAAGGAGCAATTTTGGACGGCCAAAGGCCGGTCGCGCAGCGATAAAACCCACGGATGGGTTTTACAATCCCCGCCGGGACTTTGCCAAAAGCTGAAGACATATGAGTAGCTGGTGTGAATTGCGAACAAGCTAGATCCATTCAAAGCCAAGAGGGATTCGATGTTGACACAATCATTTGAGTGAAGCTGTGCATACTTTTTCGTTTCATGTTTCGTATTGTTTGTATGTTATGTAT
>CALINO010000032.1 GCA_938045295.1 uncultured Arenicella sp.
ATACACGTAATCGAAACCGCTGGCGGTTAGCCCTGAGTAATCGCCATCAAGCAATTGCATCATAATGCGGGCGGCTGACTGATTTCGCCAGTAAGTAAAACTGCGCTCGCCGTGCTCATCCACATTGATGGCGTACAAACCGGGCTGACGATCTGGGGAACGCAATATATGAGAAGTGTCTAAGCCCAGATCGTTCCACTGCTCAATCATTTCTTCACTGATTGAGTCGTTACCCAGGGCTGAGAAAAAGCTGATGTCTAGCTGACTGTTCCACAGCTTGGCATAAACCGCTGAGTTATACGTGTCACCGGCGAAGTCACGCTGGTAGGTGCTTGGGCTGGCTTTACGCAGCTCAAGCATGCATTCACCGGCAAATAAAATAGATGTCATGATCAATCACTGAGAGTTTATAAGATTCATGCTTTACCACTTCCGCACCCGGCAGAGGTGACCTTACTGTTTGAGCCCTCATATGAAGGAAGCCGCCAGAAAAGTTGAGCAAAAATCAAAAACGTAATGGAAAAATGGTGGACGCTATTTTATACCACTAAGGTGTTTCTGGGGCTATTTTATGTTGGCTTTGAGTGCTTGAATGGCGCCTTTGGCGTCTTTATTTTTTAAACACTCAAGAATGGCACGATGCTCTTCTTCACAATCTTCAGCAGAGTCAACACGCTCATAGTTCATGCGCATACGCATGACCACTGATTGCCAGATATTAGACAAATCTTCACCACCGGCCAAATTAACAATGTAGTAATGAAACTCCATGTCGTCTTTGGTAACTTGAGTGAAATCTTTGTTTTTAAATGACTCGGTAATTCGAGTAATGACCGATTCTAAGTACTCAAAATCAATCTCGTCCATTCTTTTCTTGAGCATTTTAATGGAATGCTCTTCGATACGTCGGCGTATCTCTACCATCAAACTCTGAACTTCAGGGTCTAGTTTCTCATTAACGAAGGAGCCTACGTTGCTCTTTGAAACAACAAGCCCTTCTTGAGTAAGCTGTAGTAGCACATCTCGAATTGGCCCACGAGACACACCAAAGCGTTCGGCAAGCGACTGCTCGTTGAGTTTGGTGCCTGGCTTAAGGCTACCAGCAATAATATCAGAACGAATTTGATCAGCGATCTGCATTCTGACCGGTATAATTTTATTATTATTTAGCATCTTTGGTGCTTAACCTATGCAGTTATTAATTTTAAGTAGCAACGCATTCAACTTTGAACCTTACGTTCCTCCTAGAACACGCAGCCACACTCAACCACCCATCATTATACGGTTTGCATACCGTATTGGTGAATTTTATTTATTAAAGCCCTGTTACCTGGTAGGTAATCCAGCAACTTATCGGTTCTTGCGGCATTGATCTTTTGCTGCTGAGCATAAAATTCAAGATCATGCTTCGCCTGGCCATGAAAACTGGATTCGGTTTCAAACCCCATTCCGTACAGTACATACTGATAACTGGCCGACGGAAATACTTCATCGCGGTGAATGAAATCAGAATCCCACGGCGCTTGATAACGCCAGAGCTCCAATAACTCTTTCAAACTGTCTGGAATAGTGTCAGGGTCTTTATTATCCAACCAAAACTGGCTGTCTTCACGCTTTGTTAAACAATAGTGAAGCTTTAAAAAATCTATAATTCGCTGCCAACGATAATGAAACACTTCATTAAATCGCTTTTCAACCACTTTCATTGCCGCTCGACTGACCGGCATTTGATCGGTAATTATTTTCGAGGCCATTTCAACCAACACAATGGCAGAAGCTTCTAAGGGTTCTAAAAAGCCAGCAGACAAACCAACACCCACTACGTTTTTCTTCCAAAACTGCGTGCGGTGACCTGAATTAATCGGTAAATGGCGAACCTCTAAATCATCAATGTTGCCACCGATTTCAGAAATATAGTTGGCCAAATTACGTTCTACTTTTTCTTTGCTGGTATGCCGACTTGAATAAACATGGCCCACACCTCGGCGCGAGGAAAGCCCAATATCCCATATCCAGCCCGCGTCTTGCGCGGTGGAGATGGTGTGCGATGAAATTTCCGAGTCCTCGTTCTCATAAGGGCACTGAACGGCCAACGCATTATCAATAAACAACACGTCGTTACAACTCACAAAATCAACCCCCATCGCTTCGCCCAGTAACAGCGACCGAAAACCAGTACAATCAACAAACAAATCGCCTTCTATGCGCCCTTCTTGTTCGGTATTAATAGCGGCCACGTAACCCTGCTCATCCAACTCAGCATTCGTCATGTCGGCATAGATATGCGTCACACCTAAGTTATCAACCGCGTGTTTTTGAATGAAATTGGAAAATTTACCGGCGTTAAGGTGATACGCGTAATTCAACTGGCCCTCATATTCAGGCGTGGTAATCGACTTTGGCGCCAGGCTGTTCTCACACACCTGACCTTGCGCACAAACCGCATCGGTAAACGACTGTTTACGCTCGCCTTGCAACCAATCATAGGCCGTGTTGCTTTGCATAAAACCTTGCGGCAGCACTAAGGGGTGGTAATACGCGTCATCATCGGCACCGGTTACCCATTTGGCAAACTTAGCTCCTTGCTTGAAAGTAGCATCGCACTCTCTGATAAAATCAGTTTCTCGAATACCCATATCACGCAGCGTTCCGCGCATGGTTGGCCAGGTGCCTTCACCCACACCAATTGTGGGCACATTAGGCGATTCAACTAAAATCACTTCTAATGCCTGCTCCTTAGGCAAATTTCGATGCCTGGCGGCTATGCTGCCAGCGGCAATCCAACCTGCTGTACCGCCACCCACAACAACAACTTTCTTAACTCTATCGACCAACTAATTAACCTCGGCAAAGATTTTACAAACAAATTCAACCCACTAGGCTGAATTTCTTATTTTGTCAACAATCAACAAATCAAGAATACCGTAAAAACCTTAAAACCTAAAGCAACTGAAGGTGAAATACCAGACAAGGCCGTTTCGTCTATTTTCAACAAAAACGGCCATAAAGTGGAGTGTTTTTAAGCGCCAAATCGAGCCTGCGCCATTCCTTTGCGATCTGTTTTGAAAATGAACAAATCGCCAGCACCTGATTCACCTTGAGTCTGAACCGCGGCGGAAGTGACCAACAACAAATCAAGATCATCGCCACCAAACGCCACGCACGTTGGCTGAGATACCGTCATTTTTATATCAATGTCTACGGAGCCGTCAGTGTTATAACACCTCACCTTAGACCCGCCCCATTCAGCGTTATACATCCGGCCTTGGGCATCGGTGGTTGAGCCATCAGGGAAACAGCCTTCTTCGGTAGTAGCAAAATCTTCGCCCGCACCTAATTGACTGCCGTTAACGACGTAGCGACGAATGGTTTGGCTGGGAGTATCGGTGTGATAAAGGTATTTACCACAAGGGCTCCAACACAATCCATTAGAGGTGCTTAAGTCGCTTAACTGTTGACTCAATTCACCGCTTGCACTGAAGCAATATAACGCGCTTTTCCCGGTGGCGGTCTCTTCGCTTTCAACCGCACCACCAACCCAAAAATTGCCGCTTGGGTCGGTTTTGCCATCGTTTAAGCGGGTGCCCGGGTTTTGCGCTTCTACTTTTTCAATCCACTCCACGCTACCGGTGTCAGGCTGATACCACGCCAAACCACTGGAAAACGCTGCCAAAACTCGGTCACTGCCTTGCTCTAAGGCAAACGAGCACAGAGGCTCAGGAGTATCCCAATGCGCTAACTTGTCGGCAGTTAATTCGTAGCGATACAATTTACTACTTAGAATATCAACCCACCAAATTGCTTGGGTGTCTTCATCCCACAACACCCCTTCGCCCAACTGATTAGCAACAGGAAGCTGTTTTATCAATTCAGCCTGCATACACTTCACCTACTTTTTGTACAACCTTCAAGGTGCGCTTATGCACTTCTTCGGCCGTGATTCCCGGTGAAAATATCTCACTACCAAAGCCAAAGCCCTTAGCACCAACACTGTGCCACAGTTCAATTTCATCAAGTTTCACACCACCCACGGCATACACTTCAATGTCTTTTGGTAATACCGCTTTAATGCCTTTGATGTGCCCTGGGCCAGATGTGGACGCCGGAAACAACTTTAAATGCTTGGCTCCGGCTTTTACTGCGGCAAACGCTTCGGTTGGCGTTACAAAACCCGGCATTGGCAACATTCCAGCGTCAATACAGCCCTCAATGATTTCAGGTTGAGTGGTTGGCGTAACCGCCAATTCAGCGCCCGCATCCACCAACTTTGGAATGTCGGCGGCATCAACCAAAGTACCACAACCCACAAAGCACTTGTCTTTCATGCTCTTGGTGAGGTTAGAAATACACGCAAACGCATTGGGCGTATTCAATGGCACTTCGATCACCGACACGCCTGCCTCGTAAATGGCATTGGACACATCAACCACCTCTTCAGGCTTAACGCCTCGAATGATGGCAACAACTGGCATGCTTTCAACAGCCGAGGTAAATTTCTTTTCTAATGTACTCATTGTTTTGACTCAAAGGTTCGCTGCTTAATTAAAAAATTTTGGATACGCGTACTGCGCTACTTGCTCAGCATCAATGGCTTCGGCCTCAATACCAAACAACGACAAAGCGTGGGCGTATGTGTCAGAAATTGCATCGCTGGCAACGACGTATATTTTCTTCGGTGTGATTTGGTGATGCTTAGAAATAACCCCAAGCCCGCTGGCAATATCTCGCCCCACTACGATGCCTAGCATGTAGGCACTTTCGTTTTTCAACGGTTGATCGCTGGCCAACTGAGTTGAACGCGTACTAAACAGCAAGTGAACAAGATCAGCGTCACTGTCACGCGCAACCATAACACCGCGCTTGAAGCTCTCTAAGCAAAGCTCGGTCAGGGGTTCACGACTGGTTAGAATTGAGTTGGCATTCAAAATTGCGAACAACTCTCCAGTAAACGCGGTAAAAAAGTCTCGGATAGAACCGTTGTCTAACACCACCCACTTATTGTGAGTACCGGGCAAAATCACCACCGAGCCAGCATCTTCGGCTAACTGCTCGCTGACACCAATCAACTGCGTTTCTTCACCGCGCATGACGTCGGGCAGGCCAAGCGGGTTAACGGTTTTAACCCCACCTAAAATAGTAAAATTCAAACCACGCGCTGTGAACTCAATGCCACTGGCTAACTGCTTATCAATGGACGTTGGGCACGGGGCATAACCCGCTTCACGCCAACCAATGGTGGCGCCCACCATGCCTGATAGCAGCACATATTCAATTTGATATTTTGCCAACCAAGGTTCGACCGTATCAAAGAAAAATGCCTCAATCTCCGTATTAGCCAATTTGCTAACACCAAGACCTTCTAATGTGTCGATCACCTTATAGCTTGGAACACCATCAACCTCCGCGCTTTTAAAAAGGTACAAACGGCACGATGAAGTACCCCAGTCACCAGCAATATAATATTTTGAGCCCATTGGCACTCTCTTGATTGTTAACAATTTACAATAAAGGATTGTACTAGAGGTATTCACCTACTTCCAATCATCTCACTCATTTTGACCACTAGTAAAACGTAAAAAGGCCGCAAACTGCGGCCTTTTTGACAACGAAAATGTACACTAAACTTCGTTAATGTAAACCGTCTTCTTCTCTAGATATTGCTCAAGACCAAACTTACCGTCTTCACCGCCAAAACCACTTTGCTTCCAGCCGTTATGGAAACCTTGGTGCTGTTCACCCATTCCACGGTTGATATACACTTCACCCACTTCTAAGTCGTTGATGGCTTTGTTGATGTCGAAGAAATTTTCAGTAAAAACATAGGCACTTAAACCGTAAATACTGTCATTACAGTATTCAATCGCTTGATCCATGTCTTTCACTTTAATAATAGGCAATATCGGCCCAAACGTTTCTTCGTGCACGGCAATGTTGTCTTGCGCAACATCGACCAGCAATGTTGGCTCATACCAGCAACCACCTTCAAAACCGTCTACTGACGCGGTTTTACCACCTGTAGCAAGCGTAGCACCTTGCTTAATACTTTCTTGCACAATGTGATCGATGTTTTCGATTTCACGTTGATTGCACTTCGGCCCCATTTGCGTGTCTGGGTTCATTGGGTCGCCAACGTTAAGTGCTTTAACGGCCGGTACGAACTTGTCCATGAATTTTTCATACACACTTTCTTGAACGTACAAACGCTCAACACAGGTACATACTTGACCACAGTTAGCAAAACGCCCCCAAAGAGCGCTCTCAACCGCTTGATCTAAGTCAGCGTCTTCCATCACAACCATGGGCGCTTTACCACCAAGCTCTAACATAACAGGCGTCATGTATTCAGCTGAAGTTTTGTAAATTTGCTTACCAGCGGCAGTAGAACCGGTCATGGTGATCATTTTAGTGATTGGGCTTTCACACAATGCTTGACCAACCACAGAACCTGAACCGTTAATGACGTTTAACACACCAGCGGGAACACCCGCTTCGTTAGCAATACGGCCTAATTCCGTTGTGGCTAACGGCGTTTCTTGCGTTGGCTTTAAAACAATCGAGTTACCCGTAATTAATGCCGGGCCAATCTTACGACCAGCAAGCGCCAGTGGAAAGTTCCATGCGGTAATACCAACCACAACACCACGCGGCACTTTATGGATGTAAATTTTTTCGTTTTCGTTATCAGAAGGAAGAATGTCACCTTCAATGGTTAACGCGTTATCGCAGGCGTAGTCAATAAACGTAGCGGTAACGTCCACTTCCATCTGCGCAACGGATAATAATTTACCTTGCTCAGCCACCAACATTGGAGCAAGGATATCTTTGTTTTCACGAATTTTATTGGCAAAGTCACGCAGAATATTCTGACGAGTACGCGCGGTTAGCTTCGCCCATTTCTTTTGACCGGCGTCCGCCACTTCAAGCGCGTATTGTGCATCTTCAGCACAACCTTTGGGTATTGAGCCAATCTTTTTACCGGTAGACGGACTTAAAATATCAATGGTGCCGCCCACTTTAGAAGCAACGTATTCACCATTGATGAAGTTTACATTATTTTGAAAGTTCATTGAGGTTACCTTCCCATCCATCCGCCATCTACTAAAAGAATGGCGCCGTTAACATAACTAGCAGCTTCTGATGATAAGAATACTGCCGGGCCTTTAAAGTCTTCTGGATTGCCCCAGCGACCTTGTGGAATACGACCTAAGATTGCCGCATTACGCTCTTCATCAGCACGCAGTGCTTCAGTGTTATCAGTATCGATATAGCCTGGTGCAATGGCATTAACATTCACGCCTTTACCAGCCCATTCATTAGAAAGCGCCATGACCAACTGGCCAATAGCACCTTTACTCGCGGCATAACCTGGTACGGTAATACCACCTTGGAAAGTTAACAATGAAGCTGTGAAGATGATTTTACCTTCACCACGCTCAACCATTTCTTTACCAATTTCACGGCTAAGAACGAACTGTGAGTTTAAGTTAACATCAATCACTTTATCCCACAGATCATCGCCATGTTCGGCGGCAGGAGCACGCAAAATAGTGCCCGCGTTATTCACTAAAATATCAATTTTAGGGAAGTCTGCTTTCACTTCTTTGATAAATGCGTATAAGGCATCACGATCACCAAAGTCACATTGATACGCTTTAAAGTTACGGCCCAATGCTTTTACTTCTTTTTCAACTTCAGAACCTTCAAGCTCTAAACTGGCTGAAACGGCGATAATGTCAGCACCGGCTTCGGCTAAACCTAACGCGATACCTTTACCAATACCACGCTTAGCACCGGTCACTAAGGCAACCTTACCTTCTAAACTAAATTTTTCTAACATGTTGTTCACTTATAAAACCTTACTTATTGTACCTTGCATTCGACAAGCGCTTTCATGCCTTGAGGATTGTTATCCATTGACGCAAAAGCGTCACCAATACTATTTAATGGTGTGACAGAACTAATGAATTGCTGAATATCAACTTTGCCTGATGCAACAAGTTCGATAGCCCAATCGTAATCAGCGGCTTCGTAAACACGAGCGCCCAACAGCTCTAATTCTTTCCAGAAGAATTGGAATAAATCAATTTGCGGCGCTTCAGAGTGAATGGCAACCATGACAATACGACCACGACGACCAGCAACTTGCGTCATTGCATCAATCGCCGGCTTAACACCCGACACTTCAAACACAACATCCGCGCCTTTAGTGCCTGTCCATTGGTCAACAAATGCGGCTAAGTCTTCTTCAAGTGGGTTAACTGATTTAACACCCAATTCGTTAGCAAAAGCACGACGTGATTCATTCGGCTCAGAAACCAATACTTCGGCACCAACACTTTTTGCAACAGCGGCAACTAATTGCCCGATTGGGCCACCGCCCAATACAACCACTTTTTCACCGGCTTTTAAGCGTGAACGACTGACATCGTGACAAGCCACCGATAAAGGCTCGATTAATGCGCCTTGTTTTAAGTCAACGCCTTCAGGCAATTTATGCAGGGTACGTGACTTCACTGTCCAACTTGACTGGAAAGCACCGGGAGTATCAATGCCCATGAATTTCAAGTTTTGACAAATATGCGTGTTACCGGCTTCACAGGTAGGGCATTCACCGCACCAATCTAATGGTCGAACCACCACGCGGTCACCAATTTTAAAGCCTGTTACACCTTCGCCTAACTCAGCCACCGTGCCTGACATTTCATGACCAATCACCTGAGGAGGAGCCACTCGTTGATCCATCACCCCGTGATAAATGTGCATGTCGGTACCACAGATACCAACGTAACCCACATCTAGACGAACTTCTCCTGCGCCTGGAGCTATGGCTTGGCCTTCGCCAACCGTAAAGGTTTTATTACCCGTATATTGCGCTGCTTGCATAATCTTCTACTTTTCTTTTGTTAAATGAGGGCCTAGAAGCTCAGGGTCGAACTCGACTCCAGTACCGGCCACATCGGGGGCAATTGCCAACGCATTGTCATCTAGTTTCAATGGAGCAATTGTGTATTCATCTATTGGAAACGAGTGTACTTCTAAATAACCCGCATTACTTTGAGACGCCATTAACGACACGTGTAACTCATGCATACCATGACTACAAACCGGCAAGCCAGCCTTCTTTGCCATTTCCGCAATCTGCAACCAGCCAGTGATGCCGCCAATATTAGACGCATCGGGCTGCAAGAAACCGAGTTTAGACTGGGCAATCGCGTAACCGAATTCGTATGGGGTGTGTAAATTCTCACCCATGGCCAATGGAATGCTGGTCTTAGACGCGATCTCGGCATAACCTTGATAGTCATCGGGGATCGTTGGTTCTTCAAACCAAACAATGTTGTTCTTTTCAATCTCATTAGCGAACGTAATAGCGCCGTCCACCGTCATTGAATAATTAGCATCGACCATGAAATTAATATCAGGGCCAATCAAATTACGTACGGCCTCAACACGTGCCACGTCTTCTTTATAATCTTCTTTACCGACCTTGATCTTAACTGAGTTAAAACCGCGATCTAAATAGCCTTGAATATTTTGCAACAAGCGCTGTTCGGTAAAGTTCAAATCAATACCGCCGGCATAACACTTTGTGCGATCACTCGCACCGCCAGCAACTTTCCACAATGGCAAATCTGCGAGCTTACAACGAATATCCCACAAGGCAATATCAACCGCTGAAATGGCAAAACTAACCAAACCACCACGACCAACGTAGTGCAAATGCCAATTCATGTCTTCCCAGATGGTTTCTATGTCACTGCAGGGCTTGCCTTTTAAGAAGCCAGACAAATCATGATCAATGATAGATTTAATGGCATGACCGCCTTTACCACCCGTGTATGTGTAACCGGTGCCTTTCACCCCATCGTCTGTGGTAATTTCACATACGATCAACTCAAAATGAGTGTGGTCTCCGTGCTTAGCATCAGACAACACTTCCGCTAAAGGCACAGAGTAATGATTCACCACCACGTTTTCAATTTTTGACGTGTGTGGTTCTAAATCACAATATACGTTTGGTTGCATATTGATTGTCATTTAATTTTCCTATTTATTATTTTAATGCGGCAATCCACTGTGAAGCTTACTTTGCGCAAAACTAAAAATTTACCCAATAGATGCAACGCATCCAAATAGCCCTTTTGGCTTGTTAAAAGCCAAGCCTTTTTAGGTCTTAAGTGGCTGGTGAGATTTATCACCTGATTCAGCAATCATTGCTAATTAGCAGCAAGAACAGCTATTGCTTGAACAGAGTTGCCCACAAATACTTATTGAACAATAATATAAATCATTTTGTAAATTGTCAACAATTTACTGTTGACTGTAGAAAGCTTAAATGCGATAGTTATTTGGATGTTTTTAAAGCCTTGCGCTAAAAAACACCATCCTCCTCAGAATAAGTTCCTTGCAAGTTTGCGAGTTAAACTTACTCCTTCTATTTGGCTCTTCAGATTTTTCTGAAGAGCCTTTTTTTTACTCGATACACTAACGCCTTTCAACGCCGCTAAAACAGGAAATAGCGGCCGCTCACTCAATCTTTGAATGAGCAATCAAACAATTAAAAGAACAACTTATGACTGTTCTTTTTCATTCTTCCACTGAATCAACTTGCTCATATGCCCTTGCGAATGAAGAATGGCATGACACACCTGCAAGTACCCCTTGCGATGAAAATCCACCACCACATCCGATTCCAACTGACTCAATTTTTCTGGAATAATTGAATACAGACCATCAAAACTGATTGTTTCGTCACCCAAAGTCACATCCAACTTGGCCGGCGAGATCAATTCGTGCTTGGCTAATTCCGCTAAAAACTTCTTGGTTTTCTGCATACCGCCCAACATATTTGACAATATTCCAGAAACCGACTTAATGTATTGCGAAGGCTCACCGCTCTCGTCAAACAACGGCTCTCCTTTGTCAGAAGACAAGCGATTACTCTGCACATTAATGCCCAACTTCAACTGGTCACTCGCCGTCACGTCTTCCAGATCAACCGCTGCATTATTTTCCTCTTTTGATAACACGCAGGCCTGAAAAGGCAAACGCCTGATATCCATAGGAATATAAGAACCAAACCATTTACCGTCTTGAATGAACAGATTTTCTTTTTCAGAAAAGCCCAAAATCGCTTTCAATTCAAACTGCCCCGTCTCAGGGTGCTTAGTCATAAACACTGGGCAATCTAACGCCAACTGAGGCAATTCTTCGGCAATGACATCAACCATTGGACGCACATCGTCAAACTCTGACCCCACATTGATATCCAGCTTTAGCTCCCCATGGACTTGAGGGTTTAGTATTTCTATTTTTGACACGTAATTTTCTCCAAAGCAAATTAAAAAGGCTCGCCATACAATGCATGACGAGCCTTCAGCATGATTGAATAATACTAATGATTACTCAAATCATAAAGTCATAATGACTCACATAACAACTTAGAAGTTACCACGCAAACCAACAGCGTAACGCGGACCACTACTGCTTACTCTGTTAGTGATTTGCTCAAAGCGTAAGAAGTTACGGCTCTTCTCGTCAGTCACATTCAAGCCTTCAACAAACACAGTCAAGCTGTCGTTGATGTCGTAACTAGCAGAGAAGTCAAGCTGAGCAAATGACTCAGTGAAAGCCGGTTCGCCAGCGCCACCTACGAATGCCAAGAAGTCATCGCGCCAGTTGTAAGCAAGACGAACTTGATATGGGCCGTTTTCATAGAAACCCACTAAGTTAGCTGAATCACTCAAACCTGGTAATGGAGATGGGTCTGGACCTTCGAAATCGTCAGCCTTGAACTCTAAATCACCACCCGTAAACGTGTAGTTAGCAATAAAGCCAAAACCATTTTCGAACGTGTGTTGCAACGCAACCTCAAGACCTCTAATGGTAGCTGACTCACCCGAGTTAACTTGTTGATTTACATCAAATATAATAACTTCATCACCCGGCTGGTTACTACAAGTAGGACCAGGGCAGCCTGCGCGCGCTACTGCCGAAGGGTTAGTGATTGGCAAGCCGTTAGCGCCATTAATTGGCCTTTCAACCTGGTCAGTTTCCAAGAATGCAGCAACGTCTTTGCTAAAGAAGCCAACCGACGCATAACTACCTGGTTTGTAATACCACTCCACTGACAGATCAATATTTTCTGACAATGAAGGCTCTAAGCCTGGGTTACCTTGAGTTGCAAAAAAGATACCTGTACCACCTTCCAACGAAGAACCAGGGCGCAATGCACCAAACGTTGTATTAGGTGTTAATAGGTTAATTGGCGAACGAGTAATCGTTTCACTGTATGAAGCACGCGCCAACAAATTGTCTGTAATATCCAATTTGAAATCAATGCTTGGCAAGAACACATCGTAATCGTCTTGCGCCGTTTGAAAACCACGCTCTTGACTACGAATCAAGCGAATTTCTGCCGCACTCGGGTAAGTAACACCCGTTACCAATTGCTCTTCAAAGAAACCGTCAACGTCGGTTTGCTCATAACGAACACCCGCATTAATGGTTAATGGCATGTCGGCAATTTGTGTTTCAAAGTCAGCTTGCAAGAATAACGCTGTTGTTTCCTCACTGATGCCTTGAGCTGCTTCGTCGGCTGGAGCAAAGAAACCTTGCGCCGTAGCCTGGGCAACCGCTACTCGAGGGTCATAGGTAAACAATCGATCATACAAACCACGACCACCAGAGAAATCGCCAAACGTGCTTCCACGCTCAACCGTGGTAATACCTACGTTACTGGCATCGAAGTCTCTACCGGTTGATGTATTACCACCACTCAAGAAGAAGAAGGTAGACGCGGTTTCAAGACTGTATGAATAGTCTTGGTATGACGCACCAAAAGTTAAGGTCTTTAACGCTGAATCATCAAACGAATACTCACCAATAAACTTAAGCTCATCGATTTCGTTGTTAACTTGGCTACCGCGCTGCTGAGCGATATCCGGAATCAACTGACTTGTGTCAAAGATATCAAAATCGGCTTCAACAAGAACGTCTGGAATGTCGTTGCCGATAAAATCCAGACCCAACTGACTTACATTAGGAGTACGGAAGTTAACAAGCTCTTCGGCATTTTGGCCATCAGGCTGTGACTCACCAGTTGAATTATGGAAATCTAGGTTGAAACGCAAATTATCATTAACTTGCCAATCAACGTTAATACCAAATGAATCGTTATGCGCTTCTAAGTCTTGAGAGATACCAAATGCATCAACGTCAATATTATTACCTGAGTCGCGAACGTCTACAACGCCTTGCGAGTCAGCAAGACCGCGACGCTGACCATCAAAGCCAAACCAGAAACCGGTTGAAGTTCTTAACGTTTGCTCTTGGTAACGAGACAATGTGTAGTCAAGATCAATTTCAATGTTATCAGTTGGCGCCAACTGAAGTACGAACTGAGCATTAGTACGCTCACGGTGCGTGTCACCCACTTCAAAATTGAAGTTACGTGGCAAGTACAATGCATTATTAGGGTTGGTATTTGCACTACCATCAACACCGGCATCAGTACCGTTGGTTGGTCTGTCCCAAATGTCTACGAAACCTTGCTCAATACGGCTATCACGCTCTGAATGAGACACCGAAGCCAACAAACCTACTTTACCATCAGCAAAAAGGTTACTGGCTAAGAATGAAACCTCAGGAGTAACGTCAGAACCGGTTACGTTAGTGGTGTCAACATTGGCCTTCAATGAACCAGACAATTTCAAACCGTCGTAATCGAATGGCTTTGCTGTTCTGATATTAACAGTAGAACCAATACCACCTGTTGGCAAGTGCGCTTGGCCTGTTTTGTATACTTCAACCGCTGATACGCTTGATGAAGCTAAATGACTAAACTGAAAGCTACGATTAAAGCTGCCGCCAGCCAAAGCCACTGACGTTGGCAATGAACGGCCATTTAGTGTTACCAGGTTAAACCCTGGGCCAAAGCCACGTACAGTAACTTGGTTACCTTCGTTATTACTACGGTCAATAGACACACCAGTAATACGCTGCAAAGATTCAGCTAAGTTTGCATCTGGAAATTTACCGATGTCTTCAGCTGAAATGGCGTCTACAACACCTTTACTGTTACGTTTAATGTCGGCGGCACGCTCAAGAGATGAGCGAATGCCGGTTACAACAATTTCTTCAAGCTCATCAGTTTGAGCTCCTTCTTGGGCTAGTGCACTGTGTGCAGATAGACTAAGCATTGCTGTTGCAACGGCGGTTAATGCAAACCGGCTACCACTGCGAATGCTTGAATTGGGCAACGTTGCCTTCTTCATCTTTACTCTCCTAATCTATTATTTATTCAACCCGCTACTTTATAATAGCGATTAGTTTTGATGAATAACCAACAAAAAAACAGTGTTATTACTTTGGTCTATTGGCTATCTGAATTGATGTTATATGTCATTTATCCACAAGACAACATATTGTTAACAATTAACTGTTAATTATTTAACATTTTAGGCTAAAAACCAACAAATACTAGACGCTCTGTTTGTTATTTTGATTTTTCAGACAGAGAGACTATCAATAGAATTAGAATTCCGCCATTCCGAAAACACAAGAAAAAGACCCATCAAACAAATTGTTTGATGGGTCTTTCATGTAAACCAGTTGAAAACTTAAACTAGCTCACCCCCTGAAAAGCAGGGAAAAGGAAATCTAGAAGCTGCCGCGAATACCGACCGCATAACGAGGGCCACTACTAGTTACCCGACTCAAGAATCGACTAGAGCGACCATGATTACGAGAGATCTCATCAGTAACATTCAAACCTTCAATAAATACCGAGTATTGATCGTTGATATTGTAACTCGCAGAGAAATCTACCTGAGTAAACGCTTCTGTAAACGTTGGCTCACCGCCGCCCACAAACGCTAAAAACTCATCACGCCAATTTGCCGCAACTCGTGCTTGAAAACGATCATTCTCATAAAAAGCCACTAAGTTTGCCGAATCACTTAAGCCGGTCAACGGCGCAGGCTCCTGAGCAAAAAAGTTGTCGCGATCAAACTCAATGTCGCCGTCTGTGTAGGTGTAGTTTGCAATAAGGCCAAAACCATTTTCGAACACATGCTGCAACGCAATCTCAGCACCCTTAACATTACCCTCTTCTTCAGAATTAAATGTCGTATTGATATCGAACGGGATTTCTGGATCACCAGCTATGCCAAAACACTCATTACCTGGGCATTCAGGGCGTGACGCTTGATTAAAAGACGGGTCTCGCAGAGGGGTTCCATCTGCGCCTGTTAAGGTGCTGCGGATCTGATCACTGACCAAGAACGCACTCACATCTTTACTAAACAAACCAATTGACGCATAACTGCCTTCTTTATAGTACCACTCAAATGAGAGGTCTAAACTTTCAGCAAGCGCAGGTTCTAAATTCGCATTACCTCGGCTAACAGAACCGGTGGTACCAGGACGAACAACATTGAACTGGAACCGCGGGGTTAGGCCGCCAATCGGCTGACGAGTAATGGTCTCACTGTATGAAGCACGCGCAACAAAATTGTCACTAACATCCAGCTTTAAGTTCACACTTGGTAAGAGAAAATCGTAGTTACCTTGAAGCTCGTCATCAACCAACCCTTCACCGCGCACCAGACGAACTTCGGCCTGATTAATGAGTTGGGTATTCAAAATTGGCTGTACAGCACTTCGACCAATCACATCGGTTTCTTCATAACGCGCGCCTAAATTGACCGTCAGCGGCATGTCACCAATTGCTGTTTCAAAGTCGGCTTGAACAAAAAGAGAGGTTGTTTCTTCGTTTACTGATTCTATGCGAAATTCAGGCGGCTGGAAAAAACCGTCTACCTGAGCACCTTGCACGGCCACGAGCGGGTCATAAGTAAACAATCTGGTAAACAAGCCTGGGCCACCACCAGTAAAATCACTAAATGTGCTACCAATTGGCTCTGAACCAAAGCCTACGCCGCCGTTATTAAAGCCGTTGAGCAAAAAGAACGTGGTGACTTCATCAAACGAGTAAGTATACTCTTGAGTGCTCCCACCAAACGTGATTCTTTGCAGCCCACTGTCGGCGCCAAAGTCGTAGGTACCGACAAGCTTGATTTCCTCAATTTCGTTTTCGATTTGTCGCCCGCGCTGTTGACCAATATCTGAGATCAATTGGCTAGTATCAAACACGTCAAAATCTGCACCGAAGTTTACGGCTGGAATGTCACCGTCACCAAAATCAAGCTGTACAAAATCCACATTAGGGGTTCTAAAGTTAATCACTAATTCAGCGATCTCACCACCCGGCTGTGACTCAGAAACAGAGTTATGAGCATCTAAATTAAATGACAAATTATCGTTAACCGCCCAATCGAGATTAATACCAAATGAATCATTGTCAGTAACAAGATTATTAACAAAGCCAAACGCATCTAAATCAATATTGTTACCATCATCAAACGTTGAGACAACACCTTGCTCATCAGACACACCCTGACGCTGCCCATCAAAACCAAACCAAAAGCCGGTTGAATTACGTCTTGAAAACTCATCATAACGAGACAAATTATAGTCTAGCGCTATCTCTACGTTGTCAGTTGGGGCAAGCTGCAATACAAACTGACCATTGATGCGCTCTCGTTCAACATCTTGAGTCTCTAAGTTAAAACTTCGCGAAATGTATAACGCATTTCTATCATTGGTATTGCGGCTAGAGTCAATATTGCCAGGGTTACCATCTAAAATTCGTGCCGTGCCAGCAATATTACCTGACTCAAGACGACTGTCTCGCTCAGAGTACGAAACCGCAGCCAGAAGCCCCACTTTCTTGTCGGCAAAATGATCGCTGACAATAAACGACACATCAGGGGTGTAATCAGAGCCCCGTTTATTTGTGGTGTCATGAGTGGCTTTTGCGTTAAAGGTTGCCTTAAAGCCATCAAAATCAAATGGCTTAGGAGTACGAACGTTTACAGTCGAACCGATACCGCCCGTTGGAAGGTCTGCTCTACCGGTTTTGTAAACTTCAACCGCCGACACACCGCCTGCAGCTAACTCATTAAAATTGAAGCTTCGGTCAAGAAAACGCTGAAACAATGCGTTCGATGTTGGCATTGAACGACCATTCAATGTCACCAAGTTAAAACGCGGCCCAAAACCACGCACCGTGATTTGGTTACCTTCATTATTACTGCGATCAATTGACACACCCGTAATACGCTGCAGTGATTCCGCTAAGTTTGAGTCTGGGAATTTACCAATATCTTCCGCTGAGATTGCATCTACGACGCCTTGTCCATTTCGTTTAATATCGGATGCGCGCTCCAATGAACTGCGAATACCGGTTACAACAATTTCCTCTAACTCAGCGTTCGGCTCAGCCCCTTCTTGAGAAAATGCAGTTTGTGCAGACAAACCTAGCATGGCAGTAGCGACAGCTGTTAATGCGAATCGTCCATTACGAAAACTAGATGGGGATGTATTTAATTTCCTCATATCTCCTCTCCTCTGTGTATTTAATTTATTTCGCTATTGATAGCGTTTAATTTTTAATAACAGTCAACATGTCAGTTAAGGAATATTAACTTGACTAATTGACTATTAAATATAATGTTATCTCTCATTCCAAAACAAAACAATATACTGTTAACAATTAACTGTATAAAATGTAGCGTGGTACTGAAATAAAAAAATGGACGCACTGTCTCAATACACAAAGAACAAAAACAACGAGCCACCTAAAAATACACGTAACTATTTATATTTAAATACGTTTCCTTGTATTTTTATTTGATGTTTTGTCTGCCAATTCTCAAATCTCAACCCTGAATTATCAGACAAATATGATTCAGGACAAATGCATAACATCCACTGTTATTCAGCATTTTTTGATAAAAATCAGGCCCGAAATTCTAAAATACGCCAAAAAAGCACAATCAATTAAGCACTGAAGGCAACCACAAAACCAAGTCAGGAAAGGCAACCAATAAAGCCAATACCGCTAACAGCGGCAGCAAAAAGGGCGCGGTTGATTTCACACATTCTTCAAACGGAGTGTCCGCCACTTTAGCCAATACGTAGAGCACCATACCAACCGGCGGGGTCAGTAAGCCAATCATTAAATTTAGCACCACGATCACGCCTAAAAACACGGGGTCAATCCCCACTTCTAGGGCAACGGGCAATAACAATGGCACTAAAATGGTGATTGCGGCAATGGTTTCCATAAACAAGCCAACGGTAAATACCACCAACATGATCATCAACAAAACAACAATCTTATTATTAGAAATATCAAGAAAGGCACCAGCAAGCTGGTCGGCCGCTTGATTGGCAGTGAGCACCCACGCAAAAAGCGCTGCCGATGCCACGATCATCAACACTGAGGCGGTGGTCTTTACCGTTTCAATAGCCACCCCCACAATGCTGGCCAAGGTCAGCGAGCGATAGACAAACACTCCCAAGAACAGCGTATACGCCACCGCGGCCACCGCCGCCTCAGTGGGAGTAAAAACGCCGGAGATAATGCCACCCACAATTAATATGGGGCTAATCAACGGCAGCACTGCCTTTTTGGCAGTTGTACGCAACCGCCACCAGTCAAACGAGGCATCTACCGGATAGTTTCGCCGTTTTGCATACCAAAACACCATTGCCATTAAGGCCACAGCCATCAACAAACCCGGCACAATACCAGCGGCAAACAACGCCCCAATCGAGACTTCCGCCATCACACCATAAATAATCAACGGCAATGATGGTGGCACAATCGGCCCAATGGTTGAAGAAGCGGCCGTAACGCCAACCGCAAAGCCTCGATCATAACCGGCATTGCGCATGGCTTTTATTTCAATGGCGCCCAGCCCGCCCGCATCGGCCACCGCTGCCCCCGACATACCGGCAAAGATGACACTCGAGCCAACGTTTACATGACCAAGCCCACCTGGCACCCAGCCCACAATGGCACGGGCAAAGTTAAATATGCGGTCTGTGATTTCAGCCGCATTCATTATTTGCCCGGCAAAAATAAAAAACGGAATCGCAATTAGCGGAAAGCTGTTCACGCCATTAATAATGGTATGAACCGCAGCTGTACTGGGCAAACCATCGGACAAAAACATGGCTAAAGCACTAAAGCCTAAAGCCACATGAATCGGCGCGCCCAAACCAATAAGGGCAAACAACAACAACAGCGCAAGCAATATTTCAGTCATTTGGATTTACTCAGAATGCGTACGTTTATCAAACAATGCCGTTACGCCCGGCAAACTAGCTAATGCACAGACCACCAAACAAACAGCAACAAACCCATAAACCACGGCCTTAGGTAAGGCAATCGACACTAAGTTCTGAGTACTCTGGCTGGCCAACACAATGGCCGCTACCGCCAAAAAAGCGTAGTAAATAAATGACAGCCCACCCACAAACAACCTCATTGGCCGCACATTTTGCGGTTGAACCCAAGTTTCAACCGCTTCTAGGCGAATATGCTCACGCCGGAGCATGACACTAACGCACCCGGAAAAAACCACACCTATGAGTAGATAGCGTGAAATTTCTTCCGTCCATGCCCAGCTGTCATTAAGAACATAGCGGGTAAAAAATTGCGCAAACACCACCACCGCCAACACAAAAATCAATATCAACGCCGGCCAGTCATACCAACGCAATGATTCTTCTTGGGTGCTAACATGTAGGCTATTGTCGCCATCGGCACCGGTTTCATTATTTTGCTTCATATTCGCCACTCTTTAACGTAGGGACTGATTGCTCGCCTTGTCGGACTGAGCATTAACAGAAAGTGCTTGCAAACGCGCCAATTGCGCTTGGCTAAACGGCAAGCCCTGAGCAGACAGCCGCGGCTGTACACGTCGCTTAAAGGCATCGCGGTCGGTTTCAACAATAGTGATGCCATTGGCCACATACCACTGCAACAACTCTAATTCTTGCTTGCGTATTTCAGTCGTCACCCTAGCCGCGGTCTCGGCCACCACTTGGCGTAAAATGTCGGCATCTTGTTTTGGTAAACGCTCCAACGTTTTACCCGCGCCGATGATGACCAAAGAATTAGCAATGTGCCCAGTGAGATTGATGTGCGTCTGCACTTCATAAAAGCGTTTGTACTTGATCGTAGTCAACGGATTTTCTTGCGCCTCAACCACCCCTTGCTGCAATGCCAAATACACCTCTGAAAATGGAATGGGTGCCGGGTTTGCCCCCACACTTTCAGGCATCATCAAAAACGGCGCGGCATTAGGAACGCGTATCTTTAGCTTATGCATGTCTTCGGGCGTTTTAATGGGCAAATTTGAAGTGGTCTGGCGAAAGCCGTAATACACCAAGCTCATTATTTCATCACCGGTAGCGGCGCCATAACCTGAAGCCAACTCATCAAAAAGCGCACTGTCGCGATACGCTTGCCAATGAGTAAAGTCATCAATAACGTACGGGTAATCTGATATCGCCAACGGCGGGTGGCGCTGCGCCGCCAACGACGAGCCGGTGTAGATAATGTCAATGGCGCCTAAGTTAACCGCCTCATTAATGCTCACTTCTTTGCCCAGCGATGACGCAGGGTACACCTTAATGTTGTAACGCCCGCCAGTGCGGCTGGCAAATTCCTTGGCCGCCCAAAGCGCTTGCTGATGATACGGAGACCCAACCTCATACACGTGAGCCCAGCGTAAAACAGGCACACTGTAAAAATAGCGCGATGCAAAAAAAACAATTACCGACAATGCTGTGCCAATCAAAATTAGGCTAGATAGGTATTTTTTTAATGTGCGCAAGAATCCGAACCTCTGATAAGAAAAATACGCCAATCAACGTTTATTAAACCAACGCGTCGGCTTACTTTTTAGCGTGATATGGCGTTGCTTATCTATGTGTATTTTAGTTAAATGTAAATTGTATACAATATATCCCATAAAACAAATTCATACCAATAATAACCTGGAGTCCTTATATGACTTTTCGCATACTGCTGATTAGCCTACTGACGCTGATTGCCACTAATACCACTTACGCCGAAAAAGACACAAGCTTTAAAATATTTCGCGAACTCAATAGCGAAGTGCCACCCGCCAACATTGCCGTGAGTCAAAAAGGCCGCATTTTCATGAGCACGCATTTAGCGTATGGCCCTGAATTAAAAACGGTGGAACTGCTCAGTGACGGCAGCCACCGCAAGTACCCCGATGCTGAATTTTTTCCACCGATTAATGGCGTACTTGGTGCCATTGTTGATAAGCACGACATCTTTTGGTTTTTAGACACCATTTGGGGCAAAGATGGTATGGGCCGGGTTATCGGCTGGGACATTAACAAAAACGAGCTGCATAAAATTTACTACATTGCGCGCCCAATCGTAAACGACGCCTACATTCTCAATGACATGGCCGTCGACCGCGACAATGACGCCATTTACATTTCTGAGACAGCCGCTGAAACCACCTCGGCTCTTTTGGTGTTAGATCTAAAAACAGGCTTAGTAAGGCGCGTTCTAAGCGGCTCTTCGGCCACCATCCCTGAAGACAAAGATCTGGTTATTGATGGCGAGGCAGTCACCATGCAAGGCAACAAGGCTCGCGTGGGGGTTAACCCAATCACCATTGATGTCACTAATGAGTGGGTGTATTTCGCGCCGATGAGCAGCGAATCATTGTACCGAGTGAAAACCGCGGACTTAAATAACGTTGCGTTAACCGCCGACGAATTAGAAAAGCGCGTAGAACGTTACTCTGATCGCCCGAAAGGCGATGGCATCACCATTGATGCAGATAACAACATTTATGTGTCGGACCTTGAAAATAACGCCATTGGCGTGATCGACAGCAATCGAAAGTACCGCATTCTGCACCAAGATAAATCGGTTTTAAGTTGGGTAGAAGGGTTTGCCAATGCCGGCGGCAATAAAATCATAGCCACCGCCAACAAGCTGCACCGCTCTCCGGCTTTTATGAACAAAAAGCCGACACCCAATGCCTTTTATATTGTGGAGTTTGACTCTCTAGGTGAAGCCACTAAAGGGCGATAGGTCTAGACTCTTAGGCGGTAAACGCGGGAAGGTTTAGATGCATTTTTAGTTTATACATCCAAGGGTAGCGAGCACAACGTGCTCGCTACCTCAGCGTTAACCTAGCTCGGCAGAGCGCTGTCTAAATAAATGGTGCGCTTCTGCAAGAACCCCTCAATACCATAGATACCGTCTTCCCCACCCATGCCACTGTGCTTATGGCCTGAATGGTAACCTTGAATGTAGCCCACAATACCGCGATTAATAAAAATAGTGCCCACCTGCATGGACGACACCGCGTGCATAAACTTACGATAATCTTCAGTGTATAAATAGGCTGACAAACCATCGTCACGAGAGTTCGTGATATCTAAGGCTTCGTCGAAGTCCGAAATGGTCATGATTGGCAAGACCGGCCCAAAAATTTCTTCTTTCACCGCTCGCGTGTCGCGCTCACAGTTAAGCAGCACAGTCGGTTCCATCCAGTTGCCTTTTTCAAACTCGCTGCCGTCAGGGCGGCCACCGCCCAAGACCAGTTCGGCACCTTGCTGCACACTGTCTTTAACTATCTGATCAATTCGAGTCAAACCTTGGCTACTGGTGCTGGGGCCCATACCAATGTTATTCATTGGGTCACCCACTTTAATGTCGCGCACTTTATCCAACAGTTTGGCGGTGAACTCGTCGGCCACTTTTTCATGCACTAACACGTGTTCATTACAAATACACACTTGACCGCAGTTAGCGTAACGAGCAATCACCGCATCTTCTACGGCCTTATCAATGTTGGCATCCTCAAGCACGATAAACGGCGCTTTGCCGCCCAGCTCAAGAGACATGGCGGTAATATTGTCCGCCGCCGACGCGCAAATACCTTGCCCAGCACGAATACTGCCAGTGACCGACACCAGTTGCGTAATTTTGCTGGAGACCAATTTCGAACCAATCGGCACACCTTGCCCAGCCACCATATTAATAACGCCTTTTGGTAAACCCACCTTCTCCACCAACTTACAGAACTCAGACGCGGTAATGGGGGTGAGTTCATGCGGCTTGATCACCATGGTGTTGCCGGTCACCAGCGCTGGGCCCACTTTTCGCCCAATTAGGGCCAGAGGATAATTGAACGCCATTAAGCCAACGGTCACACCGTACGGCACTTTGTAAATCCAAAGCTGTTCACCGGACTGCTCAGACGGAAAAATATTACCTTCAATACGCCGAGCCGCCTCAGCCGAGTAGGTCATATAACGAATAGTATCGTCCACTTCGGCACGAGCATCGTTTAACGGCTTACCTTGCTCTAACACCAATAAGCGTGCAAAGCGCTCCTTTGCTTTTTTTAGCTCATCCGCCAATGCATAAATATAATTTGCCCGCTCAATGGCCGGAAGTGCTTGCCAAGCGGGCTGCGCGCGATGCGATGATGCCAAGGCTTCATCCACTTGCTCAGAATTACACGCGTAGACGTCGGCCACATGCTCATCATTCGCGGGGTTGTTAACGGCAAAAGAATCGTCGCCAGGCTTACCAACCCACTGCCCATCAATATAACAAGAGTAAAACGCTTCGGGTTCAACAGTACTCACTTAAAGTTCCTCACTTGATTGGCCACACGAATGTGCTTAACGGCCTTTAAATTTAGCATCTCGTTTTTCAATAAAAGCCATTAGCCCCTCATTCGCATCGTAGGTGTCGTACAGCGAATCGGCTAAGTTTTTTTCTAAGGTCAGTGCCGCCGGCAAATCTAACGCTGCGCCCTGATACAGCGATTGTTTAATAGCCGCAATCGCCAGTGGCGCGCCTTTCGCCATACGCTGACAATACGCCTTGGCCTGATTATTAAAATCATCGGCCGAAAGAAGCTGATTATACAGCCCTATTTGTTTTGCTTTTTGTGGCCCAAAATACTCACCAGACACACAATACTCCAGCGCCGCCGCTAAACCGACAATGCGTGCAAAGCGTTGGGTTCCACCATTACCGGGCATTAAACCAAGCGCCACTTCGGACATACCCAATTTGTAATTAGCGTCACTGCCTATTCGTAAATCAGCGGCCAACATAAGCTCTAGCCCGCCACCCAAGGCATGACCATTGACCGCGCACACTACCAATTTTGGGCTGGCCTGCATTTTGGCCGTGGCGGAGTTCGCCAACTCCACCAAGCAACGATTCTGCTCAGTGTCATTATCGGCAAATTCTTTAATGTCAGCGCCAGCACAGAAAAAACCACTCACCGCGCTTTGCATGCAAATAACACGAACGTCGGCATTCTCGTTCATGCCATCTAAGGCTTCATTAAGCGCTTGCATGAAGCTTAAGTTATACGCATTTGCTTTAGGGCGATTAAACTCGATCACCCCAACGTGACCATCAATATAGGTACTGATCATATTCTGCTTACTCTAAGCCTAAACTCTGATTAATTTGCTCAGCGCATACCTGAACTTGTTTTAACAAGGTTTCATGGGCGCCGCTGTCAGCATTGCCCTGCAACGCCAAACACGACAGCGCCAAAACCGCCGACTCAGCCCCCTTAATGCCCACGCCAATGGCGATGTCATAGACACCGTCCGTCATGTCACTGCTTTGAGCCAAGTAACCTTTATTGTTCGCCAATTCGGCCACTTGATGTACGCGCTTCTGAAACGCCGATGGCAGCCGATTAAATGATTCGTCACCTTTAAGCAATGCATTGCGCTCATCAGGCGTCATCATGCCCAACAACACCTTACCCGACGCGGTACGCCACAACGGAAAATTAGAACCTTCACCAACAGACAAACATAAGGTTTTCGACGGCATTCTTTCTAATGTCACCAACAACTCGCCAGCGTGCTGCACGCTCAAGTGGCATGAATGACCACTGACCTCAGCCAAGCGTTCCATCGGCACTCTCGACGCCCGCCTAAGCTCGGTCATCAACTGTTGCGAACGCCCAACTTGGTACATGCGCAAGGTGAGACCATACAAATTACCATCACGGCGAATATAACCACGACGCTCTAAGCACGACAGCATGCGGTAGATTTCGCTTTGCTTTCTCCCCAATGCATCCGCAATCTCCCCTTGGCTTCGAGAAACATGCTCACGAGCCAAAAACTCAATAATATCCAGCCCCTTCTCTAATGCAGGAGCCTGATAATTTTGTTGTTTTTGTGCGCTCATAAAAAATTCAAATTAACGTTAATACGTGGCAGCGTTGCTGTTTAAACAGGCTCAAAGCCATGCTCGACCAATGCTCACCAGCGGCTTATTTTCAAATTAAACACGATAATTATTGACACACCGCATGTCAATCAAATATAAATATTTTTTTCATATTTGATTTAACTCAGTAAATGGCGAATTCCATCACTCTCCGCGGCATTACGTGGAACCACACTCGCGGCTATGTGCCAATGACGGCTACGGCTCAACGTTTTCATGAGCTCAACCCTCACATCGACATTCAATGGTCAAAACGTTCACTGCAAGAATTTGCCGACAGCCCACTTGACCAACTATCAAAACAATACGACTTATTGATCATTGATCACCCGTGGGCCGGCTTTGCCGCCAGCAGTGGCGTGCTAACCCCATTAGAGCCATTGCTGCCCGCTGAATTTCTTAAAGATCAAGCCAGTAATTCTGTGGGCAAGTCTCACCAAAGCTATGAGTTCTCAGGCTCTCAATGGGCACTGGCGGTAGATGCCGCCTGCCCTGTATCCGCATACCGACAAGACCTGCTTGATCGCGCAGAAAGCAAAGCGCCACAGACATTCGACCAATTAATTGCACTGGCAAAACGCGGCCTAGTTGGCTGCCCCAGCATCCCTCTGGACGTTTATGGCAATTTCTTAAATCTACTCTCAGCCGCAAATGAAACGTTGTTTCCAAACGAGGAAGAAATTGCTCATCAAGATGCAGCCATTACCGCACTGGAAAGACTAAGAGAGTTAATGAGCTTTATTCCAAAACCGTTTTACGACTTAAACCCCATTCAATCACTGGAGGTGATGTCAAAAACGGATGAGGTTGCCTACATGCCCTACACCTATGGTTACACCATCTATTCTCGTGAAGGCTACGCATCAAACTTGATTAAATTCGGTGACGTTATTGGCGTGCAAGAAAATTTACCCGGCGCCACCATGCTGGGCGGCACTGGCATAGCGATTTCTTCAGGCTGCAAGCACAAGCAAGAAGCCGCCGCTTACGCTCAGTTTGTTGCCGCACCGCAAACGCAAAACAACGTGTTCTATATCACTGGTGGCCAACCCGGGCACCGTTCTGCGTGGCTTAACACCAAATTAGATCAAGACTGCAACCAGTTTTTCTCTAACACACTGCCCACACTAGACCGCGCATTTGTACGCCCAAGATACTCCGGCTATCTGGACTTTCAAGACAATGCTGGCTTCCCCATTCATGAATACCTACAACATGGCGGCAACACCCAACAGTTATTAACAAAACTGAACACCATGTATCAGCAATCCAGGCTCGAGAACCAATGAAAGACCTACCACTTAGCGGCGTTACCGTTCTTGAGTTTTCACAATACTTAGCCGGCCCCTATGCCGGCTTACGCTTAGCCGACTTGGGCGCGCGGGTGATAAAAATAGAACGCCCTCAATGCGGCGATGCCTGCCGCCAACTCGCCACTAAGAACATGACTCTCGATGGCGACAGTTTGGTGTTTCATACCGTCAATAGAAACAAAGAGTCGTACGCCGCGGACCTGAAAAACCCCGATGACCTAGAGCGAGTCAAACAACTGATTGCACAGGCCGATGTGATGACACACAACTTCAGGCCTGGCGTAATGGAAAAAATAGGGCTGGATTTTGAGCAAGTCATTAACATTAACCCCAACATTGTTTACGGTGAAGTCAGTGGCTATGGCAAAGAAGGGCCGTGGGTAAAAAAACCAGGGCAAGACTTACTGGCACAAGCTCTTTCTGGCCTAACCTGGCTCAGTGGCAGCCAAACAGATGGCCCCACGCCGTTTGGCATGGCGGTGGGCGACATGATCTGCGGTACGCATTTTGCCCAAGGCTTATTAGCCGCGTTAATAAGGCGAGCCAAAACCGGCGTTGGTGCCCGCGTAGAGGTGAGCCTGTTGGAATCGTTGGTCGACTTTCAATTTGAAGCCTTAACCGCCGAACTCAACAAGCCTAAAAGCCAACCGGCGTATCAACGCGCCCAAACCGACGAGCACGCACACGCACTGTTAGGCGCCCCTTACGGCATTTTTGCAACACAAGACGCGCGCATTGCTCTGGCCATGGGCAGCTTAGAACAACTGGCGCACGCCATTGAACTGCCAGAACTCAACCAGTACGTAGATGAAAATTTTGCTCATCGAGACCGCATCAATGAGCTGCTACGCGCACGCTTAAGTTCGCGCACAACCGAGTTTTGGTTAAACAAACTAAGGGGCATCGACTTCTGGTGTTCGCCGGTCTTTAATTATGCCGAGCTAATGCACGAAAAGGGTTTCAAAGACTTGGCAATGAAACAAACCGTTAAGCGAAGCAATGGCAGTGAAGTAACCACATTACGCTGCCCTATCCGCCTCAATAACACCCGACTGTTCTCAGAAACCGCCGCACCGATGCTTGGCCAAGACAATACTCACATTGACGCCAGCCTTAACAAGGCGACAACAGCGAGCACACAAGCTGCACCCCAATCAAGCAACAACCCTGCATTGCCATTAGACGGCATCACCGTATTAGACTTTAGCCAATTTTTATCTGGCCCTTCGGCCAGCTTGCGCAGGGCCGATTTGGGCGCTCGGGTTATTAAAGTAGAGCAGCCGGGTACTGGCGATATTGCGCGAACACTTTACTCACCCAACACCGACATCAACGGCACGTCGGCTTTCTTTTGCGCCATTAACCGCAATAAAGAGAGCGTTAGCCTAGATTTAAAAGACCCAAAGCAACGAGACAAATTTGAACACTTAGTGCGCAAGGCCAACGTTGTTTTGCATAATTTCAGACCCGAGGTTGCCGCCCGTTTAGGCATTGATGAAACATCAATAAAGGCGATCAACCCGCAAGCTATCTATGGTGAAATTTCAGGCTATGGCAAAGAAGGCGATTGGGCATCATTGCCTGGGCAAGACTTATTATTGCAAAGCATCAGTGGCATGAGCTGGCTGTCTGGCAACGATCATCACGGCCCCACCCCCATGGGGCTGCCTGTCGTCGATATATTCTCTGGAGCGCAGTTAGCGCAAGGAGTGCTGGCCTTACTCTACCAACAAACCACTCAGGGCATCAGCGGAAGCGCCGAGGTGATTATGTTGGAGTCTGCGCTGGATTTTCAATTCGAACCACTCACCATTTACTTTCAAGATGGCGGCCAACAGCCGCTCAGAACTCAAACCAATAATGCCCACAGCCTACTGGGCGCACCTTATGGTGTGTACCAATGCCAAGAAGGCTATTTGGCCATTGCCATGGCCGACATTAATCAACTTGCAGAACTCCTTAGCTGCCACACTCTGGCCGAATTCAGCTCGCCGGCTAGCTGGTTTGAACGCCGCAATGAAATAAAACAACGCCTAGCGCAACACCTAAAGCAAGAACCCGCAACCCACTGGCTGGCCATTTTAGAACCCGCCGACGTATGGTGCGCTCACGTCTACGATTGGCCACAACTACGCGCGAGCCAAGCTTATCAGTGCCTTGACCTAGAGCAATACGTAGAAAACAGCGACGGGCAACGATTTTTAACCACTCGCTGCCCCATCCGCTTAGACAGCCGAGTACTCAAATCCACTCAAGGCACACCCACCTTGGGCGAACACAATCAACAACTGAGGCCTAACCATGAATAAACACATCACTATGAGCAAAGTAGACAACATGAGTGTTCTACACGAAACCAACGCTCCCGCCTTTTCGCTGCAGAAGCACACCGGTTGGCAAGGGCTAAGTTTTGATGATGTTGGAGTGAGCTTATTTATTTTCAACATAGCCGAAGATGCCACCGAGTTCCCGATTCACAGCGCACCAGACACATGGATCGCTTATGTAGCCTCAGGGTCGGGCACCTTATTTTCAGGCACAGACAGCGGCAATAAGGACACAAGCACCACATACCAAGCCGGCGACTTCATTACCTTTCACCCGCATACCCCTCACGGCTGGCTAAACAACAACGCCGCGAGCAAGATACTTTTCGTAAAAAGCAACCCTTAAGTCGTCTGGCAAACTTGCCTCTATGACATATTTAGTGAACAATAATGTTAACAATCTACAATAATGATATTTCAATAGTTGTTAAAACGGCCAGAGCATAGACCTGAACCCGATGCACCACTTCAGGCTTCATTAGGCTTGTCAGTAAATAAATTTGCTCACGACTATTGATTAATATGCCATAGGAGAACGCAATGACTTTACCCCTACATCAATCTGGTTGTGGTAAAAAACGTAAGATTCGGTTAGCCCCTCTTGCCGCCGCGGTAGCAATACTAACCGCTGGCTGCAGTCACACCAGTGATCTAGGCAGCGGCAGCCTTGAATTGACTAAACTGGTTAGCTTTGAATCATCAGAGCAAATTACTATTTTGCCCAGCGGGGGCGCGTCAGCCACCAAAAAAGCGTCATCTGGCGGTTTTGGCGATGACACCACTCTGGATATTACCTTTTCGTCCGATGATTACTTTTCTGGGGTACGCTTTATTCCTAACACACCTTGGGATTGGAGCAAATTATCTGAATACAACTTAGCCGTTGATCTAAAAAACAATGGCGACGAGTCTGTTCAAATATATTTATCATTGACTGATGAGCGCGGCAAAGCGGTTGGCGATAAAGTCGTTGGTCACCGAGCGGCCTCTGGTAACCGAGCGGTTAACCTTGCTCCCGGCGAGTCAGGCACGTACTACTTAATTATAGATGGCAAGTTTCTACAAACCGACGCAGGCATGCGCGAGAAACCGGCGCCATGGCAATCTGACGACGAAATGTTTGTTTGGCGCTACGGCCAAGAAGACCTGAATAAAGCCAATATTGCCGAAATGTCGCTTTTTGTGCGTGGCACACTGCAAGACAAAAGCATCAGCGTTGATAATATTCGACTGCGCAAAAACCCTGACTACGACAACAGTTATTTAGAAGGGTTTGTCGATCAATTCGGACAGAATAGCCGAGTTGATTTTCCAATCAAGGTGGACTCTGAAGAAGAGTTACAACAGGTTGCTGAAGCCGAATTAGCCGCACTTGCCAAGTCTGGCCTAATGAAAGACCGCTCGCGCTTTGGTGGCTGGAAAGACGGCCCCAAATTTGAAGGTACTGGCTATTTTAGAACCAAAAAAATAGACGACCAGTGGTGGATGGTAGACCCTGAAGGGTATCTGTTCTTTTCACACGGCGTGGCCAACGTTCGTATGGCCAACTCAACCACAGTGACAGGCGTTGACTTTAAAGACCCGTCGATACGCACCATTGACCCAAATGAAGTCACGCCGGAAGATTCCATTGGCATTATCAACGTGTCAGACGAGGTTCGTAAAACACGTTACGTACGCTCAGAGCTTCGACACAATATGTTCAATTGGTTGCCAAGCTACGACGATAAATTGGCGGACCACTACAGCTACCGCCGCAAAGTACACAGAGGCCCTGTTGACTCTGGAGAAACCTTTAGCTTTTATCGCGCCAACCTAGAACGCCGCTATGGCGAGCAAGAGCCCGAATCGTATCTACGCCAATGGGAGCAAACCACGCTTGACCGCATGAACGATTGGGGTTTCACCTCATTCGGCAACTGGGTTGATCCTGCGTTCTACCCAAACCAGCAAGTGCCATACTTTGCTAACGGTTGGATTATCGGCGACTTTAAAACACTGGCCGCTGAAAACTCTCACTGGGCAGAAATGCCAGACCCGTTTGACCCAGAGTTTGTGCGTCGCGCAAAAATCACCATTGATGTCATTGCTGAAGAAATCAAAGGCTCACCATGGTGTGTGGGTGTGTTCGTTGATAATGAAAAAAGCTGGGGCTTTCGTACCGGGTCACTAGAACAACGCTACGGCGTTATCCTTAGCGCATTATCAAAAGACGCCAACGAAAGCCCGGCAAAAGCCGCTTTCAGCCAACACTTGCAAGACAAATATGGCTCAATCAGCGAGTTAAATGACGCTTGGGGTTCGGCCTTCGCATCATGGAGTGAACTGCAAGCCGGAATAACGCAAGAGTACAGCGCTGAGCCGTATGTAGCAGACTTATCAACGCTACTGGAAATGTTGTCAGAAGAGTATTTTCGCGTGGTTCATAACACGCTTGAAACCGCTTTACCCAACCATCTTTACATGGGCGCCCGCATGGCCAACTTTGGCATGCCGGATGAAACCATTAAAGCATCGGTTAAATATTCTGACGTACTGAGCTTCAATATTTACGAAGAAGGCGTGCAAGAAAACGAATGGTCATTCTTGAACGACATCGACTTGCCGTCGGTGATCGGCGAATTTCACATTGGCTCTTACTCAGAAAACGGGCTTTACCACCCAGGCCTAGTGCAAGCTCACGACCAAAAAGACCGTGCGCAAATGTATTACAACTACATGCAAAGTGTGGCAAATCATAAAAACATGGTCGGCGCGCATTGGTTTCAATACCTTGACTCACCGATTACTGGGCGTGCGTTTGACGGTGAACCGTACAACGTTGGTTTTGTCTCCATCACTGACATTCCGTACCCAGAAATGGTGGCCGCCGCCAAGAAGTTCAACTCTGGGCTTTACCCAAATCGATATAAAATGCGTAAGACTAAAGAGCAATAGTGGTTCACGGATTAAGAGTGATCAACAAAGGTATTGCGCGCCGCATAAGCGGCGTGCGATATCGTGTGACACCCTCCATCATTACTTCGCTTACCGCTTCTTTCATTGTTCTATACTCATCAACCACCACTGCTCAAATGGCCAACTTTTCAAGCGATCTGAAGCTGCTTAAAAAGCACTTCCAACCGATTGTTCTGCAAGATCAAGAACGCCGCGTGGCGGTACTTGGTGAACTGCAAGGCCGCATTATGATTGCCACTGCGGGTGGCGATCACGGTGAAAGCATTGGTTGGATCAAACGCACCAGTCTAAGCAACGGCGACCAGCCCGATGGGTCAATTGGCGGGGTTGACCGCTTGTGGTTTGGCCCAGATGGCGGCGCTTTATCGGTTTTCTTTGAGCCTGGCGCTGACACAGTGCCCGACAATATTAGAGTACCTGCGGCGGTCAATACGGTTAAATTCAACACCGTTGAACAATCTGAACAGGCGGCTAAATTTGAACAAGAAGTCCGCTTCACTAATCACCAAGGCTTTGAGTTCAATGCGTTGGTTGAACGCTCAGTGCAATTACTCAGCCAACAACAAACAAGTGAGGCTCTTAGTACGCCAATACCCAGTGATATTGACTGGGTGGCTTACGGCAGCTCAACCAAAGTAACCAACATTAGCCAGCAAGCTTGGCGTCAGGAAACGGGGCTATTTTCCATTTGGAATTTAGGCATGTTCGCTCCGTCGGCCACCATTATCATTCCGCTGTCTAAACCTCTGGATAAGCTAACCTCGTATTTCGAAAACACCTCGCTCGAACGACAATTGGTCACCGAGTCAGCCGCGTTCTATTTTGCAGACGCCAAAAGCATGGACAAAATCGGCATACCGGTGGAGCACACAAAACCGTTTATGGGCAGTTACAACCCACAAACGAAGATGCTCACGGTTGTGCACTTTGCTATCAACGATCAAGCACCGGCGGGTTACGTTAATGCCGTGTGGGATTGGGATGCCGAACCCTACCAGGGCGAAATCATCAATGTCTTTAATGACGGGCCACAAGAGAACGGCAAACCTTTTGGGCCATTTTATGAAATGGAAACCAGCTCTCGAGCCTTAGCGTTAAAACCGCAAGAAAGTGACCGGCATTTTCACAATACCTATCACTTTATTGGCGACCCATCGTCTCTCAATAAAATCAGCACCCACGTGCTCGGCGTCACCATTAAAGACATCGAAAAAGCATTTAAAACGTTTGCAAATAAATAGTTGTTCTCACTCGTAATCTAATCATCAACCACCGCCTCTTTTCTCGTTCATTATGAAAATAAAACATCACATCCACCGAGGTTCGCGACTGACATCCATCGCCATTGCAGCGCTGCTTATCGCGGGCTGTCAAGACGACCAAAAAGCATCCAACACTCCAGCACCAAGCAAACCAAGCTCGAATGCCAGCAACGAGAAAGGCAGCATGAGCGAGGTCATGATTGCAGACTTCAATGACGGCAACATTCCAAGCTTTGTAAAAATCGCTCACGCTAATGTCAAAATTGTCGACAGCCGCGACAACGACGGTAAAGCGCTGGACGTACACCTGCTTTCAAAAGACAACTGGTCAACCGCGTTATCGTTACAACCTGACACCCCGTGGGATTGGAGCGCTTACCAAGATTTTCACATTGCTTTCGATGTTGCCAACTATGGCAGCGAGTCGGTCGAGCTTAAGCTAAATATGAGCGACAAAAACGGCGACAGCTACACCCGCGTATTTGTGGTACCAGTCGGCCCAGCAAGCACCGTTTACGCAAAAATGGACGGGCACGATCAAACTCATGCCGACGGCACCCCCATTAACGAATTCAATTTTGTCTCGGGCTTACGCTCTAATCCGCCAACTTGGGAATCGGAAGACCGACAGGTGTATTCTTTGTGGGGCAAAAAGTCGCTGGATTTATCCGGCATCACCAACATTAGCTTTAATCGCTCGGGCAGCTTAAGTGACCGTCACTTCACCATCGACAACATTCGCTTACGCCCGAACCCAGAAATGAACAAAGACTTTCTGGTGAACATTGTTGATGAATTTGGCCAATTCACGCGCGCCGACTTCGCGAATAAAATACATTCAACCGAACAACTGCGCGATGCCGCTAATAAAGAAGTAGCCGAACTGAAAGGCAAACCCTTGGCCGGCCGCAGCCAATTTCATGGCTGGACTGACGGCCCCAAACTTGAGGCTACGGGTTATTTTCGTACTGAGAAAGTAAATGGAAAGTGGTGGTTGGTTGACCCCGAAGGCTACCTGTACTTTTCAAGCGGCTTAGACATTATTCGTTTATCAAATTCATCCACCATCACCGGGTATGACTTTGACCAATCAAAGATTACCAAACGCGATGTAAACGAAATTATTTCAGAAGACGACCAACCGCTGAATCGTGTCAATGATGATGCCATACCGTCTCGCAAGCTAATCAACGAAACACGCGCAAAAATGTTCTCTTGGTTGCCAGAATACGACGATGAGCTAGGCGAGCATTATGGCTACCGCCGTTCAGTGCAATCAGGCCCAATGAAGCACGGCGAAACATACAGTTTCTACAGTGCTAACCTAGAACGACGCTATGGCCAAACGTATGAAAAATCGTACATGGACACTTGGCGCGACGTCACCATTAAACGCATGATTGACTGGGGTTTTACCTCGTTTGGTAACTGGGCAGAACCTGAGTTCTACTCCAACAAACGCATCCCGTTCATTGCGTTTGCCGATATTAATGGCGACTTTGGCACACTCAAAAGTGGCTTTGATTTCTGGCACCCATTGCCTGACCCTTTCGATCCTAAGTTTTACGATCGAGCCGTGGTGTCAGCCGAGTTTGTGGCTGAGCAAATGAAAGGCAGCCCTTGGTGCATGGGTATTTTTTACGACAACGAGCAAAGCTTTGGCCGCCCAGAAACCGACAAACTGTATTTCGGCCTGGTGTTGAACACGCTTAAACGCAACGCCAGCGACACCCCCGCTAAAGCCGCATTCACTGACATAATAAAGCGCAAGTACAACAGCATTGATGCGCTGAACAAAGCGTGGAACACCAGCATTGCCTCTTGGCAAGATTTTGCCACCGGTGTTGATGCGGGCTTCACCACGCCTGAGCAGCGCCAAGACTATTCAGACTTACTGTACGCCTATGGCAAACAGTACTTTGGCACAATACGCAAAGCCACCAAGTCAGTACTGCCAAATCACATGTACTTAGGCGCGCGCATGGCCGACTGGGGTCGCCCAGATGAAATTGTGCGAGCTGCCGCTGAAGAATCCGACGCACTGTCGTTCAATTTATATGAAGACGGCTACGTGCAAAGCCACTGGGAAATTTTAGACAAGCTTGACCGCCCAACACTGATTGGCGAATTTGGTTTTGGCGCGGCTGACTCCGGATATTTTCACCCAGGCATTGTGGTCGCCGCCGACCAGAAAGACCGCGGCCGCAAATACAAAGAGTACATGCACACCATCATCGACAGCCCGCACTTTGTTGGCGCCCACATGTTTCAATACATGGACGGCCCCATCACAGGCCGAGCTTACGATGGTGAAAACTACAACTTTGGTTTTGTTACCGTCACCGACGTGCCCTACGCACCGTTAGTAAAAGTCGCTAAGGAGCTACACAGCGAAATGTACACTCGCCGTTACTACGGAAAACAAGCTAAAGGAAAAGAAGCTAAAAAGTAGAATACGATTTAAGTTATTCAGCAACACTAAAAAAGCCCACCATAGAGTGGGCTTTTTTATGCATGTCTACAATGTGATGTGTTCCTATTTATTATGGGTTAATCGACCTTTCTGCCTAAGCGTTTTTCCAACATCCTTTTTTCCCAACCTTTACCAAAAAAGTCGCGCGCATCAAAAACATCAAACGCTTCCCATGCTAAATATCCACCCCAAAACACCAACATCAACAAGAACCATTCACCATTAAAGGTGTCGACCATATTGAGTATTAAAGCAATGGGGATCGATACCAAGAAAAACACCAAGTCACGTAAAAACCTTTGCACTTCTCGAACGTGTTTCAGCTCGTTTAGCTCATCATCATTGAGCTTGCTCTCGTCAACTTCTAAACAGTCAAAGTCTACTATAAGCTCATTGAAATTAACTTCAAATACTGCTGCAAGAGACTTTAATGTTTCTATAGTGGGTGTCTGCCCTGTTTCTATCCGCTGAATCGTCCGCAAGCTCAAACCCGCAAATTCAGCAAGCTGTAGCTGTGACCAGCCCTTTTCAATACGTCGCTGTCTAATAGTCATATTCATACTCCAAATACATTAACTGATAGGGTTAGAATATGCAAAATCGCGTCCGCCAGTGACGACTTGGGTACGTCATACATATGACAAAAAGCCACCAGAGCTTCTATATTTAACAACTGCGGCAACATTCACACTCGGTATCATCCACACTTTTTTCATTGCCCTCGCCTACACTGGCGAAATGAAAATTAAGCCCCCGATCCCTTTAGCACTGACGTTACTTTCACTGCTAGCCATTTTTGCCAACACCGCTAACTCGCAGACCCGTTCGTCAGTGGGCGATGTGTATGAGGTGGAAAGCGGCACGCTGATTTACCGAGAGTTTCATACTTTCAGTAGTGAGCCCGGTAATGAATTTATGCAAACCCAATACAAAGCGCCCACGGGGGAGTTGCTTGCTGAACGCGCCGTTGACTTTAATAACGGCTACGCCAGCGCTTATGTGTTTAAGCAACTCGAACCGCTGACGGTGAAGCAAGTAACGCGCAACGATGAAGGCATTGAATACAAGGAAGTGAACGGCGATAAAGTAAAAAACCATTCGTTCACTGTGAAAAACCTGAATAAGGCTGTGGTCAATGCCGGTATGTTTAATGCGGTGCAGCGCGCGTGGCCACAACTGATCAACGGTGAGGCCACGCTTATTGATATTGTGGTGCCTAACCGTAAACGCGCATTCACCATGGAACTTAAAGCGGTTGATGTAACCACCACCAACATGGCGAAGTACTTAGCAACCGACTCGTTAATCGCGTTCAAACTACGCTTGAAAAGCCGCTTACTGCGTTTAATTGTGCCGCCAATTGAGCTCGGTTATAACAAAAACAGCAAGCGCTTAGTGTTCTATCACGGCCCGTCTAACATTCTCAAAAGCAACGGCAAACCTTATAAAAAGATCCGCGTGCTGTACACCAACAGCGAATAGCGCCACACCGCCAGCGTTTACGATTAACTGACCAGCTTAAGTTATTGAACCGGCAAGCTCGGGTCACCGAGTAAGGCCCAGTTACTGATGGCGGTGCGGTAATTCACCGGCAAGGTGCGCATGCCCAAACGAATGGATTCGCCCAGCGTTTGACCACTTTTCATTTGATCAGCAATAAAGTCAGACAAGCGGCGCTGATTATTATAGCCGCCCACCACTGATGGCCCGTGAATGGCAACGGCGGCATTCGCCCCTGAAAACATAAGCTGCAACGCCAGTGAATTATGACTGGGGCTTTCATAGTAGGTGGTGTAACAGCCCAACGACGTGATGAGCACCGGCGCGTCATTACCCAACGTTGGCACTTGAGACGCGGCCAACATTTGCGTAAATGACCAAGCATTGGGTGAGGCGTGGCCGTTATAAAACACCCAAGAGTTATTGTTTGCAAAGCCGTCTAGCACACGCTGCTGAACTGTCTTATTGAGCTCGCTGGCAGGCACTGCTGGGTCGGCCGAAATATCGTCGACGTAAACGCGCTCCACATTGGCAATAGTGATGTCGGTCAAGCGAGCAAAATGGGCATCTAAATCAGCCGCAAAATCGGCCTCTCGAGTTTTGTCACCCAACAACAATACACCATGGCCTTGCTGCGTACGTTCAGCCTCTTTACTGGCCCAAGCAATACTTTTGTTGGCAATGGTGGCCACCTGACTCAATTCACGCACCGGCCAGCGGCCAATGGCTTTTTCCGGAAAGCCGTCGCCATCAAAATCAACAAACGGTTGGTCGCTAGGGGTAAAACGAGAGGTGCCTATTGAGGTGTAAAAGGTGGGGATAAAATTAATATTATCGGCGTTTTGACGGCCTAAATAGTCGAACGTATGACCACCAACAATCAACACGTATTTATAATTAATCTCTTGATCGGCCGCCTTTAAAAAGCGTTGAATTGCAATGTGCAGTGGCACATCGCGGCCGAACTGGTCGGCAATATCATCAGTACTAATAATGCTGCTTTGCACCCCTTGTAAGCCACGCGCTTGCGCGAACTCTTCCAAGGCTGGGCCAATAAAATTAGGATGGCTGATGATTAGTAAATCACTGTCCAGCAAATTGATTGCCGCAGGCACGGCCAGCGCTTCCATAGTCTCAGGCTTGCGTAATGCACTTTCAGAGCCGATGAAATACCGGCTTTCACCGGCCGCGCTAAACGCAATATCCAGCGCGCCCTTTTCAAGCGTTGAACGGTAAGGCTTAATGCGCACGGCGTTGTGATCTTCACGGTAGGCGTAGGCAATAAAACCGCGGCGGCGCTGTGGCATGATACTAATGCCATCAAATTCAGAGCTCTGCGCCGAACCGTCTAAAGCGTCGGCGGCGGTGAATTCAATGCTGGCTGCCTTGGAATTGGCAACGGGGTAATTTAACGCCAATGAATCAACCACGATGGCATCAAAATCATAGCCGCTGTTTTGCACGGTGATGGTCACTGAGTTATCGCCTGCTCGTAACAGACCAGCCGGCAAAGTCACCACCGCTGAACGCTCTTGCTGACCATCAAAACTCAAGGTGTTCACCAACTGACCGTTCACTTGCATGCTAATAATGTGGTGCGGGTCTAAGCGGCCGTCGTCGTCAAAGTCTTGCAACGGTGCGTTGGCAATACCGCCTAAATAAAAATCCAACTCACCGCTTTGATCGGCCAACACTTCAGGCAATTCAAAGGTGTATTCTTTGCTCGCTGGTTGCTCGGTGCGGAAAATTAAGTCCATCACCCAGGGCGAAGATAACGGGCTAAAAATAACGTGCTGATTATCCAATGCCAGTTCTTGACGCTGGTAATGCCACGACTGCACCGAGCTTGGCTTACGCTTGATCATTCTTATGGGCAACACCAATTCTGGCGCACGGCTTATTTGATAAAAACGTTGGTCTTGATAAATAGATAACGCCGCATCAGGCGCCACCCCAACAAAGTCTATACTGCTGCCCTTGCCGAACACGCCGCGCTTAGCGGATCGAATCACTCGCGGTATGGCCTTGCCGTCTAAGCTAACGGCAATGTCATTATGCCTAACTCCATTCCAATCAATGCCTTGGGAGATTAGGTCAGCGTAGGTCAAACGGTACATGCCGGTTGTTTTAATGCCAACTTGCAAGCTCGGCAACGATTCGCTGCTTTGCTGTGCAGAGCGTTGCTTTTTCCAGCGGTTATTAATTTTAGTAAAGCCACGAGCACGCATGGTTTGCTCGTACTCCTTACTTACCTTAGCCCAATCAATGGGCTGCGACTGAAAAGACTCGCCGTAAGTTTCGCCAATATCAAAAGGGCCAAAAAATTCTTCCACCCCATTAATATCAACGCTGGAAATAACCACGTTGGTCAAAGGCTGTTTTCCTTTGTGGTTATAACGCCAGCGGTAATGCTCGGTTTCCATTGAATCAATATGACGACTGCGCAATAGGTGCTTATTTAATCGCACCAACGATTCTTGAGTGCCGTCTTGACCATGACCATCTTGCAGCAACGACCAAATATTAAAACCCGCATTAAAGGTTTCATCGGCCGTTTCCCAATTCAACTTAATGAAGGGGCCAATTTTCGCACTGCTGAATTTAGCCAAGGTAACCGGCACGGTGGTGACTGGGCCAATCACCACATCGGCCGTTGGGCACGACGGTGCTAACAAAGTTAAGCCCGGTGAGGTGGTGGTCAGCAATGAAAATGTTTCATCCGCCAATGAACCATCGCCGTCTGAATCGTAACGGTATTCCAACTCAGCGCGCCCATCACAACAACGCTCATAGCCGAGCGCTCTTAATGTGTGCGAGCCTGCGGTTAATAATGTAGAGCCTTGCAATACATCGGGGTTACCAAAACTTAACGCCCACCATAAATCGTCTGTCCAATCGGCTTCTAAGGCATTGCCATCAATGTAAAGCTCACCGCCACTGCCAAAGTCAGCGCCTAAACGAAATTCATACAACGCATCGGCCGGCACCACAACCTGAGTACTGATGGATAAACCAAAATCCCCATTTTCGGTGAACACACCGCTGTGGTCATCCATAATTTCGGTTAAGTTTGTGCAGCCGTAATTAGGGTTAGAGGTAACTTCGTCAAAATTGAATTCGGCTTCCGCCGCCGCACGTGACTCGGGGCCGGGTGCCGCACTGGTGTGTGGCTGGCTATGGTATTTAAAACCCTGATTCACAAACGTGTCTGGCGCACTGCTTAATGGTGTGGTCACGTCAGTGCGGTTGTAATCAAGAAAAAATTGAGTGGTGGGCGGGCTTGGCGGCACGCTTGGCAAGCGCACCCAAACCACGGCGGTTTGACTGGCGGAGTCAACGTCTTCGACATAAAAGTCTAACTGTGCCGTTGTGTCTGAATTCCACGCAATAATGTCGTCACCATTATTAGTGAAATCAAACCCCGGTGCATTGGTCGCGTTTAAATCTAAACGTACGGTGTAATCGGTCAGCGTCGCCGCGGGCAATGCCGTATTTGAAACCGTAATCGGCAACCTAGATTGCGCATTAGCGCTGCTGGCATAAGCCAACACAAACAGGCATAACAACAAGGCCGCCACCCGTTTAGTCCACTCATTAGCCCGTTCAGAAAAACAAATAATTAACCGCTCCATAGATACATCGCCCCCAGCAATAATATTCATGCTACCCACCATTTATGTTACCCAATCTTATAAATTACCCATCAATACCTTTTAGCGCAAGCTGACACAACATTAAAGCCAAGCCAAAAAGTTAGACAAATAGTACATCTAAGGCGAATTTAAAGTCACAAATTGTACGTAAATTTAAGCAAAAACCGCTTGATTACAGGGTTTTGGACTCCTATACTCCGATTCCCGAGTAAAATACTCAGGTTTCACACAACCTAATTTATACTTTTGTCATGAAACTCACTACCAAAGGGCGTTATGCGGTTACCGCAATGATGGACTTGGCGTTGCACGCCAAGATCGATTGCGTGTCTTTGGTGGACGTGTCTGAACGCCAAACTATTTCTTTATCGTATTTAGAACAACTGTTTCGCAACCTAAAAAAGGCCGGGCTGGTGAACTCGGTTCGTGGCGCGAAAGGTGGCTACATGCTGGCCAAAGCCGATAAAGACATTTCACTGGCCGACATACTTGTTGCCGCTGACGAGCAAATTAACTTGGCTTGTGGCGGCAGCGCCTGCAGCGATGAAACGCCTTGCTTAACGCATGGCTTGTGGGTCAATTTGAGCCAACAGTTTTACCAGTTTCTTAATAGCAAAAGTTTGAACGATCTTGTTAAAAGCCGTGATGTGCAAACCATGGCCACCATGCAAGACGTGACCCAAATCGGCAATATTCCGGTACACATTAGTAACGATACAGAGAATGACTATGTCTGATCACAGCACCAACCCAAGCACTTTAGAAGAACCAAATAAGGAACTCAAAGAGCTCGTTAAACGCGAGTATAAAGAAGGGTTTGTCACCGACATTGAGTCGGACACCTTTGAGCCTGGGTTAAATGAAGACATTGTTCGTCGTATTTCAGCGAAAAAAGGCGAACCAGAGTTCATGCTCGAATACCGTCTTAAGGCGTTTCGCCGCTGGCAAAAAATGAAAGAGCCAGACTGGGCACACATTGACTACCCAAAAATAGACTTTCAAGACATCGCCTATTACTCTGCGCCTAAAGAAATGCCTAAGCTCAACAGCTTGGATGAGGTAGATCCGAAGCTATTAGAAACCTATGAAAAACTAGGCATTCCTCTAGAAGAGCAAAAAATGCTGGCGAACGTGGCGGTGGACGCCGTTTTTGACAGTGTGTCGGTGCGCACCACGTTTCGTGAAACGCTATCAGAAGCCGGCGTTATTTTTATGCCCATTTCTGAAGCGGTGCACGAGCACCCTGAATTGATTAAGCAATATTTGGGCAGTGTGGTGCCCACTCAAGACAACTATTACGCGGCCCTAAACGCGGCGGTTTTTTCTGATGGCTCGTTTGTCTACATTCCTAAAGGCGTGCGTTGCCCCATGGAACTGTCAACGTATTTTCGTATTAACGAAGTGAACACCGGGCAATTTGAACGTACGCTGATCATTGCCGATGAAGGCGCATACGTAAGCTATTTAGAAGGTTGCACGGCCCCTCAGCGTGATGAAAACCAATTGCATGCGGCCGTGGTTGAGTTGGTTGCGCACAAAGACGCTGAAATCAAATACTCAACCGTACAAAACTGGTACCCCGGCGATGAAAACGGCAAAGGCGGTATTTACAACTTTGTTACCAAGCGCGGTATTTGCAAAGGCGACAACTCAAAAATTTCATGGACCCAGGTTGAAACCGGTTCAGCCATTACTTGGAAATACCCAAGTGTGGTATTGCAAGGCGATAACTCAGTGGGTGAATTTTACTCAGTAGCGCTGACGCACAACAAACAACAAGCCGACACCGGCACTAAGATGATTCACATGGGGAAAAACACCTCCAGCACCATCATCTCAAAAGGCATTTCAGCCGGTCATGGGCAAAATGCCTACCGCGGCTTGGTCAAAATATTAAAGGGCGCTGACAACGCAAGAAACTTTTCACAGTGTGATTCGTTATTGATGGGCGACCGATGCGGTGCCCACACTTACCCTTACGTGGAAGTTCAGAACCCAAGTGCCAACTTAGAACACGAAGCCACCACTTCAAAAATTTCAGAAGATCAGTTGTTTTACTTAATGCAACGGGGCTTAGACGAAGAAGCGGCGGTGTCCATGATTGTGAATGGTTTCTGTAAAGAAGTGTTCAGAGAGCTGCCCATGGAATTCGCCGTGGAAGCACAAAAATTATTAGAGATTTCTCTTGAGGGCGCCGTAGGTTAGGCGCTCGCAAAGCAATAGACAAGTAAGAAGTATTGATTGGGCCAATGGCCGTATTTACCTAAACCGAGAAGGTAGAAAAATGTTAGTAGTGAAAGATTTACACGCCAGCGTATTTGGCACCCCGATTTTAAAAGGCTTAAACCTAACGGTGAATGCAGGCGAAGTGCACGCCATCATGGGGCCTAATGGCGCAGGTAAAAGTACGCTATCGAACGTGGTTGCCGGCCGTGACGGTTATGAAATCACCAGCGGTTCAATTGAATACTTTGGTAAAGATTTGACCGAGCTTGAAACCGAAGAACGCGCTTGCGAAGGCATTTTCTTGGCATTTCAATACCCCGTTGAAATTCCGGGCGTAAGCAACATGGCAATGCTCAAAGCGGCGGTCAATTCAATTCGCAAATACAATGGCGAAGATGAAATGAGCGCGGGCGACTTCCTTAAGTTAATTCGTGAAAAAGCCGCCTTGGTGGAAATGAAACAGGAATTTCTGAAACGTTCAGTGAACGAAGGCTTTTCTGGCGGTGAGAAAAAACGTAACGAAATTCTGCAAATGGCAATGCTTGAACCTAAGCTGGCGCTTTTAGACGAAACCGATTCTGGCTTAGACATTGACGCACTCAAAATTGTATCGCAAGGCGTTAACGCGTTGCGCTCACCGGATCGCGCCATGGTGGTGGTCACCCACTACCAACGTTTGTTAGATCATATTGTGCCTGACTTTGTGCACGTATTGGCCGACGGAAAAATTGTTAAATCTGGCGATAAGTCATTAGCACTGGAGCTTGAAGAAAAAGGCTACGGTTGGATCGAAGGATTACAAGAGGCAAGCTAAGATGATTGCGGCAGATCAAAATCAAAGCTGGCTTGATGCGCATGCATCCACCCACTTTGCGAACATTTCATGGCTGAACGAGCTGCGTAATAACGCGCTGGCCGCCTTTGAACAACAAGGCTTGCCAACGGTGCGCGATGAAGAATGGCGTTACACAAATTTGCGCAGCCTAAAGAGCCACTCATACCATTTGAGCATGGCCTCGCCGTTAAGCATGGAGTTGCCGGCTACCGACAACCCACGCTTGGTGTTTGTCGACGGTTATCTTGATGCCGAGCATTCAAGCGCATTAGAACTCGATGGCGTTAATTTTGTGGCTGGGCATTTAGAGCAAAGCGACAGTTCACTGGCGCAGTATCACAGCACCACACTGCCGAGCTCGCAACACGGGTTTACGGCACTGAACACCGCCTACGCTCAAGACGGCTACGTGATTGAATTGGCCAACAATCAAGTTATTGAAAACGTGATTGAAGTGGTGTTCGTTTCGCAAAACGAAGGCGCGGTAAATCATACCCGCAACTTTATTATTGCCGGCGCTAATACAAAATGCAGTGTGGTTGAACGCCACATCGGCAAAGCCGGCTCAGTGTACTTAGCCAACAACGTTACTGAAATTATTGCTGGTGATAATGCGCACATAGACCATTACAAAATTCAGCAAGAGTCCGAAGAAGCGTTTCATATTGGCGGCGTGTTTATTCAACAGCAACGCAGCTCGCTGGTTAAAAACCACAACATTGCCCTAAGCGGCCTAGTCACGCGTAATGACATTTACACTACGCTGCAAGGCGAAGGCGCGCACATGGAAATGAACGGTTTGGTGTTTGGCACTGGTCGTCAACACATCGACAACCACACCCAAGTGGATCACGCGGTGCCTAACTGCACCAGCGACGAATATTATAAAACCGTGCTCGACGATAACTCGCGCAGTGTGTTTCGTGGCCGCATTATCGTGGCGCAAGACGCGCAACAAACCAACGCCGACCAGCAAAACAACAACCTATTGTTGTCACCCAACGCGGAAGCCGACACCAAACCGCAGTTAGAAATTTACGCGGACGATGTTAAGTGCTCGCATGGCGCCACCGTGGGTCAACTCGATGAAGGCTCTTTGTTTTACCTAAAGTCTCGCGGCATCAATAACGACTCTGCACGCGCCCTGCTGACCTTTGCTTTTGCTAACGAAGTGATTGATCGTGTGAACATTGAGTCCATTAAAGACGAGTTAACACAGCTTGTTGCTGGCGAATTGCTAAGCGGCTTAGAAGAGCTGGTGTAGTGAGGCCACAATGAACCAAGTTGCCACCAACACACAAAAACACAGCCCAGTGTTTGATATTAACGCCATAAGAGCGGATTTCCCGGCGCTGCAACAGCAGGTGTCGGGGCACGACTTAGTGTATCTTGATAATGGTGCATCAACACAAAAACCACAGGCTGTGATTGACACCATCAAGCAATATTACGAACGTGACAATTCGAATATTCATCGCGGCATACACACCTTAAGTCAACGTGCGACCGATCAATTTGAGGCCGCACGCGTTACCGTACAACAATTTATTAACGCGCCGTCAGATGCACAAATCATTTTTACGGCAGGCACCACCGAGTCAATAAATTTGGTAGCGCAATCGTATGTGCGCTCGTTCTTAAAGGCCGGAGATGAAGTCATTGTTTCAATGATGGAACACCATTCCAATATTGTGCCATGGCAAATATTAGAACAGCAGATTGGCATCAAATTAGTCGTGGCGCCCATCAATGAGCAAGGCGAGTTTTTATTTGATGAGTTCAAAGCGCTGCTTAATGAAAACACCAAATTTGTGTCAATAACTCAATTGTCTAACGCGCTTGGCACCATTACGCCAATCAAAGACATTATTGACGCGGCTCACGCCGCTGGTGCCAAAGTCATGGTTGATGGCGCGCAAGCCATCGCGCACGCCGAAGTCGACGTGCAAGCCTTAGATTGCGATTTTTATGCCTTCTCTGGGCACAAAATATTCGCACCAACAGGCGTTGGCGTGCTGTATGGAAAACGCGAACTTCTCGATGCCATGCCACCGTATCAAGGCGGCGGCGACATGATCAAAGAAGTGAGTTTTTCTGGCACCACCTACAACGAAGTGCCGCATAAGTTTGAAGCTGGAACACCCAACATCGCCGGTGTTATTGGCTTGGCCGCTGGGTTAAATTACGTGAGCAATATTGGCATTGCCAACATTGCCGCCCACGAGCAAGAACTGCTGCAATACGGCACAGAAAAACTGCTGGAGATTGACGGTTTGCACATTGTTGGCACGGCCGCTAATAAAGCCAGCATTTTATCGTTCAAAATAGACGGTGTGCACGCTTCGGATTTAGGCACACTGCTTGACCATCAAGGCGTGGCCATTCGTGTGGGTCACCACTGCGCCATGCCAGTGATGCATTTTTTCGGCCTTGACGCCATTGCCCGTGCCTCGCTCGCTTTTTACAACTCTAAACAAGATATTGACGCTTTGGTGGCCGCTATTAAAAAAGCCGTCGCCATGTTGAAGTAATGCCATGAATGAAGAATTGAAACCTTATATTGTACCGCGCGACAAGCCTGAACAAACGGTTGACGAAGCCGCACTACGCCAACGCAGCCCAGAAGAACTCGGCCCAGACATTGTGGAAGCATTACGCACCGTCTACGACCCAGAAATACCGGTTAATATTTATGACTTAGGGCTGATCTACGACTTTGAAGTGGATGAAAACTATTTTGTCGACGTGAGCATGACACTCACCGCGCCCGGCTGCCCAGTGGCGGAAACCTTTCCAGGCATTGTGGAAAACGCCGTAAAAAGCGTGATTGGCGTGTCTGATGCCAAAGTTGAACTGACCTTTGACCCACCGTGGACAATGGACAACATGTCTGAAGAAGCAAAGCTAGAACTGGGCATGATTTAATTCGCGGCCATGCTGTTCATTTCCAAAGCACTGAAATCATGCTTTGAACGGCTGCCTTCGCTATCAGTCAAGATTCCTTTTGGACACATGAAAGGGGTGCGTTGGATCGGCGCTTCTGCCAACCCTGGGCAAGTATTCGGCAAATATGAGCCCGAGCAAGAAGCAACGTTCATTGAATTATTGCAAAGCTGCAATACCTTCTGGGACGTAGGCGCACACGTAGGTTGGTACTCACTTTTATCGGCCAAAGTGTTACCAAAGCAGTGCAAAATCTTCAGCTTTGAGCCCAATCCTAACAATCTTGCTTTTTTGAAAAAGCACATTCAGCTCAATAACGTTAACAATATCGAAGTTATCAATATTGCACTCAGCGATTTTAATGGACAAGCGCAGTTCTCGGACTCAGCACAGCAAAGCTCATTAAACCAAACCGGCCAGCATACCGTCACGGTAGCGTCAGCAGACTCACTGATTAGCGACACGTCAAATGACACACCAAATGTAGTTGCACCGGACTTCATTAAACTGGATGTAGAGGGAGCCGAACTTGCTTTCTTACACGGCGCAAAACAAATGATTTGCGCATCACAGCCCCGCATTCTACTTTCTGCCCACGGCTATCAAAAGCGTGACCAGTGCGTGCAATGGCTTGAACAAAACAATTACAACATAGAACACTTAGTATCGAACGCCGACCACGGCGACTATGTGTTTTACGCAACCCCTCAATAGTTGTTATTTCGCACTAAACTCCAGCGTACGTAAACATGCAAGAACCTGAAATATTAACCGTATTGAAAGACGCGCAAACGGCTCATCAAGCCGGTGATTTTGTTAATGCACTGAAATTTTATGAGCACTTTTTTGATCACGCGCTAGACGATGACCCTTATGCGCTCTACGCCGTCAGGTTGTCTCACTGCTTACACGGTTGGGTTGAATTGGCGCAGGTTTTCCCCGGGGCAAAAAACGCACTGGAGCGTAAAAAGCGCAGCGTGTTGGACTTATATGAAACGCAGCGCCACCCAGAACAGTTTCATGACTACCTATCCATCAGCCGCGCATTAGGGCTTGAAGCCGATGCGTTAGAAACCTTTCTGGCATTGCATAACAGCCACCCTAAATCCGCCACCAAGTTAACAAAGTACATCTGGAATGATCTGATCAATGCCGAGCATTGGCAAGTGTGCAGCGAGCTCATGGTTGAGAGTAACCAGAAGCTGGATGAGTTATTCGCGGTGTACGATGAAGCGGCAAAGCTAAAAGAGTTTGATTCCTCATTTGACAACCCGTCGTTCGAACAGCATATTGTGGACAACCTGTTAAACGATTTGCAATGCGTGGTGATGGTGCTGCGCCATACAAACCGGGTTGAAGAGCTCGAGGCAATGCAACGACAGTTCTATCAAGGCGTAGAGCAACGAAACCACTCATTGCTCAGCAAACAAGTTCACGCAAAAGGGGCGTTTTTATTTGCGGGGCATTAATTAAACACATTAGCAAGAGGCCGATTTATGAAGGTTACGGAGCGTCATCAACACGGTTGTTACTATCGCACTTGGCATGCCGAGAACCCCAAAGGTGCCATTCAACTTGTTCACGGCCTAGCTGAACACTGCCAGCGCTATGAGCACTTGGCACAAGCCGTCACCCAGGCCGGTTACTCTTTATACGCAATAGACCTGCCCAACCACGGAAAGTCAGATGGAAAACGCGGCCACCTGCACAGCTTTGCAGAATTTGAAACCGCCTGCCAACACCTGTATGAGAGCATGCAAGGTGAACTGCCAAACGCAAAAAAGTTTTTACTAGGCCACAGCATGGGCGGTTTAATAGCCAGTTGTTTTTTACTCAATCACCAGCACCAGTACAATGGGGCAATGCTTTCAGGGCCCGCCATTCAAAGCCCTCAAGAGCCACCGGCTTGGCAAGTTCACCTTATTACGTTGATTTCAAAGTTATTTCCCAAAGCGGGCATGCTAACACTTGAGTCCAGCGGCATTAGTCGTGACAAGGCAGTGTATGAGCGATACATGAATGACCCACTGGTATTCAAAAGCAAACTGTCGGCCAAATTTTTAGTAGAACTTAATGCCGCCATGGCACGTATTACGCAACACGCGGCCGACATCAATGTGCCGTTACTAATCATGCACGGAAGCAGTGACAACATTACCGCGCCCGCAGGCTCGCAATACTTGTATGACAACTGCCAAAGCGATGATAAAACTCTCAAATTATACGAAGGCTTATATCACGAAATTTTTAATGAGCCTGAGCACCCCGGCGTATTTAAAGACCTGATTGAATGGTTGGATAAGCGCGTGTAAACGGTCGCTTTTCATTAAACTGAGGCTTTTTTTAGCAAAAACGGTGACAAATACGTACATCTAGGTAGTATAGGATGGGTTAATAGCTAATCTGGGGGGGTTAAATGGCTAATCTATTCGTATTTCTTCAACGACACATTCCACTTAATATCATGTTTCGTCTGCTGCTTATTATAAGTGCATCACTGTTTGCTGCATTACCGGCACTGGGGCAAATTTGCTCCACTGACCCTAATCTAAACATTCCCGACGGTTCTGGCAGTGCGGGTTCTGGCGGCCCAGCCTCAATCACCATTGACGTACCGGCTTTTTACACCAATGCAATCACTGATCTGACGTTTGATGTTCAAGTAAATCACACCTACGTGGGTGATTTAATCATCACCTTGCAAAGCCCTTCAGGCACCGTCGTTACTTTGATGGACAGACCCGGTGTGCCTGCCAGCACCTTTGGCTGCAGCCAGAATAATGTTGCTGCCACCTTTGATGACGCTTCAGGTATTCCAGTCGAAACACAATGCCCAGCGGCCACCCCTACTATCGCCGGTGTACTCAACCCACAAGGCTCATTAAGCGATTTTGACGGTGAAATACCGGCCGGCACATGGACCTTGACCGTAACCGACAACGCTGGCCAAGACACCGGCTCTATTATTTCCGCGGCTAATTGTTTAGACCTAACCACGGTGCCAGTGGTACTCAGTTCATTTAAATCAAAGCAACGCGGCCAACGCTTAAACATGCAGTGGCAAACCGCCAGTGAAGCCTTTAATTTAGGCTTTAACCTTTGGGGCAACCTAGACGGTGAATGGACTCAACTCAATAATCGCCTAATACCCAGTCACACGGTAGACTCGGTAGAACCGCAGCACTATCGCCGTAAAATCAACCTCAACAAACTGGCAAGCCAACCAACTCACATTGGTATTTCATCGGTTTCAAGCTCTGGGTTTGAAGAGTTTTATGGGCCGTTCGAAGTGGGCGAAAACTACGGTGAGCTCACTGTGCCAGAAGCCATTGATTGGAGCGAGCAGCGAGCGCAACACGCCCAAACAATGCGAAACAACGGTTTCGAATTTCGCCATAATCGTTGGCGTAAAAAAACTCAGCGTTCAGAAAAACAAGCCGCTCGTTTGCAGCAGCGTTTTTCAGACCTTTGGTTACGTATTGAAGAAACCGGCGTATACCGCATCACTCACCAAGACCTAGTTGCCCAAGGCATTGATCTAAGCGGGCTGCCTATTAAGCATCTGGCATTAAGTCAGGCTGGCAAACCAATTGCGCGTATAGTAAGCAACCCGAATCCGTCGAAAAATAAGCCGGGGAAAAGGCAACGCTTTGGCGAGGGCAGTGAAATTATTTTCTACGCACAGACGCCCAACGGCGAACAGGCCCGTTATGTTGATTACACCAATATTCGCCTTTCGGCTGACATTAGCAAAGCCCTTAATGCTCAATCAGCCAGTGAATTACTTGATGTAGATGGCGCTGTTAGCCGCACCCACATCCAACGAGTAAACTTTGGCAAACCGAACGGTTATTCGTTCATTATTCCGGGCTATAGCCCTTGGTATGACGAAGTCATTTATGCCTTTGGTGATACCGGCACCAAAGTAATGTCGTTTGACGTTGAACAATCGGCTGACCTTAACGCTCCGGTTAACATTGAGTTGAATTTGATGGGCGGCACCAGTTTTGACAATGTGGATAACGACGGTGATGGCGTGGTGGAACCCGACCATCACTTTAAGGTTTATCTGAATCGCGATGAATTTTCTGCGCCCATTTACGAAGGTTACAGCGAAAAAGTAGACGCGATACATGTTCAAATCAGCAACACTGGCCAACTCAAACATGGCAGCAATAGTATTGAAATTGAGGTTATTCCAGACAACGGTCATAACCTTGATGCCCTTTACTTTTTAAACGCCCAAGCCGCCTATCAGGTTGCTAATTCGGTAAACGGTACACATAACAAGTTCGAGTTGCTGGCTAACCAAGAGTGGGTTCAAGTCAACGACGCCAGTAACATTGAACGCGTGTTTGTTTATGACTCAGCCAATAACTTTGCAGAGGTCAATACCGTTCGCACGGCTGAACAGCTGGTATTTAAAGCGCCAAGCGCCATTGGCGAAAGTACGCAACGCACCGCGTGGCTGGCCAGCACTGATGGTTATTTAAGCCCTACTGAGATAAGCACCGTGCCTTCGCTAAGCGCACAAAGTTTAGACTTAACCGACATTAACTATGTCATCATCGCGGCACCGTCATTGATTGGCGCCGACCTTGAACGATTTGCACACACGCAACGCGAACTTGGCCGGCACGTTAAAATTGTCTCTGCTCACGACATCTACACTCAATACGCCGACGGCTTAGAGATACCCAGCGCCATTGCCCAATACCTAAAAGACGCCGCTAGTAACACCACCAGTAACAACGGGGCGCAAACCGCAGTACCACTGCAATACGCATTATTAGTCGGTGGGCACACGTACAATTATCGAGGTTATAACAGCACCCCCGAAGACCGCCCGATTAATTTAATTCCCTCGTTTTATCGAAATGGCGAGAGTTCAATAAACCGTCAAATACCCACTGCGGTTCCTTTCGTTGATTTTAACAATGATGGCCTGCCTGAACTGGCTATCGGCCGCTGGCCGGTGCGTAATTTAGAGCAATTAAATTCGGTGGTGAACAAAACCATTGCTTGGCACCAAGACGGCTCAAACAAAAGTAACCGGCACGCATTATTCGTAGCACAACAAGACGAAGAGCTGAATAACTTCAGCGCTTCTTTGGAGCGACTTAAAGCAAACGTTGGCCATATCAGCCAACCGTGGCCAATATTCAATCAAGTCTACTTTTCTGAGATTCTTGCTGACAACACGGTACCTGACAATGAAAAAGTGGCTACCGCACGCAAGCGGCTGATAGACGGCATCAATCAAGGCCCGGCATTAACGGTGTACAGTGGCCATGCGTCACCCACAACTTGGGGCAAGCAAAACTTGCTAACCACCTCAGTGGTGGATGAGTTCACTAATGCCGACAGCCCAACCTTAATTATTCCACTGGCGTGCTACACCACTTACTATGAAACGCCAAACGTGAAATCATTATCGGAACGCTTATTCACTGACAATCAAGCCGGTGCCGTGGGCATAAGTGGCCCAGCTCTCTTAAGCTATGCATCTAATAATGAGCGCTTTGCTAAAAGTTTGCTCGGGCTAATGACCCAACAAGGGCATGATCTTGGCACCGCCGTTATGTTGGCTAAAAACGCATTACGCAACAGCGGTGAGCGAGGGCAAACCGTGGTTTACAATTGGGTGACCTTAGCCGACCCCACGCTGAATTTTGCTTCTGTGCCAATTGACACACCGCCGCCATCAGACGATGAAAAGAAGAATCCAGCGCCTTCGCTTACCGTCACTAAGCAATAAAGCAAACACGGCCCTCACTCAACTTTGATAAAGTGCTGCAAAGCACTTTATCTCGGCCATAACATTGATTGAAGAAATCAGCGATAGCACTAAAACCAAAATTATATTGATGCCAAACAGATCCATGTCTTGGCAAAGTAACAAAAAAATACTGCTGGGTATTTTTTGTTTGAACGCCACCATTGCTTTGGCATGGACGTATATGGGCGCTTGGATGGTATTGCCTTTTGCCGGTTTAGAGGTGCTATTGGTGGGTTTGGGTATGTACTACGTGTCGTGGAAGCTCAGCTTCAAACAAGTCATTACGCTTGAGAATGACTCTTTCATATTGCAAAAAGGCGTGTATTTTCCAAAACAAGAATGGCACTGGCAACGCAGCCAAATAAGGCTAATAAAAACACCGAATCAATACCGAATGAGTGCGCCCAAGCTGCAGTTACAACATTTGAATCAAGTGGTGGAAGTGGGTGATTTTTTAAACCGAGATGAGAAAAAGCAACTGCGCGAGCTCATGGTGAATTTAAACATTCCTTTGCGCACACAAACCGCCGGCCGCACAAACTATTGAGCGATGCAGTTATTCAAGTCATCTACTTGGGGTTCAATACTGGCCGCTCTGTTGTTCGTATTTTTAAGCGCGTGCAGTAACAACAACGCCCCCTACAGTGATTACAGCCAACGGTTATCAAACGTACTGGAAATCAACTTAGCGACAGCCGAGATAACCACAGTCACTGCACGCTACCCCAATTTCACCACGCCTAAGCTAGACACTGTTTATTCACAAAAAAACCGCATTAGCATTCGAGAGTTTTTAGGTTTACGCCAATGTAAATTACACACGGTGATTGCTCAAAGAAATAGCCAAATGGGCAAAGTGGCAACGGCATCACAACTATTGAAAAACGATTTGGCCATTCTTGACACGGGGCCCCACTGCCTTCGTGTATTAGAAGAATCTGATCTGAAAAAAACGCTATCACAATACCTATCAGCAAAGCGCCAACAACTGCCAACCGTTCTTTGGAATGCGTTATTAGCGCAAGCAGAATACCGCACCTTATGGCGACAACGCTCCCATGACGCCAGTTACCCAGACACAGTTTCAAGTGCGTCGGTGGTCGATGACTTAGTATTACTAGATACTTTTGTGCGTCGTGTTTTAAGCGGCGATTATAAGGTCAGCGAAGCGCAATTTAGCCACATAGAGTTGGCATTAGGGCGCATACGCCACGGTGATGCGGGGCAATTATTATCCGAGTTATTACAGCTGCAATCGGCATTACAAATAGCCAACACTGTTGTTGAAAGCCGGTTAACCCAAAAGCTGTGTTTACAAGCAACACCCACGCCTAAAGCGAAACACGTTCAGAACGTGGTGAACAAATTTTTCATTACCAACGTTCAGGCAAGAGCGGTTAAATTACAACAACGCCATCAAGCGTTAATGCCAGCCATTCATTCACTCGAAGGTTTATTACTCAAGTACGCCAACACCGATTATCAACAATGGGTTTCACAACGAAACCAATTGCTTAAAAGTGGCTTAAGGGCTGCGCAACAGCATGCTAATAAACTGCAAGCCCTGTACAAACAATGCGGTTTGACGGTTGGCATTACACCACACGATTAAAGCCGTTTTCTTTTCCAAGCCAAGGTTAAAACAGCGCCTATAATGGCACCGCCTATGTGCGCGAAGTGCGCAATATTGCCGCCAAAAATTGAAAAGCCAGTGATGCCACCGGTTAAGTCTATTAATAACAACACCGGCACAAATACTTTTGCCGGTATCGGCACGGGCAGAAAAATCAACATGATTTTCTGATTGGGGAACAACATGGCAAACGCCACTAAAACCCCATAGATTGCACCCGATGCGCCCACCATTGGTGGGCTAAATTGTTGCAGTGCGTATTGATACACCAGCTGAGAAATAATGGCCGCGCCAACGCCGCAACTCATGTAAAAAGCCAATAAACGGCGACCGCCCCATACACGCTCCAATACTTGGCCAAAAAACCACAGCCCCATCATATTGAAAAGCAAATGAGTAAAACCACCATGCAAGAACATGTGACTCAGTAATTGCCACACATCAAAATACGACGTTTGCCAACTGTACAACTCAAGCCCAGTTCTAGCGCCAGCAAATAATGCTTCTAGCGCAAAGTAAATCACAGTGGTGACGGCAATAATTCGATTGGTTGTTGAGTTGAGTAACGCTTTTACATTAATCATAAATTTATAATTCACCGTCGCTATATCATCATCAAGTCAACTTAAGGTTATACTTAAGCCATGCAAACAATAAGTATAAACTCTAATGAATTGCGCGTGTCTCTTATTCCCTTAGGGGCACGCATTGTTGATATTGAATTTTCCGGTCATGGTTTATCGCTGCGATACAACCGTCTGGATGACTACAATAATGACGTTTTTTATTTAGGCGCTTCTGTTGGCCCTATTGCTAACCGTATTGCTGATGCCAGCATCACGATTGAAGGGCAGCACTTTTCGTTACCCAAAAATGAGGGTCATAATTGCTTGCACAGCGGCGGTGTTGGTTTTGACACCAAACTTTGGTCATTGGTTGAACACACTCAGAGCCAAGCCGTGTTTGAACTAAGCTATGACTTAGCTGATATTGGCATGGTAGGCATATTAAATACGCAAGCCATCTATCGTATTGAGGGCAACCAACTGAACATCGAATATCGTACGCGGTGCGATCACACCACGTACGTTAATACCACCAATCATGTTTATTTGAACCTTTCTGGCCACCACAGCGAAAGCGATAATAAAGCCATCAACGATCATGAGTTCGAGTGTTACGGTGATAGCTATGTCATCGTTGACGAACAAAACATTCCAACCGGCCAAGTAACGAATTTTGAAGCACCACTGCATTGCAACATTAACGATTCATCGCCTACCGCAGGCGCTAACAAAGAGTTTGAAGGGCACGCAGACCATCACTTTAATGTTCAAAACAGCGATCACGCTGAGCAAACCACGCGCATGGCCAAAATAACGTCGAAAATCAGCAATATTGCGCTCGAAGTTTTCGGCAACTCACCGGGTTATCAGCTCTATACTGGCGCATTTTTAACCGAGCCGTTTGCAACATCCGGCGGCTTTTGTATTGAAACCCAATGCGCACCAGACGCCATCAATCAGCCCGGTTTATTCTCACCCTTACTTATTAAAGACCAACTGCGAATTCAAAAAACCGCGTTTATATTCACGCACAATAATTAGGCTAATACCCCAAGGCTTGCAGGCGGGTTTATTGAATCAAATTAGTAAGCTGTTGCTTAATAAGCATTAAGTCTTGTGGCCGCGAAAGCCGGTGATCACCTGACTTCACATTAATCAGCGTCACGTCATCGCCTTGCAAGCACTCCAACACCTGTTGCGAACGCTGCCATGGCACCACGTCGTCAAGGCAGCCGTGTATTAAACACACCGGTATCGTCAGCGGTATTGATTGCTCTAACAAACAGTGCTGCTGGCCGTCATTAAGCAAGTGTTGGTAAATTCGGTAAGGCTGCTGATCATCGTATTGATTGGCCACGGAGTAATATCGTCGCGCTTCATCACGGTCATCGGCTTCTAAGTTTGCGTTTTTAAGGCGCTCGGTGTAATAGCGCGTCATATCCGCCGCACAAGCAATCAGCAATAAACCGCGCGCAATATCGGGCCGTTTGAGTGCGGCCAGCAGTGCAATCCAAGCGCCCATTGAGCTGCCCACTAACACAACTTTTTTATTACACGCCACACGGTCAATAATGCTTAAGGTGTCGCTTAGCCACGCAGAAATACTACCGTCAGCAAAATCACCGCCTGAATCGCCATGGCCTGAATAATCAAAGCGCACATATTCGACGCCATGAACTTGGCAAAATTGCTCCAGCGCTACGGCTTTATCACCGTGGCGGTTTGAATTAAAACCACCGCAAAAAATCACGCACACCTTGTCACCGGCGCAGTGATCATACGCAATGCGAAGGCCATTATTAAGTAGAGTCATCAAAACACAAACACCGTTACTGTCATACACACCATTGATACACAATCCGCCAATCTAACATGCAACAGCGGTATACTCACCAAAGAAACTAATACTCAACGCATTTACTCGCAATATTAAAGCCCCCAGATGAACGCCCAACAACGACACGGTTTTTTGTTATCAAATTCCAGTCGTGACGTGGGCCAACACACGGAAGTGGAATACTGGCTAGCAACCGACGAGGGGCCGGTGCGCTTGTGCGTTGCATTGCAAAAACAGATATTTTTTATTCCAGCCCAAGATAAAGAAACGGCTTGGTCATTGTGCGCAAAATACCGCGGCTTAGTTAGTTTCAAAGAGCTTGAACTAAAGACATTTTCTGGGCAAGCCGTGGTCGGCGTGTATTGCGACACTCTGCATGTTGCATACCAATTACAAAAGTCATTTAAGGCGGCGAGCATTGAGGTATTAGAAGGCGATATTCGAGCGCACGAGCGTTACTTAATTGAACGCTTTATTTATGGCAGCCTTAGTTTTAGTGGCGAACGCGTGAGTGATAGCCGCCTTACTGACCAGAACATTCAATACGCTCAATATTCGCAGGTCAAGGTTAAACCATCGCATTACCAACCTGCCTTAAGCGCCATTTCCTTAGACATTGAGTGCGCCATGAACGGCGAGTTATTTTCAATTGGCTTAGCCGGTGACTATACCAGTAACGATAGCAGCGACTGTACAAGCAAGCATCCTGGCGACACTGATGGTCAACCCATCAGAGAAGTGTTAATGATTGGCACGCCCGAGCCTTGTGCCACTCAAGTGCGGTGGTTTGCTAATGAAAAGTCATTGCTATTGGGCCTAGTCGAGCGCATTGCATTGCATGATCCAGATCTCATTATCGGTTGGAATGTGGTCAACTTTGATTTTCAAGTTTTAATGAAACGCGCTCAGCGGCACGGTTTACAGCTGGCGCTTGGGCGAGCCAACACACACGCCACATGGCGCGCTGACCGCAATGATCGCCACAAAGGCTATATTACAGTGCCGGGGCGAATGGTCATTGATGGCATTGCCGCGCTTAAGTCTGCCACTTGGAGCTTTGACAGTTTTTCCTTAGAAAACGTGGCGCAAACCTTACTCAATAAAGGCAAAAAAGTGGCCCGCACGGTGGAAGATCGCGTGGCCGAAATTGTGCACAACTTTCATCATGACAAACCCGCACTTGCGGCTTATAACTTACAAGACTGCACCTTAGTTCTAGAGGTCTTTAAACACACCAACATTATTGACTATTTAGTATTACGCAGCCAAATGACGGGCTTAGAGCTGGATCGCATTGGTGGGTCGGTGGCGGCGTTTACCAACCTGTATTTGCCGCACTTGCATCGCGGCGGTTACATCGCCCCTAATTTGCCAGCCGACGGTGGCCTTGCCAGCCCTGGGGGTTACGTCATGGACTCCAAACCCGGTTTGTATCGTAATGTGTTGGTGCTTGATTTTAAAAGCCTGTACCCGTCGATTATTCGTACCTTTAAAGTCGACCCCATGGGGTTAATCGAAGGCTTGGCCAACCCCGAGCAAAGCATACCGGGCTTTCGTGGCGCCAAATTTGATCGTGAGAAACACTTTTTACCCAAAATCATCAGCGACCTTTGGCAACAACGAGACCACGCTAAAAAGAACCATGACGGTGTGCGTTCGCAAGCCATCAAAATCATTATGAATTCTTTTTACGGCGTATTGGGCTCTGGCGGTTGCCGCTTTTACGATACCCGCCTAGCCAGCTCCATCACCATGCGCGGCCATGAAATCATGCAGACCACCAGCCAATGGATAGAACAACAGGGCTACACCGTTATCTACGGTGACACTGACTCAACCTTTGTGTCTCTAGACGACCATCTCAGCCCCAGTGCATGCCGAGACATCGGCCAGCAACTCACTGACCACATTAACCAGCAATGGCGAACGCACTTACAGCAACAGTATCAATTAGAGTGCCTATTAGAAATTGAGTTTGAAACTCATTTTAGCCGTTTCTTAATGCCGACAATTCGCGGCTCTGACACGGGCAGTAAAAAACGCTACGCCGGTTTAACCGTCGACACAAAGACCGAGCAAGAAACCATTATATTTAAAGGGCTGGAAAACGTACGCACCGACTGGACACAACTAGCGCGCTCGTTTCAAGCCCAGCTATTCGACCGCATCTTTCACGAACAAGACCCCACCGAACTGGTGCAGAGTACCGTCAACGAAGTTCTAACTGGCCAACGCGACGCCGACTTAGTCTACAGTAAACGCTTACGCCGCAAGCTCAGCCATTACGTGAAAAATGTGCCGCCGCAAGTGCGTGCGGCCAGACTCGCCGACCAAGAAAATCAACGGCAGGGTAAGTCGCTGAAGTATCAAAACAAAGGGCTTATCGCCTATCTAATCACCAATAATGGCCCAGAGCCCGTTGAATACCAACACAGCCCTATTGACTATGATCACTACATAGAAAAGCAGCTAAAACCCATCGCCGATGGCATTTTACCGTTTGTTGGGCTGAATTTTGATCGCTTAATTTCAGCCCAAGGAGAGTTGTTTTAACGCTTTTTAAAAAAGTAAGCCAACTTGAGTTTTAAAGATAATTTACATTTCAAACGCCACTTAATAGTCAAAACGCCCATTAAGCGACAAATGCACACTCGCCTATAACACTTTTTTACAAAAGAGTTAAAAGCCACCCCCTATACTGAGCACAATCAATAACCATACCAAGTCATACAGAGGGGTATTACTATGAGTAGTTTGATAGAGCAGGTTCAGGCCACCCTAGGGCCTGTTTTTTCCAGCACGTTGGGGCATGCATTAATCGGTCTTGCGATCTTGATTATTGGCCTTATTGTGGTGAAGTTTATCACTGGCATATTTAAGAAGTTGCTGGCCAAGGTTGATTTCTTACAAGAGCACAATTTGGCCACTCCGGTTGTGTCTTTAATAAAAGCCGTGCTAACCATCTTTGTTTTAATGGCGGTATTACAGCACTTTGGCTTAACCGATGTGTTAGCACCACTGAAAAATATGGTGGATCAATTTCTGGCCGCCGTGCCGCGCATTATTGGTGCCGGTGTGGTTGGTTATGCAGGCTGGGTCATCGCTAAAATTGTGTCTGAGCTGGTTGGGGTCGGCTTAGGCAGCGTAGATAAACAACTGGCGTTAAGAACCGGCAATGACGAACTTAAAGTATCTAAGTTTGGCAGTGCCTTTATCTTCGGTGGCATTTTATTACCGATCGTGGTGGCCGCATTGGGTGTATTAAACATTCCTTCGATCACCTTACCTGCCACTGACATGATCAATAAATTAATGTCGGCCGTGCCGAATGTCGTTGGCGCTGGCATCATTTTATTAGTGACTTACTTTGTGGCCAAATTCGTGGTGTATATGTTAAGCGGCTTATTAGATGGCATGGGCGTCAACGAATTGCCAGCAAAAATGGGCTTCAGTAATTTGTTTTCTGAATCATTCACACTGAACAAATTAATTGGCTCTGCGGTTATCTTTTTCTCAATGCTGACCGCCACCACCGCCGCAGTTAACTTACTCGGCATAGAAGTGGTTTCAAACATCTTTGCCAAAGTACTTGAGTTTGGCGGCGGTATATTAGTTGGCGGCGTCATCTTAGTCATCGGTAACTTCTTAAGCACACTGGCACACCAAAAATTAGTGGCCGCTGGCAATGGCGGTATAGCCAACATTGCTCGCGTGGCAATTTTAGGCTTGGTGCTGGCAATGGGCTTACGTTCAATGGGCTTGGCCGACAACATCGTTAACATGGCCTTTGGTTTCACCATCGGTGCCGTGGCCGTAGCCACCGCGTTGGCCTTTGGCTTAGGTGGTCGTGATGCAGCGAAAACCGTTGCGGATAACTGGGCCGAGAAAATTAAAAAATAAACACGTACCTTTTTACTAGTATCAGAAGGGGCTCACTCGAGCCCCTTTTCAATACCATTAATATTTTATTCATTTCATACATTTAAGAGAGAACCACTATGATTAAAAAAACCCTACCAGCACTTTTAGTAGCAATGTTAGCCGCAAGCAATGTGAGCGCTGAAGGCTGGAAAGGCCAAGGCGAAGCTGGCCTCATTAAAGCCAGCGGTAACACTGAAAGCGAGAATATCAACGCTGGCCTTAACTTTAAAAAAGAAGGCGATGTTATTACGCATGAAATTGATTTTTCAACTTACAAAGCATCTACCGACAGTGTAGATTCAGCCGACAGCCTAGCGGCGTCTTACACACTAAAGTATAAGTTCACTGAACGCAGCTTCGCGTTTGGCTCGCTGAGTTATTTAGACGACGACTTTGATGGTTTTACCGAACAAACAAGTGCGGCTATTGGTTATGGCTATTCGGTGATTGATACCGAGCCAACTAAATGGGATTTAGGGATTGGCGTGGGCTACAGAGACACCAGCGAATTAATTAAATTAGAAGACGGTACTGAATTAGAAGGCATGGACTTAAGTGGTGCGACGTTAGTGTTATTGTCTGACTACGCAAGTCAGTTGACCGAGAACACTCAGTTAGTCGACAAATTTCGCGCAGAAATTGGTTCCGACAATTCGTTTATTGAAAACGATTTGGCATTAGTTGTTTCCATGAACGAGAAATTCGCCTTAAAAGCAGGTATCTTAGTTCGCCACAACACCGATCCTGCGCCAGGTGCGGATGACACCGACACCATTACAAGCTTGAATTTGGTGTATAACTTCAACTAAGTTTTATTGTAAAAACTCATCCAACAACGGAGACACCATGGAACAGTTAGAAGCCTATCTGCCTATGATCAAAGAGAATGCAATGCTGTACGGCATTAACTTTGTTAAAGCACTTGCCATTTTCATTATTGGTAAGTTTATTGTAAAAATCATTGCCAACGCCATTGGTCGAGGCATGGCAAAATCTGGCTCAGATGAAATGCTGGCCAAGTTTGTTACTAACATTGCGTTCGCACTAATGCTTACCTTTGTGGTGATTGCCGCCATTTCGCAACTGGGCGTTCAAACCGCATCGTTGGTCGCCATACTCGGTGCCGCTGGTTTGGCCGTTGGCTTAGCCCTACAAGGCTCTTTAGCCAACTTTGCGGCCGGTGTAATGGCGATTATTTTTCGCCCTTACAACGTGGGCGATGTGGTTGAAGTGGCGGGCATGACCGGTCAAGTGGAAGAGGTGGATATTTTCACCACCACATTGCGTTTGCCTGATAAAACTAAAATCATCATTCCTAACGGGCAAGCACTGGAAGGGCCAATCACTAATTTCACTGAAGCAGGCAACCGCCGCATGGACTTGGCAGTTGGCATTTCGTACGACGCCGATATTGAACAGGCACGTAAGGTGATTTTAGAAGCTATTTCAACTTCTGATTACGTACTAGACTCACCGGCACCAAGTGTGGGTGTAAGCGAACTGGCCGATAACAGCGTCAACTTAACCGTACGCCCATGGGCAAAAGCGGCGGATCACCCGGCAGCAACGCTGGAGCTATTAGAGAAAATCAAAGTAGCACTGGATGCGGCTGACATTGGCATTCCGTACCCACAACGTGACGTGCATATTTATAACCACTAAAAATATACACCCAGTCACACATTAAAAACGGCGATGCTTTTTGTTAAGCATCGCCGTTTTTTTATTGAAGACTAGACTAAGAGAAACTCATCAGGGCTACTGCAACGACAAGCTCGGGTCACCCAAAATAGTCCAGTTAGTCACCGCGTCGTTCCATGGGCTCATGCGCGATTTTACTTTCTTCATCGCTTGCCCCCATGTGTTTTTGCCGCCTTTCATGGCCTTAAGCATGTTAACGCCGAAAATCGAATTTTCTCGATCTTCGCTTAGGTAGGCCGCGCCGGCAATTAGCACCGCCCCACCGTCGCTTTCAAATAACAATTGGTGCGCCATGCTATTAACCGACGGCGTTTCATAGTAGGTGGTATAGCACGCCAACGGCATCACCGTGGTTGGCTTGCCACTGTTGTGCATTTGGCCAACGTCGGCGGCATTGAGTAAATTACGATACGTCCAACGACTGCTGCTTGCGTGGCCGCTGAACACGGTTAAGCCAATGCCCGCCGAATCTGGTTGATAATGCGACAACAACTCAGCTTTAGCCTCTTGCACGGCCTGACCGCGCTCAAGGTAATGGTCTAGGTAAACTTCATTCACGTTCACACTACTACGGTCGATACCCACTTGCTCTGTCATGGTATCGATTTGTGTGGCAAAACGCTGCCCGCGTGCTTGATCAGTGGCATCGGCCACGAGCATAAGGCGATGACTATATTTGTGCTGATTTTCTTCCCACGCTTTGGTTTTGGCAATGATGGTTTTTAAATCATCGGTGGTTCTCACCGGCCAACGGCCTAAAGCCACATCGGGCAAACCATCATCATTCAGATCAGCAAAATGATTGTCTGTAGGAGCATACTGAAAGTGGCGCGAGACGGCTTCGTACTGGGTTGGCAAAAAGGTGACATTGCCGTTCGATAAATAATCGTTGTAATCGTAACTGTGCCCGCCCACTAACAATACATAGTCTATCTTGTTATTGGCACTGGCAGCCTTTAAATAGTTACGCAACGCGGTTGGCTCATGCACCCCGTAACCATAGCTATTGACAATGTCTAACCAGCTGACGATGCTTACCGTATGCCCATTGGCAATTTTAGTGTCTGCAAACTGGCTTAACTCTTCGCCAAGAAAGGCTGGGTGAGCAACAATCAAATAATTGGCATCGAGCTTACGAACTAAGTTTTTGGGCTCAACTCGTTGTATGTGATCAAGCGTTAAATACGCCGACGGATCAACGATTGTGTAATGCGTCGTGTTGTTCGAATGAAGCTCGTCTATACCACCGTCTATACCACCAAAGCCCAAGGCATTGTTATCCAACGCCACGGTTTTTAACTGGGTGAAATTGCCGTTATCTTGATGCGCGTACACGGCCACTTGATCGACTGATGTGTCAACTTTATAAAACGGCGCTTGTTCATCGCTACCGGTAAATGTGAATGCCAGCCCGGGCTCATTAACCAACGGCTTAGGCGCACTCAAACCCACCGAATCGATGTAAACAATGTCGGCAAATTTTCCGGTGTCACCAACAACACTCACCTCAACCGTATTCGCGCCATCAACCAACCACTCGGCTGGCACCGAATATTCACGCTCTACATAACTGAATCCATCAAATCGCTCATCGGCAATATGATTGCCATTTAAGCTCACTTGCAAATGATGGTCGTCCACCGAACCGGGTAAATCAATGCCGCCAGACACGTTGATCGATACCAGTGCGTTATTTATCTGCGAGTCAATTGACAATACGTTAGTTGAAGAAGCCGATATCGTATGATTAAACACGTACTGTTTACTGGCCGGCGAGCCTGTAGACAACAGCATGGTGTCGTACCACGGGTCACCGCTGGTACTGGCCACAAAGTATTCAGAGTTTTCACCTTGCCATTGTGGCTGCAAGCCTGTTTGATGCAACACTTCATCGTCAGGCAGATTGCTCAACACACCCGCATTCACCGTTTTTTGACGATCGCGGTACACGCGGTACACTTTATCGTTGGTGTACAACGCCACGTTTGACTCAAGCTCAGTAACCCTAAACACCAAGCTGTCGTCGGCGCTTAGCAATTCGTCTTGCGATTCAATAATACGCGGCACGGCTTGCCCGCGGTGCGTCAGTGCAATGGTGTTAATTGGCGCATTTAATAACTCAGGCGCTTGCTCTAAAAGACTTACAGCTGGCACTTTATGTACCCCGACTTCAGACGCCACTAGCTCAACCACCGCACGCTGTTTACCAAATTGATATTGACGGTTTTGTTGTCGCTTTAAATGCTTCTTTGTGGCTTTTACCCATCGACCATTGCGCAACTTGGTAAACCCGTTGTTGACCATGCGCTGTTCGTACTCAGAGCGAATGTTCGACCACGCTATTGCTTCGAACGACGCTTGTTCGCCATAACGTTCGCCAATGTTAAACGGGCCATAAAATTCTTCGTAGCCGGAATTATCAATTGACGATAAACCAACCGCATCAATATTTTTTAGCAGTTCTTTAGCCACCACCACTTTCTTTTGGTAGTGCTGAGATTCTGAAAAGTCACCAAACTTAGCCGCAATCAGGCCGGTGTTAATTTGCTGCCATTCGCCAGCGACCAAGCCCCACAAATTAAAGCCCACATTGAATGACTCGCTTTCAGTCTGCCATTGAAACTCAATGCTTTTCTGCCCGCGTTGTTGCGCTTGAAACAACGACAATGACACCGGCGTAGTAAAAGAAGAGCCGAACGCAATCACACTGGCGCTTTCATCCACGTGCTGGCGGTTTTGCCCTGAAACTCGTTGCTCATCAATGGTAAATCTAAATTCACCGGAGTTAAGCGCACAGTAACGTAACCAACCCTCTTCTTCATTGCGTGACCGTTTGGTGGCAATTGCCACTGGCGTTGAGGTAAAGCAACCGGGCGTGAAGGATGCGCCCTCACCGGCATTACAGCCGTTATCCCACCCATCAACATCTTCATCGGTAATCAGCGCTTCGAACGCCACTGAACTGGGGCCACCCACGCCGCTAAAGTCCAACGTGTTGTCAGTGCCCATTAAATTGCAATTACTGGTTTCTTCAATGGCTAGCCAACATACGCGCTCATCATTAAGCGTGCCAACATTATTTTCTTTGTTTAAATCCAATGCCAAATCAAAACCACCAGCGGCAATATTATCAACGGCCACTGACAACATCGGTTGAATTGGGTTGACTGGAGCGGCCCCTAATTGGGCGTTGTTCGACGTTTGAATATTGGTGATCACCACCGGTGCGCCTGAAAAACCGGCACTGAACGTAATCGGCTCATAGCTTTCTGTATCACAACCGGTGGTGCAGTTATGCTGCACAGCATTGGTTTCTATGCAGCCGGCTTCAAATGTGACTGAACCGCCGTTATTAGTAGGAATGGTTTGTACGCCTTCGGCAATGGCCATGTATTGCAAGGGCACCGCCACATGCTGGCCATCCCATGAACTGTCTTCAGCACAAACGGCTTCAAATTCGGTGGTGGAAATGTTTTGAAAGCGAACTTCACAACTGTTGCTACCAGCAACATTGCCAATAGCAAACACGGCCGGCGTGCTAGCAAAAGGAGTTTGAAAATCAAACGTGTCGTAGGTATTGTTTACAAACGTGTCGTGTATTGAGCCTGCCCCCACTTCAAACACGTTAGGCCCAGCCATGGCAACATGGCTAACGCTCAATGCGCTTAACAACAACCCCCAGTGAAACGCTCGATTAAATTTACGAGTGATGGTTTTATTTAAAATCAGATGTGTATTCAAGACTGCGCCCCCAAGCAATAGTCATCCCACTCACTATTGTGAGCCAATAATTTGCAAAAACAATAATTTTCCTATAAAAAAAACAATGATTTAACAAATATTATTGTTTGCTCATCATTGTTGAGTTCAATTATGCTGATATGCGATTGCGATATGGTTGAGACCGGCTGGGCTAATTATATATTTCTTTACGCTAACTCCCTTAGCGCTACAGCGCTTGTTGCACTGTAGCTTTTTGCTTTTTCCCCTACACTGCTTCCCTACATTATTTGCCTACTAAACCAATCAAAAGGTTCGGCTTAATTGGTGTAACAGGCTGATCAATTCCTTTGAGGCCTTACTGATGAACACTTAAATGATGTGGCTTAATTTAGGCTTAATACGGCTGAGGTGATAGAAGCGCTAAGGCGCCGAATAAAAATTCGAACGCCCTAGTGCTTACCCCCCAAAATAAACGATCTAAAATTGAACCGTCAGCCCAAAGTTATAACGCGCACCAAACTCTTCAAAACTTAACAGCTGATCACTAAAGCGGCCGTGTTGACGCACCGTTTCTTCGGTAATGTTCAAGCCTTCTGCGAATACAGAAATACTGTCATTGATTTGATAGCTTACGTTAAGATCCCACTGGCCATACTCTTCAACAAAAGTGGGTTCACCCGCACGTTGCGGTTGGAACAGCGCCAATAAGAAGTCGTCTCTCCAGTTGTACGCCAATCGAGCTTGAAACTTTTCAGACTCATAAAACCCCACCAAGTTGGCAGAATCACTTAAGCCTGTTAACGCAAAAGTGTTGTTAACGTCGTATAGATCGTATTCAACATTGCCATCAACCAACGTTAAGTTAGCAATCATGCCAAAGCCTGAGTCACCAAACATGTGCTGAACATTGAACTCAAAGCCATCCACTTCCGCGTCATCCAAGTTGCTTGGCGTGGCAATCAAGAAGTTAATAGCCGGATCGTTCTGAGTTGAAAAACAGTTTGGATTTCCACCGACAACTTCGTCTGGGCAACCAGGGCGAGGAGAAATACTTGGGTCAGTAAGCGGGTTACCGTTCACATCAGGCACAGTGCCCTCTCTGGTTGAGACCCCAATAAAGTTCTCTACATACTTTTTAAAATACCCAACCGACGCATAGCTGCCATCACCGTAATACCACTCTAATGACAGGTCTAAGTTCTCTGAGTCTAATGGCAACAAATCTGGGTTACCGGTAGACGCATTGAACGGCCCTTGTGGGCGAGCATCCAGTGACAATGAAGGGAACAACGCTGACAAGTCTGGGCGGCTGAGTGTGTGGCTGTATGAGAAGCGAGTAATCACATTTTCTTTTACGTCCAAACTTAAATCAAAGTTTGGCAGCAATCGAGTGTAACCGCCTGATTGGCTAATGTTTCTTTCATCTTCAGTGAAGATTTCGCCAAACCTGCCCGCGGTATTAACATAGTTAAGAGCTTCAACTTGACGTTGGCGTGCAACCGCCGTTACGTCTGTGTCTTCCCAACGAACACCGGCGTTTAATTTAATCGGCATGCCATTAAATTCACTTTCAACGTTCACCGCCACGTAAGCGGCCAAGGTTTCTTCTTCTACACCGTTGTAGGTGGGAGAGTTTTCGAAGAAGAAACCTTGGTCACGAACTAAATTGAACGCTTCAAGCGCACTGTAGTCTGACAACAAAGGAAATAAGTTTTCACTGCCGCCAATGTTGGAACCAAACCCATCACTGGAACGAAATTGTAAATCTAAACCGGAAATATCAACCGGCACAAACGCCACGGTTCTACGACGGAATGTGTCAATTTTATAATCGGTTTTAACCACACCAAAATCGATGTTTCTTAGTGCGCCATCACCGGAGTTTGACCATTCACCACCCAGGTTGATTTGGTTAATGTTATTTTCAATTTCATAACCGCGCATTTGAAATAAATCAAACTGAATGTTTTCTTTAGCAAACGGGTCGCCGCCAGGCAGGCCACTGGCATTAAATGAAACCGCAGGGCGGCCTGTTGGGCTGGTTTGGTACGCAATATCAACACCACCACGATCAGGAATACCGTCGCCATTAAGGTCGGTTACGCGTGGGTTTTTAAGGTTAATAATAAACTCTGAGTTCTGACCGTCAGGCTGTGAGTGCGAGGTAGAATCGTGCGCGTCTAAGGTGAAATTTAAATTATCAGTCGCCTGCCAATCTAAGTTTAAACCGATCGAGTCATTCTCAGTTTCAAACAAAAAGTGCCACGCCCAAAAGTTTAATTCATCACCGGGGCGATTGGGGTTAGTGACCGTGCCATTGGCATCGGCGTTACCGCCGGTATCGCCATCGAACCAAAAGCTAGTACGATTAAGGTTGTCGGTTTCTTCAAATCGCGAAGCCGTGTAATCAAGCGTTGCGGTTAACGAGTCCGTAGGCGCAAACTGCAATACTAACTGCCCATTCTGCCTTTTTCGCTCGTGCTCATGCACATCAACGTCAATGGTTAATGGCGCCCAATGAGTGCGGTTAGGGTTCAGGCTTGTGTTAATGCCGCTTTTATCAACGTTTGAACCACGTTCAGCTGGCCAACCTTGCGAACCAACACGTTCACGGCCACTGTCTCTTTCAGCGTGCGACAACGACACCAACACGCCTAACTTACCGTCTAAAAATGTTTGGCTAATCATGCCGGCCAATTCAGGTGTTACTGAACGCCCATCGCCCACGCTGGTGTCAACAACGCCTTTGGCCGACACCACGGCTTTAAAGCCTTCTTGGTCGAACGGTTTGGCGGTATCAATGTTAATGGTTGAACCAATGCCGCCAGAAGCAATATTGGCTTTACCGGTTTTATATACCTTTACGCCTGACACACTCTCAGCGGCCAGCTCACGAAAATTAAAACTGCGGTCGATGCCATTTTCTAACAGCGTCGACGAGGTTGGCATTTGACGACCATTGAGCGTCACCAAATTAAATGTCGGCCCAAAACCACGCACTGAAACCTGATTACCTTCGTTATTCGATCGGTCGATGGAAACGCCAGTAATGCGTTGCAAAGACTCGGCCAGGTTTGTATCAGGAAACTTGCCAATGTCTTCGGCGGAAATTGCATCCACCACACCATCTGAATCGCGCTTAATATCCATAGAGCGTTCCAATGATGCTCTAATACCGGTAACGACGATCTCTTCTAATTGCTTTGCTTCTTTTTTATCATCGGCTTGTTGGGCATTGACGCCAGCGGCCGATACCAAAGCAGCAAGCGCTGCTGCAACGCCTGTTTTTTTGAAAGCTGTACTTCTCATGGGGTTCTCCTCATTGTTTTGTCGTACTATTTCAGTGTCTGAAGACACCGAAATATTAATTACGTGCTTTTGGGAAAGGCCGCCTATAAGACCTGTATTTTTGAGCATCAGAGATAAGGCTTTAGGAAGAGTGTATCGACCACTCACTGGGTTCGATTGCTTACCTTCCACCAAGTCGTAGGGAAAAAGAGAGATAGCACCGGTTTGCTCGTGCAATACGGTAAGCGCTGTTGCTAAATCTTGCGAAGGTATGTCTAGTCGATATCGTCGTTCAGCAGACAATACTTCTCTACTGACTGACAATGCAATCAAGCAAATCGACACAATAAACCACTTCACAACGCAACCATATCTGTTCCGTTTCTCCAGCCTCTTAATTGGCAAAAACACAGTCGTCTGTCGCGACCTTATCTATATAACAATTGAAGGGAAAAAAACCGTAAGCTTTTTTTACATTTATTTACATAAATGTGACTTTAGCAACAAAAGAAAAGCTTAGTTAAAACTTTTGCCACCGTGAATAACAACGCGGTCACTATCAAGCCGCGTTATCTGCAGACCAAAATTAGTTTCAAGGGAAGAAAACATCGCCTCCGTTTCGCCCACTGGGAAATTGCCACCAATGCGGATGTTTTTTATTTCAGGAGTTGAAAACTCAATACTAACATCAGTGTAACGACTGATTTCTTGCACCACGTCTTCGAGTGACTCGCCAGCAAAAATTAACACGCCTTTAGTCCAAGAAACACGTTTCGCCACGTCGCTCACTGTGATCTCTTCTAACTTTTCTAACTTATGCACTGACTTAGAGTTTTCATCTAATTGACTGACGATGCTGCCCACTTCACCGGCACGCAACATGCCTAAGCTTTTAGTCGCACTTTGTAAGGCATTGCTCACCTGCGAAGGCTTTACATCTATAGGCTGGGACACAGAGGCCACGCCAACGCGCCCTTCTGAAACGGCCACATCCACTTTATCGCCCTTAAGGTACACGCCAAAGGCCGTGCCAATTGCATGAATGCGCCCTTTACCGGCGTACACCCTGAATGGGCGATTTTTATTTTTAGCGACGCTGAAATAAGCCTCTCCAGAAAGCAAATAAATGTCTCTAAAGTCTTTGCTGTAGTCAATTCTTACTTTGGAGTTGGTATTGAGTTTTAAGGTTGAACCATCGGCAAGATCAATGGTTTTTTGGCTGCCCACTTTAGTGGCAATAACGCCGTTGGCTTGAGTATCAAGCGCGCCATTAAACATATAAAAGCCAAACAGACCTATAACCAATAACAAGGACGCCGCCATGGCTACCCAACTGACACCAAAAACGGTGCGTGCTTGATACTGTGAGCGCCGTAACGGCACCGCCAATTCGGTTAGTATATTGGCATCGCCCCACACTTTGGCCAGGCGTTCAAAATGTTCGCGGTGAGCGGGGCTCTGATCTAACCATGCGCACAGTTTGGCTTTATCTTTACTGTTTAAACCATCACCAGACTCAAGCTTTAAAATCCAATTCGCAGCTTCTTCAATCACCGTATTTCGATCTGAGAATTCGACAATTTTTTTCATTTCTTTGCCCCTCTCTGAATGTGTGAAACACGATTTTTGGTTTCATTATGAGCGGAATATTCGCCATTGGATTTAAGCATGTATTGATCACACAAAATCATTGCTCGACGAAGGTATTTCTCCACCGAACTTAAGGATAAAGACATTTGCTTTGCTATTTCTTTGTGCGTCATACCGTGCACTTTTTTTAATAAAAAGGCTTCTCTGCACTTACCGTCAAGAGTTTTAACCGCGGCGCAGTAAAGTGCTAATTGTTGCTGCGCATCGACAATTTCATCCGGCGATGGGTCAGCATGCAAATCATCGCGCTTCGAATACTCTTCTAGAAAATCAGTAACGCGTTTGGACTTTTTGGTAAGCTTTGTCAGCGCTATATTCTTTGCAGTGGCAAACAAAAAAGGCTTAGGTTGTTCAATTTCAGCTTTCTGGCCGGCCATGTAGGCACGCAGATACGTCTCTTGAACCACATCTTCAATATCTTCTCTATTGGAAAAAAAACGAGCAATGAATTTTTTCAAAAAAGACTGATTTTGCAGAAAAGAGTCGGAGATATCAGTGCCAGCTGGCCCCTTAATTGAATCTTTATCCTTAGCTTTCACAATAATTAGACTATTAAACGCTTAAAACCCGTAAGCTTTTTAATAATTTAATTGCAAAATAGCCTAATTGTAAGTGCTTACGGGTTAATTTTGAGCGATACCTTATATCTAGGCTTGGTATAACAGCGGAAAGAACGTGTCTTGCATCTTTTCACCTTTAGGAACGCGAATGTCGGTACCTCGCAGCATGACATCATTCGTATCACTGCTTGTGCCATCAGCGAAGACGTTAAGAACCATAGCTCGGCGGCTCTTTTCTGACTTATTGGCGAACGAGCCATGAATCATCAACGGGTGATGAAAACACGCGTGCCCTTTTTTCAACTCCATGGGGACCGGCTTAATCATGGCTTGTTGTTGCTCGGTTAACTGATCAAACAACGCATCCATTTCGCCACCCAACTCAAGCCGCTCTAACAAACCCCATTTGTGGCTTCCGGGCACGTAATTTAAACAACCATTTTCAGTGGTGGCATCATCCAGACCAATCCAGCACGTTAAGTGCTGCATTGGCACCGTACGAATCCAGTAAGAGTAGTCTTGGTGCCAAGCCACAACGCCGCCGTGACCGGCCGGCTTACAAAATAACTGGTCATGCCAGAAACGCACCGACTTATCGCCCAGTAACTGGCTGGCCGGTTTAACAAATGCAGGGTTCCACAAAGCATCATGAAAACCCTCGGTAATACGCCAATGCCCAAGCGAGTGAAACAACACGGTATCAGGGTCGGTAGATTGATTGCCGTGAAACTCATAAAACAAATCATGGCCCGGGTGCTCTGGGTCCATAATTTGATTAAGCTCTTCACGTAAAGTGTCCACGTGCTCTTCTTCTAAAATTTTGACGTTAGTCACGTAACCAAATTCATTAAAATGCTCAATTTGCTCTTTGGTTAATGAAAAAGGCTCATAGTCTTTCTCATTCACGGCTTTCGCGAATATGTCAGACACAGGGTGGTGGAATTGAGCTAAGTCTTTGATGGTCATTGTTTTTGTATCACGTTATAAAAATTAATCTTGTTGCGTGTTTTGCATTCATACGGCACTGGCGGCCAAACAGTGTTCACCGTCAGTGGTTGAAATTTGTTTCCAGAGCTCTTTAATCCATACCGCACACGCGGCGTTGTTTTCTAACAGCGAATACGTGGACCCTTCGCCGTAATCGGTAAAGGGAATGAACTCGGTAGAAATGGTTTGCAGCTCGCTGTTCGGGCTACGATGGTGGTGCGTCAGAAGCTTGATCACCACTTCTTTCCACGCTTGTAAATCCGACTCTTGCCATACGCTATGCCATTGACCTTCACCCGGTTGGATAAAAGGGTATTGAATACCTCGACCCACAACATTTTGAGGGTGCAACGATGAACGCAAATTAGTAATGTCGGGGTGCGCTGCCCACACATTTTTAGGGTTGTTCGGCGACACTGAGCGTGCGTGTGCGTGCGCCACCAAGCCTTGATCGAGCCAAAGATCGAACACGTTGCCAGCGTCAAATGGGTCGATGATTAACTCGCCACTTTCAATCAATTTATCGACCCCAAACACCGCTTGTTCAACCTGATTTTCTTTACCTTTAAAGATCACATGACTGTGGTCTAAGGTGATACGAAACGGTGCGCCACGTTCCCTCACCATATTCGCCACTTCCATCACGCGCATAAATTTCTCAGACCACATATTAACGTGCACTTCAAACGTTGGCAGGCAACCTAATTGCTCGCCCAGCTCGTACGCACTTAGGTAGATGCTCATCACTTCGTCATTGCTAATCAAATGACCCTGAGCGTGATCCATAAACACTTGGGTGTTGTGTCTGATGCTGCCAAGTTCCGCACCAATACGTAAATTCTGCTCTAGCTTCTGTTCTTCTAAGCCCAGAATATAATTACAACTGCCAGCTAAAATAGGCAAATTGTATTTGGCCGAGCAGCGTGCAAATTCGGCCACGTGCTCGGGCAGCGGTGTCACGTCAATGTAGTCAAATGCACCGCGTTCTTGCACCATGCAAAATTTTTCTTCAATGCTCTTAGGCTCATCGGCGCTGGCGTGCCTAATGCCGGGCTCAACAATGCCTATTTTTATTTCTTTGTCTTTCACAATGCTATTACTTTATGGAAATTGAATCCGTTGATTGGCGTTTACCGACGACACCGTTTTCTCTTCACCATTACGCCAACGCACCGTCACCGATTGCGCCTGTGCATTTGAACCAAGCCCAACGTGCACTGTATTAAGTAAGCTTTGCGAGTGCGTTGCCCCGGCTGAACCCACGGTGCGGTACACGGTATTTTTCTCAGTGTTTACCCACACTTGCGCGCCAATGGGGTCCACGCCTTGCGGTGAATACCCTACCTGCACTTGCAGATAGTTATTCTTTAATGGCGTTGTGTTTTCAAACAAATGCCAACGCCCCGGATTGTCGTCACCGCTTAGAATGTCAACTTTACCATCTTGGTTATAGTCAAACGTGGCGCCCATATCTCCGTGAGAATCAATGCCTGCGTTAGTAGCGCCGTGCCCAAAATCAGCCACAAACCCTTTACCTTGTTGATTGCGCAACAACATATCAGGTAAACGCTGACGCAGCTTGCCAAAACGATAGACAAACAAGTCTTGCCAACCATCGTTATCGAAATCGGCGTGAGTCACGCCCCAGTTATTGCCTTTATGTTCGGCCGGTAATGCGAAGTCCGGCTCGATAAAAGTACCGCCTTGATTAATCAACAGGCGGTCGGTTAAATCGGTATTGCTGGGCGGCCAATCAGGTTGCACCGAACTGACGCCACTGATAGAAGTGCGAAGCCCCCACGCCAGATGATCTTTCAATAGCCACTCAAAGCGCCATTGACCCCCACCAAGGTAACCTAAATACCAGCCACTCTGGTCAAGGTCTTCAGGAAAACCGGCCGCCATGTCTGGCGTAATGGTAATCTTGGCATCTTGCAGCTCGGTTCCTTTAAGCGGTGAGTCAATCGGTGTTTTAGCACTACCCAAATACACCTTAGGCTCGAATTCTTTGCCTCGATACCAACGGAAAAAATTACTCAACACCAGATCGCCGTCAGCGGTAAAGCTAACGCCATCATGGCTTTTATTACCTTCATCTCGTATATCAAGGCGCGTTGATACAGGGTCGAACTCTAAGGAATTATTGGCCAACTCATAATAGGTTTTACCGCGCGCTAGGTATAAATCCAAATCGCCGTCGTTATCGATATCGATGTCTGCGGCGGTCATCACATGATCCAGCGCTAACGCACTTTTAGGCAACACGGTGTTACTCACATCAACAAAGTTAAAGCCTCCGGTGCCTTGCCAAACCGACAACGGGGTAAAACAAATCAAATCGGCAATGTCATCGCCATTAATGTCAGTCAATAACACTCGCTCAGCGTCTATATTTTCGAACTCGGTGTTCTGTACGTACTTAAACGTGCCATTGCCGAGGTTTTCAAACATTAAGTTTCGAGGGATATTTTCATCCACTAACACGGCGGCGTTAATTTGAATCAAATCAAGGTCACCGTCCAAATCCAAATCCACCCAGCGCACCGCTCGACCACGAGCGCCCATGCCGGCAATGCCAACTTGATCGGTCACATCCACAAATTTACCGTTATCATTTCTCAACAGCCTTGGTGGTTGCGGTTTTGTTCCGTTGCCGCCGCCCAATGAAATGAGCAAATCCGCGTCGCCGTCTTGATCATAATCACCGGGCGCAATGCCATGCACGTCGTGCTTCATGATTGGGCGAGTATGCTCGGTATAGGTAAATGCATCACCGTTAGCCCAAAACAGCTGTGCTGGCTCTCTATGATGATTAGACAACATTAATTCATAACGCCCATCGCCATTTAAATCAGCAATCGATGGCCCGCCATATTTCCACGTAGGCTTTGATGTAATGCCCGAGCTCGCCGTCACATCTTTAAACGTGAGCGCCTCGGTAGCAATGGCCGTGGTTTTCTGTTTTTCTAAATGCCCTGTACTGCATCCAGCAATCACCGGCAGGCCTAAAACAGCCATAAAAAATACGTTCTTCATTGCATACCTTTAAAATTATAGTTTTGTCTGCGCCCATGGCTATTTTCCACCACAGATCAACAACGATTAAGTACAAATCACAGCATATATTGTCAACAATATACATTAAACCATAGATGTTAAACAAACTCGTGTGGTAATCTAGCGGGCAATAAATTGTTTGAAGCCCTTTAACCATAAGGGGCTGGCGGCAATACCATAAAAACAATCGGGCACAGATATGCAAACAAATCAAAGAGATAAGTGTTAGCTACTTACCTTAAGTTTTTATCTGGCGTGGCCATCAACGGCATGAATCACGCCAATATTTCTGTTACCACCAACGCATAAAACACATTCTAAAATTGGTTAATATCGTCATTTCACACTCAGTTGCGCTACAAGCCTGTGTCGTAACTGCCAGGGTTAAAATGCCGGTCAGCCTTTATTCAAACCAAAGGAATTTATTATGAAATATAAATCGTTTATCTCGAAAACATTGATTGCCTCGGCTCTAGGCGCGATGACAGCCTCAGCAACGGCGGGCGTCAAAGACATAGAGATGCTGCAAGACTTCAACGGCACTGACATACCCAGTGTTTTAAGCACCGAGCATGCGACAGCCAAGCTGGTGTCGGTCAGTGGCCGAGACAAAGAAGTAAAATTAGACCTTCACACTAAAGACCACTACGGTTCTAAATTAATATTTAGCCCGAAAAAGGCGTGGGACTGGAGCGACATGGGCAACTTTGGTATTGCCTTAGACATACGAAACGATGAAGACAAATCATTGTTTGTTTATGTTCAAGTCAGTGATGCTAAAGGCCAAACGCATAATCGCAGCGTGGCAATTCCAGCCAATTCATACAACACCTATTACGTTGAACTAAAAGGCAGCGACCTTGATACCGAAACAGGATTGCGCGCCAACCCTAAAAATTGGCTAACCAATTACACGCCGGTTATTTGGCGTTGGGGGGTTAAAAACTTAGACCTGAGCCAAATCACCAAATTTACAATTTCAGCGACCACTCAAGTAACGGATCGCAGTATCAGTGTTGATAACCTACGACTCATTCAACCCACCAAAGTGGATGACAAGTATCTGGTTGGCTTGATTGATAAGTATGGCCAAAACACGCATTTTGAGTACTCTCAAAAAATCAAATCTGACGAGCAGCTCAAAAGACTCAGCGACGAAGAACTGGCGTCGTTAAGAACCACACCAATAGAAGGCCGTTCGCGCTTTGGTGGCTGGAAAGATGGCCCTAAATTGGAAGCCACGGGTTATTTCCGTACTGAAAAGGTAGATGGCAAGTGGGCATTGGTAGACCCTGAAGGTTATTTATTTTTCTCTCACGGTTTAGCCAACGTTCGTATGGCGAACACCACCACCATTACCGGCTACGACTTTGATCACAGCTTGATTCCAGCACGCTCGGCGGATGATTTAACGCCCGAAGACTCCATTGCTGTTACTCGAGTGAGCGATGAAGCCTCAAAGACGCGCAAAGTAACGTCTGAGATTCGCGCCAACATGTTCACCGACTTGCCCGAATACAACAGCGACATGGGCAAACATTATGGCTACCGTCGTGAAACCCATTCAGGTGCTCTTGAGCGCGGTGAAACCTATTCGTTCTACCAAGCCAACCTAGAGCGTCGTTATGGCATTAGCGATAACGCGAAGATGCTTGAGAAATGGCGTGACGTCACCGTTGACCGTATGCTGAGCTGGGGTTTTACCTCATTCGGTAACTGGATTGACCCAACGTTCTATCAACTTAATAGATACCCTTACTTTGCCAATGGCTGGATTATTGGTGATTTCAAAACAGTGAGCAGCGGCAACGATTACTGGAGCCCATTACCGGATCCGTTCGATCCTAAGTTTGAAGAGCGCACCATTAAAACCGTAGAGCAAATCGCTAACGAGGTTCAAAACAACCCTTGGTGTATTGGCGTGTTTATCGATAACGAGAAAAGTTGGGGCCAAATGGGCTCAACCGAGACTCAATTCGGCATCGTTCTAAACACCCTAAACCGCGCTAATTCAGACAGCCCAACCAAAACCGAATTTGCCAACATTTTAAAAGGCAAATATGGCGAAGTTAAAAGCTTGAATAAAGCATGGAAGATAAAACTTGGTTCTTGGGACGAGCTTGATGCTGGTATCAAACTGACTAAGTTTACCGACGAAGCGGTTAAAGATTTATCGGTGATGCTAGAGCACTATGCCTCTGAGTATTTCCGCATTGTGTCTAAAACCGTTGAACAGTACATGCCTAACCATATGTACATGGGCGCACGTTTAGCGTCTTTTGGTATGACGCCTGAAATCAGAGCGGCAGCGGCAAAGTACAGCGACGTCATGAGCTACAACGAGTACAAAGAGAGCATTCACCCTACGGCTTGGTCTTTCTTAGAAGAGCTTGATATGCCAAGCATTATCGGCGAATTCCATATGGGCGCTCCTGACACCGGCATGTTCAACCCAGCACTGGTGATGGGCGAAGACCAAACCGATCGCGCTAGGTTATACAGCATCTTCATGAACTCAGTATTGGAGAACCCGTATTTAGTAGGCGCTCACTGGTTTCAATACTTAGACTCACCAATTACTGGCCGTGCTTACGATGGCGAGAACTACAACATTGGTTTTGTTTCTGTAACCGATGTGCCGTACGCCCCAATGGTTGAAGCGGCTAAAGAGTTCAACAGCTCTATTTACAGCAAGCGATTTGGCAAAGCTGAAAACAGCCAGTAAAAGCCCGCACCGAACAGTGGCTCTGGCTTGCCTTACTCTATGGCAGCCAAGAGCCACTTAAAAAGCAAAAAAAGTATGAAGCCGCCGGCGTTCAATGTAGCTGGCGGCTTAATGTTAAATAGGCATCGATAAAATTAGTTGCTTAAACTAATTCAGTAACGAATTAACGCTCTACAATTCGATAAGCATCACTCAATGCCCAAGAACAAAAACAATAACAAGAGCAAGGCCATTCCCAGCCAGTTTAATGACACGGCTGGCGTATCAGCCATATAACCACGTAAGATAGAACGCTACCACCTGACCTTATTGTTAAACTCCACCCACTCGATTATGAAGCCACCCCTTTTTAAATCACGGACACTAGTCGCCTCTTTTCTTTTCGCTATGGCCACCTCGGCAACAGCGGGTGTTAAAGACATAGAAACGATCTATAACTTCAATAACAGCAAAATACCCAACGCCCTGAGCACCAAAAATGCCAACGCTGAAATCGTGGCCGTAAGCGGTGCGGATAAAGAAGTTAAAATTAATTTTTTAAGCAAAGAAAACTACGAATCCAATTCTGTTATTCAACCTAAAAAAGCGTGGGACTGGAGCAAATTGGGTGACTTTGGGGTAGCACTGGACATTCGTAACGACGATGAGCAGTCTTTATTTGTGTATCTGCAAATCACTGACGGTAAAGGGCAAACGCATAACCGCAGCGTGGTTATTCCGGCCAACTCTTACAATACCTATTACGCCGAGCTCAAGGGCCGTGACTTAAATACCGAAACAGGCTTACGCGCCAACCCCAAAAACTGGTTAACCAGCCACACGCCATTTATCTGGCGCTGGGGAGTTAAAAATTTAGACTTAAGCAACATTGCTAAAATCTCTCTTTCGACCAACACACAAATAAAGAACCGCAGTTTAAGCATTGATAACCTGCGCCTGCTTCAACCCACTAAAGTGGACACGCAATACTTAGTGAATCTGGTCGATAAGTACGGCCAGAATACGCGAGCCAACTACCCTGAAAAAGTAAGCTCTGACGAGCAGTTGCGAAAAATAAGCGAACAAGAGCTAACCTCTCTGCGCACCACGCCATTAGAGGGGCGTTCGCGATTCGGCGGCTGGGCTGAAGGCCCAAAATTAGAAGCCACCGGTTATTTTCGCACGGAAAAAGTGGATGGGAAATGGTCGCTGGTTGACCCAGACGGCTACCTGTTTTTCTCTCATGGAATAGCCAATGTTCGTATGGCCAACACCTCAACCATCACCGGTTATGATTTTGATCACAGCAAAATTGCCAGCCGGTCGGCGGACGACTTAACCCCTGAAGATTCGATTTCAGTGACTCGTGTAAGCAATGAAGCGGCCACCACACGAAAGGTGGTCTCGCCTCTGCGTGCCAATATGTTCACTGAACTGCCCGCCTATGACAGCCCACTAGGCAAGCACTACGGCTATCGCCGAGACGCACACTCTGGCGCACTGAAACGCGGTGAGAGCTACTCGTTTTACCAAGCCAACCTAGAGCGTCGCTATGGCATTGAAGATTTGGCCAAAATGCAAGAAAAGTGGCGTGATGTGACGGTTGATCGGATGCTGACGTGGGGCTTCACGTCATTTGGTAACTGGATTGACCCTATTTTTTACCAACTTAATCGATACCCCTATTTTGCCAATGGCTGGATTATTGGAGACTTCAAAACCGTCAGCAGTGGTAACGACTATTGGAGCCCACTACCCGACCCATTCGACCCTAAATTTGAAGAGCGCACGGTTAAAACGGTCGAGAAAATTGTCGAGGAAGTGCAAAACAACCCATGGTGTATTGGCGTATTTATCGACAACGAAAAAAGTTGGGGCCAAATGGGGTCAATCGAGACGCAATTCGGCATCGTCTTAAACACCCTTGGCCGCCCTAATTCAGACAGCCCAACCAAAGCTGAGTTCGCCAAAATTCTAAAGACTAAATACAGTGACATTAAACGCTTAAACAAAGCGTGGCGATCAAAGTATCAATCTTGGTCTGAGATCGATAACGGCATTACGTTAACCAAGTTCAATGACAATGTTGAAGCGGATTTATCCATCATGCTAGAACATTACGCGTCTGAGTACTTTCGTGTGGTGTCTAAAACCGTCAAACAATACATGCCTAACCACATGTACATGGGGGCCCGTATGGCCTCTTGGGGAATGACGCCTGAAATTCGTGCCGCCGCCGCAAAGTACAGTGATGTAATGAGCTATAACGTGTACAAAGAGAGCATTCACCCTGATTCTTGGAAATTTTTGGCCGACATTGACATGCCGAGCATTATCGGAGAATTTCACATGGGCGCGGCTGATACAGGTTTATTCAACCCCGGCTTAGTGATGGGCACCGACCAAAAAGACCGTGCCAGACTTTACACCGCCTATATGAACACCGTGGTGACTAACCCTTATTTTATTGGCGCACATTGGTTCCAGTATTTAGATTCGCCGGTGTCCGGCCGCGCCTACGATGGTGAAAACTATAACGTGGGCTTTGTTTCCGTCACTGACATCCCATACCCTCCTATGATTGAAGCCGCTAAAGCATTCAATCGCTCAATTTACAGCCAACGATTTGGCAAACAACAATAAGAAGGTAATCACATGCATAAGTTTATTATCGCTTTACTGGCCCTTACTTGCAGCTCGCTATTGCATGCAGGTGGAGACGACAAAGCAGCAACTCAAGACCCAGAAATATCGATTCGAATATTCGATGACAAAGCGCTCACATTATTATCCAAAGAGGCCACTACGGCCGTATTAAGCGACGGCTATGCTTGGTTGGAAGGCCCACTGTGGTTAGCCGAGCAAAATTGCTTGATCTTTTCAGACATTCCCAGCCACCGAGTCATGCGATATTGCCCTGAAAGTGGCGTTGACACTTATTTGGCTGACAGCGCCTACTCCAATGGCCTAATCCTAAATGACGCCGGCGAATTAGTATTGATGCAATCTCGTTCACGCCGAGTAGCAAAGATGCTAGCGCCGCTGGATAAGCCCGCCGCTAACTACGAGGTACTTGCCGCCACTTATAACGACAAAAAGCTCAATAGCCCCAACGATGTAACACGAGCTAACGATGGCACATTGTATTTTACCGACCCACCCTACGGCTTAGAAAAACAACTCGATGACCCAGCCAAAGAACTCAGCTTTCAGGGCGTGTATAGCTTAAGCAAGGCCGGCAAATTGACCTTGCAGGACAAAACCTTAACGTACCCGAATGGCATATTACTAACCGATGGCGGTAAAAAGTTGATCGTTGCGGTTTCAGACCCTCAAAACAGCAGTTGGTACCAATATAACGTGGGCGAAAACGGCGAGTTGAGTGAGCGAATTGAATTTGCTAGCGCCAAAAATCACGACTTTGAGCGCACTCCACACGGCTTACCCGATGGCTTAAAGGAACACTCTAGCGGCGCTATTTTTGCCACTGGCCCAGGAGGCGTTTGGGTATTTTCACCGGCCGGCGACTTACTCGCCCATATCGGCGCTAATCGACCCGTTGCAAATCTGGCGTTTGATGCGCAAGAAAAAACGCTGTTTCTAACAGCACAAGATCTATTAATCAGCGTGGATTTAGCTGATTAAGCATTCTAGATGGTGGGTGAATTCATGCGAAAAGCACGCGGCGTTTCACCCACCATTTTTTTGAAGGTTTTAACAAACGACAATTCCGACTGATAGCCCACTTGCTGGCCTATGTCACCAATGCTCGATTTAGAAGATTTAAGCAGCTGCTTAGCACGATTCATTCTAATTCTGGTTAAGTAATCAAAAAAACTGATCCCAATCAGCTCAGTAAATTTTTTATGAAACCCTGAGCGCGACATCGACGCTTCCGCCGCCGCCGACTCAATCGTCCACGGCTCTGACAACTCTTTGTGCATATAAGTCAATGCCTTGGCAATTCGCTTGTCCCTCATCGCCGCCACAACACCCACTGGCACATCACCGGCAAATTCACATTTTAGCAGCTGAATGATTAAGATCTCAGTAAGCTTATTCACGGTTAATTCAATGACTGGCTCTTCTGATAAGTGCTCTGCACTCAGATGCTCCAGTGTTCTAGATAACCAAGGGTATTTCTGCACTTGGTCTTTTTTTAGCACAATGTAGTCAGGAATATCTCTTACCAATAAATCTTCTTTATCGGCCCCAAACGTGCAATAACCACACAGTAATAAGCTCTCTTGCTGGTCATCAACAACCGAATTAACCTCGTGATCCACGCCCGGGGACACATACACAAAGTCACCCACTTCCAGCTCATAACGCTGTTCATCGATAGTTAATACGCAATGACCTTGGCGAACCAAATGAAAAATGGCTCGATTTTCTCTTTCATGCTCAAAACCCCAAGGCGGTTGCAAGCGATCACAGAAATAAACACTTCCTTCAATTCTAAGATCTGAGAACAAATCACTGATTGGATTCAAAGTAAACACCCTCGCTGGACGATCAGTATCAAAAATGGCATATATCAGTTATAGACTAAGTCGGCGTTTTTATCAAAAATATATTTATATTATAAATATTGTTTGCACAGCGTTAGTAAGGGCAATACTCGCTGTATTCGGGGTTAGGTTAAATTAAGCAAATAAGGGTGTATTAAGTAAATAGGGTCAACACTCCATCCAGTGTCTATTCACATTCTCTAAGCCTCACCCTAATAACAACTGCTTATTTGGTAACCATTTGTTAAGCGGTAACGAATACTAAATAATTGCCATCGTTTTTTTATTACTGAAGCCATGACCTTATGATTCCCCCCCAGGACTCATTCCCCCCCCATTCGTCATGGCTTCAGTAATTTAAATCTCTCCTAATCAATTATGCCTCAATTAAACAAGCCTTGGTTCTTAACCAAACTTGGCCTTTGATCTCAAGACAGCACAGCACAAAGTTATTGTATAAAAGCAAGGCTGTTGTATCCTAACAACACCCCATTCTCTGACGCGTGTAGTTTCTGTATCAATGCCATTTAAACAACTCACCCCCGCTCTCATTTATTTACTCTGGGCGGGCGTATCATTAGGCGGTGCGTTTGTGGCGGCACCCGCAAAATTCACGCTTGAATCATTGCCGTTATCTACCGCGTTAGAGGTTGGCCGCGCACAGTTTCAATGGCTAACGTACACAGAGTACACATTGTTAGCGTCACTGCTCATATGCTTGTCGCTAGCATGGAAAACACACAAGCCCACTTGGCTTTGGTATGCCATTCCCATTATCTTTTTTCTAATTCAACAGCAATGGCTAATGCCAATCCTCAACAAAATAACCACCGTGCAAATACAAGGCTTAGCAAGCTATGAAGCCCATTGGCATATTATTTATATTGCCCTAGAAGGGCTCAAGTTCTTGGGCCTAATTGCAGCGGCGCTCACAACCCTCAGACGGACACCAATCCACACAGCATCACCCGCCTAAGTAGACATCGTTTAAGCTGGCGCACTACCACTGGGTGCACGAATATCATCCACGAGCGTCATTATTTTTTCAGGCGGTTCAGGCGTGAATTTTGCCACCACAATCGCCACCGTAAAATTAACCAACGCACCCACACCTCATGCTATCTCATGGTAAAGGGGTCGTGGAAGCGCCTCAATGGCATTTGAGGCATAAGGTTGCTGACTAATCAACGCAAGAGTTGTGTTAAGGGGCGCGGCACCGTAAGCTCTGCATTTAAACTTCTAATTCATTTTTACTCACACAACTAAAATCACCTTCAACTGAGTTTCCAGCACAACAATCTCACACTCTTGATGGCCAGACTAACGTAACGCTATGAGTCATGACTACTTACAACTGATCGAAAAAGCCGATGTGTATGGCGCGGCGGTAAAAACCCCGCTTGCTCGCGCTGACAAATTAAGCGCCAACATGGGCAATGATGTGTACATCAAGCGAGAAGACCTACAACCCGTTTTCTCGTTTAAGATTCGAGGTGCCTACAATAAAATGCAATCGCTAACGGCTGAAGAATTACAGCGAGGCGTGATTGCAGCCTCAGCCGGCAATCACGCGCAAGGCGTGGCGCTATCGGCCAGCTTGCTTGGTATTAAAGCCACTATTGTGATGCCTGAGACATCACCCGAAATAAAAATAGACGCGGTAAAAAATTACGGTGCTGAGGTGATTTTACACGGTGAAAACTACGCTGACGCGGCTGAGAAGGCCGCGCTGATTATGGCTGATTCTAAAGCCACCTACATTCACCCTTATGACGACCCTCACGTGATTGCTGGGCAAGGCACAATCGGCAAAGAGATTATTCAACAGTCTTTAGCCTTATTAAATCAAACTCCCGACATTATTTTTATCTGCGTTGGCGGCGGCGGCTTAGCGGCTGGAATAGCCACATACATCAAGCAGACACGGCCGCACATTACGTTAATCGGCGTACAGCCGGTAGACTCAGACGCCATGCGTCAGTCGTTGCAAGCGCAAAAAAAAGTCAGATTAGAAAAGGTTGATATCTTTGCCGACGGGGTAGCGGTAAAAGAAGTGGGCGACGAAACATTTCGCCTTTGTCAGCAGTATTTGGATGATGTTCTAGTGGTGACCACCGATGAAATCTGTGCGGCAATTAAAGACGCATTTGAAGATACGCGCTCTATATTAGAACCCGCCGGTGCGCTGGCCATTGCCGGCGCAAAAAAATACGCCCGCGACCGTCAAATTAAAGGCCAAACTATTGTGGTAACGGCCTCTGGTGCCAACACCAATTTTGACCGTTTACGTCATGTATGTGAACGAACTGAATTCGCCGAACGACGCGAGGCAATCATCGCCATCACCTTGCCCGAAAGCCCCGGGGTTATAAAAGAATTTTGTGAGTTAATTGGTAATCGCAGCATTACCGAATTTAATTACCGCTTCCGTGACCCAAATGAAGCGGTGCTTTACGTGGGCTTACAAATAAAAGATCAAAACGATCTAGACCAAGTCATACAAACACTGCTTAACCGAGGCTATGCCGCGATCGACCTGACCGATAACGAACTGGCCAAACTGCATCTTAGGCACATGATTGGAGGTAATCACCCGCTCAACACCCGAGAGCGAATTTTTCGATTTCGCTTCCCAGAAAAGCCCGGTGCATTGATGAGCTTTTTAAATCACGCCGGCAATACATGGAATATCAGTTTGTTTCATTACCGCAATCATGGTGCTGATTTTGGCCGTGTTTTATGCGCGTTCGAAGTGCCTGAAGAACAAGAAACACAGTTTAATGCGTTTATTAGCCAACTCGATTATTGGCTAATTGATGAAAGCAAAAACCCAGCATATCGATTGTTTTTATGTGCAAACGAGAAGTCATAAACGTAGGCATTAAAATAAATCGCCGGTGATTTCATCAAGCAAGAACTGCGCCGCCCGCTTGCCTTTAATGCTCTTGGCAATTTTTACTTTTTTGCCGTTATAGTTAATCAAAACATCAAAATATTCAGTGCGCTTTTTATCACTCTGACTCGACATGGTGCGTTTAATGCTAAATTGTTCAGCATTAAAAATTGCGCATTCTTTTTTCGAAAATATCCAACCAAAAAAGCTGTATTGAGTGTGAATAAGCCGAGCCGCTTTATCAATTTTGCTATTGATGCCACTGCCTATTGAGTAGATCGCGCCTAAAGACATACCTACACCGAAGAGAATAAACACATAGCCAGGCCACCAGTTTTGGCTAACGGTAAATACCCCAGCGGCCAGAAACACTAATCCAAAAGCGAGCAAGAACAAGCTCATATTAAGATGACGGGCAGGCGCACTTAACACTTCGAGGTAACGATCGCTTTGGCTGAGCTGAATTTGGTTTAACGCAGACTCGCTGCTTTGCTGCGCCAAGTCTGATTGCACTTGATCAACAAAGTTTTGCGGTATCGCCAAGTTCGAAACTGAAGGTTGGGCATGCGGTTCTAACTTGTTAACAAATACGTCCCAGGTACGTTCAATGTCACCCATGCCTTGTGCGTCAAAATTAGCCTGCACACTAAGCTCCCACTCAATACTATGACTGGCATCCCATTCTTTGCTTGGCTTGCATGAAGACGGTATATCAAACTTCACCAGCACCTTGATTCCCTTCAAGGTTTGTTGCGCATACACCGGCACCGTCTCTTGCCAAATAATCGATGAACGAGTTTTGTCATTAGACCGATACCTCTTTGTGCACGTCAGGCTGGCGGTAAACTCAGGCACACGCTGGGTAGCGGTGGATAAATCAGAAAACGACAACTCAAACCAAGCACCAAATTGCCCACCTACGACCGGGTTATTAGGGTCTAAAAATAAAGGCGTAGCACCAAACTTAAAGTACTGTGCTCGTTGCTTCCACCCCATGAATAAAAGCCAAAAACCCGCCAGCGGAAAAACCAACACCAGCAATACTTTATAGTGACCTTGCGGTAGCTCTTCGGGCAAGGCTAAAAAACTAACCGCCAAGCCTATAACAAGCACCACGGCACCGATCCATAGCACAATTTTATAGCCTGACTTTTCTTGACTATAAACGCCCTGTGAGGTGTTTTGACGATTTCGTTCATCATCAGCTTTACCACGCCACGCGTACCACGCAACAACCCCGCCAAAGCCACCAAACAGCATTAAGAATATCAGACCAAACATCACACTAGACCAGCGAAGTGTTCTGTCTAATAAGGCCTGACTGGGGTCGCTTGGATTAACCAAGGCTACAGAACGGTTTTCCACTCGATCACGGTATAGGCGCTGATACAGTTCTTGCCAATAATCGCTTAAATTATCACTGCCCCGGCTTAAGCTAATACGAGAAGACGTATACTGAGCGCCATTCACATAGTATTGGTAACGCCCTTGCACTGAATACGTAGTGCTGTCTGAGCCTTTCTTTGTAGCCAGTTCAATTTCTAATATTTCAGCAGGCACTTGCTCCCAATCAGCACTGTTAAAATAATCCGACAACATGCTGCCAGCCGAGAACCAAAATGCACCTACCCCCGCCAGCAAAAGACTTAAACCAAATAAGACTGCCACCCAACTGCGCTTAGACTTTTCCATTATTTTTTTTATACACTCAAGTTACACAATCAACGCGGCTGAAGTGCTTACGATGTTTCAAGCATTTCCAATGCGTAAGGCGTTTTGTTATTGTGGTTATATTACCCCATTAATCTATTAAGTGTGGGTGCAGGGAGGCCGCGCTTGCCTAAAACACAACGTATTAACCTTTTCTTGGCATCTTTCATATTATGGACAGAAAAAAACAAAACCTCGGCCTTATCGTTCTGCTAATACTGGTGTTAGCCATCGCTTTTTATCTCCAACGCCCGTCTGATGATACTGCCAAGCAAAATGTAACTTCAAACATCTCAAACACCTCCAGCACCTCGGCCAGCACACAAAACCCCAACTATAATGAGCCGCTTAACCTATTAAAGAACGGCAATTTTGAAGATTCACTCAATAGTTGGAATCAGCAAGCAGGCATTTTTTGGTCAGCCAACAGTGGCAAAAACAAACTCGGCGCTTTATTAATTAATGCACCTCAGTTAGAAGACAAATCAAAGTTTATTTATGCCAAATCAGCGTCGCAGTGTGTTCGCATTAATGGCGGCTCATCGTTTGCTGTTAAAGCGAATTTTCGCTACTTAGACACACTGCCTGACCGAGCCAGCGTTAACCGCATTCATGTCTATTGGTACGACGGTTTAAATTGCAAACGCGGTGGGCAGTATGGCGATTACTTAGAACCAAAGTTAGAAAAAGACCGTTGGCAAGCAATACAAAAACACAATCTTATACCTTCGCTTGGGGCGAACAGCGTATTAATAAAAATTGAACAAAGCCAACGAGGCAACAACAACAGCGTTGCCATTTGGGACAACGTGGTTTTACTCGAAACACGCTACAAAAAAGTGGATGAAAACCTAACCGCCGGAAACCCTCAATTTGATAAACCCCTGGGTGAAAACTACTTATTAAACGCCACTTTCAACACCAATATTGAACAATGGCAATCATCTAGGTTGCCGTATTTACAGTGGCGGCCTCTGCCTCTGAGTGACAATGCTAAAAATGGCGTGATGGCCAGTACGCTAGAGAACAAACGCACCTCGAGCATGAACGAATACGTATTTAAACAGTGCGTTAATATTGGCACTAATGAGCGTTACGAATTTGGCGCAAAGGTAAAAATAGCGTCTGAATCAAATCAACGCGGAGGTGGCCGCTTACGAGCCACGTGGTATGAAAACGAAAACTGCAAAGGCCGTTACCGTGCGGTGCCCAAACACATCGATGTGAACGAAGAAACCAAAAACTGGCAAACACTGCACGTCAACGAACTGACACCACCTAAAGGTGCAAATAGCGTTAACATCAGTTTTTTGCATTCAATCGACGGCCAAGGAAAACACGTGCTGCTATGGGATGATTTATTTTTTCGCGGACATTAACGAAAACAGTTTAACAACAAACGTGAACTAGAAAACGCGTAACCGCCTGATTGAAAGTCAAATGGCACCTTCAGCTCTATGTCTCAGCGCCTGACCATAGATAAGGTACAACTTAGTACCGCCAATCTTAGTCTCCATCTTGGGCACGCTTGATTGATATCAACTTGCCTGCTATCTTATATTCAAATTGAATATAACTATAATTCTATCTGTATAAACACATGCATGCCTGATAAAAACAACAAGCGCTATAGTATTGGCATTGACCTAGGCACGCAGAGCATCAAAACACTGGTGCTGAACGTAGACTCGAAACAAGTTTGCGATAATCAATCGATCCAAATTGGAATAAATCAGAGTGACAAGGGAGTGGCTGAACAGCTCGCCAGCGACTGGGTTGACGCATTAATTAGCGTTATCCAGGCCATTCCTGAACACTACAGATCCAATACTTGCGCCATTGGCGTTTCAGGCCAGCAACACGGTTTGGTGGTGCTTGATGAACACGGAGAAGTGTTAGCGCCGGTTAAATTGTGGTGCGATACCAGTTGTTACCAAGAATGCGATGAAATCATGCAGGGCATCGGTGGTAAAACGGCGTGCATAGACGCCGTTGGTAACCCGATGATGGCCGGTTATACCGCGCCAAAAATAAAACAACTAAAGAACACTTACCCCGAAATTTATAAGGCAATGCACACGGTATTGCTGCCGCACGACTATATAAATTTCTGGCTCACTGGCGAGCGTTGCATGGAAGCCGGCGATGCATCGGGCACTGGATTGCTAAACGTGAACACACGCCAGTGGAGCAATACTCTAATCAACGCCATCGACAACAGCGGCCACCTGCAGCAGTGCTTGCCAGAAGTTAGAACACGTAATCAACCCATCGGCTATGTGACTGAAAAGCTGGCTAAGCAATTGAGCTTACCCAAAGACGTGGCAGTGAGCATTGGCGGCGGCGATAACATGATGGCCGCCATCGGTACCGGCGCAACCAGTTCGGGCAGACTGACACTAAGCTTGGGAACCTCAGGCACACTCTTCGCGTATTCAGATAATGTCATTAACAACGCAAAAGGCGAACTGGCAAACTTTTGCAGTTCTAATGGTGGCTGGCTTCCATTGGTGTGCACCATGGCCTGCACTACCACCACCGAGAGCTATAGAAACCTGATTAGCCATTGCGTCGAGCAGATAGATCAAGCTCTAGAACAATCAAATATCGGTGCCAACGGGCTGATCACACTCGCGTATTTAAACGGCGAACGCGTGCCTAATTTACCCACAGCGCAAGGCATGCTAGCCGGCATAAGCGCCAGAAATTTAACGCCAAACAACCTATTACGCTCTGGCGTCGAAGGCGTCACCTATGGGCTTTACTACGGCTTTGAAGAGCTCATAAAACATGGCATTAAAGCCGAGCAACTCACCATCACCGGCGGCGGTGCTAACAGCCCACAGTGGTGCCAATTAAGCGCAGATGTATTTGGTCTTGAAACGGTGGTGTTAAACAACAACGAAGGCGCTGCACTGGGTGCCGCCATTCAAGCCAGCAGCTTAATCGATAACAATGGCGTGGTTGATGCAAGCTACGTCGATGCGGTGTTATCGCATTTTAAACAACGCCGATATACGCCCAATGCCGACAACAACTCGCGCTATCAAGACGCGTATCAAAACTACCTAAACCTACAACAGCACATGCTGCCGTTCTTCGCGAACTGATCGGCAGCTCATCACTTTTGTAAGTCACTTTTGTGAGCCACTATTGGAGTCAAATATGAACCGACCTGTTTACATTGGAGACACCGAGTACTTTCCCGCTGTCTCTCGAATTGAATACGAAGGGAAACAGTCGAACAACCCTCTTGCTTTTAAGGCCTACGACCCCGACCGAGTAGTGGCCGGAAAACGCATGGAAGAGCACCTGCGTTTTGCCGTGTGTTATTGGCATACATTCTGCGCGGGTGGTGCCGACCCGTTTGGCAATAACACGCGCCAGCATGCGTGGCTTGAAGGTTCAGACCCCATTCAAATAGCCAAGCAAAAAATGGATGCGGCGTTTGAATTAATGAGCAAGCTAAATGTGCCCTACTACTGCTTTCACGACATCGATATAGCGCCAGAAGGCAACAGCGTATCTGAAACTGAAGCCAACTTGCACACCATGGTTGAGCGCGCCAAAGAGCTGCAAAACCAAACCGGCATTAAATTGCTCTGGGGCACGGCTAACGTATTCTCTCACCCGCGCTACATGAACGGCGCGAGTACCAATCCCGACTTTAATGTGCTGGCACACGCAGGCGCGCAAGTGAAGATGGCGCTCGACGCCACTGTCGCACTGGGTGGCAAAAACTACGTATTCTGGGGCGGGCGTGAAGGCTATTCAAACCTGTTCAACACCGACACGCGGCAAGAGCTTGAACACATGGCGCGCTTTTTAAGCATCGCACGCGATTACGGCCGCAGCATTGGCTTTGACGGTGATTTTTTGATTGAGCCTAAGCCAATGGAACCCACCAAGCATCAATACGATTTTGATGCACAAACGGTTATCGGTTTTCTCAGACACCACAATCTGGATAACGATTTCAAGCTAAACATTGAGGCGAACCACGCCACGCTGGCTGGGCACACCTTCGCTCATGATTTACAAATGGCGGCGGACGCAAACCTACTAGGGTCAATAGACGCAAATCGTGGTGACTATCAAAACGGCTGGGATACCGACCAATTTCCGACCGACCTTTACGACTGCGTGCAAGCCATGCTTGTGGTGCTAGAGAACGGCGGCTTCGGTAATGGTGGTTTAAATTTTGATGCCAAACTGCGCCGAGAATCCACTAACTTAGACGATTTTTTTATCGCTCACATTGGCGGCATGGACAGCTTTGCACGCGGCTTACTGGTGGCAGACAAACTGATCAGTGATGGCAAGCTGAGTTCCATTAAACAAGGTCGATACACCAGTTTTCAGCACGGTCGTGGTGCCGAGTTTGACGCTGGCAAATTAGATTTACAAGACCTGTATCAGCACGCCAGTGATCATGGCTACCCCACGGCGGAAAGCGGGCGACAAGAGCTGGTGGAAAATATCATTAACGATGCGCTTTTTTGCATCGACTAAAACACACACGATATCGTTTATTAAAAATAGCCGTTATCACCAACCCCGAGGAGATATAGACATGTCGGATTCCAACACGAATATGGCGTTCATTATTGCCATTAGCCTAGTTGCAACGCTGGGTGGTTTCTTATTTGGTTTTGATAGCGGCGTTATCAATGGCACCGTGGAAGGCTTACAAACCGCGTTTCAATCTAACAGCATCGACACCGGCTTTAACGTCGCCTCCATGTTGCTTGGCTGCGCGGTGGGTGCTTTTTTCGCCGGTCGTTTGGCTGATGTGTACGGGCGGCGCTCATTATTACTGGTGGCGGCGGCTTTGTTTCTAATCAGCGCTTGGGGCTCTGGGGTCGCGGGCAGTTCAATGCAATTCATAGTGTATCGAATACTCGGCGGCTTAGCGGTGGGTGCGGCCAGCGTGATGGCACCGGCCTACATCAGTGAAATTGCACCAACGGCAATACGTGGCAGGCTCTCAAGCATTCAACAAGTCGCCATTATCTCGGGGCTATCAGCGGCGTTTTTCTCAAACTATTTACTTGCCAACTTCGCGGGCGGTTCTACTGAGGTGTTCTGGGCCGGTTATGAGGCATGGCGTTGGATGTTTTGGATTGAAATCATTCCCGCTGCCCTCTTTCTAATTACCTTAATGCTGATTCCAGAAAGCCCTCGCTACTTAGTGCTCAGTGGCAACAACGATGCCGCACTCACTGTACTCACCAAACTGCAAGGCCCTGAACAAGCGAAACGCCTGCTCACAGACATTCAGCAATCATTAGCCGCCGAACCGAACAAGCCAAGCTTGTCTGACCTCAAAGACAAATCCGGAAAAGTTCGCACCATCGTCTGGATTGGTATTGGTCTTGCAACGTTTCAACAACTGGTCGGTATCAACGTAGTCTTTTACTACGGCGCGGTGCTCTGGCAATCGGTGGGCTTCTCTGAAGATCATGCCCTACAAATTAATATTCTTTCAGGTGTGTTGAGCATTGCCGCCGTTATTTTCGCGCTTTGCTTGATCGATAAAATTGGTCGCAAACCTCTGTTACTCATCGGCTCAATAGGCATGGCCGTTACCTTGGCAGTGGTTGCCGTTGCCTTTGCCGGCGCCGACGTGGTTGATGACAAACTCGTGCTCAGTGACACCAGTGGCAAGCTCGCGTTGATCTCCGCCAACGCCTACGTCATGTTTTTTAACTTCTCGTGGGGGCCGGTCATGTGGGTGATGTTAGGCGAGATGTTCCCCAACCAAATACGCGGTTCTGGCTTGGCCATCGCAGGCTTGTTCCAATGGCTGTCTAACTTTCTGATCACCATGTCGTTCCCAATTATGTTGGCCAGCATCGGTTTAGCCGCAGCTTACGGCGTGTATGCATTTTTTGCAGTGATTTCAGTACTCTTCGTTATAAAAATGGTACAAGAGACCCGAGGCGTGAGTTTAGAAAATATGCAAGGTTAAGAGTTAAGATGTTTCATCATTCAGTTGATAACGTAATTTTTGGGTGCCGCGACGGCAAGCTAGAAGTTTGCCTAATCCAACACGCCGACGGCCCAGCCAAAGGCCAATGGGGCTTACCGGGCGATTTTATACAAGACAACGAAAGCCTTGAAGACGCGGCCGTTCGCACCCTACGCACTCGAACCGGCATTGACGATATTTTTTTGCAGCAATTTAAAACCTTCGGCGCGCTAGACCGCTACCCAAATGAACGCGTCATCACCACGGCCTACTTCGCGCTCATCAGGCCACAAGATTATGAAGCCGTGGCCGGTGCACATGAATTAGACGCTGCTTGGTTCCCAACAACGTCGCTGCCCGAACTCATGTACGACCACGGAGACATACTCAACGAAGGCTTAGAGTGCCTTAAGCGAAAAGTACGGTATGAGCCGGTCGGCTTTCGTTTGCTGTCAAAAAAATTCACCTTATTAGAACTGCAACGCCTGTACGAAGCAATCCTAAACAAAGCACTCAATAAACCGAACTTCAGACGAAAAATGTTGCATATGAAATTACTGATCGACTGCAACGAAAAGCAAACTGGCGGCGCCCACCGAGCCGCCAAACTTTACCGGTTCGACGCCGATGTATACCAGCAACTCAAGCAACAAGGGTTTGTGTTTGAATTATGATTACTCTAGGCTCATTATGCCAAAGTATAGAACACGAATATAAGTCTTATGGCAAGAAAGCTGGGTCCAAAAAAGCGATATATGTTTAGACATTTTTGAACAATTTTCTTTACATACAACATTGTCCGAAAGATACTCATTTGAGACATTCAAATTATTTCAAAGACGGCTGATTCAGTAAAATTTGTGACCATAAATATCCCGATTGAAACAGACAATTTAGATAGCTTTAAAATGAATATCGGGATCGACATTTTCTATAGAGGGCAGAACGTTGATCAGTTGGAGTGATGCTTGGCAAAAAGATACTCCAATCGATCCAAAGGTACTTAGTGTTGGCCCGATTGATTTCGGAGGAGCTATTGGCTCTGTTGTTTTGCCTACTGACTATCTTGAGTTCATGAGGGAATCAGATGGTTTGACAATACGAGACGAGGAGCGTTACTTTATCGGGCATTGCTCATCGGGCTCGGAAGTATTCAGGTATGAATACGGATGGAGCTTTTCTGATGTTATTCATTTATCAAGTTCTTTTTATGAGTCTATGTTTCACAATGAGGCTGAGCTGCCAAAAGGGTATATAGGCATTGCGCAGGCGGATGGAGATGAAAGTACTGTTCAAGTTCTTATCTGCGTATCTAAGAGCTCAAAGGACTATGGAAAAGTCTATTGTTGGGAACTTTGCCATGATCCATGGATGACCGGTGGTAATACTATTGGACTGGGTTTTGTGGCGAATAGCTTTACTGATTTTATGAATAGCCTTACGACACACGATGTTGCAACAGAGGCAGGTGCAAGAGAAATGACAGAGAGACTTCGTGATCCGCATAACTTTGCTTCTTGGTTTGTCGCTTCAGTTATGCAAGAGCATCATAAGCACTTTGTGGCCGATCTCGGTGTCGAAGCATGTGAAGAACAGACAAGAACAGGACTGCTCTATGCCTTGCATTTTGGTTTCACTATTCCGGAAAACCAAGCTCTCTTCCTTACCCTTACGTGGGATATTGGGCCCAATTTTTATGAAGAACCTGAATACGCCGCAGTACTAGCGAATACACAATTATCAGAATGCGATCGTGCTCATGAGCTTTTCGAAGTATCACCGCAAGCGACAGAAAATGCGTTAAAACGTGCGGATTATATGTATTTCTTTCCTTGGGATATTCCAGATAATATTCTAGGGCTGGATGAAGATCCAGAATGGCCTGATGATTGATTTCTTTTTTGTATCTGAATGTGAGTAAACTTAACAACTTGGTTTATAGTTGAATGACCGCTTAGGGCATTAGCAGACGCTCGAGTTTAGATTTCTAGACTTAACACATCATTTTTCATCAGAACTCACTATTACTTCGTCACTTATTGGGTGAGCCTGACAGGTTAAGATAAAACCTTGTTCGACTTTTTCGTCACTCAAAGAGTAGCTAATAGTCTAACAATGGCTGTCGCAATAGAATCAGTTAATGGGTGATCGCGATAGATTACAGAAAGTTTCAGGCGGTTAAAGGTTTCGTGAACTAAATTGCGATATCATCTTATTAGACTTACCAGTATCCTAAGGCTAATAAACTAATTTTATAACAGCCAAATTCAAGAGCTAGAGTGATGACCTTTTATCGACCATTTCATCTTCTATGGTGCGTATTAGCAAGCTCTCTTATTGCATCGCCAGTGAATGCATTGACTCATGTGGTTAGTAATGACAGCGAACTGATGGGTGCTTTACAAACAGCCATTGATGGAGACACGATCAAACTTAGCTCGGGGGAATACGGCCCAATTGTTCTCGAAAGTAAGCGTTTTAATCAATTTTTGACCATCACTTCTGCTAATAAGAACAATCCTGCCAAAGTCAGTAATATTGAAATTGCAGACTCGTCTTTTATAAAAATTGATAGCCTTGAAGTTAAAGGCAGTGGCTCCCAAGTTGTCTATATTCGTCTTGGTAGCAACGACATTGAAGTGATAAATTCGGAGATACACGGTCAACTGCTAGACCGAGACCAACCCAATGTTGATGACTTTAGTGCGTCTTTCGGAATTCGTGTTCTGGATAATTCGGCCCGCATTTCTTTAATCAATAACAATATTCATGATGTGCAAAATGCAACGGCCGTTTTTGGTGGATCAGATATTGTCTTACGTGGTAATTATTGTGATTGGGTGCTTTCAGATTGCTATAAATTTGGCGGCGTTGACACTCTGCTTTTTGAAAATAACTTTGGGGCACGCAATATTGTCCCTGAATCCACTTCACATGTTGATTTTATGCAAGCTCAAGGCTCAGTTAAGAATGGGGTTTTTCGCGGTAATGTTGCCATTATGGGCAATGAGAGTTTTCAAGGTCTGTTCTTTGGTGGGAACGACCCTGAAGATGCGCACACCAATAACCTTATTGAAAACAACCTTATTTATATGCAGAACGGCAATGGCATCACTTTTAATGAATACTCATCAGGGAATACTGTGCGTTTCAATACTGTTCTGCATTCACCGAAAGACTTAGTTAGAAATGTCTCTGTTGGAGGCGATGTAAAAGAATTCAATGTGATTATCTCACGTTTATCTAGAAGTCGTATAGAAGACACGAATCACTATATTCAGTATGAAGATAGTACTCGGTTACTGCATTACGATCATTATTATAAAAACCTAGCGAAAGATTCTTCTTTAATTTCGATTGAAGATTTTAGACCAGTTGAAAATTCTCCAGCTGTCGATCAGGTCGGTGCTTTCAAGCGAATCTTTGAATTATTAGGAAAGCCTCAATCTCGCAATACTAACTTTTTACCCGCTATTAATTTATTAATAAATTAGACCCAGAATATTAGGTAACTCACTATCTACTTGGTCGGTAGATACTCAAAATGAACGTTAAAATTCGACTTCAAACAGTCTATTAAGATCAAAGTTTTTGTGCTTGGGGAAAATGTAAAAACCACTAAACATTTCCACTCAAACTCATATTAATATTAATATTTCAAGATATTGACTTTGAGTTTCTCAAGTAAAGTATTTAGATCAACCAACTCTTGTTCAGGCAGGCTGCCGAAAGTCGCCTCGAGTAGTGACACATTCACCATTCTTGCTTTGTCCAGCTGCGCAAGACCTTCTGGAGTAATGAACACCAGACTTACACGAGCATCTTCGGAATCGGCTTGTTTTCGAAGCCAACCATTCTCAACCATTGCTTTTACTGCTTTAGTGATAGCGGGTTGGTTCATCTGCATTATTTGTGCGAGCTTACCGATAGTGTGTGCCGTCGTTTCAGGCTTCCACGAGAAATGATTAAGTATTGAGAGCTGCGTCATGTTTAGCTGCAACGGTTCGACGTTACGGTTTATGCGGTTAGCAAGATGCTGATAGCAAATTATCAAATTGACCAGATTGCTACCCATTAACGCGTTTTTATTATTCATATAAATAGCTTGACAATATATTCCAAGGAATGCAAATATATATTCCATGGAATATATATGGTGATTATTATGATTAGAAGAAAATTGTCGACGTTGAGAAATAACATTGCTCCAATGGTATCTACTTGGAAGTGGTGGATGGCAGGTGGGTTCGCTGTGCTGATTCAGCAATTAACGATGGGATGGTTGAACGGTTTGTATGAGGCTACTGAATTTCCTGTCTCATATATGGTTGGCCAAACAGCATTCAGTGGCAAACTCATTAAAAGCTATTATGCAGTGTTACTCGAGAAGGGAACATTTGAAAGTTATATAAATGTTCAGTTGGTCGATTATCTATTTATGGTTACGGTGTTTATGTCCCACGCGTTAGTATGCATCGCGATCTACCTAAGCGTTCCGAACAAACCTTGGCTGAAAAGCCTAGCATGGACAATGGTCATTTTGACTCCGCTTGCTGCAGTTGCTGACGCCTTCGAAAACCTAGTATCGTTTTTCATGTTAGCCGACCCAGATGGCTTTGCAAATTGGCTAGCATACCCATATTCAGCCTTTGCTGTATTGAAGTTCGCATTGTTCACATTGTTTATGGTTTGGACAACTTCGGCTATCTTGATCTGTATTGGGTCGCGATTTGGAGCACTCTTTAATCGCCGTAGAATTGACGAGTAGAATCAGCGCATGTGCAAAAAAACAACTTGGTTTTAACGTTTTGCAAACAATGAACGCTAGGGCAAGTACTCGTTCAGCCGAATATGAGAATGACTGTTCGGGCAACTTGGAGACAACGTTAAATGTCTCTGTCATACTTATAGCGAGTTATTAGATCGAGTTGATTAATTGATTTATACAACAAGCAAGTTAAAACGCCGCTAGATGAAATAGTGAAGTAGTTCTTCAATTTTGACTGACCTCTATGGGCAATTAGCTGCAACAAATACCTCTCCTCAATCTAACTGCATCTATTTATCAGATGCGGCCTAAATGTTGATACTAAAGCGCCGAACCTTCGGCGTACATTCCTAGCATTGCTCCAACAAAACCGCCTGCGGTGATGGTGCTTAAAATAGTGGTGTCTGCGTTGTCGTGTAATGTTTGATACTCGCCTTGATCGATGGCGTATTCAAACCGCCCTTTTGCGCCATTAATTGAAATTCGTAATTTGAGTACGCTGCTTGCTTCTAGTTTAAGGCGTTGGGAGGCAATTGAGTTGCCTCGGCGTTGTTGTTCTTTACTTGATCTTTGCCGGAGCCGTAATACCGGCTCGCCATCGGCGTCTTGTCCGAGCCCAAAGGCATAATAGAAGGCGTCATTTTGCATGGCGATAAGGCCAGCTTCGTCGCTCATTGATTTTGGTTGAAAACGCATGACGGTTTCGACCACAACGTTCTGATGTTGTTGGCGTTTTAATACCACCGAAGGCTGGCGTTGATCGCCGATTCGTTCAGCGCGTGGTGCGATGGCCAAATTGCCATTAGCAACTTGCCACCATTGTGTTTTGGGTATTCTGGCAAACAACC
>CALINO010000033.1 GCA_938045295.1 uncultured Arenicella sp.
TTTTTAAGTTTTAACAATGCCAAATCAGTTTTAGGGTCACTGCCTTTAATTTCGGCATCGTATTCTTCACCGCCGGGCAAGGTAACCACAATTTCATCGGCCTTGGCTATCACGTGATGGTTGGTCACCACGTAACCGTCCGCACTGATGATAAAGCCGGAACCAATGCCCAAAGGTCTGGTTTGACGCTCGGCGCTGTCGTCTTCGGGTTCAAGTTCTTGTTCCGGTTCTTGCTGGCGAAATCGGTCTTCCGGAAATGGCGAATCTTCAAAAAAGCGCCTAAAGAACTCGCGCGGGTCATTAAAGTCGTACTGACGACCACGGCTTCGGTTATTCGCACGTTTAATAAAACCAGACGTGGAAACGTGCACAACGGCTGGGCTGACGCTTTCAACCAAATCGGCAAAGCCGGTGGCTGGTGACCAAGGCTGGCTCGGCTTAAGTAACGCAGCAGGTTCTAAAACCGGCTCAGCGGCATAATTTTCATCAACTTTCAGCTCATGGTCTTTATGCCCATCAGCACTGACTTGAATAGAAACAACCACTGCGGCCGTAACCGCTACTACAGACAACCACTTAGCGGCTGGAACAATAGGTTTCGTAATTTCTTTGATCATTAACTAACATCTCCGAATAATGAATTGAGTTCAAATACGATGCCAAACGGCTTGCTCACCACCAAACATTACTTTCATGACAAGTGATAAACAATTAATCGATAAGTGGATAGTAAGGGCGGCTTGATTACCCTCAAGTGAACGTAGGATTACTTTTTAGTAATAGGAGGAAGGCGTAAAGAATTTAACAGCCAGACGTCCAACAACAGCATTAACGTTTGTCTAGAAACACACGCTTTAGCGGCACATTCGTGACAACAGCCCAGTTAATTAACTTTTAGTTAGAATTTAAATTAACAGGGCTGTTTGAGCCAATTTCAAGGCTAATTATTGCTCGTGAGTGAAAGTTAAGCCCGCATTCTTCTCTAATCGGGCAATCAACTTGTCATTCATGGCGGTGGCCGTGGTCCAAATACCGCCCGTTGTCTCTGGGCAGTCTTGCAATAAACACACCGCACTTTCGCTAATCATTTTGCAGGTAGATCCATAACCAGGGTCTCGGTCACCTTTCACGCTCACCACAATGCGCGAGCCATCGGCGGTTTTACCGTAATACGCCATGTCGTAATACCCGGTCTCACGCTCTTCTTTACTGGGCCCCTCACCCGGCTTAGGCGCCTCTGGCCCAGCCATGCTGCGGTCATTCATCACATGGTTGGCTAACGCCTCGCCTTTGTCACCGGGGCCGGTCAACATCATTTCATCGTAGGCAAAGTCTTCGCCGTACTTAAACCCTAACAAAGCATTGCTGCGGTGCACGTTACGGGTGTTAATGCCAGCCATAATAAAAGGCGCCGCCCAACTGCCTAATTCTTCTGAATAATGCACGGCATCACCATTGGGTTGCTCAACGCCGGTAAAATTCGGCACTAGCGCATACGGGTTAATGGCTAACTGATATAGCTCAGGGTCTGACTTTATTGCCGCTAACGAGGCTTGCAAACTGGCGGCGGTGCCACCAGAAAACCGGCCATTAATTTGCCGCACACGCCCGTTCACTAAATTGCATGGCTGGCCAAATTGCTCAATAGCCAAAGATTGCAACCGGTAAATGCCAAGGTCACTCGGAATAGAATCAAAACCACATGAGAACACAATGCGTGCGCCAGACTGCTGCGCCCTCGCCTCGTGCGCCTCAATCATTTGCCGCATCCACAGTGGCTCGCCACACAGGTCAACGTAATCACAGCCCAAATCAGCGCACATAGCTACCAACTCAGAACCGTATAATTGATAAGGGCCCACCGTTGTTAGCACCAAACGCGTGCTCTGAACCATGGCTTTTACAGACTCTGAATTGCCCGTGTCGGCCACCACCAGCGGCGTATCGCTTGGCAAGCCCATTTCATCTCGCACAGAAGCTAATTTCTCGGCACTGCGACCCGCCATAGCCCAAGTTAGTGTTTCGCCATTGCCGTAACGAGACTGCAAATACTCGGCCACCAAACGCCCAGTAAAACCACTTGCCCCGTACACTACTAGGTCATATTTCTTATCGCTCATTGGCCAGTACTCCTTTTATATGCTGATGCAACAGTTAATTAAACGACGTCAAAGATATATCTTATACAAGTTGAAAACAATGCAATGTGTCTAATATTTTCCAGAATATTAACGCCTTAATAATCGGCGCAGCGTTGCAGCTGCAGCTTCCGGCACCGTAGGCGCGAAGTTGATCAACTGGTCAGTACGCTGCCCCTGTACCAACTTATGACCTTAAAATTTTTTCCATGCTTTTTCCCTTAGCAAGCTCATCTATCAATTTATCGAGGTATCTGATTTTACGCATCAATGGCTCTTTGACTTCTTCAACACGCACCCACACACAACGCCTTTGATGAGAGATGCTTTCGCATTAATTTCCGGCGCCTCGGCAAAGAATGTGGCTAAATCATTCCCGCCTTCACGCTGTTGTTTCAAACCACCGTGGTCATAACCTGTGAGCCAACAAACATAGGAACGGCTTACCGCTTCCCAACGAGCAAAGTGAGCAACTGTGCTTTGACGTGTTATTTCTCATAAGAATTGATGTGATTTTTCACTAACTTGTAAGATGAACTTTCAGTTACCATCGTTTTTTTCAGAATCTTTTGGACTGGGGTAGCTTTTTACTAAAATAGCTAATGCAACAATTCCTAATATTAAGAGGAAAGAGTAAACATTTGGACCAAAACTGGAACGCGAGATAAATATAACTGCTTGGTACAAAATCACCATTAGAGCTAATACGGCTATCCCAATTTTTATTTTCTTAGATTTCATCATCTATACCTCTATATTTTCCTTGTGTACATAACGCCTTTTGCGGCGTCCGTGTGCTTGAAAAGCGCGTTTCGTTTTTAACCTTGCTATGTGCTAAGGCCTAGATAAGTTCTTACCATCGGATTTTCAATAATCAACCAAGTACTGACGGCTATTAAGCAACATGCATAAAAGAAGTTCAACCACTTTTCATATAAGGGGCTACTTGAAACTCTCGACAACAACTCGCCAATTGAAACCCATACAAAGTGTATGGATATATTTAGAAAAGCCAACCAGATGATCAAAATGGCAACACCGTTATCTCCAAAAGCATCCTGAGATTGCTCAGTAAATAAAGAAAACATAAGAAAAACCATCAACCAACCTTTGCTATTCAAAACTTGAATAAGCACACCGTCCCTAAAACCGAGCTCTGCTGACATGTCTTCGGCTTTAGATGAATGCGATCGTATAAACTTAATCGCCACGTAGACCAAATACATTGACCCCAGTAATTGAAGGCTATTCATTAAGTTGGGCAGACTTTTGACAACTTCGCCTAGCCCATAGCCGACAACAATAGACTTAATAATAAAGACACTATCAATACCTGCAACTAACGGTATGGAACGCTTAACCCCCACTCTAGCGCCTGATGCAGCAAAAACGATATTTGCAGGGCCTGGGCTAAACACCAATGGGAACATAACCCCCAGCCAAACAATAAATAGACTCATGCTTACTTCCTTAATTAACAAAAAAGCATGCTAATTAAATTAAATAAGTGGGTCTTGTACAGAATTGAAGACTACGCGTTATCCGCTAAATAAAAAGAGGGAGAGATGCCAAATGCTTTTTTAAAGTTACGGGTAAAATGGCTTTGATCATAAAACCCGCAAGCTAACGCGGTATCAACGCAGCTTACCCCCTTTGAAAGCATTTTTTTGGCGTTTTGAACCTTTATCATCAGTAAATATTGGTGAGGGGTAATGCCAAAAATAGCGTTGAAACTTTTGATCAACTGAAACTTTGAACAGTTTGAAACAGCCTCCAGTTCTGAAAGAGAGGGGTTTAATTCAAAATTATCCTGCATGAAATCTCTAGCAAGGTAACTACTTCTGGTACAAACGCTATCAAACCGCTCTTTTTGAGCTGAACCGTATTCCCTAAATAAATTTTCAAGCGATAAGATAAACAACGACTCTTTAGTCAATTCAAATGAAGGGCTTTCTAGCGACACATGTAATTGCAATAAAGTATGAAAAAGAAACTCATCATAAATCATAGGGCGATTAATGATTGGGTCTATCGGTATGTCACGGTTAGCAAATTGCCTATTGAGCTCTTTTAAATTGAAATAAAACATTCTGTAACGCCAGCCATTTGGTGAACCAGAGAAACCTGTATGAACCTCGGCTGGATTAATTGCTACGATATGATATTTGGGAATAACCAGGTTCTCACCGCGATAAAATAGCCCCTCGGCACCCTCTTCTATCACCCCAATAGCGAGCTCATCGTGCCAATGTTTGGTGAATTTAAATGTTGTATAACTTGCAGAAAGAAGCTCAACACCGTTGAATGTTTTGTTTGTCCATATTTTAGATTTTTCCAAAACGCAACCTTCTAGGCTTACACTAATTAATTAGATATTAATTGGAGCTGACAAAAAAGCTTTCTAGCCATGCCTGTCCTTTATTTAGTTTAAACTTAAATAGGTGGCTGCTAACTTCCAGTTTCATGACGGTGTCCATTGGTTATTTTCATACTCGTAAGCCCACCAATCAGCTTCTTGTGGATCTATTTCCTTTAAGATTTCTATTCGAAGACAAACCTCATTAGGCATAACCTCTTTTGCAGCCTCCTTAGCTTCCTCGAAAGTTGAGTAGTAGGATGTCTCTTTACCCGCATATAGTTTATATTTTTCTGTCATACCTGCCACTCAACCCTGCAAAGCGCGCCCCGAGCGTAGCGACAGTGTTTTGCCTTGTTATATTACGAAGGTTCATACTTTGTACTTCGTTGGTTTATACACACCAAAGAAAACAATAATAATTAATGCAATAGCCCCTTGGGTATAATTTTCGGCGTTACGTAAAAGCCAAAAAGTAGGAAATAATATACCCAAAATTTGCCATGAGTTAATTAAAATATGTTTTTTCCATTTTGAACTTTTAACTAATTTTACAGTCAAATATTCAATAAATAGTGCTAATGGTATAACCATTAAAACAGTCCAAAATTCTAACCTTTCAAACCAACTAATAAATTCATTCAAGGGTGAGTTCTCAATTAGAAACAAATATAACGCCTTTAAAACGCGCGTTTTCTGCGTGTCTCGCGGAGCAAACTCGTTGGCGAAGTGAACTTTGGCGACTTGTTATATGCTTTGCCATTTGATGATCTCTTTTCGTATAGGCCAACAATGCTCTTCAATATTATCGCGATTTTCTAAACGATAACTTAGCTCCTCGGAATGAAGAGCTTCATCTTTGAATAAAACTTCAAAAGCCTTGTTTTGCATCGGATGAGCAACGTTATGTTCAGAAACATAATCATTTAAACACTCTAAGAAATAGCAACCAAGTATTCTTTTTTCCTCATTTGGTAAGTCTTGCGAAACATAAAGGTCAATATAGCTTTCAAGTTCTTCAACTCGGCACGAAGTATATTCAATATCTTGATCAAAACTATCAATTCGAGATGCGCCATCGATTTTTAACTTTCTTAGAATAGACCGAACTACGTCTATAGTTGGATATGTTAATTTAGAATCTGACATTTAGTGATAGCCCCAAAGGTATCGGCACGCGCGTAGTACGCGTCCAGCCCGTAGGGCAAAATACCCTTTCTTGTTAGGTGTTGCTCTCATGTATTACAAATAGTGATCCCAACAAAGCACTTCAACAATGTCTAGGCTGTTACGATCAAATCTAATATGACCGAACCCATCAAGAATTTCATCGCTGGGTTCAGAGTGCCACGCTATTTCACAAAATCTCCTTCTTTCGGGAGAGACATAAGAGTCACCTGATATCATTTCTCTAACTCTATTTTCCGCTGGATTTTTATCAAAATACTTATCTAAATTTTGTTGTAAAAGTGATAATTCAACTTTAGATAGATTGCAATTTATAGGAGAAATAGTTTTACAACCGATTGATAAAAGAATAAAAAGACTTACCAAAATAATTCTCAATGTATACATCTAAAGGCCTGACGAGGTCGTCCCGCAGAGCGGCGCTTTTTGCAGCGAAGTGAACTTTGGCACCTTGTTATGGCTCATTTCAAAATCTCACCAATTTCTAATTTGTAGCTAGTACCAGAGGGGCAAAATCTACCATCGCTGTAATTTATGAAAACCGAAATATTTTTCATTGAAACTCTTGGTATATTCATTTCAGTAAAACTTGTTTTACCATCTAGAGCTTTAGACTCTAAGCTTTCATCATAGTCTGCTTGTAGATTATAAAAATAGATGCCCGAAAGTGGATATTCTTTCATTTTATTCGGGAATTCAAACCGCACCAAAATTTCTTCTGAAGTCTCGGAGACTATAGATATCAATATTCTCTTTCTTTTTGCTTTTGACAGGGATTTAATTGGTATGCTTTCAAAGTGATATTTAACATAATAGCAATCTGTACCAATTTCCTTCAGCCCCCCAGGCCCCTTTGTTACACAAGCCGAAAGTAAAAACACTAGAAATAGCGCTAAAAACTTAGTATTCATAACGTCCGAAAACCGCCCAGCTTTAGCTGGCGCGGCGAGCTTACGAGCGAAATTCATTCGCTTGTTAGAGGGGCTTACAACCCAGTTTGTTTTTAACAAGACCGATTTCTTCCGCTTTTATCTTCTTCATCAATTCTGACTCAATTTTTCCAGACTCTTCTCTAATAATCCGAAAACCATCTTCAAACTTGTACCACACCAGATAACCACAATATATTGGAATATTTTCATAACTCTGATCGAAATCTGTCGCCACATAGATTCCTTTGTTAGGCGCTGATGGTGGATCAATATATATAGACACTCGCCAAATATTACGGTCAACAAGAGTTCCAGACGAGCTAAATACTTTATTTCGTTCTTCAGACCAAACGGACTCTGGCGCTGTTTTCATACTATTAGCTAACTGCTGATACGCAAGAGGATATTGCTCGTTTTCTAAATTAGTAAAAAACTGATCCGTCAATTTAGAAACTTTTGTTTTAAGTTCGCTTTCTTCGGAAGCAGTCAATTGCGGAGTGTCAGGTTGCTCAGTTTGATTTCCACTTACACAGAAAACTTCTTGTTCTAAAATATAAAAATTATTTGTGTCTGGAGCTTCAGGGCTTACAGCTTCGTTGTCTTTAAATCGATACTGACCAAGTTTTGGTTCGGCTCCGTTACAAGCTTCCATAGCCTTTTCTAATACAAGATTTTTTGCGACAGATTCCTCTAAGTTTTCCGAGCTCTCCAAAACATATAGATATCGGTCTTTCGAAATCTCCTGAAACTTGAGCGTAGTTTCAGCCAAAACCACCACAGAATAGAGCAAGAAGAAAACAACTACGATGTATTTCATTTTCAATCCTCTAACGCCCATAAAATGGGCGTGATCTGCTACCACTTTTGTAGACACTTTTCATGCGCACAGCTTCTCATAATTTACCGGTGATTGGTACTTTAATGACGAGTAAGATATCTGGACACCTAAGATATCTGGACACCCATTACTAAAATTTGTATTTTAAACCAGTTAATGAGAATTTAATCATGTAAATGGATTTTTAGTTTAACTTTAGAGGGAAGGATGACTCTTCCACGTAAATCTCTGATTTCGTTACCAGAAACCCCTTACTATCACTGCGTATCTCGCTGTGTTCGTCGTGCTTATCTGTGTGGCCTTGATCACTATACTGGTAAATCATACGAGCATCGCCGTGCTTGGCTTGAAAACAAATTAATTGATACTGCTTCCATCTTCGCCATTAAGCTGTGTGCGTATGCCGTTATGAGCAACCACTACCATGTGGTGTTGCATGTTCGCCAAGATATCGCGCTTGAGTGGTCTGAGTTGGAGGTCGTTAAGCGTTGGCATCAGTTATTTAATGGCACGCTCTTCTCTCAGCGATTTGTTGACGGTGACTCACTGTCAACAGCCGAATGGAATGTTCTTAAAAAACACATTGAACAATGGCGTGAGCGTTTGACGGATATTTCTTGGTTTATGCGAATCGTCAATGAAGCTATTGCACGACAAGCGAATGCGGAAGATCAATGCATCGGTTCTTTTT
>CALINO010000034.1 GCA_938045295.1 uncultured Arenicella sp.
TCATTTGAATAAAAATTCACGATACAGCTGAGGTCTTGAGGGTCATTTAACTCTCCGTAACGAGCAAGATAGATTTCTCTGTACTTAAGCTCTTTGAAGAGAAAGTTACTGATTGGTCTATATCGAAAGAGTCTCATCCTAAGCTTGACGTCCCAGAGTGGTTGTGCCCAAAAATTCGCTAATTAAATGCGCAAGTAAGTCCACATAATAAATTTTGAATGGCTGAAATGAGTATTCTACGTTCATTTACAGATTTACTGCCGATTTTATCTACACTTCTTCTACAGGCGAATCCATTTCAGCTTTAACTTCCTTTTCAAATGCGGCAACGAAAAAGCCATCGGTGCCGGTTCGTTCTGGAAACGTGCGCATTTGACCCGAACCAAGTTGCACCTTTTCGTGATCAAGCTCAACATCAGAGAATGCATCAGAAACTAAATAAAAGTCATTGTTTTTATTTAAAAAACCAGATACTTGATCTTCGTTTTCTTCTTGCAATAATGAACACGTGGCGTAATACAATCGCCCGCCGGGTTTAACCAAACGCTTGGCGCTTTCTAAAATTGACGCTTGCAGTTGCACCAAATTATTCAGTGCTTCGGGGGTTAAATTCCATCGGCTGTCTGGGCTGCGCCGCCAAGTGCCGGTGCCGGTGCACGGTGCGTCAATCAACACCACGTCGGCCATCGCTTTGTGCTTTTTCACCCATTTGTCGTTTTCAGAGCTAAGCACGTGGGTGCGTAAATTATGAACTCCGGCTCGCTTGGCGCGAACAGTCAGCTGCTCTAAGCGCTTTGAATGCACATCGCAGGCGTAAATCGTGCCTTTGTTTTGCATCATTGCTGCCATGGCTAAGGTTTTGCCACCGGCGCCAGCACAAAAATCGACCACTTTATCGCCCGCTTTAACATTGCTTACTAAGGCCAATAATTGAGAACCTTCGTCTTGAATATCAAACCAGCCTTGCTTGAACGCTTCTAGGCCGAATAATGCTACGCGCCGGTCAAACCGTAAGCCCCAGGGCGATAATGGTGTGTTTTGCGGGTGTAAATTCGCTTTAGATAAAAAGTGCAGCACTTGCTTGCGCGTGCTTTTGAGCGTGTTGACCCGAATATCCGTGGTTGCTTGGGCGTTACTGGCTTGCATTTCAGCTTGAAAATCATCGCCGAGTGCCAGTTTTAACTTAGGCTCAATCCACTGTGGCACATTTAAGCGAACATGCTCAGGAGCCTTATCTAATAAGCTCATTGATACTTTGTTCAGCGCAGCAAAATCAGACTCCGACAGCGTTGCTGGCCCATGCCCTTGCCCACTGAAGTATTGTTTGATGTCTAAACTGAGCGATTTGAGTAATACCGCGGCCAAACGCCGGCTGTTACTGGTGAGGCCAACCTGCTCAATAAGATAGGTAAAACTCAGCTTATTACGCAAAATTGTGTAGAAGTATTCTGAGATAACAGCCTTATCTTTAGAGCCAATGTAACGGCGCTGTTTAAAGTACATTGCCATGGCTCGGTCAGCCGGGTAATGCGTGTCGTGTATCTCGTCGAGCAACTCAATGGTTGCCTGTAATTGGGCGGGTGCTTGCATGCGCGCGAATATAGCACGGGTGCGCCAATAATAGTATTGGCTTGTAAGGCTCTCTACGCTGTTATCAACGCACGTCTACCAAGGCAAAACAGAGCCATCCCAATTAAAAAATGAGCCACTTTGCGCTGGCGTTAAGGCTTGCGTAACCGCCAGTATTCGCTTTGCTGATTCATCAGGCGTGTAATAGCGAGCCTTATCAACGTTTGATGCAAACGGCTTTGATAGCGGCCCCTGCGTCGTGCCCGGGTGAATCACCGCCAGCGCGGTTTTCTTGTGGGTGCGCGCCATTTCAATAGACGCGGTTTTTACCATCATGTTTAACGCCGCTTTAGAGCTGCGATACCCGTACCAACCACCCAGTTGATTATCGCCAATGCTGCCCACCATGGCGCTTAAAAACGTGAACTGCGAGCGGTCATGCTTACTCAATAATGTTGAGCAGTGCTTTAAACATAAGGCCGGCAAAATGGTGTTCACACGAAAATATTCCGCTAATTTGTCGTACTCTAATTGTTTTAAGCGCTTCTCCGGCGCGACTGTTTGATTATGTAGGGTGCCAATGCAACAAATAATGGTGTGGAATTCGCCCTGCTGACGAAGTTGAGCTACTTTTTTTTGCAACGACTCTTCGCTGTAATCCGTGCTTGTTTGGCTTAGCGTGTGAACCTCATAAGTGTGCTGCATTAAGTCGTGCAGGGCCTTACCGATGGTGCCATTAGCACCAATAATCAGAGCTCGTTTCATGGAAAAAGCAATTCGTTTTTTTGAGTATGTAACAGCACAATCGCACAACCTAAGTGAAGCGCCAATCAAATTACTCCCAAAAAAAATTCAAAAAATTGTTGAAAAAATTAAGCATGGCTTTATCTAATAATTGTCGGCGCTTTCGAGGCTGACAAAAGACGCTAAAACACCCGCTCACGCTGAGGTGTGTGACAGCAAACTTTAACTCTTTATGGCCGTATTCGGCATAAACTGGAGAACTATTATGAACAGAATCGACTTATCCCCTTTATACAGAAGCAGCATTGGTTACGACCGTTTTGGCTCATTGCTGGACGCCGCATTCCAAACTGAAAAAACATCCAACAGCTACCCGCCTTACAACATTGAAGTGGTGGCTGAAAATAAATACACCATTAGCTTGGCATTGGCTGGCTTTCAAGAGAGCGAATTAGACATTCAAGTTGAAAATGGCGTATTAACCGTGCAAGGCCGCAAAGAAGCCTCTGCAGAAGCTAAAAACTACTTACACCAAGGCATTGCCAACCGTTCGTTTGAGCGAAAGTTTAACTTGGCAGACCACATTGAAGTGGTGAACGCAGAATTGGCTAACGGCTTGTTGATTATTTCACTGGTTAAAGAAGTGCCAGAAGCCATGAAACCGAAAAAGATTTCCATTAACGGTTCAGAAGCCAAAGTGATTTCGCATAAATCACCAGAAGACGTTGCCGCCTAAAACACGGCCGACATTGAGAATGACGCTCTCAGCGCACTAACTCAGTGCACTAAATAACAAAAGGGTTTGGGCTTGGCTCAAACCCTTTTTTACATCAACAGCTTACGCTCTATTAACGTAACGGCATCGGCCCTGCTTTATTTTAAACCGTATTAAATCACATTGACTTTCAGCGCTGTAAACCTATAATTCGCGCAGAACTTAGGTCTGCCAGCCTGCGTAACAGCAAGGCTCGGCGGTTAAACTGGGAAGTTGGTGAAAACCCAACGCTGCCCCCGCAACGGTATTCAAGCACAGCTTGTCAGCCCGGAACCGGCCTATTTGCTCAACCTAAAATTGAGCTTGTTCTAGACCGTTGATGGAGCGGAGGGCTACCATCCAAGGCAAAGCGCACTGGGCGCGTACCTTACCGCCCTACTTTACCCGCCTTCCTTGATCCTCCCTGTATCACCTTATTATTCAAACTTCTAAAGTGTTATGTGCCGTGCATTGCAGCACACACGTAAGGCTTATTAAGGTGTTAAAAATGACATTCAAACTTAAATCCGCCATTTCTATCGCATGCATTGCGGCATTTGCTCCAGCGGCGTATGCCGATACCAGCAATAACGACATTCCTGAAATCGTGGTTACCGCCAAAGGTGAGCAAAGTACCGACGATGTTTTGTACACAGCTCATGTGTTCACCGAGCAAGACATTGAACAGGCGCAAGTAAAAAGTATTCCTGCATTATTGCAACGCATTGGTGGCATTAGCACCACTGATTCGGGCGGCCGTGGTTCAGCCACTTCGGTGTTCGTTCGCGGCGTGTCTACCTCTCAAATTGTGGTATTGATTGACGGCGTGCGTGTTGGCAGTGCCACCTTGGGTGCCGCCGCATTAAACTCATACCCAGTTGAAGCCATTGAGCGCATCGAAGTGCTTAAAGGCCCTTTTTCTGGCATTTATGGCGCGGATGCGGTTGGCGGTGTGATTCAACTTTTCACCAAAAAAGGCCAGCGTAACGAATCGGTTGTGTCTGCCAGCGTGGGCTCTAATAACTTACGAGAAGCTCGTGCGGCTTTTGGTATTGGCAATGAGCGCAACAGCCTTCACATATCAGCCGACGTTGAAGAGACTGACGGCATTGACCGCACCAGCATATTAACCGGCGGCAACGATGACGTTGATGCCTATGAAGAAACCGCATTCAGCCTAGGTGCACGAGTCAGCTTTACCGACAACACTGTTGCTAACCTTAACCTGCTTGCAACGGATAACACGGTGGAGTTTGATAACCTGTTTGGTGACGGCGTTGGTAACCAAACTGAAAACGAAACTTTCAGTGCGGCGTTCAACTTAGTGCACCAATTCAACGACTCTATTACGTGGACAACCACCGTAGGCGCTAACGAAGACGATGCAAAAACCACCTCTTCGTTTCCATCTAGATTTAAAACCGAACGTGACAGCTTGGGCACTGAGTTTCAATTCAACCTTTCAGACAACACGGTTATTACCACCGGCGTTGATTACTATGAAGAAGACATTGAAACAACCAGCAACTTTCCAGTTACTAATCGTGATAACACAGGCGCTTACGCACAAATTCAAACCGGTTTTGGCAAGCTTGACGCAGTTGCCAGCTTACGCGCCGACGATAACTCAGCATACGGCGACCAAACCAATGGCAGCCTTGCGTTAGGTTACTTATTCACTGACACGCTGCGTTTATCAGCGAGTTATGGCACAGCGTTTGTTGCCCCTTCGTTTAACTTTTTGTATTTCCCGTTTTTTGGTAACCCAGACATTCAGCCTGAAGAGTCAGAAAGCATTGAAGTGAGCTTAACTGGCCAAGCCGGCAACACATACTGGCGCGTTTCGGCGTATCAAACGGATGTTGAAAACTTGTTCAGCTTTGACCCCCTCACGTTTACTGCCGCCAATATTGGTGAAGCGGAATTGAAAGGCGTAGAGCTTGAACTCAACACCACCGTCTATGACTGGCAATTAGGCATTCAAGCTGACTTGCTTGACGCCACCGACAAGCTTACGGGCATTGAGTTAGATGACCGCCCTGAGCGCTCATTAAGCCTGAATGCGAGCCGTAACTACGGTGACTTGAACTTAAGTTTTGATGTGCGTTCTGAAACCGGCCGTTTTGATCGCCGCGGTACGGCTATCGCTGGCTACGGCTTGTTTGATGTTAGTGCCATTTATCAACTCACTGACAACTTAAGCGTTCGCGCCAATGTTGATAATGTGTTTGATAAAGATTACACCGTTAACTTGGCAACCAGCACTGAGCGTTTCAATACTGAAGGCCGCCAAGCCGAGCTAACTTTGCGCTACACGTTCTAAGTATTAGCCTTTAACACTCGCACTAAGGGCTCTTATTGGTCACAATAAGAGCCCTTTTTGGATTAGTTTAAGCACACGCACTATTAGCAAATCATGACTGACGACAATCTTACAGAACAACAAAAACTGCATAAGAAAAAAATGCAGAAACAAAAAGAAAAGGTAGATGCCTCAATCGCGGCCGCCAAAATCGAGCGTGGCGTGGCTATTTTGCTAACCGGCAATGGCAAAGGCAAAACCAGCTCAGCCATGGGCATGGCATTACGAGCAATTGGTTACGGGCAAAAAGTGGGGATCATTCAATTTATCAAAGGCGCACAAAACAGCGGTGAAATTGATTACTTAACCGAGCACTGCCCTAGTGTTGATATTAAACGCATGGGCACCGGTTTTACTTGGAATACTCAAGATAAAGAAGCCGACATAAAAGCGTCTGAAGACACATGGGCTCACGCGGCTGCAATGCTGGCCGATGAACGTTATGACTTAGTTATTCTCGATGAACTAACCTATATGTTGGGTTACAAATATCTAGACAAAAGCACGGTTATTGAGGCCATAAAACAGCGCCCGCGCGAACAAAGCGTGGTGGTAACCGGCCGCGGCGGTGGCAGTGAACTGCGTGACGCCATGGACACAGTCTCTGAAGTCAAAGACATCTTTCACGCTTACAAAAGCGGCATCAAAGCTCGTAAAGGCGTTGATTATTAGCGAAGTGTAAATAGACGTGCAAAAAACACCCCACCCAACTGACACCTCAGACAGCGCCGGCATGGCACTGAAAGACATCAGTGCGTTTAAAGCCAGCAACACCGTGATGGTTCAAGGCTGCACCTCAGACGCCGGTAAAAGTGTGATGGTGGCCGGTTTATGCCGCCTGTTAGCACGCCAGCAACACAAAGTTGCCCCGTTTAAGCCACAAAACATGGCATTAAACAGCGCGGTTACGCCCGATGGCGGTGAAATTGGCCGCGCACAGGCATTGCAAGCCATTGCCGCAGGGGTGGAGCTGAGCACCGACTTTAACCCAATTTTACTAAAGCCTTCGAGCGACAAAAGCTCGCAAGTCATTATTCACGGCAAAGCCCTGGATACCATGAATGCGGTGACCTATCACGATTATAAAAAAGTGGCGATGCAAGCGGTGCTAAGTTCGCACACACGGTTACGCTCACAGTACGATAAAATTGTGGTTGAAGGCGCCGGCAGCCCAGCCGAAATCAATTTGCGCAAAGGCGACGTGGCCAACATGGGCTTTGCCGAAGCCGTAGATTGCCCAGTGGTGTTAATTGCCGATATTGACCGTGGTGGCGTTTTTGCGCACTTGGTTGGCACATTGGAGCTGTTATCACAAAGCGAACAAGATCGTGTGGTGGGCTTTATTATCAACCGATTTCGAGGCGACATTAAGCTGCTTGAACCGGGTTTAGAGTGGTTAGAAAAACGCACTAATAAGCCCGTATTAGGTGTTATTCCGTATCTTAAAAACCTATTTTTAGACGCCGAAGACGCGATTAACATTGAGCAAGAGTATTCGCCATCGGCACTGACCGTGGTGGTGCCCGTATTACCTCGAATCAGTAACCATACCGACTTTGATGCCTTGCGTTTACACCCAGAGATTAATCTCAAATTTGTGAGCGTTGAAGAAGCCGACAGAACGGGCGACTTAATCATATTGCCGGGTTCTAAAAACGTGATTCATGATTTAAACACTCTGATGCTTAATGGCTGGCATCGCACCCTCAACAAGCACATTCGCTACGGCGGCAAAGTGCTGGGTATTTGCGGTGGCTACCAAATGCTGGGGCAAAGCATTAGCGACCCAACAGGCATTGAAAATAACGGCAAAGCGCAGCACTGCGATGGCTTTGGGTTGATTGATATTACAACCGAGCTGCAAGCATCTAAAGAATTGCGTAACGTGAGCGCGGTGTTTGAACATAACGACTTTAAATCAGCGCCCAATTCAACCTCTAACCCAATTACTATCAGCGGTTATGAAATACACTGCGGGCAAAGCACCTTAGGCTCGCAAGCAATACCGTTATTGCGTTTGAATAATGGCAATATCGACGGTTGCCTAAGCGATGATGGCCAAGTCATGGGCACCTATTTGCACGGCTTATTCGACACCCCGGCTGCCTGCAATGAGCTATTGCGTTGGGCTGGCGTAAGCAATGAGAGCGCCATTAGCTTAGAAGACGTGCGTGAACAACAAATCGAACGCTTGGCTGATTGTTTGGAACAGCATTTGCGGCCAGATTTTTTAGCGCAATTATCACAGCCATCACAGCTATCGCATTTATCTAAGACGAACGCTGACCCAACAGCGCCTTCAGCCACGGCCACTTTGCACAAAAAAGAGGCGACGTAACGGTGCTTGTTAGTAAAAAAAACATCGTCTGCCTAAGTTTGATTGCGCTGTTGCCGATCAGCTTATTGTTAGCAATATCGTTGGGCACCATCAATATTTCCTTTGCAGAAGTAATGACCATCTTGCTGGGTTTAAACAGCGAGAGTGCTAACGCCACACACACCTTAGTGGTTGAAAAGATTCGCCTGCCAAGGGCCCTGCTGGCCGCCTTAGTTGGCGCTCTGCTGGCTATTTGTGGCGCGGCCACTCAAGGGTTGTTTCGCAACCCCTTGGCCGACCCGTCGCTGATTGGCGTTACCGCCGGCGCTTCTGCTGGGGCATCGTTAACCATTTTCAGCCTAAGTTCTCTCACCGCCTCCACCAACATCAGCGGTTTGTGGTTGGTCTCTTTAGGAGCGTTTATCGGCGGTGCTGTTGCCGTTATTGGGGTTTATCGCTTGGCCACCACTAAAAATGGCACCTCGGTGGCCACCATGCTGCTGGCGGGAATCGCCATTACCGCTGTGGCCGGCGGTTTAAACAGTTTGATTGAATTTTTCGCTGACAACGAAGCATTGCGCCGCATCAGCCTATGGAAAATGGGCGGGCTTGATGGCGCTGACACTCAACGTACGGCCACCGCAGCCTTAGTGGCGTTGATTGTCATTGCCATACTTCCACGATACGCAACTGCGTTAAATGCCCTACTGTTAGGCGAATCAGAAGCCCGACATTTGGGCATTTCAGTGCAAAAAACCAAATTGCACTTAATTCTGTTAGTCGCACTGGCGGTTGGCGTGTCGGTGGCACTGGCTGGCACCATCGCCTTCGTTGGTTTAGTGGTGCCACACATGATTCGCTTACTGATCGGCCCCAACCACCGCTATTTATTGCCACTTTCGGCCTTAGGTGGCGCCAGTTTGTTGTTACTGGCCGACACCCTAGCGCGCACGATTGTCGCCCCCATTGAGCTGCCTGTGGGCTTGGTTACGGCATTACTCGGTGCCCCGTTCTTTATTTCATTATTACGTCAGCGTGGCAATTATGGAATTAAATAGAGCGCCACTAAAAATCACAGAATTTAGCAGAGGTTATTGATGCAAGTCATTGAATTAAAAAACCTCTGCGTATCAATCAAGTCTCAATCTGGGGCACTGAAAGATTTGGTGAGTAATGCCTCGTTCAGCTTAAACAGTGGCGAAGTGTTGGCAATCATTGGGCCTAATGGCGCAGGCAAGTCATCATTATTGAAAGCCATTGATGGTCAGTTAACACACAGCGGCACCTTAAGCATGCCAGACATAGCCCAGCACCCTCAGGCTCGTGCGAAACAACTGGCCATATTGCCACAGCAAAGTGTGTTGAATTTTCCGTTTACCGTATCAGAGGTGGTTGAACTGGGGCGTATTCCACACGCCACGGGCAAGCAAGCGGACATTGAGATAGTGCAAGAAGCGCTAAAACTCATGGACCTTACTCATTTATCGCACCGCATATACACCGAGTTATCGGGCGGCGAACAGCAGCGTACCCAACTAGCCAGAGTGTTTTGCCAAATTTGGCATGCCCCCGAGGGCGACGCTCCCCGGCTATTATTGCTGGATGAGCCCACAACTTCACTGGATTTAGGCCACCAACACTTTCTTATGCAAAGCATACAAGCGTTTGCGGCACGAGGCGTTGCCGTCATTATGGTGTTGCACAACATCAATTTAGCGGCACGTTACGCGGGGCGTTTGCTTGCCATGCTTGATAGCCAAACCATTGCCTACGGCACGCCTGATGAGGTGGTTAATCAATCGAATATGGAACAATTATTCGGCTTGCCGGTTGAAATTTTGCGCAGCGCGCAAAGCGGCAGCCCTGTGGTGGTTGGTGTTTAAGTGCGCTGTAAGCTAAATTAATGCCGATTTAAAAAGTACAACTCAATCATGACTCACACAGCGATTAAACATCTTATTTTGGGCGGTGCGCGCAGCGGCAAAAGTGCTTACGCTGAAAAGTTGGCCACGCAACTGGCCAAGCAACGCCAACAACCGTTGCTTTATATTGCCACCGCCCAAGCGGGTGACCGCGAAATGGCCGCTCGTATTGCCAAACACCAGCAAGACCGGCACTCAGAGTGGCAATTAATTGAAGAGCCCAAAGATTTACCCAATGCCCTTAACTCCATAACGCAAGAGTCGGTGGTTTTAATTGATTGCTTAACCTTATGGTTAAATAACTGCTTGTACGTTGAAAACGCAGATTGGCAACAAGATAAAACGCGTTTCTTAAGCGCCTTAGCGGCATCACCGCACACTGTTTTTATGGTTAGCAATGAAATTGGCCTGGGTGTAATACCCATGGGTCAACTAACACGCGAATACGTAGACCAACTAGGTTGGCTACATCAAGATTTAGCCCAACTGTGTGACAACGTAACGCTCACGGTTGCGGGTTTACCACACACACTCAAATAAGCCATTTTGGATTTTAATATGTCAATTGATTGGATCACTCAGCCCTGCCCTCAACCCAATGCGGCGGCGCGTAATGCGGCGCTTGAACGGCAGTCTATTCTTACCAAGCCCGCCGGGTCACTGGGTAAGCTAGAACAAATAGCCGTTGACTTTGCCGCTTGGCAATCAAACCCTATTCCAACATTAAGCGATATTTCGATTCGGATTTTTGCGGCCGATCACGGCGTGTGCGCTAATAACGTTTCAGCTTTTCCTCAAGAAGTAACGGCGCAAATGGTGTTGAATTTTCTCAGCGGTGGCGCAGCCATTAGCGTATTAGCTCAAGAACTAGCGGCTGATTTTAAAGTGGTCAACCTAGGCACCGTTACCCCGTTAGACGACGCGCCCAAATTAGTGAACACCCCGATTGCCGCACAAAGCGCCGATTTATCACGCCAAGCGGCACTGACAGAGCCACAATTAGCTGCCGCGCTTAATATTGGCCAACAGCAAGCTAACCCTGCAACGCTGTTCATTGGTGGCGAAATGGGCATTGGCAATACCACGCCGGCTTCGGCTATTTACGCCGCATTATTAGATCTACCAGCGCAGAAAACCGTTGGCCCGGGCACTGGCATCGATCAATCAGGGCAAGACCATAAGGCACACATTATTAACCAAGCCTTATCGTTGCATGCAAAAGAACTGAATACTCCGCTGGCAGTATTAAAGCACCTTGGCGGCTTTGAAATAGCGGCCTTAACCGGTGCGTACATCAGCGCAGCGCAAAAACAAACCCCCATATTGGTGGATGGCTTCATTTGCACCGCAGCGGCACTACTGGCAACGCGCATTAACCCCAGTTGTCGTGACTGGATGTTGTTTTCGCACGCATCGGCTGAACCCGCACACCAATTAGCATTAGAATCATTGAAAGCCGACGCTATTTTAGATTTGGGCATGCGCTTAGGCGAAGGCAGCGGTGCCGCCGTGTGCGTACCCATCTTGAAAAACGCCTTGCTGTTACACGCGAATATGGCCACGTTTAACGATGCTGGAGTGAGCAGTAGTGATGATTAGTCAATTCGCTAAAAAGCGCAATGCAGCCCCGCTGATGCCTGTGCGTAAAAAGCTTAGCACGCGCACTATTTACCTGTTGCTGTGCTTGTCTTTATTTGCCTGTGGCCAACAAAGTGGCCAACAGACTAATAAACAAAGTGAGCAAGAGAGAAAACCACAAATTGAGCAACAGGCTGATACCCAAATTACCCTGACTGATTTTGCTGGTAATACCGTTACTCTCGAACAACCGGCAAAACGCATTGTGGCGCTAGCTCCGCACATAGTGGAAAACCTATACACCATTGGCGCTGGCGATAAAATTGTTGGCGTGGTGACGCACAGCGACTTTCCCGAAGAAGCGGCTGAGCTCCCAATTGTTGGCGGTTATGAGCAAACCAATTTTGAACGTATTGTGCAGCTAAAACCCGATTTAATCGTTGCTTGGGAGTCAGGCAACACATTAAGCAGCATAGCCAAATTAAGAGAATTAGGGTTTAAGGTGTTAATTGACCAACCCAACGGTTTAGACGATGTGGCAAAAAGTTTAACCATGCTGGCCAAAGCCACTGGGCACAATGAGCAAGGTAATAAGGCGGCGAGTGATTTTCTGAGTAAAGTTAATAAAGCACGCAACGACAATGCCAACAAACGAGACGTGCCTATCTTTTATCAAGTGTGGAATGAGCCACTGATATCGATCAATGGTAACCACATTATTTCTGACGCAATCAGAGCCTGTGGCGGCGTGAACATACTGGCCGATGAGCCGGCAGTCGCGCCAAGGGTGAACGTTGAATCCATTATTAAGCTAGACCCAGAAGCCATTATTGCCAGTGGCATGGGCGAAGCCCGCCCTGAATGGTTAGATACATGGCGGCAATGGCCGAATTTGACCTCAGTAAAAAGAGACAATCTGTTTTACGTTAACCCAGATCACTTGCAACGGCACACAGTAAGGCTGTTACTGGCCATTGATACCGTTTGTTCGCAATTAGACCAAGTTAGGGCAAAGCAAGCCACGCCAGGTGAACGTTAGCCATGAACAAGTGGAACCTTGAACACGAACGAAGCTTATTGCTCAATGCGTTGATGTTTTATACGCGCATTCGGGTACCCAAAGACACCCCCTACTCGCCTGAATTACTTAATCAGTCGCGCAAATACTTCACCACCATTGGCCTGATCGTTGGCGGCATTTGTGCCATCACGTATTTATTGGCCGCCACAATATTACCGCTTAACGTGGCGGTACTTCTAAGCATAATTGTGTCGATCTTAACCACCGGCGCCTTTCACGAAGACGGCTTTGCCGACACCTGCGATGCGCTTGGCGGGGGCTGGCAAGCAGAGCAAGTGCTTACCATCATGAAAGACAGCCGCATTGGCACTTACGGTACGGTGGGCTTGGTTTTAATGGTGGGGTTAAAATTTTTATTGCTGTGCCATATTGCCGCCTTGGGTGATTGGGCTTTTTGCTTATGCGTGATTGCCGCGCACACCATTAGCCGCCAACATTCATCGCGCTTAATTAAACACTTCAATTACGTGCAAGACATTGATAAAAGCAAAGTAAAACCCATTGCCGCCGCACCGTTAAGCAAGCGCGCCGAAGAGTTCAGCTGGTTTATTACCTTGTTAAGCGCTATTGCATTGGCGTTTTATGCGCCTTGGGCAGCGCTGGTGGGCATGATCGTCAGTTATTGGTTGTCTACGCGCTTTATGCGCTATTGTGAGCGACGCGTAGGCGGCTATACCGGCGATATTCTTGGCGCCATTCAACAACTGGGCGAAGTCAGTTTTTTATTAGCATGCGTGGCATTAATTTAACTTTTTCTGTTTTCTGCACCCTATTTTCTAACTTTTAAGCAGCCATGATTATTGACCTGATTCGACATACGACTCCCGATGTACCCAGCGGCACTTGTTATGGGCAAAGCGATTTAACTCTGGAGTCGTCTTACCCTGATGAATTTGAAAAAATCTATAAGAAAATAGCGCCACACGGCCAAGAAGAACCGTATGACCTGCTCATTACCAGCCCATTGAAGCGGTGCAAACAATTGGCCGACACCTTAAATGCAAAACATCGGCGAACCGATGAACGCATTAAGGAGTATGACTTCGGCGATTGGGAGTTATTACCGTGGTCTGAAATAAAAGGCAAACAAAGCGAAACTTGGATGAAAAACTTTGTAGACCAGCCAGCCCCTAATGGCGAGTCTATGTTAATCATGCAGCAACGCGTCATGCACTTTTGGCAAGAATTAATCGAAGAACTTGCTGATACAACCCAATCAAGCAACGTACAAAAGCCACCTAAGTCCATTGCTATTGTTAGCCATTCTGGGGTGCAGCGCTTATTGCATGCCGACATTCTTAAAACGCCTTTGGAGTACATGTTTCGCCTGCAACTTGATTTTGGCGCGGTGATTCGATTGAAGCATGATGTAAAAAATGAACTGACCACCATTCATCATTTGTAAGTCAAAGCCAACTCGAGCGGTCATCATGATTATGAGTATTAACAGTCACATACGTGGCTCAATGCTCAAAAAGTTCTTAAATTAGCCAAAAACTTAGGCACCGACAATAATTGTCACCCTTGTCTGAAATTTAGGAACTTTAAACTGACGGAAAAATCAGTTATAAATAACAAGTTGCACAGTTTGTAACAAAATCTAATCTAACCATTTACCTGCTCTAAGCGGTACTCCGCTCAACAGGCAGCACTAAAAATAACACTAATATGCTGGATAAAGGTTTATTGCCTACCTCGCCTTGTTACCCCATACGCAAGGTTTGTTTTTCACCTATTAAACATTGGCTAGCCATTGCGCTGTTTATGTTGACGCTGATTGGGTGCAGCACCACTCCGGAGCAAGTGACTCAAAGTGAGCCAGTAGTTCGTAAAACAACACCGTCATTAAGCGCAGAACCGATTGTTGATATTGACCAAAAAGACGTGATTTTTGCGCAGTCGGCATTGAAAGCAATTGGCTATAACATTGGCACTGTCGACGGTTTATGGGGGCCGCGATCAGCGAAGGCAATCAGAGAGTTTGAATCCAGTCAGAATATAAAAAGCGCCGACGGTTTTTTATCTCAACTTAATTTAAATCGATTAGCCTCAGTCAGCAATCTAGACCCAGCAACCATCAGTGCTGAGTCAATACAAAGGCCAAAAATTCAAACCATCAGCAGCAAACTGATTGAGAAACCCCTGTCTATAGGGCCTCAGTTAATCATTGTTGAACAAGACTATGAGGTTTTCACCACACCCAATCCGTTTTCTGAAAAGGCCTACAATTTAACCGCCGGCACTGGCATTTATGTTCTAGAAGAAAACGCCGGCTGGTACAAAGTAGAACTGATTAACCGCAAACAAGGTTTTATCCAAGTTGACTGAGCCTTGCTTAGCTAAAGGCACAGTTAAAGACACAGCTAAAGGCACAGCTAAAGGCACAGTTAATTGTTGCATAGCGGGTTACATCAACGGCAGTTATGTTATATTTATTAGCCTTATTGCCAAGAAGTGTGTTTAGTAAAGTTTAATGTCGCATCCGCCATCCAGATCTGAAATTGAATCTGCTTTATCTGGTAAAACCAAGAAAACGCCCTATCAAGCCAAACCAAAACCCAGTTTTGATTTAGGCGAGCCGCCACGCCGACAACAAGTGTTAGGCGGCGATTTATCTGGCGTCAATCAAACGAAGAAATATGGGCTGTTTAGCCGCTACAGCGACATCAACATTGCCGCTTGGGTTGGCGGGTTTGTGATCGTGCTTATTTTTGTTGCGTTTTTTTGGCCGGAACAACCCAACTCAGTAACCGAAATTAGTAAAGAACTTGATGAAAACCGCATTGTTGCGGTTGAAGACCAAGACTTGGATGATGCCGTGGCTGGCCAAGCCAATTTCTCACGTGACACTGATTTTGACCGCGCCAATGAGTTTCGTGAACAAGACGCGCTGGACAATCAAGTACGCGAGCTATTGCAAACCGCCGCCGCACACATACGCAAACGCGAACTGACGCAACCGCCTGAAAAAAACGCAGTATTAATCTATAAAGAAGTGCTGTCTTTAAGCCCCAATAATGCCGATGCAAAAGAAGGCTTAGGCAAGATTCGCCAGCACTTTTTGGTACGCGGCTTAAATTCACTGGAAGCGGATAAACCAGTACTCGCAAGAAGTTATCTTGATCGATTGGCCATTATCGATGCCGAGTCAGAAGATTACGCAGAGTTAAAAGCGGCATTTGATGAGTTTAATGTGCAGCAAGACATTCGCTCACTGCTGAAAAAAGCCAATCAAGCCGTTGCTGCGAATAAGCTTATCTTGCCCGCCAGAGAAAGCGCGCTGGCTTACTTTCAACAAGTGCTTGAACTGGCTCCTGAAAATTCAAAAGCACTCACTGGCATTAAAAAAATTGCCGATGGTTATATAGAACAAGCCAGTTCTTCGGTACTTTCTGGTGATTACGATGCCGCTGCTGCGCGTTTGGCCACCGTGGCCTTAATTGACCCTGAGCATAAATCTATTGCCCTAGTCGAAGCCATGATTAAAAATGCCAAGAGCGTGGCACAACAAAGACAGCAAGAAGAGCAAGCCAGCAATGCAAGTGAAAACGGCGCAGCAACTCAAGCCTCAACACCAACAACCAACCAAGCCACCAGCAGTGAGCCCACAGAGCCCACTCAAATTGCTAATACCAATATCAGCAATACGGAAGACGACACAACGTCTACCCCTGTTGTAAATTCAAACAAAACCCCAGCAAAACAAGCCGACGAGCAAAAAGTATTTGACCAGCAATACTTACAACAAGGCTTAAGTGCTTACTACAGCGGCGATTACGATAAAGCGGCGTCATTACTGGAGCCACTGGCGGATAAAGGCATTGCAAGAGCGCAAATGCGGCTTGCATACATGCACTTTTTAGGCCGAGGCTACCTTCGAAATCGCACCGAGGCCGATCGCATTGTGCGCGCTGCTCTGCCCTCTATTCGAAAGTTTGCCGACGAAGGCCGAGGTTGGGCACAGTCTGATTTAGGCAGCCTGTACGAAGACGGTTTGGTATTGCCACGCGACTACGGTGAAGCCGTATATTGGTACCGAACGGCCGCAGAAAAAGGCTACCCGGGCGCGCAAACCAACTTAGGCATTATGTATGCCCGTGGCCGAGGCGTGGCGGCAAGCCGCCGCACGGCCATTGAATGGTTTCAGCGCGCGGCCAAACAAGGTGATGATGTTGCTAAACGCAATTTAGATGCTCTGGGTGTTACTAACTAAACCAGGTGTCACCAACTAAGCCAGCACCACTGGCTTAGTTAACGAAGCACCAACAACTACAACGTTTTTTAGTTGTTAGGAAATAGAATCAACCGTGTATTTATTGGCGTCAAAGTCTGGCTCAGGGTACTGACAATTCATGTCTTTTAATGTGTCGCGAATAACCGACGCAATCATAACGTCTCTGAATAATCGGTTTTCAGCCGGCACCACGTACCACGGTGCTTGCTCTGATGCGCACTTAGTCATAGCCACTTCAAAAGCACTCATGTAATCAGACCACAGTTCGCGTTCAACTAAATCACCGGGGTTGAACTTCCAATTTTTTTCAGGGTATTCAAGTCGGCTTTTAAAACGGCTAAGTTGGTACTCAGGTGAAATATTAAGCATAAACTTCAATACCCTAGTACCACGATCGTGCAGTAACGATTCAAAGTTATTGATGTGTTGGTAACGACGCTCAAGCGCATCATCATCAACCCATTCGTGCACCTTAACAATCAAAACATCTTCATAGTGAGAGCGGTTAAAAATGGCCATGTCACCGGCCTTAGGAGCCGCGGCGTGAATGCGCCACAAAAAGTCATGCGCCATTTCTAATTTAGTGGGGCTTTTAAAACTGTGTACCGCACAACCTTGGGCATTAAGCTCTGAAGTCAGTTTGCCAATAGTGCTGTCTTTACCTGCGGCATCCATGGCTTGCAATACGATCAACAGTGACTGCTTAGATTCAGCGTACAAAACCTGTTGTAAGTCAGCCACTTCGGCCCACAATTTAGAGCGTAATTTTTTCAGCGCTTTATCACTTTCACCGCCGTCTTCACGAGTTGAAAAATCATTTAAATTGGCGCGCTGGCCATTGAGTCGAAATTTTGAGAAGTCCATATTCAAGCATAGATACAAATAGATAGATAAGCACACATGGTATTGATAAACTGTCGCTAATGCAAAAAGCACTCACCGTAATTTTCCGCTTTTAACACATCAAACCTGAGCCTTAATCAATTTAACACCACTCTTAACGCTAATTAAGTTAATACGACTTTATGACCGCCCTTGCTGCCACACACAAAACTGACTCTGATCAATGCTTATTGCAAGGCCATGATTTGCACTGTGTGCGGGGTGAACGCAGCCTGTTTACAGGTATCAATGTCACCGTTAATCGTGGGCAATGCTTACATATTGTTGGCGCCAACGGCTCAGGAAAAACCAGTTTATTGCGCATACTGTGCGGATTAAGCTCTGCCGACAGTGGCACGGTGCTATGGCGTAAGCAGCCATTGGCAAACAATGTCGACTTCAATGCAAGTACGGCCTATGTTGGCCATAAAGACGGGTTAAAAAACGAACTCACCGCCATCGAAAATCTTCGTTTTCAGCAGCAATTAGAAGGCATAAATGACGAACAAGCACTGGACGACTGCTTAGCACAGCTAAAAATTTTATATTGCGCAGACTTGAGCGCCCAAGCCCTGTCTTTTGGCCAGCGCCGGCGTTTGGCTTTCGCGCGCTTACTGTTAAGTTCAAAAGCAAGTTCAAAAACAAGTTCAAAAGTATTGTGGATACTCGATGAGCCATTTACCGGCATTGATATTCATGGGCGTGCGTTAATAGAAGATTTATGCGTTCAGCACCTAAGTGATGGTGGCGCTATTGTGATGACACACCACCAAAGTTTAGACCAAAGTGGCTTGGCTAAGTATCGCTCAGAGCTTAATTTAGAAGCGCACGGCGGTAACCTATGAACACCCTGTTACTGTATTTCAAACGCGAATGGCAGTTACTGTTTAGAAACACGGGCGCATTAATTCAACCTTTGGTGTTTTTCATTATTATTGCCCTGCTCTTTCCATTCAGCCTGCCCGCTGAAATCACATTGTTGCAAAAAATTGGCGGCGGCATTATTTGGGTTGCCGCGGTTTTAGCCAGCTTACTCAGCTTGGAAAACATGTTTCAAAGTGACTATCAAGACGGCACCTTAGAACAGGCCATTATTCACCAGCGCTCTTTAGAAATGGCCATGCTGGGCAAAGTGCTGGCGCACTGGAGTGCAACCGGTCTGTTTTTAACTGTTTTCAGTCCACTTCTGTGCCTTACTTTTAATATACCTTCTGAACAAATTTGGGTATTATTCTTCGGCTTGCTGTTAGGAACCCCCAGCCTGACACTGATTGGTGCCGTTGGCGCCGCTATTACGGTCACATTAAGGCGAGGCGGTGTACTGATTGCCATTATTATTCTGCCGCTGTACATACCCGTATTGATTTTCGGTGCTGGCATGTTATCTCAATCAGCTCAAGGCTTGGAAATAACCAGCCAGTTGTATACTCTAGCAGCAATTTTTGTATTAGCCATTACGCTAGCGCCATTTGCCATTGCTAGCGCACTCAGGGCAACCATTAATTAATAACGAGCCAACCGAATAAATACCGTGAACCCTGTTAGCATCATTTGGAAATTTTTAGTGACCGTGTATCACCGCCTGGGGTCGCCTCGTGAGTTCTACCAAATTGCTCAATACACCACACCCATCTTTGGCTTACTGAGCTTGGTGTTGTTTGTGTGCGGTGCTTATTTAGGCTTATTTCAAGCCCCTGCTGATTACCAACAAGGTGACAGCTTTCGCATTATTTACGTACACGTACCTGCCGCATGGCTCTCTCTGTTTGTTTACATGGTGATGGCCACCGCAGCCGCCATAGGCATTATTTGGCGTATGAAAATGGCCTTTGTAGTGGCTATTTGCTCAGCGCCCTTAGGTGCTGTTTTCACCGCCCTCGCCCTTATTACTGGCTCAATTTGGGGTAAACCCATATGGGGAACTTGGTGGACATGGGACGCACGCCTTACCTCAGAACTCATTTTGTTATTTTTGTACTTTGGTGTCATGGCCACCTACCATGCATTTGAAGAACGCAAAACGGCCGAAAAAGCCATGGCCATGCTGGCGATAATTGGCGTTGTGATTGTGCCTATTATTCACTACTCGGTGGAATGGTGGAGCAGCTTACATCAAGGCGCCACCATTTTTGCTGAAGGTGGCCCGCGCATGCCTGCCGACATGCTAACACCGCTTATTTTGATGATTCTGAGCTTTATGTTCTTTTACGGCTACGCTTTATTTTTATCCGCGCAAAATAAAGTGTTGCTTAATGAACGAAAAAGCCAATGGGTAAAAGCGGCCATTTCCGCGGCTGAGAAATAACAGAGGTTCAACGATTATGAATTGGTCAGAATTCTTTCATATGGGTGGCTACGCGTTTCATGTGTGGTCTTGTTGGGCTTTAAGTACTGCTTGCCTACTTTTTATTGTTGCATTCGCTAAATTTCGCAATGCTAGAATTAAGCGCGACATCGCCAGACAAATACAGCGCGAAGAACGTCATCAAAACAACTCTTAAACGCATCACAATAGAATGAGCCCAAGCCAGAAAAAACGATTTACCATCATTGGCGTGCTAATTGTTGGCATCAGCATTGCCACTTTTTTGGCATTGCAAGCCATGCAAAGCAGCATTGAGTATTTCCGCACGCCAAGCCAAATAAAACACGAAGGCTTTTCTTCAGAACAAGTGTATCGCGTTGCCGGTTTGGTGCGTAAAGGCAGTGTGTCTCGCTTAGATGACGGTGTTACTCAACGCTTTAATGTTACCGATTGCGAGAACGATGTCACCGTTCAATACACCGGCATTCTTCCTGATTTATTTCGTGAAGGCCAAGCCATTGTGACATTAGGCAAGATCAATCAAGAGTCGGTGCTGGTGGCATCACAAGTACTGGCCAAGCACGATGAAAATTATGTGCCTAATGAGGCGGCCGATGCCGTTATGCTAGCGCAAGCTAATAAATGCGATAATGCCGATGGCGCTGTCACCTACTAACTTAATACACTCAATTTAAGAGGCAACTTTATGCTCGGCGAGCTCGGAAGTTTTTGTCTAGTTTTAGCTCTGTGCGTGTCCATCGCTCAATCGATTCTGCCGTTGGCAGGCACTTATCGAGGCCGACAAAGTTGGATGATGTTTGGCCGCACCTCGGCCTACGTGCAATGGGTGCTAGTACTGCTGTCTTACAGTATTCTCACTTACGCTTTTTACATCAATGACTTTTCAATTGCGTACGTTGCAAAAACATCAAATCTACAGCAACCGCTGATGTACCGCCTGTCTGGCGTGTGGGGTGGTCATGAAGGCTCGCTATTGTTATGGATTTTAATGCTCAGCAGCTGGACCGCATTAGTCGCACGCTTTAGTCGCGGTATTCCGCGAGATATGTTGGCGCGCGTTGTGTCGGTGTTGGGCATGGTCAGTATTGGTTTTATTGCATTCACCCTCTTTACTTCCAACCCGTTTGATCGATTATTTCCAACCCCCTTAGATGGCAATGAGTTAAACCCATTGCTGCAAGACCCGGGCTTTTTAATTCACCCGCCTATGTTGTATATGGGCTACGTAGGTTTCAGCGTGGTGTTTGCATTTGCCATTGCCGCCATGCTCAGCGGCAAACTTGATACAGCATGGGCTCGCTGGGCTCGCCCATGGACAACCATTGCTTGGCTGTTCTTAACCATCGGTATTGTGCTTGGCAGTTGGTGGGCATATTACGAGCTGGGCTGGGGTGGCTGGTGGTTCTGGGACCCCGTTGAAAATGCGTCTTTTATGCCTTGGCTAGTGGGCACCGCACTCATTCATTCGCTTGCCGTTACTGAAAAGCGTGGTGCGTTTAAAGCGTGGACGGTACTGCTGGCAATTTTGGCCTTCTCTTTAAGCTTATTAGGCACATTCTTAGTTCGCTCAGGCGTACTAACATCGGTGCACTCTTTTGCTTCTGACCCCACGCGCGGTTTGTTCATCTTGTGCTTTTTACTGATTGTTGTGGGCGGGTCTTTAGGGCTTTATGCCGCCAAAGCGCACAAATTGAACAGCGATATTAACTACAGCCTGTTCTCTAAAGAAGTAAGCTTGTTACTCAATAACGTACTGTTAGTGATCAGCGCGTTTATGGTATTGATTGGCACCTTGGCGCCTATTTTATTCGACGCATTTGGTCAGAAAATCTCAGTCGGTGCGCCCTACTTTGATTTCATGTTTGCCTTACTGACCATACCGCTGGCCGTTGTTGTTGGTATTGGTTCTACCAGCCGCTGGAAACGCGACCAACTAAGCCGCTTTAAAACCCAAACACTGGCCATTTTACTAATCAGCCTAATTGTAGGTGCGTTAATCACACATCAATTATCAGTGCAGGCATTCCAATGGCGTGGTTTTTTCGGTTCAACATTGGGCATTTGGGTCATGCTGTGGAGTGTGTTTGCTCTGTTAGATCGCCTGAAACATCAAAAAAATTGGGTATCCGGTTTGCGTAAAATCCCGGCCTCTATTTGGGGCATGACGGTTGCGCACTTTGGCATTGCTGTTTTTATTTTGGGCGTAACGCACGTTAATACCTACAGCTTAGAAAAAGACGTACGCTTAGCTCCCGGTGAAAGTTACACCCTCGGCAATTACCAGTTCACATTTTCAGGTATTAGCCAAAAAAGTGAGCAAAACTACCAAGCCAATGAGGGTAAATTTTTAGTGTCTTATACTCCTAAGCCTGAAGACAGCTTTACACTGGCGCCACAAAAACGTTTTTATTCTTCAGGCAAACCGATGACCGAAGCGGCCATTAACACCACCTTAAGCCGCGATGTGTATATCTCACTGGGTGATCGCCTAGAACGAGGAGAGCAAAGCGCTTGGACCGTTCGCCTCTACTTACGCTCGTACGTGGCCTGTATTTGGTTGGGCGGCTTTTTAATGGCGTTGGGCGGCTTAATTGCTTCCGCAGACCGCCGTTATCGACGGCCGGTTAAAACCATGAGCAAACAACAGCTTGCCGAAGTCTCAGAAACACGCGGTCATACATCGGCCAATGATACCAAAGCATCATCAACCCCAACGATTCAACCCTCTTAGGTTTGTCTAATGGCTGAAAATAAAAAAACACGTTTGTACATTATTCCGCTGTTGGCCTTTTTAGGCTTGGCGATCTTATTGGGCATTGGGCTAACGTTAAACCCCAAAGAGCTGCCTTCAGCACTGATTAATAAACAAGCGCCTGATTTTAATTTGCCATTACTGAACCTCTCTACTGAGCAAGTTCAAGCAACCACCTTCAGCCCAACGCAGTACTTAGGCAAACGTTGGATTTTGAACGTATGGGCTTCTTGGTGCCCCTCATGCCGCTACGAGCACCCGCTATTTAACCAAATAGCGAGTAATACAAGCATTCCATTAGTGGGGCTAAATTACAAAGACAAGCCCGAGGACGCCTCGCAATGGCTGGCCGAGCGCGGCAACCCTTATAATGCAATACCCAGCGATATAAACGGCGATATTGGCATTGAATGGGGTGTGTATGGCGCACCAGAAACCTTTGTGATTGATGAGCAAGGCCACATCATTTATCGCCATGCAGGGCCGATAAATGCCCGCATTCTAGAACAAGAAATTGCCCCATTGTTTCCTACTCTGAATGCTCTATTTAACAATAAGCCTTAATGCAAAACCACGCTAGAAGCATGAATACGCTATTAAATAAAACGCTCACCGCCCCCTTCGTTTACTTAAGCTTTATGGCAGGGCTTGCGCTGTTTACGCTCACGGGGCCTGTGTATGCCGTGGTTGAAATTGCTGAATTTTCTCAACCAGAATACGAAGCGCGTTATAAAGAATTAATTGCTGAATTGCGCTGCCCGAAATGTCAAAACCAAAACCTGCTCGATTCGGATGCGCCGATTGCTGAAGATTTACGCCGTAAAACTCGCAGCTTAATTAACCAAGGCAAAACAAACGAACAAGTAAAAGCCTTCATGTTAGACCGTTACGGCGACTTTGTTTTATACAAACCGCGCTTTACGGCGGCTACGGCGTTTCTTTGGTTAGGGCCGTTTGTGTTGTTACTGCTGATTATTGTGTTGTTGGTTAGAAAAATTAAACACAAGCAAGAACAAGAAATGTTTTTGCCCTCGCAGGCAAACGACGAGGCCACACGCATTAAAGTGCGTAATTTAATGAGTAACACTCCCTCATTGAACCGTGATAACTCTGAATCCGATAACTCAACGCCTAACAAATAACCTGCCCTAACTCCGACACTTTACTTAAAGCCGCTGACCATGATTACATTTATTCTTGCCGCCACACTTATTGTTCTCGCCACGTTGGCATGGTTGGTCTGGCCGCTGGTGTTTACCCGCAACACTTTTTCATACGCGCGGCATGCGCAAAACATTCATTTTGCCAAAGAACGTTTGGCCGAATTAGAAGAACAACTCAAAAATGCCAGTATTTCCGCCACCGACTACGAAGCGCTCAAGTTGGAAATAGAAACCACATTAGCGCAAGACATTGACCTAGCAAACGCCAAGCAAGATGAAGGCTCCGCATTGCCTAAACGCCCGAATAAAGCCGCCATTACCGCACTGTGTGTGTTTTTACCCTTAGGCGCCGCCGCCATTTACACCTACGTTGGCACGCCGGAAGCATTCAAGCAAACGCAAATTACGTCTGACAGCCCTACCGCATCGGCAGAACAAGTTAGCCAGATGGTGGCCAGTTTAGAGCAACGCTTAACCGACTCACCCAATGACATTGAGGGTTGGGCTCTATTGTCTCGCACGTATTTGGCACTGGGCCAGTTCTCCAAGGCGAAGAGCAGCTTGTTAACACAAATAGAGCTCGGAGACCGGTCTGCCGAAACCTACGCCACCTTGGCCGATGCCTCAGCGTTAGCGGCCAATGGCAATATGGCTGGCGAACCCATCGAATACGCGAAAAAAGCGCTAAGCATCAACCCCAGAAACCGCCAAGCATTATGGCTAAGTGGGCTGGCTGCCGCTCAGATTGGTGATACGGCAAGCGCAAAAACGCACTGGGATATTTTACTTGACGTGCTGGCGGATCAACCTCAGCAACAAGCAGAACTGCGAGACATTATTGCTGAGGTATTAGGCCAACAAGCATTGCCGGCTCAAGCTACAGAGAAAGAAAAAGAAAACACTCAAGAATCGGTTACTGCGCCAAAGGGCATTACCGTCAACGTGTCTATTGCACCGCAAATGGCCGCTGCATTATCGCCCAACGACGCGCTGTTTATTATTGCTAAAGCGGTGAATGGCCCACCTGCCCCATTAGCGGTTAAACGCCTAACCGTGAACGACTTACCAATCACGGTAACCTTGTCTGATCAAGATGCCATGCTGCCTCAATTTAATATATCGTCTTTTGAAAACATTGCCCTAAGCGCTCGAGTGTCTAAGTCTGGGCAGCCAATCGCAAAACCTGGCGACATTCAATCGAATGAGGTTGAAGTGAGTAATACGCATGCCGACACGGTTGAACTTAAACTGTCAGAGCTGGTTAAGTAATAAGCTTGCAGTTAAATCGCTGATATAAAACACGGCATCTAAAGCCAGTGCGCACATTAAAAAGCCGAACGCTATGTTCGGCTTTTTACGTTTTAAGTTACGTTTCGATGCTCAGTAACTACTTTACTTGCTTGTATTGCCCGTGAAAGAACAGTAAAGGGGTTTGCGGGTCACAATCGTAATCTTCCACCGCACCAACAATAATTAAATGGTCACCACCTTCATAAACGTGCTCGGTTTTGCAGTGAAAGCGCGCCATACAATCAGGCAGTTGCGGCACGCCATGATGACCTTCATACCACGGCACGTCTTCAAACACCGTATCGTCCCAGCTGCGTGATGCAAACAGGTTCGATAAGTGCTCTTGTTTTTCAGTTAACACGCTGATTGAAAAATAATCGGCTTTTGAAAACTCTTCAAATCGAGTTGATGATTTATCCACGCACCAAGACACTAAAGCAGGCTCTAGTGACACTGAAGCAAAGCTGTTTGCGGTTAAACCAATCGGGGTTTTCTTGTTATCTAATGCGGTGACCACTGTCACGCCAGTGGCAAATTGCCCAAACGCATCGCGCAATGAACGATATTGTCTTTTTTGAGTCATAAGGGGTCTCTTTTTGTTGCGCGTATTATTAACTTTTTCACGGCGCAATGATACTGGCAGAACAGCAGTAAACGCGTGTATAGTGACTATTTTTAGCAATCAATTACACAAAGCCTATTTCACAATGAGCTACGACGAAAATAATATATTTGCCAAAATTTTGCGAGATGAAATTCCTTGTTCAAAAGTCTATGAAGATGACACCACATTGGCGTTCATGGATATCATGCCGCAAGCCCCTGGGCACACCTTGGTGATCCCTAAAGAACCGGCCGAAACTATTTTAGAACTGAGCCCTGAAGCGGCCTCGGATTTGATCAATAAAGTACAAATGGTGGCACAAGCGGTAAAAACCGCCATGAAGGCCGATGGCATCACCTTGTTTCAATTGAATGGTGCCGCCGCGGGTCAAACCGTACCGCACATTCATTTCCATGTTTTACCAGGTTCTATTCTCGGAGCCAGAACGCACGCAAGCGAGATGGGTGACCCGGCTGAATTAGAAAAAGTGGCGGCTCGTATTCGAGCTGAACTTTAACTATGGTCTCTTTTTAGTTGTGGTGTCTCTTTAACCCGATATCACTTTGCCTGATCGGCCTTCTTTTGCTTTGCCTTTTGTTTTGCTAAGGCTCGACGTTGCTTAAAGAAGGCTTGCAACATGGCGGCGCTTTGCTCACCCAGCAAACCGAACTCAAGATCACAGCGATGGTTTAAACGCGAGTCATCAAGCACATTAAAGATTGAACCGCCCGCGCCGGCTCTTGGCTCTTTGGCTGCAATAACCACTCGTTGCACACGAGCGTGTATTAAGGCGCCTGCACACATGGCGCACGGTTCTAAACTGACGTACAAGGTGCTTTGAGGTAAGCGATAGTTTTCCACCTGTTTACAGGCCATTCTTAAGGCATTTATCTCAGCATGAGCCGATGGGTCTTGGCTGTTTATAGGGCTATTGCTGCCTTCGCCCACAATAATGCCATCGAGTACTAATACCGCACCAACCGGTACCTCGCCTTGCGCTTCGGCTTGCTGTGCCAGCTCTAACGCGCGTTGCATAAAACGAGTATCTTCGTTGTTTATGTTATTACTCATAACCACGTTTACAGGCTATTCACACGCCGTTCAATGCCGGCGCGTTGCAACATGCGAGCTGAAATTTCTTCCACCGATAACTGGGTGGTGTCGATATATGGAATTCGATACTGGCGGTATAGCATTTCGGCTTGTTTGACTTCATCAACACAGGTGCGCAAGGCGGCATAGTTACTGTTCGGCTTTCGTTCATTGCGAATGTCGGCCAACCGCGCTGGGCGAATGGTCAAACCAAACAATTTTTTTTGATAATCTTTCAAAGCATTGGGTAAGGCTTTGCGCTCTAAATCATCAGGAATCAACGGGTAATTAGCCGCTTTCACCCCGTACTGCATGCCCAAATAAACGCTGGACGGCGTTTTACCCGTGCGCGATACACCAATCAATATAATGTCAGCGTCGTCGTAACGATTGAGCTGCATACCATCGTCATTAGCCAGCGCAAAATGCACGGCATCAATGCGCTGCATGTAATTTTCGTCGGCCACGCGGCTGTCTTCTTTAAATATAGGCGTGTGCCCCACATTATGAGCTGATTTAGTGCCCAGTTCTTTTTCTAATGGTGATAAAAACGTGGAAAAAATATCGATGTAAAAACACTCGGTGGCGGAAATAATGCGGCTCACTTTGGTATCCACAATGGTGTCAATAACAATGGGGCGTGATTGACTCGTCTGCGCCTCTTTATTGATTTCAATGACAATATTTTGAGCCTTCTCAGGGGTATCAATAAACGGGCGAGTAACACTTTCAAATTGAATTTTAGGAAACTGCGCCAATAAACTACGACCCAAATTTTCAGCCGTTAAACCGGTACTGTCTGACAAATAAAAAACTTTGCGTTTCATAAATTACCCTGTATGCATTGTTGAATAAGTGTACTGGCTTTCATTGAATGACAAAAGTGTTGTTTTGAGTTAAGAAATCGATATTTTGTGTCTCAGCTAATGCATTCTTTTATTGACATGATAAACTTGCAAGTCCACGAAAAATCTTAATCCACCACGAGGATTAACCTGTGAGCGAACTAGCTAATACACACACTATTACGTTCGATCATCTCACCATCAACGACGTTGAAAAAGTAGGCGGCAAAAATGCCTCCTTGGGTGAAATGATCGGTAATTTAACCTCACTTGGCGTTTCTGTCCCCAATGGTTTCGCCACCACTGCTGACGCATATCGAGAGTTTCTTGCAACCGATGGCCTGGCTCAACGCATCAATGAGCGTCTTGACGCACTTGATGTTGATAATATCGATGATTTAACTTCAGCCGGTGCCGACATTCGCCGCTGGATTATCGAAACCCCCTTCCCTAAAGAATTTGACCGCGCCTTAGAAATTGCATTTAAAGACATGCAAGGCGGCAATGAAAACTTAAAAGTCGCCGTACGCTCTTCCGCCACAGCCGAAGACTTACCCGACGCTTCGTTTGCCGGTCAACAAGAAACGTTCTTAAACATAGAAGGCATCGACGCGGTTAAACACGCCGTGCATGAAGTCTTTGCGTCTCTGTTTAACGACCGCGCTATTTCATACCGCGTACATCAAGGCTATGCGCACGAAAACGTCGCCCTGTCGGCCGGTATTCAGCGTATGGTGCGCAGCGAAACAGGAAGTGCGGGTGTTATGTTCACCTTAGATACTGAGTCTGGATTTGATGATGTGGTGTTTGTTACCTCATCGTATGGCTTAGGTGAAACCGTGGTGCAAGGCTCGGTCAACCCTGATGAGTTTTACGTACACAAACCAACGCTACAAGCCGGCAAACCGGCGGTGGTACGGCGCAACCTAGGCAGCAAGCTCATCAAAATGGTGTATTCGGCCGACACCACGGCTGGGCGCTCAGTCAACACCGTTGATGTGGACGAAGCCGAACGCAAACGATTTTCCATTAACGACAACGATGTTCAAGAGTTAGCCAAGCAAGCGCTGATCATTGAAAAGCATTACGGCCGCCCGATGGACATTGAATGGGCAAAAGACGGCGATGACCAGCAGCTGTACATTGTGCAAGCACGACCCGAAACCGTTGCCAGCCAAAGCGATGCATCACAAAGAGTCACGTATAAGCTCAACAGCCGAAGTGACGTATTGGCTGAAGGTCGCTCCATTGGGCAACGCATTGCCTCAGGCAAAGTGCGTAAGGTCATGAGCATTGATGACATGAACATTGTTCAAGACGGCGACATCTTGGTTACCGACATGACCGACCCAGATTGGGAGCCGGTAATGAAACGTGCCGCGGCCATTGTGACGAATCGTGGTGGGCGTACTTGCCATGCCGCCATTATCGCTCGCGAACTTGGTGTGGCGGCCATTGTTGGTTGTGGTGATGCCACTGAAAAGTTAGACGACGGTGCTGCCGTTACCGTATCGTGCGCTGAAGGCGATACAGGCTACATCTACGCAGGCGAACTTGATTTTGAAAAACAAGTGACCCAGCTTGATGAGATGCCGGAAATACCGTTCAAGATCATGCAAAACGTGGGCAACCCGGATCGTGCGTTCACCTTTGCCCAATTGCCTCACGATGGCATTGGCTTGGCGCGGTTAGAATTTATTATTAACCGTATGATCGGCGTGCACCCTAAAGCATTAATTGAATACGACCAGCAAGCGCCCGATGTAAAAGCCATTATTGATGAATACATGGCTGGCTATGACTCGCCTACTGATTTCTTTGTGAAAAAGCTAGCCGAAGGCATTGCCACATTAGGCTCTGCTTACAGCCCTAAGCGAGTGATCGTGCGTTTGTCAGACTTCAAGTCAAACGAATACGCGCACATGGTGGGCGGCCACGACTACGAGCCTGACGAAGAAAACCCCATGTTGGGCTTTCGCGGTGCCTCACGCTACATTGCCGACAACATGCGCGACTGTTTTGAGCTTGAATGCCGCGCGGTTAAATACGTGCGTGATGAAATGGGCTTAACCAACGTCGAAATCATGATTCCGTTCGTACGTACTCTGGACGAGGCGTCGGAAGTCATCAAACTGTTGGCTGAAAACGGCCTAAAGCGCGGTGACAATGGCTTAAAAGTAATCATGATGTGCGAACTGCCGGCCAACGCTCTGTTGGCCGACGAGTTCTTAGAGCATTTCGATGGCTTTTCAATTGGCTCAAACGACATGACTCAACTCACACTGGGCTTAGACCGAGACTCAGGCATTGTGTCGCACTTATTTGATGAACGTAACCCGGCCGTTAAAAAAATGCTGTCCATGTCTATTCAAGCCTGTAATAAGGCGGGTAAATACATTGGCATATGCGGCCAAGGCCCTAGCGATCACCCAGATTTAGCGGAATGGTTGTTTGAGCAAGGCATCAACTCAGTGTCACTCAACCCTGACTCAGTGGTCGATACCTGGGAACGGTTAGCTAAATTGAGTTAAGCGTTTTTCTATTATTTAGCAACAAAAAGAGGAGGCAATAGCCTATAGCCTCCTCTTTTTTATTGGCCACACCTTATGCAAAATTAAAATAAGGCGTTTTCTTTTCCATTAACACGACAACGTTACACATTTGTATCAAAATGCATTTAGGGAAATCAAATGAGTAATGAACATGAACTGGAGTGATATTGCCACCGCAGCAGTAACCTTGTTTCTTATTATGGATCCGTTGGGTAATGTGCCCATTTTTAACGCCATATTGTCTAAGCTTGAGCCAAACCGTCGCCCGCGTGTTATTGGTCGTGAGCTGGTGATTGCATTGCTCATTCTTCTGGGCTTTTTATTTGCTGGCAATGAAATATTGGCCTTTCTTGGGCTAACTCAACCGTCGCTGAACATTGCCGGCGGCATTCTTTTGTTTATTATTTCATTGCGCATGATTTTCCCTAGCCGCGCTGAAAGTAATCAAGGCGTCGAAACCGACGACCCCTTTATTGTGCCGTTGGCAGTCCCCATGATTGCTGGCCCGTCCACCATTGCCGTATTATTGTTATTAAGTTCCAGCAAGCCTGAACAAATAATCGATTGGTCAGTGGCCTTACTGTTAGCCTGGTTGGTGACCACCGCCCTATTAATTGCCTCACCCAAGATATTAGCGTTAATTGGCCAACGCGGTGCCAGAGCCCTTGAGCGCTTAATGGGTATGATATTAGTAATGCTAGCAACGCAAATGCTATTGAACGGTATCTCCGAGTTTGTGCGCAGCTTGTAACCTAGAGACAGCCCATTACTTCTAAACCCGTTACATTAACGTTTAGCGCGTAAGCGCATTAGCAAAATCAACACTGCTTGGGTTTTGAAAAACTTTAAGATCAAATTCATTCGCTACCGCAAATAAGTGATCAAATATATCCGCCTGAATGGCCTCGTATTTAGCCCAATTTTTCTCAGCACTAAAGGCATACACCTCAAGCGGTAACCCGGCTGCAGTCGGCGCAAGTTGGCGCACCAACAGCGTTAAATCAGGGTTGATTTGAGGGTGGTTGCGCAAATACGCCAAAATGTACGCTCTAAACGTGCCCACATTGGTAATACGGCGGCCATTGACTAACGACTCTTTGGTATTGCTGTGGTGTTTTGCATTGTGCTCATCCAGCTCTTGCTGCTTTTGCGCAACATAATCTTTGATGTAATTAATTTTACTGTACTTAGTAATTCGAGCCTCATCGCAAAAGCTAATGGAATTCACGTCAATGAAAATTGACCGCTTTATACGTCTCCCTTGCGACTCTTGCATGCCACGCCAGTTTTTAAATGACTCATTAATCAGACTTTGCGTAGGAACCGTAGTAATGGTGTTATCAAAATTGCGTACTTTTACCGTGGTCAGGCCAATTTCCATAATGTCGCCATCGGCATTGTGCTGCGGTATTTCCACCCAATCGCCAATGCCAACCATGTTGTTATAACTCAGTTGTATGCCTGCCACAAAACCCAATATTGGGTCTTTAAACACCAACATTAAGACCGCCGTCATGGCCCCCAAACCGGCAAACAGTTTTAACGGTGACTCACCAATCACGAACGAGACAATGGTAACCAGCGCAATAAAGTAAACCACCAGCTTGGTGACTTGCGCGAAACTTTGAATTGGAATTTGCCTTGATATTGAGAACGAACGATAAAGATCAACCAATGAATCAATCACCGAGTCAATCACCAACACCAGAACAATCACACAGTAAATACTAACGCCAATAGCCGTGAATTTTGCCAGCACTGGGTACCCTTCCAGCGCCATTGGCATTAATTTATAAATAACCCAACTTGGCGCTAAATAGGCAAAACGGCTAAACACCTTGCGGCGCACAAAAATGTCGTCTAAATCAGACTCTGTTTTAGTAAACAGTTTATGAATTAAGTGAACAAAAATACGTTTCGCCGCAAAAAATGCCACCAGCGCCAGCAACAATACTAAGGCGCTCATTACGGCGGCACTAACGGGTTGCTCAAAGCCACTAATATTAGGTATTTTGCCAACCCATTGTTGAATAAATTGTTTCATTTTTGCGTGCTTCGTTTGTGAAATTTATTAGTAAAAGAAAAATACTACGACCTTGATCTGGGTTTTCAATCCATGCTTTTTTGGCTTAGAGGTTTATACCGCTTATGAATCGGGCTCTAGCCTCTTACCAAGGCCAAGAACGTGATCATTGCCATAACCCAATGCTGAATAAAAAGCGACAACCGCTTTATTAGTACTTCGAACTTGCAGATTAATTTTGGGGCAGCCCTTGGCCTTAATCGCCGACTCCACCGACTGCATTATTGCTTGACCGTAACCCTTGCGTTGCTCCGACGGTTTCACTGCCAAATAATTGATCCACCCGCGATGCCCTTCATAGCCGCCCATAACCGTGGCAACGATGATGTTCTCATTAACACCAACTAAAAATAAATCAGCATCAACCTTAAGCTTTCTTTCAATATCTTTCGCCGGGTCATTCTGAGGAGTAACAAGCCCACATTCCTTCCATAAAGAAATCACAGCATCCTTATCATTTTTCTCGTACGGCCGAATATTCATAATGATTTTAATAACGCCAACAAGCCTTCTTCATCCAGTGTTTCAATGCCTAATTCTTCGGCTTTTTGCGCTTTGCTACCCGCGTCGGTTCCCACAATCACCAATGATGTTTTCTTCGACACGCTGCCGGTCACTTTTGCACCCAGGCTTTGCAATTGTTTTTTGGCATCCGAACGGCTCATTGAGCTGAGCCCGCCGGTCAGTACGATGGTTTTCTCAGCCAGCGGCAAACTGGCCAAATCAACGTGTTTACTCACGTCAATGGGCGTGTATTCAACGCCGTTTTCTAATAATTGGCGCACTACCGCTCGATTACTTTCGGTGGCAAAAAAGACCGTAATGTTTTCAGCTACAATTGGGCCAATATCGGGCAAACGTTCAAACTCCTCTTTGCTAGCGGCACTGAGTGCATCTATGTGGCCAAAGGTTTGTGCCAACTGTTCTGCCGTGGTTTCGCCCACTTGCGGAATGCCCAATGCAAACAATAAGCGAGGCAGTTCGGTTTTTTTGCTGGCTTGAATGGCGGCAATTAAATTATCCGCTGATTTTTGTGCAAAACCTTCAAGCTCTAACAGCTGTTCAGCGGTTAGCAAATAGATGTCGGCAACCGACTTAATAAGCCCTTGTGCAACCAACAGGTCAACAATTCTCTCACCCATGCCATCAATATCCATGGCTTTACGTGACACAAAATGGGTGATGGCTTGTTTGACTTGTGCACCGCAAATAAGGCCACCAGTGCAGCGCGATATAATACCCTCACCTTCAGCCACCACTTGCGAGCCACACTCTGGGCACGCTGACGGAAATTGATACGCGAGTGAATTACTCGGGCGTTTTTCTAAATTGACCGATACTATTTGTGGAATAACGTCACCGGCTCGCCGAACCACGACTGTATCGCCCACCCGAACCCCTAAGCGCTCAATTTCGGCTTTGTTGTGTAAGGTCACGTTAGAGACTGTCACTCCGCCAACAAATAACGGTTCAAGCCGAGCTACCGGTGTGATTGCCCCAGTTCGGCCGACCTGTACTTGAATGTCGCGCACCAGCGTGCTTTTTTCTTGCGCAGGGAATTTGTGCGCCAAAGCCCAACGTGGCGCTTTGGCAATAAAGCCCGCGGCTTTTTGCCAATCGAGCCGATTTAACTTATAAACAATGCCGTCTATTTCGTAGGCTAAATCAGAGCGCTGTGCCGACATGTCTTGAAAGTATTGCAAGCACCCTTGCACCCCTGTAACAACGCGCAAAAGTGGGCATACCGGAAAGCCTAATTCAGCAAGTTTTTGTAAAGATTCAGCATGAGTGTTAGCGAAGTCTGCATCACTGTTAACCCCTAAAGCATAAATAAATATCTCTAATGGGCGTGTGGCGGTTACCGCACTATCAAGTTGGCGTAAGCTGCCTGCGGCGGCATTTCTAGGGTTTACAAACGTCTTTTTATCTTGCGCTTTTTGCGCTTCATTTAATTTAGCAAAACCGGCGTGTGGCATGAAAATTTCGCCTCGCACTTCCAAGCGTTGCGGCGCTTTTTCACCTAAACTCAGCGGCACTGAACGAATGGTTTTTACGTTGTGCGTTATGTCTTCGCCTACTTTACCGTCACCGCGAGTGGCCGCGTGCTTTAGCTGGCCGTTTTCATAAAAAATACTGACCGCTAAGCCATCCAATTTAGGCTCGGCCACATATTCCAAAACACGCTCATCATCCAAATCAATTTCTTTACGCAAACGCCGATCAAAGTCATGAATGTCTTGATCATTAAAACCGTTGCTTAACGACAACATGGGTTGCTCGTGAGTGATTTGAGTGAATTCATCCAGCGGTGCGGCGCCCACTCGTTGTGTGGGAGAGCTGGCCGATTGCAACTCAGGGTGTTGAGATTCAAGCTCAATTAAGCGCTGCATCATTTGATCGTATTCGTGATCGGTAATGGTGGGCGCATCTTGCGTGTAATACAGGCGGTTGTGGTGCTCTATCTCCGCACTCAGTTGTGCGTGTTCCTCTGCCACAGCGTTAGGGGCAGCGCTGTCGTTCGCACTAGGCTTATTTGAGTCTTGATTCATCGGAAAACTAAAAAATGAAAGTCAGAATAAAGAACGTTATTTATCAACGTTCTTACCGTCAATTTAAAACAGCTTTTTAGCCACCGCATCGCCCGGCATTAAGCCGTCTTGCTGCATGCTGTAAGCGATGTCTGAAATTTGCTGCATTAAGGTGGCGTAAGTACGCTGGTTCATGACTTTACCCGCTCGATCCACCACTTTGCCGTCAAGCCATGTGGCCAAATCGTTGGCGTCTTGCACCATTTGTTGAAACACAACCTCAGGGTCTCGTGTGGCGGGCACATTCATGTACACAACCAAATCGTGCACCGGTATGGCTGAGGCTTGTTGACTGTTGCCGACACCAAAATGGCCTTCGCCATCAGTACACGCCAATCGATAAAGCACCGTAATGTTATTTTTTTGCCCTTCAGTTTTCATAAAGATGCCGTTTTTGTCGGTTGACATCATTAAATCACGGGCGCAGCTTTGAATGTCGGTCATCCTAAAGCCAGACTTAGATTTTGGCACCACATTCAACACCGCCATGCAATCATAGCGGCGCCCTATTTGGTCTAATATTTGAGCCTGCTGTAGCGCCGCATCAATGTTCATTGAAAACTCAAAAGGCGCATCATAACGTTCGCAGAACTGATAAATCATTTGCTGAAAATCATACAGTTCTTTTTCGTTCATGGCGCCTTCTCGGTCGCACAACTGTATTGATATCCCAAGCTCTAAAAAACGAGCTGTCGGCAGCTCAAATTCAATATCACGCCACATGTCAGTCAGTTCGTTTAAGCCGTAAATATGAACTTTTCGGCTGAACTTGAAATCATGCTCACGAAACAAGCTGAGTAAATCACTCTGCTCTATTGGCCCGGGGTTTAATACCCGTGCCACCAAGTCGGTTATGACTGAGTCGGCATCTTTGAATACTTTAGCGTCACTGGCCGGTGCCGAGTTAGCATTAGTACTAGACGCTGGCGCTTGCTGTGGTGACGCCGTTGTTGCATCGCCTAGGCTTGGTTCAACGGAGTCTGATACGTTGGACGGGTTATTAGTAGCAAACGACGCATCAGTTTGTTCAGCCGCTTCGTGTTCATGACTATCAACAGTGGGCTCAATACGTTCGTCTACCGTATTGTGGCCGCTTGTTTCTGCATCTGCTGGTGTGTCAGCCTGGCTTGGAACTGAATTGCTACGTTCTTTTTCAATTTTGTCGCTCTTAGTGCTTTTAGCACGCATGTTCGCGTGTTTGTCGCGAGCACTCTTCTTCAATGCCGATAATGCCGATTTGGCTTTACTTAAGGCGGCCGCTTTCTTTTCTGCCAACGAGGCTTTTTCAAAGTTTTGAGTTAAACTTTCATCAATTTCATTGTCACTAAAGGCGTCTAAACCATCCAATGAATCTGAATTTGCGTCTGAGGCTAAACCCAAGCCTGAATCGCGGTCTAAATCGTCAGCCAATTCGTCTGACTCTTCATTTGCGCCTAAGTATTCGCCCAATATTTCACCCGAACCGTCAAGTTCTGGCTCAACCAGGCCGGTTTTATCACTAATATTAGTGTCTACGCTGGCTTGGGGTTGATCAACGTTTGGCGCCACTCTCTCATCAAACAAGTCGACTTGCTTTGCCTGCTCAGCGCTTTTCTTTTGATGTAAAGAATACGCAATGACCAGTAAAAAAAGCACCAGGCCAACAGCAAATGAAATGAGGTATAAATCAACCATGCTTATTGTGTAAAAGTTTCGCTATATGACTCACAGTAACACGCTTAATGCGCCACCATTGCCGCGGCTTCGGCCACGTCCACCGCCACCAAGCGCGACACACCTGGTTCGGCCATAGTAACGCCAACCAATATATCAGACACTTCCATGGTGATTTTATTATGCGTGATGAACAATAACTGAGTTTTCTCGCCCAGTTGCTTTAACACGCCGGCATAGCGCTCAACGTTGGCGTCATCCATTGGCGCATCGACCTCATCAAGCACGCAAAATGGCGCTGGGTTCAATTCAAAGAACGCAAACAGCAATGACACCGCGGTTAGTGCTTTTTCACCGCCCGATAATAGATGAATGGTGCTGTTTCGCTTGCCCGGCGGCCTTGCCATTACGCCCACACCGGTGTTGAGTAAATCATTGCCGGTGAGTTCTAAATAAGCGCTGCCACCACCAAAGAGTTTTGGAAAAAACTCTTTGAAACCTTCGTTAAGCAAGTCAAACGTTTCTTTAAAGCGGCTGCGCGTTTCTTTATCAATTTTATTAATTGCCGCTTCTAAGGTGGCCATGGCCTCCGTTAAGTCGGCGTGTTGCTTATCTAAATAAACTTTACGTTCTGAGCACTCTTCGTATTCGTCGATTGCCACCAAATTCACTGCGCCAATTCGCTCTAATTTACGAATAGTGTCTTGCAAGTCTTTCTCAATTTGAATGAGATCAAAGTCTTCAGGCAAATTCTGCTGCATGATCAGCATTTGCTCTTCGTCTTTTTGCATGCCTTCGGCAATGGTGTCGCGGCGCACTAACAATTCTTGGCGTGCCATACGAATTTTTTCAAGGCTATCGCGCACAGTCTGCGACTGTCGATCAAAGCCCATGCGTGCTTGATCGGCGTTCTTCATTTGGTTTTCAAACTCGCTGACGTCATTACGCGCTTTAGTCAACTCGCCTTCCACACCCAAACGGCGCTCGATCAAACTTTGCAATTGCTCTCTTAATTCAGCGGTGGGATCTTCGTCCGCATCGATCAATGTCGCCAACTCGGTTCTGCGTGCTGACTGCCCTTCCAATTGTTGCGTTAACCGGGTAATACTTTCCATCAAGCTGGTTTTGCTTGATTGCGCACGTTCCAATTCCATTTGTTTAGATTGCAATTGATCGCGAGCGCTGCGTTCTTGGCCTTTGGATATTTCCAAGGTTTCGTTCAAGTTTGACCGCTGGTTAGTCAACTCTTCGCGCCTTGCCGCAAAGTTCATGGCAAGCTCTTTGGCGTCTTCCATCAACTTTTGCGCGGTACTCACGGCATCTTTGGCGTTCGCTAACTGATCGGCCAAGCCTTGCTGTTCAAGCACTAAATTATCACGCTGAGTTAACAACTCTGCGCTGCGAGCTTCAATACCACTGAGTTTGTTTCTTAACTCACTGCGTTGATGAGAGCGACTACGGAAATCGTTACGGCACTGCTCGCGCGAGGTTTCAAGTTCTTTAATCTTAGCTTGCGCAGACTCAACCTGTGACTGAATGTTCTGCAAATCGTGGCTGGCAATACTCACGGCATCGGTGAGTTTTTCAATTTGCGCTTCACGCTGCAATAAACCGCCTTCGGCTTTATCCACACCAAACGATGCCCAATTAGTACCTAACCAACAGCCCTCGCGGGTAACAATGGACTCATGCGCTTTCAATAAATGGCGATTTTGCAGTGCGTCAGCCACGCTATCACAGACATAAACACCGTAAAACCAACCTTCCACTTGAACTTCTTTAGCGCTGACTTTGTCGGCTAACGCGTCGAGTTTGCTCACACTGGGCTGTTCGGCTGGCGCTGAGCTTTGATCGACCACCCAGACACGGCCTTCTTTAAAGGCATCAAAGTCATTAGCCAATTCTTCTAGCTTTTGCACAGACACTGCATTTAACTGACGACTTAAGACGGTATCAACGGCTAATTCCCAGCCACTTTTAACCACCAATTGTGATGCTAAGCGCTGGTTTTCTTTGATGCCGCGCGTTTGCATCCACTTGTTTATTTCTTTGTTGTCTTCGCCTAAAGCCGCTGCCTGCAAGGCTTTGAGCGAGTTTAGTTGCGCAGAATCATCTTGCAATTTATGTCGAACAAGATTGTAACGCTCACGGTTTTCATCTAACTGCGTACGCATATCCACCACTTGCTGATCTTGCTCTTGCAGCGTGGCTTCTAGCTCAGAGCACTCCAGGTCAACGGTTTCAACCGACTCTTTAAGTTGTTGAATTTCTTCGATATTGAGCTTTTCTTCAATTTCATGCAATGTGCCAGCCACTTGTTCACTTCGCTGTGTGAAGTGGTGAATTTGCCGCTCTTGTTCTTCAATGCGAGTTTGTTGAACTTCGCGCTCGCGCTCTGGGTTAGCGGCATCGGCATTAAGTTGCTGCCACTCTTCTTGCCAAGCTTGAAACTCTTCATCGGCTTGTTGAAACTTGGCCAAAGCAACTTCGTAGGCTTCGGCCAGCTCCTCCACCATGGGCTCCAGTTCCACTTCAATGGTGGCCGCCTCTTCCATTCGGCTTTGATCCATTTGCAAGTGCTGTTGCGCTTCGCGCTCAGTATCAGCCAAACGTTTGAATTCGTCCTGTTGTTGTTGACGCGTTACTCGAGCATGTTCGATGGATTGCTCAAGCGCCGCAATTTCACCGCCCACGCCATAATATTCAGCCTGCACCACGTTCAACGCTTCCGTCAGTTCGGTTTGCTGCTGACGCATGGCTTCAATTTGCGACTCAACATCTCGCTGCTCAGACACCTGAGCTTCAAACTCTGTTTGCAGCCGCTCTAATTCAAGGTCTTTGGCTTGAACCTGCTCATGCAAGGTTGACCAACGCAGCGTTTTTAAGGTGCTATCAAGCTCACGCTGCTCCTCTTTGAGCTTTTTATAGCGTTCGGCTTCATTGGCTTGACGCTTCAAGCGTCGTAATTGAGTTTCTAGCTCGCCAACAATGTCTTCCACACGGCTAAGGTTGTCTCGCGTGTGCCTAATTCGGTTTTCAGTTTCACGGCGGCGTTCTTTGTATTTTGAAATGCCGGCGGCTTCTTCAATTAACACTCGCAAGTCTTCGGGCTTAGATTCAACAATACGCCCGACCATGCCTTGCTCAATGATCGAGTAAGAACGTGGCCCTAAACCGGTGCCTAAGAAAATGTCTTGAATGTCTTTTCTTCGACAACGCCCTTTATTAATGAAGTACTTAGAACCACCTTCTCTGGTTAATTCTCTGCGAATGGCAATTTCAGCAAACTTTGCCCATGACCCTGGCGCTGAGCCATCGGAGTTATCGAACACCAGTTCTACGTAAGCCCGGTTTACCGGTTTGCGTGCCGCAGAGCCATTAAAAATGACGTCTTCCATGCTGTCGCCGCGCAAGTTTTTTGCCGATGACTCACCCATTACCCAACGAATGGCATCAATTACGTTGGACTTACCGCAACCGTTCGGCCCAACAATGCCAATGAGGTTATTAGGCACAGACACTTTGGTTGTGTCTACAAACGACTTAAAGCCTGATAATTTAATGTGTTTTAAGCGCATTAATAATCCTTCGCCGACCCAGATTTATCATTATTTTTATATGATTTTCAATTGTTTAGCTTAAGCCAAAACAAGTTGAACGCGAAATAAATAACACAAGCGTAATGCCATTAATTGTTATTATTAAAACCATCTTTGGAGGCCAATTACGTACTATAACGCCAGTACAAAATGTACGTTAGCGGCCAGACAAAATAGTAAGTCGATATATTCTGTGTTCAGCGATTAAATTTCGATTCTATTATGTAATTATGTTCCGCCAAACAAAGCTGACTGAATGTTTAATCTAAACTGTAAGAGTAAGGTAAAATCGACTTAGATAAAACCATTGTTTGCGATTATTGTTTTGTGATTATTGGCTAATTTCACACTCTCACCAGTAAAAACGCAGTAAACGCATTTTGAAAACAAATTGAAAGCAAAGTAGACACAGTTTAACCATACCGCACAGACCCATTTGAACGTTACTAAGATGCTGACACACGCACAAATACAACAATTTAAAATTGATGGTTACTTAGTTCTACCCAACCTTTTTAACGCCAACGCGACTGAGCGGTTGCGCTTACTTACGCAATCGCAGATCAAACAACGTGCGCAACCCTATGAACTTGAAGCCGACGTACGCTACCCCGGCGCACCGGAAAACCCGCAAGCACTGGGTGGGCAAACCATTAGACGCATAAAAATGGCTTATCAGCGCGCTAAAGAATACGCCGAAGTGGCTACAGACCCGCGCATTATTGAGCCCATTCGGCAAATTTTAGGCGGCGACAGTTTGTATATAAACCCCAATCACCATAATTGCGTGATGACTAAGCTGCCGCAGTTTAGTTCAGTTACGCATTGGCACCGAGATACGCGTTATTGGAACTTTGACAACAAATACTTATTGAATGCTTGGGTGGCATTGGGCGATGAACATCAAGCCAATGGCTGCATGAAGTTATTGCCAGGCTCACACCGCTGGGATGTGCGCCAACAAGCCTTAGACGAAGCGCAGTTTCTCATTCCTGACCACCCCGATAACCAGTGGCGCTTAGAGACAGCACGCCTTGTGGAGTTAAATGCGGGCGATGTATTACTGTTCAGTGCACACTGCTTTCATGCCGCTGGCAAAAACACCACCGATCAGGCTAAGTTTTCGATGGTGTTCACTTATCACAATGAAAGTACGCAAGCCTTAGCCAACACAAATTCAGCCAACCTTGCGCCCATAGGAATACAAACTTTGAGCTAGTGGTTTCAAAGACTAGTGGTTTCAAAGACTGGTGGTTTCAAAAAGGAGTACACGAGCACGTTATCAATAGTTAAGTGCTCGTTAGCAGCAGCAAACAGGCGTTAGTTTTTCTTAACCACGCTGGACTTTAACTTCATGGCCCCTAACCCATCGATTTTGCAATCAATGTCGTGGCCATCAACCACATATTCTGGGTCTAGCACGCGAATATTTTTAACTTTGGTGCCCACTTTAACCACCGACGAGGAGCCTTTGATTTTAAGGTCTCTGATGACGGTAACCGAATCACCCGATTGCAATGGGTTACCGTTAGAGCAGCGCACGGTGTTAGCCTCGGCCGCTTGCGCCTCATTCCATTCATGCCCGCATTCGGGGCATACGGTGTTGTCACGATCTAGGTATGTGTATTCACACTGACATTTCGGGCAAGCAGACGGCATAGCGGCTCTTTAATCAAAAATAATGAGGTTATTAACTAACAAGCTGTTAGAAACGAGCGTCTATCTAGTAGTCGAACTCTTCGGCGTCCATATCAAGCTTAACCAAATTGTCGCGATAGTAACGCAGCTCTTCGATGGATTCCTTAATGTCGTCCAAGGCTTGATGCGAAGCGCGTTTGTCAAAGCCGCCTAAAATACTGGGCGACCATTGACGAGCCACTTCTTTGAAGGAACTCACATCAATGTTGCGGTAATGCAGCCAGTCGCTCAGTTCAGGCATGTATTTGTACAGAAAACGTCGATCTTGGCAGATACTATTGCCGCACAGCGGGGCTCTGTTTTTCAAGGTGTGGCGCTGAATGAAATCCAGTGTTTCTATTTCCGCTTGACGTTCGGTTACACGCGATGTTTTCACTTTGGTAACCAAGCCAGTTTTATTATGAGTGCGCGTATTCCACTCATCCATGCCATCAAGCAGCTCATTGGGCTGATTAATAACAATGACCGGGCCTTCTGCAATAACGCGCAAGTCGCCGTCGGTAATGATGGTGGCCATTTCAATTATTCGGTCTTTTTCAGGTTCAAGACCCGTCATTTCTAGGTCCATCCAAACCCAGGCATTATGATGTGGTGGCACTCGCCGGCTCCTTACTATTTAAAATAGTGGTATATTTGTTTTTCGGTGCCGCATTTATACAACGCGCCCGACAAACTCATTATTAAAATTACAATCAGTGCTGAAGGATACTATGAACTACACCCTCGATAAACTACTTGAATCAAAGTGTGCGCCTATTAGCCATGAAAGTGCGCCATTAAATCTTACCGACATCGAGCACCTTCGTGAACTGACCCCAAATTGGCAATATTGCGCCACTGAAAATGTGTTATCTCAAACGTTTCATTTTGATCACTACAGTAAAGTCATTGAAGTGGTTAATTTGATCGCCAAAGTGGCGGACAAAGAAGACCACCACCCAGACATGTACGTTAGCTATGGCCGCTGCAAGGTCAGTTACTCCACTCACAGCGTCAACGGCATCACCATTAATGACTTTATATGTGCGGCTAAAGTAGACCAATTGGTTTAAGTTTTACGCCCCACTTTAGGCAAACTTTAACTTCTAAAGTACGTCAGCCATACCGCTACGCCTGAGCACTGCGTTGGCGCACAATTTCATACAAACAAACGCCAGTCGCGACCGAAACGTTCAAACTGGAAACCACCACACCGGCCATTGGCAAGCTGACTAAAGAGTCACACTTAGACTCAGTCAGCGGGCGTAAGCCCTTACCTTCAGCGCCCATCACAATGGCAATGGGGGCGGTTAAATTTTCTTGGTACACCGAATGCTTGGCTTTGTCAGAGGTGCCAAATACCCAAATGCCTTGCTGCTTAATCACATCCAGTGCACGAGCTAAGTTAGTGACCCTAAAAATAGGCATGGTTTCAGCCGCACCACTGGCCACTTTTTGCACCACCGGTGTCATCGGGCTGGCATTATCTTTGGCCACAATGACCGCATGAGCACCGGCGGCATCGGCGGTTCGCAAACACGCGCCAAAGTTGTGCGGGTCTTGCACTTGATCCAGCACTAGCAATAAAGGCGTTTGACCGCTGTTTAACAAGTCGGCCGTAAACACTTCCAAATCACGCTCATTACCGTCTTTTTTCGGTCGCACTTCTAAGGCTATGCTTTGATGCTGTTCACTGCCACAGCGCTTACTGAGTGCCTTTTTATCCACCGGGTGAATCGGCAAGCCAATCGTTTGAGCTTGATCAAGCATGGCGCTCTGTGATTTATTATTAGGGTTAATAACCGCCCACAATGAAATAGCGCGTTCAGGGCTAAGTTGCAATACCGCGGCAACCGCATGATAGCCGGTTACCCAAACTGATTGTTTTGCCATTATGTGTAAATACTCTCGGAGTTTTTGCTGTTAAGTTTAGCGTTAGGTGCAGTTAAGCTGAGTGCTAAACTTGATTTTCTAGGTACAAAGCAATCAACACTTAGCGCTTCTTACCGCCTCGTTTTTTACCTTTATGGGCGTAAGAGGCCTTGCCTTGTGGCTTACGTGCCCCGCCCTTTTTATGACGACTGTATTTTTCATCTTTCACTTCAGTCAGTGCAAAGTCTATACGCCCTTGCTCCATGTCTACCCGAGACACTTGTATTTCTAAGCGGTCGCCAGTTTTGTACACTTTTCCGGAGTGCTCACCGACTAACTGTCGGCGGTCCGAATCATAATGATAATAGTCACGCCCTAATGACGTGATGTGAACCAAGCCGTCTATATAGAACTGCTCTAACTCCACGAACAAGCCAAACTCGGTCACGCTGGTGACAATGCCTTGCAGTCGGTCGCCAATTTTGTGGCTCATGAATTCACACTTTAACCACTGAATGGCTTCACGCGTGGCCGACTCAGCACGCCGTTCGGTCATGGAAGTTTGTTCGGTGGCTTTCTCCATTTGCTGCAAACGATCATCACCGTCAACCAGGTCTGGATTATCCAATAAACGCCGTATCTGGCGATGCACTAACAAATCTGGGTAACGACGAATGGGCGATGTGAAATGAGTGTACGAATCAAAATCTAAGGCAAAATGCCCTGAATTTTCAACATCATAGCGCGCTTGTTTCATGCTTCTTAGCAACGCCGTTTGCACTATTTTTGAAGTAAGCGGGTCATTAATCTGAGCAATGACTTCAGAAAAATCTTTAGGGGTTGGCTGGTCGCCCCCCTTCAATAGCAGTTTGAATTGGCGCAAGAAAACTCGAGTGTCTTCAATGCGATCTTCGTCGGGCTGATCGTGCACACGATACACACCAACAGCACCGGAATCATCCAGCATTAAAGAGGCACAAATGTTAGCCGCCAACATGCATTCTTCAATCAGGCGATGCGCGTCATTGCGTTCACGCGCATCAACACGCTTAATTTTTCGCTCTTCATCGAACACAATCACCGGTTCGGGAATTTCAAACTCAATGGCACCGGTTTTGCGGCGACGCTTACCAAGTAACTGAGCAACCTGGTAAAGGTTGTGTATGTCTTGATGCAACTCACTGGGTATTTCTTTTTGCTCGCCACTGTCTTGCTCATTCTTATCTTGCTGACCCTTATTTTGCTCATCCTTATCTTGCTGACCACTGTCGCCCTGTTCTGCGCCGTCGGCCTGCTCTTCAGGGTTGCCTTCAAGCAGTTTGGACACTTGTGTGTAGGTTAAGCGCGCATGCGAACGCATCACCGCTTGATAAAAATCGTAGGTGTGTATTTCGCCGTCCGCGTCTATTTCCATGTCACAGACAAAACACAAACGGTTAACGTTCGGGTTTAACGAGCACAGCCCGTTTGACAATACCTCAGGCAGCATTGGTATGACATTATTAGGGAAATAAACCGAGGTACCACGTTGCCAAGCTTCTAAATCCAGCGGGCTGCCTTCGGTAACGTAGCTGGAAACATCAGCAATGGCGACAATGAGCCGACTACGGCCATTCTTTAACGGCTCACAGTACACCGCATCGTCAAAATCACGCGCGTCTTCGCCGTCAATTGTCACTAACGGCAAGTCTCGAATGTCTTTTCTACCGGCAAAGTCTTTTTCTTGCACTTCGTCGGCAAAACTTTTTATTTGCCGTTCCACGTTTTGTGGCCATTGGTGTGGTAATTGATGTTTGCGTATGGCAATTTCAATTTCCATACCCGGCGATAAATAGTCACCCAACACTTCAACAACTTCACCAATGGGTTGAAAATGTTTGGTTGGATGTTTGGTTATTTTTACTGACACCACTTGCCCAGGCTCAGCGCCGGCTGTATGTTCTTTGAGCACAAAGATGTCTTGGCCAATACGCTGATCGTCGGGCACCACGAAGTGCAAATTATTTTCAGTGAAATACCGGCCAACAACGTTTTGGTTTGCACGCTCAACAATCTCGGTAATCATGCCAAACAGTTTGCCACGCCGATCGCGGCCAGTAATGCGCACATTAACCACGTCATTGTGCAAGGCTTCGCGCATTTCATGGGTGCGCAAAAACACTTTTTCTTTAGTGCTGTCGGTCAACACGTACCCATGACCGTCTACGTGGCCAACAATACGCCCACGGTGCTCAATAATGGCGTGTTTCATGGCCCAACGGTGCTTGCTAAGTTGAGTAACTTCACCGCTGTCGCGCAGCTGTTCTAAGATGGCGAACGTTTCTTGCCGCCCTTCTTTTCCAACTCGCCCTAGAGTTTCAGCAATTGATTTAGTATTTGCTGGCTCCGTCCTTTGAGATAGATATTTGAGCACAATACTTGTGCTCAAACTCTTATGTTTCCTAGTTTTAGTTTTATTTTTTATCGTTTTTTTATTCAAATTTTATTCTTTTCCTAAACCTTTACGTTAGCCATTCGGCTTCTTTTAAGCGTAAAGGTCTTTTAATACAATTGTTTCGGCACGATCTGGGCCTGTAGAAACAATATCAATTGGCACATCTACCAGTTCAGATAAACGTGCAATGTAGTTTTTGGCCGCCTGAGGCAAGTCATCAATAGACTTACACCCAACCGTACTTTCCGACCAGCCTGGCATGGTTTCATACACGGGCACACACGCTTCAAGCGCATCGGCTCCCACTGGCGCAACCGACAAGGTTTGGCCTTTGTATTCGTAACCATTACATATCTTAAGCTCTTCAAGACCATCCAATACGTCAAGTTTGGTTAAACATAGTGACGTTAGGCCATTCACTTGGCGTGAACGACGCATTAGCACGGCATCAAACCAACCACAACGACGTGATCGGCCCGTTGTGGCACCAAATTCGTGCCCCTTGGTGCCCAAATGTTCACCAACATCGCACGCCAACTCCGTGGGGAATGGGCCGGCACCAACTCGAGTTGTGTAGGCTTTTACAATGCCTAGCACATCATCAAATACCGTTGGGCCAACACCGCTGCCTGCGGCCGCTGAACCGGCTGAGGTGTTTGATGAGGTAACAAATGGGTAAGTACCATGGTCAACATCCAGCATCATGCCTTGCGCGCCTTCAAACATCATTGGGCGGCCTTGACGTGTGTAATCGTCAAGTAGTTGAGTAACGTCTACGGTTAACGGTGCCAAACGGTCTTTTAAGGCTAACATTTGCTCCAGAGTGGTTTGATAATCAACCTCTTCCACACCGTAGTAGTTTTTGAGTGAGAAGTTGTGATACTCCATCACTGTTTTAAGCTTGCCGGCAAAGTCGTTATCATAAACAAGGTCGCCCAAACGAAGGCCTCGACGCGCTACTTTATCTTCATACGCTGGGCCAATGCCGCGGCCAGTGGTGCCAATGGCATTTTTACCACGTTTGATTTCTCTGGCTTGGTCTAGAGCAATATGATGCGGCAAAATTAATGGGCATGCCTCAGAAATACCTAAACGCTGAGATACGGGCACGCCATTGGCTTCAAGCTGATCCACTTCTTTGAATAAAGCATCCGGCGCTAATACCACACCGTTGCCAATCAAACAGTGAACACCGTCGCGCAAAATTCCAGACGGAATTAAATGCAATACGGTTTTCTTGCCTTCAATCACTAACGTGTGCCCGGCATTGTGGCCGCCTTGAAAGCGCACCACCACATTAGCGGTTTCAGTTAATAGATCGACAATTTTACCTTTGCCTTCGTCACCCCATTGGGTGCCAACAACAATTACTTTTTTACTCATATTATGAAATCGTGATTATTCTGCTTATGATTGAATGACGTGACTAAGCAAGTTTTACTAATGTCTTAAGGTCAACACTGAAACCAGTGGCTGGGCGAGCGCGGCCAAAATGTTCGCCAATATGGTCGTAACGGCCACCTTTGGCTACCGTACGGCCACGCCCCGGTATATAGGCCGAATGCTTGATGCCGGTATAATAACGGTAGCCACTCACATCGGCCAAATCAACGTGAATATTGATCTGTGGATAAGCCTCTTGAATGGTGTTAGCAACATCTTCAAGATCTACCAATGCTTGTTCAACCGCCGTTATCTTAGGCAAAGCCTGCTTGGCATCTGCAATGGTCGACACTCCGCCCTGCAAGCCCAGCAAATCAACGAACGAATCCAGAAGACCGTCTAAGTCGTTGTTTAGCTCGATCAAGTCAGGGCGCGATTTACGCATTAAAATGTCGTGCAATTGTGCTTTTTGCGCAACATCAAGGTTATTTTCATCCACCAAAGTGCGGTAAATATCAATGTGCGCCAAACTTAAGGTGACATCGGCAAGGTTTAATTGCGCAATGTTCAGGCTGTCTAGCATTGCCGCAATCACTTCTTTGTCGGCGGCGGTGTCTTTGATGCCAAAAATTTCCACGCCGCATTGCAACAACTCACGTTGGCCACCCATTTCAGCCGCTTTAGCGCGTAATACAGTACTGGCATAGCACAAACGGTTGACCTCATTATTGGCCAAGTAATGCGAGTCAATACGCGCAATTTGCGGAGTAATGTCAGCACGAACACCTAACATGCGGTTGCTCTGCTGATCCATGAATTTGTAGGTTTGAGTATCTAACTCTTGGCCGGTTCCCGATAACAATGCATCGGCGAACTCCATTACGGGTGGCATTACGAGAGCAAAATTTTTAGCGGTGAAATCGTCGATAATCTTGCGGCGCAACATTTCGAGTTTCAACGCTTCATTAGGCAAGACTTCCTCAACACCTTCTGGAAGTAACCAGTTAGCGTTATTGACCATGGCTGATCGCCTTCTCAAATAAGAATGGGTTAATTACGGGCGGATTATACTGGTAAGTGCGGCGTTAATATAGGCTTAATATAAAAAACGGCTCAATGATCAACAATACAAGCTTGCGATCATGAGCCGTTTAACAGTAGCACTGCTAATTACTGATTAAATTAACTATTTTGTTGCACTATTAAAGTGCTTAAAGAAATCAGAATTAGGGTCTAAAATAATTAAGTCGCCTGATGAATTAAACGTTTCTCTGTAGGCATTTAAGCTACGGTAGAACTCGTAAAACTCAGCGTCTTGGCCAAATGAGTCGGCATAGACCTTGGTGGCTAAGGCATCGGCTTCACCGCGAATCAACTGTGCTTTTTTCTCAGCCTCAGCAATGAGTTCAACTTGAGTACGCTGGGCATTGGCTTCAATAGCAATCGCCTTCTCTTCACCCTGTGCACGCTTTTCGTTAGCAATACGCTTACGCTCAGAGCGCATACGATTGAACACTTCACCTTGAATTCGGTCGGCCAAATCAACTCGCTTTAAGCGAACATCAATGACTTCAACACCGATTTCAACCGCTTCTTCGTCCAGCGCTTTTTGCACTACGCTCATGATCTCACTTCGATCACCGGCCACCACCTTTTCAGTGGTGCGCTTCGCTATTTGCTCTTTTAGGCTGTTGTTAATTTTTTGCTCTAAACGGCTTTCAGCTTTGCTTTGGGTACGAACCGCCGTATAGAACTTTTGCAAGTCTTTGATTTTCCACTTAACAAAACTGTCCACCAAAATTTCTTCTTTGGTCACAGTAAAGAAATTTTCCGGCTTGCTGTCTAATGACTGAATACGCGTATCGTAGATTTTGTACGTATTTACAAACGGAATTTTCCAATTTAAGCCTGGCTGCATTTCTTCGCCTTGAAACTGACCAAAGCGCAACTTCAAGCCACGCTCCCAGTGCTTAACGGTAAACAAGCTGCTGGCCGCTATTATCACGACCAAAGCAACGACAACCAGCCCTATATTTAAACTATTAGAACGCATTATCGGCCTCCTTTACGAATAAGTTCAACACGGTTATTGTCAGCACTGTTGTTATCAAAATTATCTAAAGAACTTGAATTAACCGACTCATTCGACAAAATATTGTCGGTGATTGAACGACGGCTGGATTGGCTGTTCGACGATGACCTTTGCTCAATGATTTTATCGATTGGCAAATAGGTTAAGGTGTTTCCGTTACCGCCTTGCTGGTCAATCATAACTTTGCTGCTATCGGCTAGTACGTCTTCCATTGTTTCAATGTATAAACGCTTTTTTGTAATCGCCGGTGCTTTTTGATATTCGGTTAAGATTTTATTAAACCGCTCAGCCTCACCTTGAGCTTCTGCCACCACCTTGGCTTTATACGCCTCGGCTTCTTGCAAAATACGCTCGGCTCGACCCCTTGCTTTTGGTACTAGACCATTAGCGTAGGCTTCGGCTTTATTGATATACGTGATCTCTTCTTGGTCTGCTTTTACTACATCCGCAAAGGCTTCACTCACTTGCTGTGGTGGCTTCACGTCTTGTATTTCAATAGACTGAATTTTAATACCTGCAATATAACGGTTTAGAATAACCTGCAATAACTGCTTAGTGTCACTATCAACCACGGGTCGATCGGTGGTCATTACCGCGTCCATTTCAGAGCGGCCAACCACTTCGCGTAAGGCACTTTCAGTAGCACTTCGAACCACTTGCTCAATAATTTGGCTACCGACGCGCTCACTGCCTTCAAAACTGCCAACATTAAACAGCATGTCTTCAAGAGATTCGATGGTGTATTGAACCGCCATAGTGACGTCAACCACGTTCAAGTCTCGAGTCAGCATTAAAGCTTCATCAGGGCGAGAAGCGCCAGAACGGTAACCGACTTCTACGGTTCTTACGGTTTGCGTATCGAACAGTATTTTCTGATCAATGGGCCAAAACATAAAATTAAGGCCTGCATCTTCGTGTGATTCACTCAGCTCACCGAATCGCAATTCGATGCTCTGGTAACCCTCATCAATTTGATAAAAGGATTGATACATCCAATAGAAAAACACAAACACTAACAGCAATATCAACGGTAATGTTGCACCGCCCCCGCCTGAGCCAGAGCCGCCGCCAAAACGTTTTCTTAAATTGCTTACAATTTCATCGATGTCTGGGTTTTGCCCACCACGATTTCGATTACCATTACCCCAAGGATCTTTGTCGCCATTATTCCCTGAGCCCGGTTCATTCCAAGGCATTATGAGTCTCCGAAAGAAGAGTTTATAGTTAAACGATCAACCACTAGTTTAACAAACTAATGATGAATAAAACGATTATAAGAGTTCAATAACATCAACATTTGGCTGTTTTTTTAGCCACCCCATGTCAGCTGGCGACATATCGCAGTCTAAACTGAATGAGCCATCTTCATGCACTGACTCACTTTTTACCACGCTTTTTCGATACAACTGGGCGCGCAACTTGCCATTACTTGTTGGTAAAACAATGCGGCACCGAGTGTGCAGCCGAGATAAATGTTCAGTGATGGCCTGCAACAACAAGTCAACACCTTCGCCACTGTGGGCAGAGCACCAAACCCGATCAATTAGCCCAGCGCTGTTACGCACCACTTTGGGCGGCGTGTCAGTAAGGTCAATCTTATTGTAAACCATGATGCTCGGTATATCCGACGCTTCGATTTCTTTAAGCACTTTATCAACTTCACTAATGCACTCATCACGATAATAACTGGCCACATCAACCACGTGCAGCAATAAATGAGCATTACTGACTTCTTCTAAGGTTGAATGAAAGGCCTGCACTAAGGAGTGAGGCAAATTGCGAATGAATCCAACGGTGTCGGATAAAATGGCATCACCAAATTCGTCCAATGCCACTCGACGCATGGTGGTATCAAGCGTGGCAAAGAGCTGGTCTTGAGCGTAGACCTTGGCGTTGGTTATGTGATTAAACAACGACGACTTTCCGGCGTTGGTATAACCAACCAAGGACACTGTCGGCACAGGCACTTTAGCACGCGACTTACGGCGCAATTGGCGCTGCCCAGACACAACTTCAAGGCGCTTATTTAACGCTTTAATACGGTGACCGATTAAACGTCGGTCAGTTTCAAGCTGGGTCTCACCCGGGCCACGTAAGCCAATACCGCCTTTTTGCCGCTCAAGGTGAGTCCAACCGCGCACTAAACGCGTTGAAATGTGTTGAAGCTGAGCGAGTTCAACTTGCAGCTTACCTTCGTGGCTGGTTGCTCGTTGCGCAAAAATATCTAAAATTAAGCCGGTTCTATCCAGAACACGAACTTTAAGCGCACGCTCAAGATTACGCTCTTGAATCGGGGATATTGAATGATTTAATACGACCAGATCGATGTCGTTCGCGGCCACTTCACTTTTAATTTCTTCTAGCTTGCCTTTGCCAATAAACGTGGCCGGGTCAGGAGTTCGACGAAACGCGGTTAACGTTGACAACACCGTGGCGCCTGCTGACTGTGCAAGCAAGCGAATTTCTTCGAGGATTTCAGTGTCCTCGTTCGACGTGTCACGCTGGTAAATTATTAGAGCATTAGGCTGAGCCTTACTCTCGGATATATCAAACAAATTGGTAAGCTTGGCTATTTGCTAATAAAACAATCAAATCAGAAGCCCAATCAGGCTAACACGTGAGTTTTAGAGCTTGTAAAGCAATATTAATCTGCGTTTTCCAAATCAATTTTGACTGCTTTTGCAGGCACAACTGTGGACACTGCATGCTTATAAATCATTTGGTTTACAGTATTTCGCAACACAATGACAAACTGGTCAAATGACTCGACCTGACCTTGCAATTTAATGCCATTAACTAAGTAAATAGAAACGGGAATTCTTTCCTTTCTTAGCGCGTTAAGGAAAGGGTCTTGTAGCGCTGTTCCTTTGTTTTGTGCCATTTTTTATTATTCTCTTTTTACTAATTTTTATATCTGTTAACAACTGCAGTCAAACGAGTTACGTGCGCAAAAGGTTGTTGCTTAGCTGTTTTTTTCAACCCTTTACGCCGTTTCATTCGATTATAGTCTACTTAATGTCTGCTTATGTGTGATTTATTAACAATAATTCTAAATTTCTTTGTATTAAATCAATTAATAACGGGAAACTGACGGCTTCAAGACCTTCATCCATCCACCAAAGCACATTAGATTGGTTACGCAACCAAGTTAATTGACGCTTTGCGAGTTGACGAGTGGCCGCGACGCCTTTTTGCTTCATTATTTCGTATGTAAGGTCACCTTGTAAATATTCAAGCATTTGTCGATACCCAATCATTCTCATCGACGATGCTTGAGGGTCAACCCCTTGATTCAACAGCCCTTCTACTTCAGCTTGCAGCCCCCGCTCGAGCATAATGTCAAAACGCCGCTCAATACGATCATGCAGCACTGGCCGCTGAGAAAACGCCAATGCCACCTTAAACATGGGGTTGCTGATGGGGGGCTTTCGGTGTACGTCATGCTCGGCCACGGTTTTACCACTGCTGAGCACAATTTCTAATGCCCGCTGAATGCGCTGGGCGTCCATCGGGTCTATTCGTTTTGCACTGCCCTCATCGAGTGCCGCCAACCGCTCATGCTGCTTCGGCCAACCGGTGCGCTCAGCGTCTTCGGTAATCGCGGCACGTAGCTCTTGATTTGCTTTAGGTAAATTGCTCAACCCGTGCTCTAAAGCATTGAAATAAAACATGGTTCCACCGGCCAACACGGGCACCTTACCTTCAGCGGTGATGTCACGAATAGCGGCCGTGCAATCGTCATAAAAGTCAGCCACTGAATACGTATCGTTGGGGTGACGAACGTTAACCAAATGATGCGGGTATTGGGATAAAAATGCATCATCGGGCTTGGCGGTGCCAATGTTCATGTCGTTGTACACTAACGACGAATCAACACTGATGATGCTGGAGCTAAAGGCTTCTGTGCATTGCGCAGCGGCGTCGGTCTTGCCGGTGGCGGTTGGCCCCATCAAGCACACAACCGGAATTCTCTCTGCCCTGCTTTGGTTGAGCAAAAGATCACTGACCACGCTTAAACCACCCGTCTAATTGATTGAGTGACATTTGCACCCATGTTGGGCGCCCGTGGTTGCACTGCCCGCTACGCTCAGTGGCTTCCATATCTCGCAACAAAGCGTTCATCTCAGCAATAGATAACAACCTGTTGGCTCTTACCGAGCCATGACAGGCCATGGACGACAACATTTCATGAATGGTTTCTTCAATTCGTGAGCTGTGCTCGTGCGCCACTAAATCGGCCAACACATCGCGCACTAATTGAGACACATCGGCTTGCGCCAACATGTCCGGCACGCTTCGAATTACCAACACAGCCTCGTCCATTTGCTCTATTTCCAAACCTAATTCTGCAAATAAACCAGCCTGCTCTTTCCAAGCCATCATTTCAGTCTCACTGACTTGAATGGTCACCGGCACCAACAACGGTTGCTGCCTTATCGTTGCCTCGCTTCTGTCTTGCTTTAAGCGTTCATAGGTGATTCTTTCATGCGCGGCATGCATGTCTACCAGCACCAAACCTTCGGCATTTTCAGCCAAGATGTACACGCCCTTAAGCTGCGCTAAGGCATAACCCAGCGGTGGAATTTCATCATTATGTTCAGTTGACTCAGACGCATTGAATTTAGCCGAGCCATACGAACTTTGCGAACTATAGCTTGGCGAATTTGGCACAGACCCCTCAGGAGCATTGGGCCTGAATGCCGATTCAGCAATACTTGAATAACCGGCTATTTGCTCACGAATTTGTTGCTGACTTAAGGCTTGCCCCGCTTGGTGAGACGCTCGATCTTGATAATGAATGGCGTTTTGCTGAGTGATCTGCTCACTGTTCAGTGACGGAGTCATCGGTTTGGGCGCAGCAATGCCATGCTCAGCATCGACCGTTAAACTGCCGGCATCACTGGCGCTCACCCCTACTTGTTTTTGCAAAGCACGAAAGATGAAACTATGCACGCTACGACTGTCTCGAAAACGCACCTCGTGCTTGGTCGGGTGCACGTTCACATCAACGCCTGCTGGGTCCATTTCTAAATACAACACATACACGGGGTGGCGACCGTGAAATAGCACATCTTGATAGCCTAAACGCACAGCGTGCACAATGGTTTTATCTCGAATCAAGCGGCCATTCAAAAAGAAGTATTGCATGTCTGCTTGGCTGCGAGAGAAACTAGGCAACCCAGCCCAACCACTCAGGCGCATGTCTTCGCGTTGATCTTCAAAGTACACGCTATTATCTGGCACATTGTCGCCACACACCATTTTAATCCGGCGCGGGTCATCGGCTTTTAAGGTCGGTAAATGCAACACCACCCGCCCGTTATGAGACAACTTAAACGCCACATCAAACCGTGACAATGCCATTTTTCTTACCACTTGATCTAGGTGTTTAAATTCCGTGGTATCAGTACGCAAAAATTTGCGTCGTGCAGGGGTGTTATAAAACAGATCTCGAGTTTCAATGGTAGTGCCAACCGGGTGCGCAACCGGCACGGCTTCGCTGGTTAAGTTATTACCATCACTGGAAACCATCCAAGCTTGATCTGAGCCTTGCTCACGGCTTTTGATTGTCATTCGCGTGACCGAGGCGATACTCGGCAAGGCCTCACCACGAAACCCCAAAGTGGCAATTTGCTCTAAATCATTCAGGTTTTCGATTTTGCTGGTGGCATGGCGCGACAACGCCATGGCCAAATCATGTTTTAAAATACCATGGCCATTGTCGGTGATTTTTAACCGTTTAACGCCGGCATTTTCAACCTCAATATCAATGCTGGTCGCGCCCGCATCCAGCGCATTTTCAATGAGTTCTTTAAGCATTGATGCCGGGCGCTCAATGATTTCGCCGGCGGCAATTTGATTCACCAAACGAGGGTCTAATGAGCGAATTCTATTTTGCATTGTCTCTGATGACATGAATAGTGAGTGTTCTAAATTGGAATAATCAATACCTGCCCTAATTGGACGGTATTTGATCGTAGCTTATTGGCTTTCTTTATCTTTTGCATATTGGAATTATAACGTTCCGCAATTTCAGACAAAGTGTCACCACGTTTTACTTTGTGTGTGCGTATTTTTTTAACCGCCGCAGTGTTATTGGCAGCACCACCAATACGCAGTTTTTGCCCAACATAAAGTGTATTTTTGGTTAATTTATTATCGCGTTTTATCGCGCGAATAGTGACGTTATATTTGGCTGAAATATGCGACAAGGACTCACCACTGCGCACTGTATGCGTCACCGTTTTACGGCTAGCAGACTTAGCAACGTTATTCGACGTTGCGCCCGATACCGGCACCTTCAAACGCACACCCAACATGGCGGTATTGTGTTTTATCTTATTTAGCCTTTTTAATTCTCGCAAGGTAATGCCGTATTTTTGCGCTATGGTGGACAGAGAATCGCCCCGCACTACTTTGTGCCGACCGTATTTAACTGAGCGATTTACCGTTTTCGTGTTGTTTTTACCGCCCGATGAATTCGCGATAGAAGGCGAACCGTAACGAGTTCGGCTGGCGTAAGGCGTTTGCAGGTAATAATCATTCACCGCACTGTAAATAGCGTTGGCTAAACTGGTTTGATACTTATCTGAACGCAGCCGACGCTCTTCTTCAGGGTTGGTAATAAAGCCGGTTTCTACCAAAATAGACGGAATATCTGGGGTTTTTAATACCGCAAATGCGGCTTGCTCAACACGGCGGCTGTGCAAATGCCCGAGCTTGCCTAATTCGGCCAATACCCGCCCACCCAAGTTGACGCTTTCACTGATGGTGTTGGTCATTGACAAATCCACCAGCACTTTCGCCAACACGTCATCTTTATCAGCCAAAGTAACACCACCAATCAAATCAGACGCATTCTCTTTGTCAGCCAAGGCTTGCGCCATCGCACTGGTTGCGCCTTTTTGTGACAATGCAAACACAGACATGCCTCGCGCACTCTTTTTACCAAATGCATCGGCATGAATAGAAATAAACACATCCGCATCAATCTGTTTGGCTTTAGAGCGCCGGTCATGCAACTTGATATAGTAATCGGCAGTACGCACCAACACGGCTCTCATTTGAGTGTTTCGGTTAATGCGCTGCTGCAATTTTTTGGCAATTGCCAAGGTAAGTTTTTTCTCTCGAGTGCCACGATGACCGATTGCACCAGGGTCATCACCGCCATGGCCAGCATCAATGGCGATAGTGAACGGCTTAATCACCTCATTATCGGCACTTAAGGTAACTTCACGAGGTGATGGCAGTGCCGTTTGCTCAACCGGTAGTGATAAGTTGGGGTCACCTAAACTTGCTTCATCATTTGAGTCGACTTGTGTAGAAACAACCCCAGTTTTGGCAGGCCGGCCTTCATCAGTTAAATCAATCACCAAACGATGACCGTACAGCTCATTAGGTGTTAATACAAAGCTATTGATGTTGACCTGGTTTTTTAGATCGAACACAAGCCGCAACACACCTTTCGATGGCCGACCAGAACGCACCGATAACAAATGGCGATTATCTTGTTTTAATTTAGGCAGACTCACCGACAAATCCGCCTGATTCAAGTCCACCACTAAACGACGAGGGTTTGATAACAAGAAGGTTTTGTATTTCACCCCCGCAGATACATCAAATACAATGCGAGTGTTGTCAGGCGAATGCCAAATTCGTAAATTATCGACCGTTTGTTGTTGCGCCCAAGAAAACACAGGCAGCATCAAAAAAACAATAAAAGCCCAACCACGCAGGGTTAGTCTTGCTGTACGCTTAAGTGAGGAATGATGTATGACATTCTCCCTCCTAATTTTATGCTGACTTACTGCACGTTGATACACGATAGATGCACAATAGTTATTATTCTAAATATGGTTCGATTACATCAGTTTTTTACAACTATAGCGAGCATTAATACCACCTTTATAAATGAGCAAAATTTAACACTCCAAGCTAAATCTATGACATAAATAATAGCGGTAAAGAGAAACTTCAATCGGCCATATCAGAATAAAAAAAGCGCCAATGTATTGGCGCTTTTTTGTGTATTAAATATACCTAGAGGCGGACTACTGAACACTTAATACAAAATCATCTATCTGCCCAGACGAAAACGTGGTGGCTTCAATAACATAACGACCCGCCGATAAATTAGTCTGAATAAGTGAATTCAAGCCAGAACCGCCATCATCATCAGATGCCACTACTTGTGTGCGCGAAGAATTAAGTAAGTACAAATACGTATCGGTTGAAGAAGTAAGACTTATTGAAACAGAACGCGGAGCTGATAATTGAAAAGTATAAAAGCTAGCAAAACTGCCGGATCTATTGACTGAAGCACAAGTATTTATCCAACGTCCATTAATATTAGCATTAGGGTTAGAGCCAAGTGTCGTAGTACATTCATCGTCACTACTTTTATTTCTATTTACTGGCACAATAACTGCTAAATCATCAAGAAATATAGCGACAGTTTTAGATTCTTCCGGCTCTGGTTGCGAAGCATTAGGGCCGTATATTGAGATCGCGGCGTTTATATCATCATTAGTAAGAACAGGTAACGATGGATTGTAAAACGGGTTCATAATGGCAAGGGCACCTTGCTCTTCGTGATTCAAACCAATTGAATGCCCGACTTCATGGGTAGCCACAATGCCAATATCAATACCACTAGTATCACAAGACCACGGTTCAGCCCTGTCAAAGTGCAAGTCACCTGCAATACTATTACCATTAGGCGGCGGAAAGAAAGCATGAGCAAGCACGGAACTGTTACCATCAAACGTATGCGCACCGATCCGTATATCACCCACAGCGCCACTGGCATTACTTGGCACGCCATTATCATTCACTCGGCGAAATTGTATGTCTGCAACCGCAGACCACATTGCAAATGCACGAGTAATCTCAGTCTCAAAGCAACTTGAATATGTTGGCAATGACCTGAACGGAAGATTATTATCCGCCGCTGGCAAAAACTGCAGCTCTATATCATTGGAGACCCCTGCAGGAATGAAACTATAAGTAACAACACCGCCGGAACTTCGTGGGCCATTAGCATTTTGCCCCCCATTAAACGGCGAATTGGCACCCCATTTTGTGCCACGCAAATTAAACTCACCATTATCCAAACCCTTTGAGTCCGGGCTCATTCTAATGCCGCCATCATCGATATGGGTTGTTTGCGAAGCGCCAAGATCGCTCTTTTTATAAAGCTGATCGAAACATTTGCCATTCATATCAATATATCGACGTGCTATAGACTCCATATCTTTGGAGGTTTTCTGGCTAGCTGCAACACCTTCAGCGGTTTGTATGCTAACTAGCTTATCAAAATCAGCCTCGTAACGTTTCAATGCATCCAAATTACACTGACTTTTATCAGAGTTCGAGTTCTGTGCAAAAGCCATTGGGGCCATTAGCGTTAAATACCCACTGAAAACTAACGTTATTAATTTACTGTTATTTCGCCGCATTCATTGTCTCCAAGGTCAAATAATGACTGAATATTCCGCTCACAATAGGGCTGCAATAAAACATCAATGAAGAAGTCAGTCAACAAAAAAGTGACACTTTCAGCATAACTTCTATGTGCAAATTACATTCACAGTCTAATTATTCGATTTGAAGTATTTGCATCATCAACTTCGATACGAATGTCTAGGTTTGCGGCTGGAATAAACCCATGCCCCTTTTGTGGCCATTCGATCAAAAACAAGGAGCGTTCAGACCACAGATCTTCCAAGCCTAGAAACTCTATTTCGCTGGGGTCATCAAGACGGTATAAGTCCATGTGATATACGACACCCTTGGCGGTATCGTACTCTTGAATTAAGTTATACGTGGGGCTGGTCACGGCGCCAGAATACCCCAACCCCAGAAGAATCGACTTAGTTAAAGTTGTCTTACCTGCCCCCATGTCACCATGTAAGTACACGCAAGCGGGAAAATTCAAAAGGCTGGCTATTGTTTGGCCGGCTTGCTCAGTTTCGAGCAAGCTTTCGACAATAAATTCGTGTTTCATAATCATGAAATAAGCAAATATGCGATATCATGCGCATTATGACAGCTAGCCCCACAAAAACCCAACAACAACTGAGCTCTGTTGAGCTATCCGCACTTGCGCAAGACATTAAGCGGTGGGCTTTAGAGATGGGTTTTGATGATGTTGGCATTACCGACACTGAGTTGTCTGAGCACGAAGCCAGGCTAAACTCTTGGGTTGCTAAGGGCATGCACGGCGAAATGGACTACATGCACAAACATGGCACCAAGCGCACACGCCCTGAAGAACTGGTCGAAGGCACCAAACGCATTATCTCAGTACGCATGGATTACGCACCTAAAGACGTAAAACAAGCGCAAGAGATATTGGAGCATTCCTCGGTCGGCTACATTTCACGCTACGCTCTCGGTCGTGATTACCACAAAGTGCTGCGTAATCGCTTAAAGCATTTGGCTAAAAAAATTGGCGACCATGTGGGTGATTTCGGTTACCGAGTATTTACTGACAGCGCCCCCGTACTAGAGAAGGCCTTAGCTGAAAAATCAGGGCTAGGCTGGATTGGCAAACACAGCAACTTGCTTCACTCGAAAACCGGTTCGTGGTTTTTCTTAGGCGAACTGTACGTCGATATTGCCCTACCCATCGACCAGCCTGCCACCAATCACTGCGGCACTTGCACCAACTGTATTGACCTATGCCCAACTCAAGCCATTGTTGGGCCCTATCAAGTAGACGCACGACGCTGCATTTCTTATTTAACCATTGAGTTACGTGGCTCAATACCCGAAGAGTTTCGTCCTCTGATTGGCAATCGTATCTACGGGTGCGACGATTGCCAAATAGTCTGCCCTTGGAACAAATTTGCACAAACAACCAAAGAAGACGACTTCACGCCGAGAACTCATTTAAAAGATCGAGACTTGATAGAGTTATTTCACTGGGACGAAGCCACTTTTTTAAAAAATACCGAAGGCAGTGCTATTCGCCGCATTGGTTATCAGGCTTGGGTGCGTAATATTGCTGTTAGCTTAGGAAACTTACCTCCTTGCAGCACCGTAATTAGCGAATTAGAGCAGAAAAAGCAACAGAGCAACATCAGCGACATGGCGCTGGAACACATAGACTGGGCAATTGAACAGCATCGCCGCCATTAGCGCCGCGCCCTACTTTAACTTACAAACAACCGTTTGAGTCACCTGAGCCAAATTAGTCACACGGTGGTCAATGATATCGAAATGTTGTGCAATGTAATGCCGAAATTCGTTGAATGTCCACTCCCTGACGTGCGCTTTATTTTTCGGCGGGCCATAGTAGTTTTTGTGCCAACGCTTGTGCATTAAGGCTCTGTCTGGTGTCGATAAAATCAGATATTTAAAGTTAATCTGTTTAATGTAATCCAATAGTTCATCTGGGTTAACTAAATGCTCAATAACGTCTGAACAAACCACCACATCGGTGCTGATGCCTGGCTTTTTTGAAAAATCAGACACTTGCCATTCATGCTCAGGGTACTTTTCTTTCAAAATAGCCACATTCACTGGCAACTCTAAGCCCAATGTATTGTAGCCATCGAAGTACGTCATGAGTTTGTATGCCGAACCACAGCCTATATCCACAATGGATTGCAGCTTATGCTTTTTCATTAAGCCTAAGGCGTGTAAATACACCTCTAGCTGCCACTGATCTTCCAAGTCTGAATCATCATAATGATGATACTCAGTTCTCGCCTGATACAGGCGATTAATACAATAATTGTCAGTCATGATAATTTTATTCTGGGGGGAATAATTACACCGCCGACCATAAACATTGCGATGCGTCGAACAATCACCAACTAAGTGCTAGCAATTGCAAAAACAAAAAATCATTTCGTCTTGTAACTCTTAGTTTACCTAACTTAAACGTCAAATAGTGAAAAGTTTCCTTTAATTTTATACGCTTACGCGCATTAGCACCAAAATTTGCAACAGACTATGTGCCAATAAACTGTTCTGCACATAAGTTAAAACAAGTATCATCAAGCGTTGCCACCAAATTAAACTGACCGATCGCTTTAGGCAGTTCATGCCGGTAAAAAAACTGACACGCGGCCAGTTTGCCTTGATAAAAGTCTTCATCAGCCTCAACACTAGCCGCTAAACCTTTACTGGCGGCAACCGCTTGTTTTAACCACATCCAAGCAATAACCACGTGCCCCATCGCATCTAAAAACACCGTTGCGTTTGCCAATGCCAGCGCCGGGTCTTCGGCCTTGCTTACCGCATCCAGTGTTTCTTGCACTGTTTCTAATGCGCCGCCCAAATCGTGGCAATAACCCACCAATTCAGGAACTGCAGAAGCTTCATCAATGGTGCTAGTGATTTCAGCGGTCAATACTTTTAATGCTGCGCCATTAGCCATTGTCACTTTGCGCCCCATAATGTCTAAGCCGTGAATCGCGTGCGTACCCTCATGAATATGGTTTAAGCGGTTATCACGATACAGCCGCTCAACCGGGTATTCACGCGTATAACCATAACCGCCAAGAACCTGAATCGCATGTTTGTTTGCTTCTAAGCAAAATTCCGATGGCCAAGACTTGCAGATAGGCGTTAACAACTCCAACAATAAATTAAGGCGTTGCTTCTCCTGCTGACTGTCTGAGATCTTAATTAAATCCAACAATTTGGCTGAAAAGTAGAGCAAAGAAAGTGCGCCTTCCACGTACGCTTTCTGCGTCATTAATAGTCGCTTAATATCGGCATGCTCAGAAATCATCACCATCGGCGACTCTGGGTCTTTATTCGACAAATGCCGCCCCTGTGGGCGATTTCGAGCGTAATCGAGTGAATACAAATAGCCACCTAAACCAATCACTGTGGCCGCCATTCCCACACCAATACGGGCTTCATTCATCATGTGAAACATATTCGCTAGCCCCTGGTTCTGTTCACCGACCAAGTAGCCAACAGTGTCACCTTCTTCACCAAAGTTAAGCAGGCAATTGGTGGTGCCCCTGTGCCCCATTTTGTGATTAAGCCCAGCCAGCGCCACGTTATTAGATTCACCGAGACTGCCGTCGTCGTTCACTCGATGTTTAGGCACCAAAAATAATGATATACCCTTCACCCCTGCTGGCGACCCCGGAATTTTGGCCAGCACCATATGAACAATATTCTCGGTTAACTCATGATCACCGCCGGATATCCACATTTTGGTGCCGGTAATTTTATAGCGCCCATCAGCAAGCTCTTCGGCCTTAGTGCGTATGTCTCCCAACGAGGAGCCGGCTTGCGGCTCAGACAAACACATGGTTCCAAACCATTCACCATCACGCATTTTCGGCAAAAACGTCTGTTTCAGTGCCTGCGAACCACACGCATTCAGCATATTTGCCGCGCCTTGAGTAAGAAAAACGTAGTTTGATACCGAGGTATTGGCGCACACAAACATTGCATTCAAGGCTTGATGGGCCATCCAAGGCAACTGCATACCACCAATATCCGCATCATAAGCAGTGGTAAATAAACCGGCCTCTTTATAAGCATCAAGTGCGTCACGCACCTCAGGAATCATCTCAACTTTGCCATCTACATATTCTGGCTCATTTGCATCCAATTTGGCGGCAAACGGTTGAAATACATCTTCAGCAATTGATTGAGAAAGGTCAAAAATGGCACCAATAGCATCCCGGTCATAGTCTGCAAAACGCGGGGCTTGTAATAACTCATCAAGCCCTAAGGTTTCGTACAATAAAAAATCAAGATCCCTGCGATTAACAATGATAGACATAATAGCGCCGTGTAAAATTTGAACTTAATTTAAGTGTACCGCAGCTAAAGAAACGAAATTAGCCTTCACTTTTGAAGATTTTTCACAACCACTTGTGAACCCAGCTCAAATAAAACGCTGGGCAAATAAAAAGGGCTTGTCAAACAAGCCCTTTTTAAATTAACCACTGTGCTTATAAACACTTAGGTTCAAATTTTAATGTAATTCTTAAAACGGTATGTCGTCATCAAAGTCGTTTGCCGGTTGCGGTGCGCTTTGAGGCTTTTGACCACCACCCTGTTGGCCACCGCCTTGTTGACCGCCGCCGTATTGGTTTTGCTGCGGGGCTTGCTGTTGAAAGCCTCCGCCACCACCGCCTTGGCCCATGCCGCCACCGCGCGAATCAAGCATTTGCATTTGGTCAGCCACAATTTCGGTGGTGTAACGATCTTGACCTTGTTGATCTTGCCATTTGCGAGTTTGCAGTTTGCCTTCAATATAAACTTTTGAGCCTTTCTTTAAATACTCACCGGCAATTTCACCCAAACGGTTGAACATAACAATGCGGTGCCATTCGGTACGTTCTTGTTTTTCGCCCGTGTTTTTGTCTTTCCATGTATCAGATGTGGCAACGCTGATATTGGCGATTGCAGCGCCATTATTTGAATAACGCACCTCGGGGTCGTTACCCAAATTACCAACGATAATTACTTTATTGACACCTGCCATTATTTACTCCGATTCTTGTAATTGTGCTTAAACGCTTACATGGTTGAACGCTTAATAGTGTTAGCGCATTAATGTAAGCGATATTTAATTTAATATTGGCTAATTCTAGCTTGCTGTGATGATTTGGTCGAGAGCCGCTTGATCAAGTTTGTCTTTATCCACTTTCAAATACGCAACTGGCTCATTTTCTATAACAATAGCTTCTTCAATTCCGGCAATGGATTCCAGTGCTTGTTTACAGTCTTGATGCTGGCTTGGCTTTATGCGCACCACCATGCTGTCTAATAACCTCATGTTCGGAGCTTTAAACAGAATAAATGCCCAAACCAATAACAACACGGCACATAAAACAAACACCGCATTTACGCCATACTGGCCGTATAACAGACCGCCCAATAAACCACCGAAAAAGATGCCGGTGAATTGAAAGGTATTATAAACCCCCATGGCAGAACCTTTGCAAGCAGCGGGGGCCAGCCTTGACACCAACGACGGCAACATGGCCTCAAGCACATTAAAGCCCCAAAAGAAAACAAACAGGCACGCCATAATGCCCATCACGCTCATAGGGCGAAACAGAAAACACAGCTGAGCTAACACCAGCAAACACACGGCAATAAGAAATATGCTAGAGACACGCTCTTTTTTGCTTGCCAATATCACCATGGGTACCATAAACAATACCGATGCCAACAAGGCTGGCAGATACACCGACCAATGTTGATTAGTATCGAGTTGCAGCTCTTGCAATAAAACAATAGGCACCACCACAAACATGGCGGTTAACACGAAATGCAAGATAAAAATGCCCACATCAAGGCGAATCAATTGCGGATTGCGCAACAGCTGCCACATTTGGCTGGGGATTGGCTTAACGTCTAAATTGAGTGTTTGCACAGGGGTTGGCACTACTTTAATAATGACCGCAATTGAAAGTGCTGCCAGTATCGCTGTCATGAAAAACAAACCCGGCACGCCAATAAAAAACTCCAACCACGGCGCCGCTAATAAGGCCAACATAAAGGAAAAACCAATCGTCATGCCAATCATGGCCATGGCTTTGGTTCGTTGATTTTCACGCGTTAAATCGCTGGTTAGCGCCAACACAACCGCCGCAATGGCTCCGGCACCCTGTAAAGCACGGCCAACAACAACGCCCCAAATTGTGGTGGATAATGCCGCCACTACGCTGCCTGCAATAAAAATAAGCAGGCCAATCACAATGATAGGCTTACGACCAAAGCGGTCAGACAATAAACCAAATGGAATTTGAAATACCGCTTGAAAAATACCGTATACGCCTAATGCCAGCCCCATTAATACCGGGGTAGCGCCATCAAGCTGTTCGGCGTAAATGGCCAGCACAGGTAAAATCAAAAACAAACCAAACATTCGCAAGCCATACACCGAAGCCAATGCGAAAATTGAGCGTTTTTCAATGGGGGTTAATTGATTTGAATTCACTTATTTTTATTATCCAAGATATGAACGGCGCTTTTGATTTTAAGGTTTTATGTAACTAACCGCATTAATCGAACATTAGGGCGCAAAGCATGTATTTTCACGGTTATGCCAACACCACAGAAAAGCACTCGCAGGCGTCAAAATACACTCAGCGTGATGATTTTAAGAATGGATCGAAAAACGGGCTGAAAAAAAAGTACCGATTTAGCCTCTGGGGACGTATATTAACAGGTTGTTCGTTCGGCTCAATGTACAATTGCAACAACAATTGCCCACGGGCCAATCAAGTAAGTTAACAAACTCATAAAACGTAGTCTATTGTGTTAGAAAAAATCACTATTCGCGGCGCACGCACGCACAACCTCAAAGGCATTGACTTAGAACTGCCTCGTGACAAATTAATTGTGATCACCGGGTTGTCTGGTTCTGGCAAATCATCATTAGCCTTCGACACCATCTATGCCGAGGGCCAGCGCCGTTACGTAGAGTCATTGTCAGCTTACGCACGCCAATTTTTAAGCTTGATGGAAAAGCCCGACGTGGATGTGATTGAAGGCTTAAGCCCCGCCATTTCCATCGAACAAAAAGCAACCTCGCACAACCCACGTTCAACCGTGGGTACCATCACTGAAATTTACGACTACCTGCGCCTTCTATTCGCCCGAGTTGGTGACCCGCGCTGCCCCGACCACCACGTTACCCTTGAAGCGCAAACCGTTAGCCAAATGGTGGATCAAACCATGGCCTTATCGGCAGGCACCAAGGTAATGTTGATGGCGCCGGTTGTGAAAAACCGCAAAGGCGAATTTTTAAATTTACTGGAAAGCATGCACGCTCAAGGGTTTGTGCGTGCAAGAGTGGACGGGCAAGTGATTGATTTATCTGAACCGCCCGCACTTAAAAAGAACTTCAAACACGACATTGACATCATCATTGACCGTTTGGTGATCAAAGAAGGCAACGAACAACGCATGGCGGAGTCTTTTGAAACCGCATTAGAGTTGGCCGAAGGCGTGGCCGAAGTCTTAGTGATGCCAAGCGATGATGAAGAAGAACGCACATTGGTTTTTTCCAGCCGTTACGCTTGCCCGCATTGCGGGTACAGTTTAAGCGAACTGGAGCCACGACTGTTCTCATTCAACAACCCAGTGGGCGCTTGCTCAAGTTGCGATGGTTTAGGCACAAAACAATATTTTGACCCTGAACAAATCATCTTCGATAACACCTTAAGCTTGTCGCAAGGTGCCATCAAAGGCTGGGACCGGCGCAGCTTGTTTTACTTTCGCATGCTGCAAAACGTGGCCGACCATTACGGTTTCAGTGTCGACGACCCTCTTACTTCGCTCACTAAGAAACAATACGAAAAAGTATTGTTTGGCAGTGGCGAAGAGACCATTGAATTCAATTACTTACGCAGCAAAGGTAAAGGCGTTACACGACACCATTCTTGGGAAGGCATTATTCCCAATATGGAACGCCGTTACCATGAAACCGAATCAAACAGCGTGCGTGAAGAGTTAGCCAAGTACATTAACTCGCAGACCTGCCCAGATTGTTCAGGCAGCCGTTTGCGTCTTGAGGCACGTAACGTATTCATTGCCGAAACCACCATTGACGACATAGTGACTCGCTCAATTGGTGATGCCCTCGCCTTTTTTGAAAGCTTGGCGTTGAGCGGTAATCGCGCGCAAATTGCGGAAAAAATTGTAAAAGAGATCCACGACCGTCTTGGCTTTCTGGTTAACGTGGGCTTGAACTATTTAAGTATGGATCGCTCGGCTGAAACCTTATCTGGCGGTGAAGCGCAACGTATTCGCTTGGCCTCACAAATTGGTTCAGGCTTAGTGGGTGTGATGTACGTACTTGATGAACCCTCTATAGGCTTACATCAACGCGATAACGATCGATTAATTTCAACGCTGACGCATTTGCGTGACTTAGGCAACACCGTGATTGTGGTTGAGCACGACGAAGACGCCATGCACCATGCCGACTACATTGTGGATATCGGCCCAGGAGCCGGTGTTCATGGCGGAAACATTGTCGCCGAAGGCACCATTGAAGAAATTAAAAACAACCCGGACTCATTAACCGGTAAGTTTTTATCTGGCAAAGAAGCCATTGCTCTACCAGCAAAACGCTTGAGCAATAAAAACGATGACGTAATCAGCATCAAGAAAGCCACGGGCAACAACTTAAAGAGCGTGTCGGTAGACATTCCCATGGGCGTATTTACTTGCGTCACCGGGGTTTCAGGCTCCGGTAAATCAACATTAATCAATAACACGCTCTACCCCGCTGCCGCGCGCCTTATTAACCGCAGCCGCATTGAAAGCGCACCGCACGACAGCATTGAAGGCTTGGATAAAATCGACAAAATTGTCGACATCAATCAAAGCCCCATTGGCCGAACTCCTCGTTCAAATCCAGCAACTTACACTCAACTCTTCACACCAATTCGAGAACTTTTCTCCGGCACACCTGAAGCACGAGCGCGTGGTTACAAACCCGGGCGATTCTCTTTTAATGTAAAAGGTGGCCGTTGCGAAGCTTGTCAGGGCGACGGCTTAATCAAAGTTGAAATGCACTTCTTACCCGATATTTATGTGGCGTGTGATGTGTGCAAAGGCCAACGTTATAATCGTGAAACCTTAGACATTCGTTATAAAGGCCAAAACATTCACGACGTGCTGGACATGACCATTGAAGACGCAGTCGACTTCTTCAGTGCCGTGCCAAATATTCATAAGAAATTGGAAACGTTGATGTCTGTGGGGCTGGGTTATATCAAACTCGGGCAAAGTGCCATTACCCTTTCTGGTGGCGAAGCACAGCGCATAAAACTGGCTCGTGAGCTGTCAAAGCGTGACACCGGTAACACACTCTACATATTGGATGAACCGACCACTGGCTTGCACTTTCACGACATACGCCAACTATTACAGGTGCTACACACCTTGCGCGACCACGGTAATACCGTAGTGGTGATTGAACATAATTTAGACGTGATTAAAACCGCTGATTGGATCATTGACCTTGGCCCAGAAGGCGGCAACGGTGGCGGCACCATTGTGGCGCAAGGCACACCTGAACAAGTGGCCAGCACTAAGGGCTCATACACCGGGCATTATTTAGCGCCACTGCTGGTTGCTAAAACAGGTTAATGACTCATTGGCCAATCACGGCAACTAAACGCTTAAAAGAAAATGGTTGAACTAATAAAGAAATTTGACTTGGTAATGCTTTAATCGCTCTTAATTGCTTAACGGCAAAAGGCGGTGCGGTTACTAAGATGTCCGCATTGGGGTACAGTTTCAATACAGAAAGCAGCATTTTTAAACTGCTTTCATCCACCTCTTGTAGGTTGAGTGCAATATACGAAACATCGCTACCGTCTTTATAGTTTAAAAGCTCGTGAGCCTCATTGAAAAGCACCACATCATCAAAGTAAGCTCTTTGAAATTTGAGATACAACTGACGGTACAAGTTTGAGCTTTCCAATACCAACATTTTTCCATGGCGTTGCTGTTTTTCAATGGGGGCAGACTTAACGGCTTCTTCTTTTTTGGGGAAGGCACTAATAAGCTGCTCTAAGTCCCACGGCTTAGTAACAATCGTGACTGCCTGCACGTCGTGTAGCTGTTGCTTTAATTCTTCGGTTACCGGCAACCCTGTGAGCATCATCAGTTTAGAGTCTGGTGCATGCTGACCACACCAATTCAATAAATCGTGGCCTTTAACGTCAGGCATCAGCTCATCAGTTATGATTACGTCGAAAACTTCCCCGCTGCTAATCATTGACTTTGCATCAGAACCCGATTCGGAAACACACACTTCATAATCGTCTTCCAATGCCGCAGTTAGCGCCCGTAACACCTTTGGCTCATCATCAACTAATAAAATTTTACCCATCGACCTTTCCCCTATTTAAACACCCTCATTAAACTGAAACAGGTAAAAGTACGGCCACCCTAGTACCCTCACCAACAGTACTACTAATATTAAGCTCACCTTTATGTGCATCAACAATTTGGTGCGCAATCGACAACCCCAACCCCGTACCTTCTCCAACTTCCTTAGTGGTAAAGAATGGGTCTAGCACTCGAGTCAGTGACTCATCATCAATGCCGGAACCATTATCAATGAATGCAATTTCAACATCACTGTCTTTGAGTGCTGTCTCTACCGTAATTACACCTTGCTGAGCGTCTGTGGCGTGCGCTGCATTGGTAATTATATTGGTAAAGACCTGCAAAATTTGATTGTGAACTCCGCTTACCATTGGTAAATCATCAGACAAGTTGGTAATGATTTTTCGATCACCCACCACATTCGCACACATTTTTAATGTACTGCTAATACGCTCATTAACATCCACCTCTTGCAACGGGCCATCTTCAACATGACTAAAATTGGTCAATGAATCCACAATGGATTTAATCTCCAACAAGCCTTCTGTTGAATCCTTTAACAAGGTGTTAATTCTTTCCGGCTTGCTACCCGCGTCGATCTTTCGAAATGCAACAATCTGTTCTTTAAGCAAGGTATTCAGTGCCGTTTTTTCTCTGCTTGGATTAGACGCAGCATCAGACAACTCCTCGACCTTATTCAGTACCGGCACCATCTTATTAAGCTTTAATTTAATGGTATCAATATTCGAAGATATGTAGCCCAATGGGGTGTTAATTTCGTGTGCAACACCCGCTACTAATTGCCCTAACGAAGCCATTTTTTCACTCTGCTGCAATTTTCGCTCAGACGAATGCAGGTTCTCGTAAGCCACTTTTATTTCTTTGGCTTTTGCATCTACCTCTTGATCAAGGTTGTTGTACAGTGAGCGTAATCGAAATGCCAAAACACCAATTAATGCCAGCATTGTTGCAACATAAGCAATGGTGCAATACTGCAATACTTTTTGCGAATTATCTTGCTCTGACTGCCATAGGCTCCATGCGTTATACAAGTCTTCTATTTGATCACTCAGCGATGAGTTAAGAATTTGGCCTAAGTAGCCATCGGTCTTTTGCTTTGCGTCAATTGCCGTGCTTACGTGTTTTGAAAATTCTAAAATTTTTATTGCCGCATCTTGAGGCATCACCGATTCAGTTTGAGAAATACGATCAGCGTAGCCAGATACTTCACCAACCGGTTTAGTACTGCCCTGCTTAGCAAACTCAAGCGTATCAATAACAGCTTGTCGATAAAGGTTCTCTACATCAAGAAGTGCATTCTCGCGTGCAATCAAAGACAACTGCGAACCAACCATGGGCGCGTATTTTTCAGAATTACGTAACACTGAATTATGTGATTTAAAATCCTCTACCTGATCGCTTTTAATCTCAGCCGTGGCCTTGAAACTATTAAAACGCGTTTCAAGCAAACTGCCTGAGATTTTTTCCTGATTAAAATAACCTAAAGATAAGTCCGACACAGCGCGCTCTAATGCCACTGTGCTACGCACCAGTAGGTCGTAATTTGTATCAAGGTTGGCTCGGCTTCTCAAAGACAGCTCATTAACACTTGAGTCAAGATTGTCTATCTTTAATAGCTGAGCATTAACATTGCGGTTAGCTAAATCGTTATCGGGCAAATTAGACCCTAGATAAAGCAAACCTAAACCACCAATGGCGGCTATAAGAAGAATCAGTGCGAAAAGTAACGAGTTTTTCATTGTTATTAGCTCCCTTTCGGCTTTTCACCGACCAGTGATTCCAGAAATTTTATGATTGCATCCCGATCTTGCTGCGGCACACTGCGCCCTAGTTGAAACTTAATCATGATATCGACAGCCTCTTCAATAGTCGGCACCGAACCATTATGAAAATAAGGCGCAGTCTTGGTCGCCAACCTGAGGCTTGGAACTTTAAATACTCGCTTATCCCATTCGTTATTGGTCACCATGTAACGACCTAAATCATTACTCAGGCTGCGGTCATTCATAGCAATGTCTTCCAAAACTCCAAATTTTTGAAACATATTGCCCCCCACATTCATGCCTTGGTGACACGAAACACAGCCGTAAGATTTAAACAATTCGTAACCTTTTTTCTGAACGTCGCTTATGGCTCCTGCATCACCTTTAAGGTAACGGTCAAAGGGCGAGTTTGGGGTTAATAACGTTTTTTCATATTCGGCAATTGCCTCTACAATAACGTCCTTGGTCAAAGCAGACCCAAACAATTGATTGGCCGCTTTTTGATATTCTTGATCGCCCTCAAGCTTTTCTAGCACTTTGTCCCAAGAAGGCATACCCATTTCAATGGGGTTAACCACTGGCCCCGAAGCTTGATGACTTAAATCATCCGCACGACCATCCCAAAACTGCTTAAAATTAAGCCCCGAGTTGAATACTGTGGGTGAATTACGCTCTCCGAGCTGCTTTTTAACTCCTTCAGAAACCGACTTGGCTTCCGCACCCCACCCATCAATATCATGACAACTGGCACACGAAATCGTATCGTCCACTGACAAGCGCTTATCAAAGAAAAGCTGCTTGCCAAGCGCTGCTATTGAATCATTAATTTTTATATTTGTTGGCAACGGTTGTATCGGCTCTCCACTTTGAGCCTTTACTGTCGACAGGGTTACCCCTAACACCGCCACGGTTAATACACCCAACTGCCTCAAAAAGCCTTTTTGAAACATCCTTCCACCTCGACCAGTTTAAATAAACAAAATCCTTCCTACTGTAAACACTATATAGTCTGTAAGAATTAAAGCAATACACGCGTCTATTTCCGACACAATTATTAACACGAAATCAATATAAATCAATGACTTAAGAAAACGGCAAGCTATTTTTTGATTTTTGTACGATCAATTTAAAAAACTGAAAATAAAGTCAGCAACCATCCATTTCAAATAATAATAACCGCCTGTTTCAAAACTGATAACTGCCTTGCATTTAAGCAATGCACAAAATACACTTTGCGCATTGAATCAAAGCCTTTTAAATGAATCCTTCCCTTTCACAAAAACTTAAATCTAGCCGGCTAACGGGCTTATTAGTTGTCGCAATATTGCTATTAAATATTGCTTCATCAATCGTTATGGCCAATACGCAGAACGCGCAGCAATACGCGTGGCTGTGTACATCGCAAGGTTTAGTCAAAGTAATATTGGGTAGTGAGTCTATTGGCGAACAAAAAGATCAACAAAAAGGCCAGTTATCAAGCCAACAAAGAGATCACTGCCCCTACTGTCAACTCTTTGACTCTTCTCTGGATTTCACTAATACAGAGCTGGGCTATGCTCACCCTGAGCTGCCGCTGGATTATCTATACCAAGCCCCGCAAACTGAGATTAGTTTACGCTCTATCTTCAATACGCTTAGATCGCGTGCCCCACCTTCCTATTTTCTTGTCTAACACTTCTTTAATTAACGCTTAAGAAAAGAAGCGACGGTTTCTAAATCGTCAACAAGCATTTAACTATCTTTTGATAGGCCATATTAACGAGCTAAACCGCCACTGTATTAGGTGCTAGGGGTTAGCTCTGATTGTTGTTTATAAGAAAATGAATAAATTAAAAATTGCCAGCGCTGTTTGCCTGGCGTTGCCGGCCATTGCCAATGCAAAAGGCCTTGGCCAACACAACATTGAAGAAATTGTTGTAACCGCCCAGAAACAGTCCGGTTCGCTCAGCTCAACCAGCGTTGAACAGGCTCGAGAAATTTTAGAGAAAATACCGGGCGGCATTGGCTTTGTTGACGTTACCGACTACCAGGACAATTTCACTCAAAGTTTGGGTGATACCCTAGTGTTCACCCCCGGCGTGTTTGCCGACACCTCGGCGCAACGTGAAAACCGCATATCCATTCGAGGTTCAGGGCTAAACGCAACCTTTGAACGCCGAGGCATCAACGTGTATCGCGATGGCGTGCCCATTACACGTGCTAGCGGCATTACGGAGTTTCAAGAAATTGACCCACTATCAGTCAAGTACATAGAAGTATTTAAAGGCAGCAATGGCTTACGTTTTGGCACCAATGCTCTGGGCGGTGCCATTAACATTGTCACCCCCACTGGCCGTAATACTCAGGCGGGCAATACCGTGCGCATAGAGGCCGGCAGTTTTAATTCTTCACGCTTTAATGTTTCAACCGTTGGGCAAACTGACAAGCTGGATTACTACGCGGCGTTCACCAAATTAGACAGCGACGGTTTTCGTGCCCACAGCGACGTAGACAGCGCCTATGGCTTTGCCAATATCGGCATTGAACTGAGCGAAAACATTGAGACTCGCTTTTACCTAACCTCGCTCAACGATCAATTTGAGCTGGCCGGCAGCGTTAACTTGGAAGATGCCTTGCAAACTCCCGACACCGCCGTTGGAAGTAATTTTATACCCTCCTTTTTAGGTGGCCCAGGCGTGTTCACCGCCATTGACGACGACTGGGACCGAAACCTAAAAGTGCAACGCTTGGCAAATAAAACCGTGTTCGGCTTTGACTCGTGGTCATTAGAAGCCAGCGCATGGTTTGCCAAACGCGAACTGGACCATGCCATCACTCGTTTTGCCGGCATTATTGTGCAAGACGAAGACGAAATAGGCGTTAACTTGCGAGCCAGCAATGAGCGAGAAGCACACGATGGTTTGGTGTGGTCATTGGGCGCGCGTTATAACCAAAGTGAGAATGATGCTAAACGCTTTTTTAATGAGCTAGGCCAGCGTGGGCGCCAACGTTCGCAAGATTTTCAAGACGCTGAAAATGTAGCCATCTATGGGCAATTTTCCTACCCTGTTAGCGCCCGCCTAAATGTCATCGCGGGCGCGCAATACGTACGCTCCGTGCGCGAAAATCAGCACGCCCCGTTAAATGCTTTTGATACCGAAGACGACTCTGGGTCACTCACCTTTGATGAAGTTGCACCGCGCATTGGCCTACTTTGGACATTCAGCAATGAACAACAAGCTTACTTAAACATAAGCCGCGCCTATGAAGCACCAGGTATTTCAGACCTCACATCGGCGGGTATTTTTCCGTTCGACCCGCTGGAAATTCAGCAGTCCGACACCATTGAAATAGGCACTCGCGGCCAAAGCACTCATTGGGCCTGGGACTTATCGGTTTACCGCAGTACGTTAACTGATGAGTTCATTGATTTGAGCCTTGGCTTTGCCACCAATACAGTTAACTCAGAAAGCGACACCGTACACCAAGGCATTGAAGCCGGTTTAGACTGGTTGCCAAAAATCACTATGCTGTCTGAACGAGGCATGCAGTTTTCATGGCGCCACATTTTAACGGTTAACGATTTCAGTTTTGACAACCACCCACTTTATGGCAATAACACCTTGGCCGGCGTGCCTGAGGTGAATTATTTAACCGAGCTGTCATTAATCTCAGAGCGCTGGAAAACCGCCTTAAGCTTACGACACGTTCCTGACGGCCCATACGCAGACTTTGCCAACACCTTACAGACCGACGGCTACACTTTAATCAGTGCAAACGCATCATTCGACATCAGCGATGCGATTCGAGTATTTGTGTCGGCCGAAAACGTCGCCGATGACGTTTATATTTCCAATGTTGCAACAGTAGGCCGCCTCGGTGAACGCACTACTCCATTCACCCCAGGCCAAGGCCGTGCGGCCTACGCCGGTTTGAGCTTTACGTTTTAATAGCTGGCAATCACTCGCTTAGCAGATAACGCAAACATTCACAGCTTGTTAAAAACAGCACTAAAAAGTTGATGCTTAAAACTATGACTGACCGTTCAATACGAAAAACCTCATTTCAATGGCACCAAAAGCTTGTGTGGCTGGCCTTAATTGGCCTGCTTATGTTTGTGATATCCGCCGCGACTCACCCCATTCTATCGTGGACAGGCCCAAAGGCGGCAACCTTCAGGCCGCCAACCTCGACGATAAGTGCGCAGCAAATAAACGCCGTGGCCGGTGTATTAAAACGCCATAACATTGAACGTGCGCGGGTTGTTAAGGTGGTGCCAAGTGCACAAGGCAATGTGCTGCAAGTAACCGGCAGCAACACTCAAGCTAACACCCAACCTAGACGTTATTTTGACTTATCAACCGGCAATGAGCTGCCAGGGTTCGATGAACAGCATGCTATTTGGTTGGCCAGGTATTATCTGGGGTCTAATTCAGGTTCTGGCTCAAGTTCTGATACAGAACTCCCAATTAAGAAAGTCACGTTTAAAACTGAGTTTGATGCCGCCTACCCTTGGGTTAACCGCTTGCTGCCAGTGTACCGCGTTGAGTTCGCCGATAAAGCGAACACCAGCGCCTATGTTTACACTGAGATCAATGCACTGGCCGGCATGGGTAATGATTATAATACTCGCATGCAAGCCGTATTCAGAGCCCTGCACACATGGAGCTGGCTTGAAGGCGTTGAGTACGCACGCATTCTCATTATGGGCATATTGTTGGTGTGCATCTTTTTAATGTGCTTAACCGGCATTGGGTTGCTTCTATTACTGCGCGGCCGTAAGCGCAGCAGCTTAAAAAACAAGGTTCACCGTATCTCTGCGTACGTTGTTGCCATTCCGCTATTGGGCTTTTGCATATCAGGCTTTTTGCATTTACTGCACTACGGTTTGAATGACACTCATCGCGGCATGGTGCCGCCAGCACCGTTAAATTTGACGCACCTAACCTTGAACAACACCGCTTCCAATCTACCCACAACCGCCGTCAACCACGCATCACTGGTGAGCTACAAAGGCAATTTGTACTACCGCTTAAGTTTACCTAATACTGAAATAACGCAAGCTAAGCCACAACAAAACAGTCAAGAAGCGCACGACGAACACGCCCACCACCAAACAGGCCGAGCACAAAGAAATCAACGTTACAAAGGTCAAGCCAGTGAACAAGGCGGCCACTACATTGCCGTGAACAAACAGCACGCTGTTTCATTAAACGATCAAGTGTTAGCTGAATATCTTGCCAGTCAACACCTTGGTTTGCCGCAAAACACCATTACCAGTTCTCAAATCATCAAACGCTTCGGTAGGCATTATGACTTTCGTAATAAACGCTTACCTGTTTGGCAAATAGACTTTGATTCAGAATTGGGTGATAAGCTGTTTATTGACCCAGCAACAGGAACCATAGTGGATCGTTTGGTCGATCATGACCGTTACGAAGGTTATTCTTTCTCGTTCTTACACAAGTGGAACTTTTTAACCTCTTTCACTGGCCGGTTTTGGCGTGACGTGATTGTGGTTGCCTTGCTGGCGCTTACCTTGCTGCTAAGTCTTATGGGCGTTTTAATAAAGTTAAAACGTTAACAGAAACTACTTAACCGTTGATATATAAACAGAATTCGTTGATTGCTCACCTGAGTACGGGTTATCAAAACTAACCACGTGTGAATCGGTGTGGTCAAACACGGTATTGAGCAGTTCAACAAATGCCGAGTCTGGCAATTCATTGGACCATAAACCGAATACGCCGTTTGGCTTTATTTTAGCCGCCATTGCTTGCAAAGAGCGTTGAGTGTAAAAGCCGCAGTTACCTTCATTGAGCCAATGACTGGGAGAATGATCAATGTCTAGTAACACAGCATCCACTTTGTGTTCGTCTAGAAACCCCAGTTGAGTGTCGGTGGCAACTGAAAAAAAATCACTTTCAATCAACGTGCTGCGCGAGTCGGTTGCCAACACATCACCAATAGGCAACAGCCCTTTTTGGTGCCAGCTAATCACCGGTTGCATAACGTCAATGGTTCTTAGCTGTGTCACGGCATTGTCTTGCAACGCGGTTAACGCGGTATAACCCAAGCCTAAGCCACCAACCACAACAGAAAGGTCTGAGTCGTGACCATTAGCTTTCAACTTTGACAAGCCCAGAGTAGACAACTGCTCTTCAGCGTCGTAAAACAAACTTGACATCAAAAACTCTTCGCCAAGTTTTACTTCGTAAATGATTTTATTGTCTAGACGAGGCTCTGAGCGGCGGCGTAGGCTAATATCACCCAGTGGCGTTGATTGGTAATCTAACTCTTCAAAAATAAGTTCCATTGGCGTGACCGCTTACTGACTCAGGTTATTTAATAGCCGCCTATCATACTTAGATTTGCACTCACGGTTCACACCCTTTTTGAATAAATTAATGCCAATCAGTCACCGATCTATCTGCGCTAAACATCACAACCGTCATGCCAGCATGTTTACGGCTGTGTTAACGTCCATCTTGAAGTCTGTAAAAAACGCCTCACATTAAAAACAAACAGATCAATATTCATTAGTTTCTCACGCTCACACCCGCTTATTAAAACCACTTATGGCCAATAAAAATTACTCGGTGCTTTTACGCTTAGGCCGCTTTCTACTGAACTATAAGGGCACCTTGGTTGCCGCTAGTTGTGCGCTCATATTTACCGCGGCCGTTACGCTGGCCATGGGTCAAGGCGTCAAACTGTTAATTGACGATGGCTTTATCGCCGGCTCCACCGAACAACTCAATAATGCGGCTCTATTCATCATTGTCATTGCCGTATTAATGGCAATAGGCACTTACACCCGCTTTTACCTGGTTTCATGGTTGGGCGAACGCGTGTCGGCCGACATTCGCCAAGCGGTGTTTGATCACCTCATTACGCTCAACCCCAGCTACTTTGAAGAAAACCGCAGTGGCGAAATAATGTCTCGCCTCACCACCGACACCACGCTGCTGCAAACGGTAATTGGCTCATCGGCATCAATGGCGCTGCGTTCATTATTAACCTTTGTGGGCGGCTTAATACTGCTGCTTATCACCAATCTAAAGTTAACCGCTTTTGTGCTGGCGGGTGTGCCCATTGTGTTGGTGCCAATTCTTCTTTATGGCCGCCGAGTTCGAACTTTGTCACGCAAAAGCCAAGACACCATTGCCGATGTTGGTAGCCATGCGGGTGAAATCATTCAACAAATCAAAACCGTACAGAGCTACACACAAGAAGACAACGAGCGCACGGCATTTCAAGGCCACGTTGAAATTGCATTTGATATTGCTCGTAAGCGCATCAAACAACGGGCAATGTTGATCGCTGTGGTCATTGCCCTCATATTCAGCGCCATAGCCGCCATGCTCTGGGTCGGTGGCAATGACGTTATTAACGGAGCCATGAGCGGTGGCGAGCTCGGCGCCTTTGTCTTTTACGCCATTGTGGTGGCCGGCTCAGTGGCCACCATATCTGAAGTGATTGGCGACGTGCAACGCGCCGCTGGCGCCGCCGAAAGATTGCTGGAATTACTGTCAATCAAAAGCACCATTGAGTTACCTAATTCCCCTAAGAGCGCCAGCCAAAATGGCTCACAAATGACGCTAAAAAACGTTATTTTTCACTACCCTTCAAGGCCAGAACAAACCGCGCTTAATAACCTTAGCTTATCAATTGAAGAAGGTAAATCATTAGCGTTAGTTGGCCCATCTGGCGCCGGAAAATCCACCGTATTTGAACTGCTGCAACGGTTTTACGACCCAGACCAAGGCACGGTTTCATTAGGCCGCACCGATATTCGAGAATTGCTTCCTGTTGATTTGCGCTCTCAACTCGCCGTAGTAGCACAGCAACCCACATTATTCAGTGGTGATGTCATGCACAACATTCGTTACGGTAAACCCGGTGCCAGCAAAGAAGAAGTAATCAATGCAGCAAAAGCCGCTAATGCCCATGACTTTATTGAGAAACTGCCCGAAGGTTATGACAGCTTTTTAGGCGAACAAGGCGTACGATTATCCGGCGGCCAACGGCAAAGAATAGCCATTGCCAGAGCCATCTTGAAAGACCCCAAGATTTTATTGTTAGACGAAGCCACTTCAGCCTTAGACGCTGAAAGTGAACACCGCGTTCAACAAGCACTAGAAAACTTAATGCGCAACCGCACCACAGTGATCATTGCACACCGCCTAGCCACTATTCGCAATGCCGATTCCATTGCCGTGCTCGAAGACGGCGCATTAGTAGCACAAGGCACGCACGATCAATTATTACAAAGCTCACCATTGTATAAACGCTTGTCTGAGTTGCAATTTCAAGAAAAATCAAACGATTAAAACTAAAAGAATCACTGATAAAGTTTAGATGATTAATATTTTCTGAAGCACAGCCCAAGGTAATTACTAAAATCTATGCTAGAAACACAACAAACTTATTGATTGTCTTATTCAATAAGAGCTCTCAGTTCATCGAGGCCATCATTTAAACGTTCAATATATTCTCTATCTTCTTCAGTGCAACTTTGAAGATATTGACATTCCTTAATTTTTTCAATATTTGACCTAATTGAACCAAATAAAAAGTCTTTAGCTTCTTCATTTTTATTTGCTTCTATTAACGAGTTTAAATGTAAATACACTCTTGCATCAGTTAGCTCACTATTTCTAATTTCATATAAAAGCGTTCTCTTCAATTCTTCAATTCTCATAGTGTGGTAATAGGATTGAGTGAGAATGACTAAAAAGCACACAATGACAAAAACCGCTGCAAGCACACCAGATAAAGCACTTTCGGGCTTTTTAAGTTCTGACGTAGGTGCATTATATGGATTCATATTCTTCACGCAGTTTTTTAAATTTTCTAATGTGACTGTCATGCCCTTCATAACATATATC
>CALINO010000035.1 GCA_938045295.1 uncultured Arenicella sp.
GGTCATGATGTGACGTTTAACTGGACAAATGCATTGGGCTTTGACGGGTTGGACTTGACCGCTGGGGTACTGAACCTAACGGAAGAAGAGCCATCTATCGATCCAAACCCAAATGCAGGTTATAGTGACTCCGTTGTGTTACAGCTTTACGAAGTACGTGGCCGTATCCCATTTGTTAACCTTCAATACAGATTTGGTGAATAACAACATAAGCACCTAAAATTTGTACATTGGAATGGGCAGCCTAACGTGCTGCCCATTTTTTTGCCTAACGAATTTAAAGGGTTGCGATGACGAGTGATCAAATAAAAGAAAATGCATGGAGCAGTTATTGGCGCAAAGGGTTTCTAACCACCTTTGTGGATCATAACAATGACAATTATTCTGGCATCATCAAAGATTTTTGGTGGGCTCAGTTTGACGCTTTGGATGAGCACGCCATTGTTGTTGATTTAGGCGCTGGCAATGGCGCATTGTTGGCACTGGCGCTCGACTACATGAGCAGTAAAAATCGCCACCTTGAATTGGTTGCCGTAGACAGCGCTAATATCGGTGAAAACAGTGAGTTTTATCAATCAAACACTTCAATAAACGTGCGCGCTAATACGCCGATTGAGGCTACCGGTTTGGCCTCAAGCAGCGTTGATTTATGCATTAGTCAATTCGGTTTTGAGTACGCCGATATCGCCAAATCAATACCTGAAGTGGCGCGCATATTAAAGCCTCAGGGTGTGTTTAGTGGGCTTATGCATCATGCTCAATCGCCAGTATCGATAAATTCCAAGATAGCGCTTGAGCAAATTAACGTGTGCCAAGAGTCTCAGTTAGATCGTATTGCAGCCAAGTTGATTTCTCGCTTAGCTGACCTTAAAGAGCGCGGGCAAGACCCCAAGCCTGACACTGAAGCGAGTTCATTAAGAATGCAATTTAACGCCAGTGCTGAGCGTTTACTAACCTACGGTAAGCGCTTTGAAAACCGAGATCACATTTCGTATTTCTTAAATGAAATTGCCAATATCTTTGGTAAGAAAGCGGTTCATTTATCCTCTGGTCAAAAACTAGAACTGATTGAAAAGGTCGCGGTTGACTCTGAGCATTATCGATTGAGAATGCAGGCCATGCTTGATGCCAGCCAAAATGATGCGCAAATCATTGAGATGGAGCGTGTGTTTCAAGGCAATGGTTTTCAGGTGTCGAAGCTTGAGGAAATGCGGGATCAAAGCACCATCATGGCGTGGAAATTCACCGGCACTAAAAAATAGCGCCGTGGTGTAACTCGATGATATAAAGAGCCGCGTTAGTTTAGTTCTTAGGTTTAAAAATCAATGCTTGGCGTTGGTTGTCAATCACATAAGAATAACGCTGATTTAAACGATTCAAAATATCGGTGCCAAGCAGCCCAGCAAACCGTTCGGTGCCGCCTAAATCAATGCCAGCCACGGTGTGGTTGGCTAATGTAAAGTTGCCTAATTGCAAACGTTTCACCTGATAAAGCGATGCTTGGCGCACTCCGTTGGCGGTGCCAAGTTGAATGACTTGCCCTGTGGGTTGAAGGCCTAAGCGTTTAATAAGGCGGTTGTCTAATGCCGTGATCGATGCGCCTGTGTCGAGTAATAAAGCCAAGGGGCGTTGGTTAATTTTTACGCCGGCAATTAAATTAGTGCCGCTGCGTTGCAAGGGTATGTTTATTTCTCCGCTGCGCGGTTGGTCAATCGGCGCTTGCGTGCCGCGCTGCGATTTTTGTTCTAACTTGGCTAATACTTGCTGGCTTATTTCACCCAGTTCTAAATCGTACTGAAGCTGGGTGAGTAATGGCCTGGCTTTATCGGCTTGGTCTAAGCGAAGGTAGGAATAGGCCAATTCCAGTTGATAGCGCGCATAGTTTGGGTGGGCTTGGTGCAGCGTGGTGTAGAGTTGGTTAATGCCAATTTCATCTTTCTGGCTTTCCAGTTCGGCGCGCAAGTTGGCGGCTATTTTAACCAAATCAAATTGAACCTTTTCCAGTTTGAGAGTGTCGTTCTCTAGGTGACTGGTTTTCAGTGCGGCATCATATGCAATGGGCCAATCTCGTAATTCAATGCTGACATCCGCTAAGCTTGACCAAGCATCTAAGTCATCAAACACGGCAACTTGCGACTGGTGTAGGCGTTGTCGTTCTTTTGCTTTATTGGTGCGCTTTAAATATTGCGCGCGGGTGCTGTAGTGTTGGCGAATGCGCGCTAAATCTTCAGCTGACAAGGCTGAGTAGTGGCTGTTTATGTATTGAGCCAGAGAGTCGTAATGGCCATTGTCTAAATAGTGTTGAATTTGTTGTTGCACCTCTAACGAGTCGCTGGCGGTTTGCGATTCGTTCACAATGGTAGGAGTGCTGGTGCCGTGTTTGGCCTGGTTTAATGTGCCTTGCTGTGAATGCAGTGCCTCAAACTCGCCGAGATCGTTGCTTGTTGAGCCGTTGTTTGTTTGTGTGCCGCCAAATTCAGCGCTTAAAAATGCCCGTGACAAACCCCACACACCCAGCATAACCAGGCACGACAATAGTGCATAATAAGTAATTTTTCGGTGTGTTTTTTGGCTCATAGCATAACGATAGCACAGTGCTGATACACCACACTAATAGTGATCATAGCTTGGCTAAACTAGCCAGCGTAAACGAGGCTTGTTAGTATCTTTAACTATACTAAAGACCAGATCCGAGAGTTAATCATGACAAACGATGTATTTATTACCAGTGCCGTTCGAACTGCCATTGGCGGTTTTGGTGGTTCTTTAAAAGGCGTTTCCCCCGCCGACTTAGGAGCTGCCGTCACGGCTGAAGCGGTCACAAGGTCTGGCGTAGACCCTCAAAGCATCGGCTCTAACGTGGTTGGGCATGTGTTACGTACCGATATTAAAGACGCTTACATGGCGCGCCGAGTGGCAAAATACGGTGGCCTGCCAACGCACGTGCAATCACTGACGGTGAATCGATTGTGCGGTTCTGGCCTTGAGGCGGTTACCTTTGCCACTCAGCAATTGCAGTTAGGTGAAGTGGGCGTTGCGGTGGCGGGTGGCACCGAGTCAATGAGCTCGGCGGCGCATTTGCTAACCACGAATCGCTGGGGGCAACCCATGGGCGACAGTAAGGTTCAAGATGAACTTACCGGAGGGCTGACCGACCCGTTTGGCGTAGGGCACATGGGCGTCACTGCTGAAAATTTAGCCAGCAAGTACAGCATCACTCGTGAGCAGCAAGATGAGTTTGCCCTACAAAGCCAGCAGCGTTCACTGAACGCAATAGAAAAAGGCTATTTCAAAGAGCAAATATTGCCTTATGAAATGAAAACCCGAAAAGGCGTTACCGTATTCGACACCGACGAACACCCAAGAGCCGGCAGCACCCTAGAAGGGTTGTCCGGTTTACGCACGGTATTCAAAGAAGAGGGTACGGTTACCGCTGGAAATGCCTCGGGCATTAATGATGGTGCCAGTATGTTGGTGTTGGCGACGCAAGCCGAAGTGACCAAACAAAACTTGGCGCCTATGGTGCGTGTGGTTTCGTATGGGCGTTGTGGAGTGGCTAATGAAATCATGGGTATTGGGCCAGTGGGTGCCAGTACCATAGCGTTGCAGCGAGCGGGTCTGAATCTTGATCAAATCGATGTTATTGAATCAAACGAAGCCTTTGCTGCGCAAGCCTTGTCGGTGTCTAAAGAGCTGGGTTTGGACAACGAAAAAACCAACCCGAATGGCGGCGCTATTGCCTTAGGGCACCCGATTGGCGCGAGCGGTGCTATTATTTTGACTAAATTAATTTATGAGCTAAAGCGTGTGAACGGAAAATACGGCTTAGCCACGTTGTGTATTGGCGGTGGGCAAGGCATTGCCATGATTGTAGAGTCAGTTTAAAAACAATTATGAGCACACGCTAACTGTAAATCGCTAACGGTAGAAAAGGCGCATAAAAAAAGCGCTTTGATAATAATCAAAGCGCTTGAACAAACTAAATAATGTAGGGGTGGGGTGTTATTTAGTTTGATTTTCAAATGAAAAACAACATGTCTTTGTGGCTCGTTCATGCCACGCTAACGCACTATGTATAGCAATGTTTTTTGACACTTGTAATGATGTTTCCACGTTTGTAATTAAAAGTTAATGATTGTCATTGTTATGTAGGTAAATCATATATATATGGAAATCATTCATACCGTATTGATATTACTGCGTAAGTTTCTTCTTTACCGGCGATATTCACCATTACCTCATCGTCAATGAGCTTTTTTAATAATGCTTTAGCAAGCGGCGAATCAATGCTGATATCACCGGCTTGGGTATTGGTCTCATCAGGCCCAACAATGCGATAAGTCACCACCTCACCATTAGACTTCTCTAGCTCCACCGTGGCGCTGAAAAAAACCTGTTCTTTATTGCCCACTTGGCTAATTACTTGCAAATCGGGCATGCGTTTTTGTAAATACCGTATGCGTCGATCAATGCCTGCTTGTTCTTTTTTACGGTAAATGTACTCAGCATTTTCAGAGCGGTCACCTTCCGCGGCCGCGGCTGCCAAGGCATCATTAACAATTCGGCGTTTCGCCCATAAGTTTTTCACTTCGCGTTCTAAAGCAGCATAACCGGCAGGGGTTATTATTGCGGTGGATTTTGGAGAGGGGGGGCGCCAACGACTCATAAAGTTTTAATTCAGGGTGGTCTTGATTGCAACACGCTCGGGGGGCATACTTTGCCACCCACACGCACCGCAAATTCTTAGAAAGTTACGAACTCTTAGAGAGTCACTAAAGAGACATTTGCCGCGATGCTTGTGCACCGCATTGAACCGTATGTTCAAGTCAAAACAAACCCAGTCAAGAACAGTCCAGCCAAAGGCCTCAAACCTCTATGATAAACCGAGCTGAGCACGTATTGAAGCACACCTTTGGGTATGTTTCTTTTCGGGGCGACCAGAAACAAGTGATTCAGACCTTGCTCGATGGGCAAGACGCCTTGGTGCTGATGCCAACCGGCGGCGGTAAATCGTTGTGCTACCAAATACCGGGCTTGGTACGCGAAGGCTTGGCCATTGTGGTCTCGCCTCTGATTGCTCTAATGCAAGATCAGGTGAATGCCTTACAACAATTGGGCTTGAGTGCCTCGTATTTAAACTCAACGCAAAGTCGTGAAGAGCAAAATACGGTGATGCGCTCAATTCATGATGGTTCGTTGGACATTTTGTATGTGGCGCCGGAAAGACTGTTACTAGAGAGCACTCTGAATAGGCTGATGGCGGCGCATGTGTCCTTGATTGCCATTGATGAAGCGCACTGTGTTTCGCAATGGGGGCACGACTTTCGGGTCGACTACTTAGGCTTGCATGTGTTGCGCAGAGCGTTTCCCGGGGTGCCTCGTGTTGCCTTAACGGCTACTGCGGATGAGCGAACGCGAGTTGAAATAGTAGAACGCTTAGACTTGAGTGAGCCGCAAGTGTTCGTCAGCAGTTTCGACCGGCCGAACATTCGCTACATTGTGCAAGAAAAGGGCGACGCCAAGGCGCAGCTAATCAAGTTTTTACAAGGCCACCGCAACGAAGCTGGTGTGGTGTACTGCATGACTCGTAACCGAGTGGACGGTATGGCCGCGTGGCTGCAAGCGCGCGGGGTTAATGCACTGCCGTATCATGCCGGTATGGGCGCCGAAGAGCGCAGCGAAAATCAGCGCCGCTTCTTGCATGAAGACGCGGTGGTGATGGTGGCCACGGTGGCGTTTGGCATGGGCATTGATAAGCCCGATGTGCGTTTTGTTGCGCATTTGGATTTACCTAAAAGTATGGAAGCGTATTACCAAGAGACGGGTCGTGCGGGTCGTGATGGCCAGCCCAGTGATGCCTGGATGGTGTACGGCCTGCAAGACGTGGTGCGCATTGCCAAAATGGTGCAAGACTCCAATGCCAACGAAAGCCATAAGCGCGTTGAGCGCGCCAAAATAGACAGCTTACTGGGGTGGTGCGAAACCAACACCTGTCGCCGCCGCGCCTTGCTTCGGTACTTTGGCGAAGACCAAGAAGACACGTGTGGTAATTGCGATGTGTGCTTAAATCCGCCCAAAACTTGGGATGCCACCGAAGCTTCGCAAAAGTTGCTGTCTAATATTTACCGCATGGGGCAGCGTTTTGGTTCGGGGCACGTGATTGACGTGTTGCGTGGCAAAGACAATCAAAAAGTGCAGCAATTTGGTCATCACAAATTAAGCACCTACGGCATTGGTGCGGAGCGCAGTGATAAACAGTGGCGCTCAATTATTCGCCAGTTGTTGGTGCAAAATTACCTGCTGGTCAATGAAGAGCTGTATGGTGCGCTGCAACTCACCGAAAAAGCGCGCGGCTTGTTAAAGGGTGAGGTCAAAATCTTTTTGCGTGAAGACGTTGAGTCAGCCAAACCTGAGCGGGTTAAAAAGCGCCCATTGAATGTCAGTGACAGTGATCAAGAGTTGTGGGAGGCATTGAAACAGTGCCGAAAAGTCTTGGCGGATGAACAAGGCGTGCCGCCGTTTCATATTTTTCACGACGCCACGTTAATGGAAATGATGCAATATCGCCCGCAAGACAATGCTGAGCTATTAACCATTAATGGCGTGGGCGAAGTGAAGTTAGAAAAATACGGCGATGAATTTTTGCAGGTGTTATCTAACTTTTAAGCATCCTCATACTAAACCATGGATTGGTTTATGTAGAGTTCTTATAAAGCTGGCACGTTATATGCTAGACAAAGAGTAAGTTGGGGAACTTTCTCTGTTAATTCTGTGTATTTACTGAGCGCGATGTGAGTTATTGCATTATTTTCGTGCGATCTTGGTTTGTGGTTTGCACCAAAACAATGCATTTTCGCGCAACAGGTAGACAAGCAGTCTTATAGGACGAAAAGGGTTGATGTTTTATATTTGAGGAGACTCTTTTTATGTTGAATTTTTTGGGTAGGTATACAGCCATCATTACTACAACCATTGTGTTTGTGGTGTTGGTTGTTGGTGTTTTGGGTGTGAATTTTAATTTGTCGTTTCAGACTGAAGCTAACGCTGAAGTGGTGAATATCGCTGGTCGTCAGCGTATGTTGTCGCAACGGGTGGCTAAGTCGCTTGCCAATGTTAAAGCAAAAGCACTGAGTGATGAGCCTTACAGTAAGCCGCTGGATGAGTTACAAACCGCGGCTCAGCTTTTTAATCGTACATTGCTTGCCTTTAAACAAGGCGGGCCAACGCTTAGCACTAAGTCTGGGCAGACGTATCTAGAGCCTGTCTCCGGGTCGCAAGGCGAGAAGGCGGTTTATACCGCATTGCAAATTTGGCAGCCCATGAATGGGCTGATTGAGCAGGTTATTAACCAGCTGGGTGAGAGTAATGAACAAGCCAGCCTAGAAAGCGCGATTGGCAGCCTCACTCAGGCGCAAGAGTATGCGGATAGCAACATTAATCGGCTGCTCAAAGTGATGAACGATTTAACCAATCACACCGAGAGCTTGGCTAATGATGCGGCGGATAAATCTCGCCTTATTCAGTCGGCGGGTATTCTTGCCAGCTTGCTTTGCTTTGCAATCATTATGTATCTGATCTTGGGCCAGTTGCGGGCCTCGGATATGCGTGCGTCGATGGCGCGAAGGGAAACCAAGCAAATCTTTGAGACGGTTGACCAAGGCTTGTTTCTTGTTGATAAAGATCTGCGCATGGGCAGTGAGCATTCAAAGGCCCTTGAATCCATATTCTTCACAGATAAATTTGAGAATAAGAGTTTTACTCAGTTTATTGGTGGGCTGGTCAGTGCCAGTGATCTCGATAAAGTAAAACGATATCTCGATTTGTTGTTTGACCCGCATAAAAAACAACGTTTGTTGACCGATTTGAACCCGCTTAAAAAGCTGGCAATTCAGGTGGAAGAGTTTGGTCAGCCGCGAACCAAGTTCTTAAATTTCTCATTTTCGCGAGTGTTTAAAGACAATCAAATCGTCAGTGTTTTGTCATCGGTGTCTGATATTACTAAGGAAGTCACTCTTGCCAATGAGTTGGAGCTGGAAACGCGACGCAATCAACAGCAGTTAGAGATGATGTTGGCTTTGATGGGAGCTGATTCCGATATGTTGCCTGAATTTTTAGCCAGCAGTCATGGTGCGTATGCAAACGTAAACGAGTTATTAAAAGGCCGCGCAAATAGCGCGCTGGAATTCAGAGAAAAAGCGGATGCGATGATGCCCTTGATTCATAAAGTTAAAGGAGACAGCGCGGCTTTAGGTTTGGAGTTTATTAGCCAGCTTTGTCATCAGTTTGAAGACAAGGTGCAAATTGTAATGAATAAGCGCGACCCGTCAGGCGATGACTTTTTATCGTTAACGGTAACGTTAGAGCAGCTTATATCCACCAATCAGCAAATTTCATCAATCTTCGACGCGATTGCCGGCTCTGGCATAAGTGGTGGCAGTGCTGGCGCTAGTGAAGCCGAGACCGGTGACAGCCGTATGAAGTTGATGCAGCTTGCTGAAACGGTTTCTCAGCGCCAGGGCAAAAAAGTTAATTTGAGCATAGCTGGGTTTGATGAAGCTTGGGTGCCGGCAAAGGTGAAGTTAGATGTTGTGTCGCTGGCAAGTCAGTTGCTACGTAATGCAATCAGTCACGGCATTGAAACGCCAGCGGAACGAGTGGGCGCCGGAAAATCAGAGTTGGGCCAAGTTACTTTGGCCTTGTACAGCCAGGGTGCTCAAGGCTTTCGTTTGGTGTGTGAAGATGATGGCGGCGGGGTTGATTTTGATCTGCTCGAAGAAAAAGCCATTGCTCAAGGTTTACTCAACCCTGAGGCCGGTGGAAAAATCACACCGAACCGATTGGTTAATTTAATGCTCACGAATGCGCTTTCCAGTAAAAGTGAGGCCGATGAAGATGCCGGCAGAGGTGTTGGTTTAAGTGTGGCTGGCGAATTGGTGTCTAAGCTCAATGGCAAATTAGCCTTAAGTACTAAGCCGTCGATCGGCACACGTTTTAGTGTCAGGTTTACCAATTTTGATAAAGGCAGTAATGCACAAGAGCCAATGATAGAACAAAAAATGAAGGGGGTTGCTTAAAATGTATAGATTATTAATTGTGGATGACTCAAAGCTGATTCGACAAAAAATTGAGCGTGAGTGCGATCAAAATTTATTTCATATAGTGGGCAGCGCTATCGACGGTTCTCAAGCGCTATCTCTATTTTTTCAGCAGGCCATTGATGTGGTCACCATGGACTTGACCATGCCAGAGCTGGACGGAATTGAATGCATTGAATCGTTGGTACGCTTGGATCCAGATGTCAAAATTTTAGTCATATCGGCACTCAATGATGTGGCTACTGGCATGGAAGCACTTGAGAAAGGGGCAATGGGGTTTGTAACCAAACCGTTTTCTGGAAGTGAGTTACAGTCAGCGCTTTGTGAGTTAGTTGAAGATGAATTGCAGGTAAGGTTATGAAGGAAGAAAAGTTAAAAATATTTATCGACAGTATCGTCAAGTACTTTCATTATGCCGGTCAGACTTCAGTGAAAATAGGCAGCCCATTTTTAATTAAAGATATTAAAGAGGTAACGGCTGACTACACGGGGACTATTTCTATTTCAGGCGATTATCAAGGGGCGTGTTACTTTACCGCACCTTCGGCGCTATTAAAGCATTTGATTTTGTCGATAGGCGAAGTGGATACATCGGACTCAATGATGCAGGATGCGGTGGGTGAAGTGGCCAATACCATGTCGGGTAATGCAAGGCGGCGGCTTGGGAAGAAATTCATTATCTCAACGCCCAAAGTCTCTAAAGGGGCTCCTTTTGTTGTTGATAAAAAGAGTGATGCACACATTTATGCCATTCCTATTAATTGGAAATCGTATAAAGCAACCTTAGGTATTCATTTAAATTAGTTAGCTGGCTTACAAATTAAGCAGAGCTATTGCGTAGAAGAAGCGCTTTATGGCCTGTCAGCATAGGTAAAGCAAACAATTTTAAGCATAATGATATTAATTCGCATTTACATGTAAGTTGTTTTGATGATAGCCTTAGCTTGTTACTCATTAAAAACACCGTGTTTGGGTGTAAACGTTTATGTTTGTTTGCCTCTGTAAGTCAGTTACTGATCATGAAATCCGTGCCGCTGTGGATGCGGGTGTGGACTCTTTTGCGGCCATGCAACAGCGCTTGGGTGTGAGCTCGGTATGCGGTGCTTGCACGTGCGAGGTGAAGCAAATAATGAAAAAAAGGCTCAACAATGAAATTGAATTGATTGAGCCTAAGCTCGGGCTTGGTTTTTCAGATTTGGTGCCGAACGCGTAACTTGTTGAGTTACAGGCCTTGATTTAAAGGCAATAGGGAGAGGCTTAAGTAACATCGCTCGTCAAGGAAGAGTCGCAAACGGTAAGGGCGCATTGTTCGCCAATTAATCTAAATAAATTACGAATGATTGGGTTGACAATGTACATTCAATAAATGAGAATAATTCTCATTAGCGTTTAACTTGATTCTGCTATGCCGCAACTGATTATAAAAACCCGTGAGAATTGTTGGGTAATACCAGAGCACTTTGAATTTGTGAAGATGATGATTTTGCAAAAGCAATTGCGTGCATCTGAGTTGTATTTTAATTCGGATGCGGAGTGTCAATGCTTTGCAAAAAGATTGTCGCTCATGGCCTTAGAGGATGAATGCAAATACCAGAAGCCATCAATCATTGCGGAGTTGTCTCGCCGTTTGGTGGCGCAAAGTTCAACATAAACTATCAAACATAATTAGTAAGCCTAACGATGAATCAAGTGCAATTATCAACCCACGAATCTGAGGTTGAAGAGCCAGCCTTTGATCGCCCCATGTCTGACTTGTTGGTACTAATAACGCACCACAGTTTAACCTGTTGTGAGAATGCGCTGCCAAACATCATTGACCGCATAGATTGCCTGACTCAACATATTGATATTGAGTGCTACCCTGAGCAGTTAAGCGTGTTGTTGAAAATGCAGCGCTTGTGGCAGACAAAGTTGTTTCGCAATGAGGTGAGTGTCTTAAGGCACTGAATGCTGTTAACTGGCGCTTGGCGTAAAATTGAATTCACTGGCGGCATTGGCGAATAACGTGCGCAACTGAGCTAATCGCTGCTGGCTTGTTATTTTTGTGTACGGTTTAGCGGGCAGGTTGCCCCACACCGGTTGCGGCCAAGCAGGGTCGTGTTGGTAGCGAATAACGTGGTGCCAATGCAGTTGGGGCACTAGGTTGCCAATAATTCCGGTATTGAGCTTGTCGCCTTTAAATTCAGCCATCAGGGTTTGGCTAACCAGCAGTGATTCGGCCAAGGCCTGCTGTTGCTGTTCGCTCGTCAGTTCATAAAGTTCACGCATGCCCGCGCGTTTGGGAACCAAAAGAACCCAAGGCAGGTGGCTGTTGTTAAGCAATAAAGCCAAACAGCAAGGAAAGTGACCTATTTCGAAGGTGTTGGCTTTTAAGGTGGGGTGCAATTCAAACATGTGGGAAGCAAAAATGGGCTTATACTGGTGTTATGACAGAATCGGTAATAATAACAGAGCAGCATGACTAGGCTTGACCAAATTGCGCAGCAAATTAAAAACAATTCACAGCCGCCGGTGCACTTATGGAGCCCGGCCGAGTGCGGTGAGATAGACATACGTATCGATGCTCAAGGGCAGTGGTTTCATGAAGGTGAGCTCATTTCACGCGACGCGCTGGTGGCGTTGTTTGCCAGCATTTTGTGGGCCGAAGACGGCCAATATTACTTGGTGACACCGGCTGAAAAATTGCTGATTACGGTGGCCGATGTACCTTACGTTATCCACCAGGCACAGTACCTAGAAGGAGCGTGGGTGGCGGTCACGAACACTCATGAGCAAGTGATAATCAGTGCCGATAATCCGGTGCAATTACGCCAATATGAGGGTAATTGGTTGCCTTACGTAAGGCTGCGTTATGACTTGTGGGCGCGCGTTAATCGCAGTATCTATTATCAGTGGGTGGATATGGCCCTGGACAGTGGTGATGAGGCCTTGTGCTTAAACAGTAATGGCTATCAGTTTGCTGTGGCAAAAATGTAGCTTGTAAATTGAAGTTGCCTCAGGTGGTCTTAGGTGCTGAGGCCGCGTGCTTGTTGGTCTAAAATGGCGGCTTTAATGCGCTCGTAGCTGTCAAAGCGCACCTCGTCAATGTCGCCAGAATCGACGGCTGCTTGAATGGCGCAGCCCGGTTCTTGCTCGTGTTTGCAATCTCGAAAGCGGCAGCGGCCAAGCTGCTGGGCGATTTCGATAAAGCCGTGTTGCAGCTGTTCAATGTCAATGTGCCAAAGGCTGAAATCTCGAATACCGGGTGAATCGATCAGCTTTCCGCCGGTCGGTAAGTGAAACAGCTTGGCTTGCGTGGTGGTGTGAGTGCCTTCGCCGGTTGCCATCGATAAGTCACCCACCGCCAGCTTGGCGTCTGGCAACAGGGTGTTAATAAGTGATGACTTGCCCACGCCCGATTGCCCAACCACAATGCTGGTGTGTTCATTAATCAGCTCTGGCAGTTGATTAAGTAACGGCGTTTGGTGTCGAGAACTGATGACGTGCACGGTGGCATAGCCGAGCTGTTGGTAGAGCTCAAGCAGCTCAGCAATCAGCTCTTCATTATATTGGTCTAATAAATCCGCTTTGTTGAGCACCAGTATGGGGCGAATGTTCATCAACTCGGCGGCGACTAGGTAGCGATCAATCAAATTAGGCTGCGGACTTGGTGATGGTGAAATCACGATCAACATTTGATCAATGTTTGCAGCAACCGCTTTTAAGCGGCCAAAGTTGTCGGGTCGCTCTAACAGGCTGTTGCGTGCCAGCTTGCTCTCAATAACGCCAGTCTGGTCTGGGCCGGCGCGCCATATCACGTTATCCCCAGCCACAATGCTGCCTAGATTGGTGCGGCAAACGCAGCGGTGTATTTGCCCTTCATCGGCGCCTTCCAGCGCCTGCACTTCAAAATGTTTGCTGTATCGGCAGATGATTAAGCCGTGTTGTTCACTGCTCAGTTCGCCGGATTGGTGTTGGCGGCTTAGGTTGCGTTCCTTCTTTAATGCTCTGGCATTACGTTCTTGTTGTATTTTTTCGGCTCGCCACGCTTGCCGTCGATTTAGTTTGCGATTACTCATGAGTCAATGATGGCGATTTTTTGCTGGCGAGATAATTTTTTCAGTGCTGACTCGCGTTGGCAAGCCGAGGAACGATCACGGTGTTGTTCGCTGTATACCAAGGCAACTGGGCGTCGAGTTCGGGTGTACTTTGCCCCTTTTCGATCGCAGCAATTGTGCTCATGTAAACGTCGATCAACATCCGTAGTCACCCCAGTGTAGAGGCTGTTGTCGGCGCATTTAACGATGTAAACAGCCCAATTCAATGTTTCAACTCGGCGGTGTTGGTGGTTGCTGTGGTTATCGAAATCATTGAAAAGAAGAGGGTTTTTTTAAAGTTTAAGGCGATTTGCATATTTTGCAGCCCTTTTTGTTAACAAAAACGATTACATGATGTATGTTATACAATCTAAAGAATATTAATAACAATAATTTAAGAGAACTACTTATTATTTTGCCAGATGTTTGCTGATATCGCGTATTAGCCCATTTCTGGCGATGAACACGGGGCGGCCTTTATATCTAATTTCACCACAGTGTGCGCAAATAAATCATCCAACTGATGAGCGTTGCTGGTGTCAATATTAGTGCTGTTTTTAGCAAAGGCTATCGAATTTAATTTAAGGTTGGTAATAGTGTTGGCTTAAAATGCCAAGCAAATCTTTTTTAGTGATCAGTGCCCCAAAGTAGTGAAACGAGAGGTTTTCTCTAAATGTTAAGTATGAAGTTTGTGCTTGGAGGCAAGTAGTAATATATGTCAGATAATACTCAAACCGCGCAGGCGGCTAAATCGAGTGCGAAAGTGATGGTGATTGATGACAGCAACACCATACGCATGACAGCCGAAACCATTCTAAAAAAGGAAGGATACGAGGTGTTTACCGCCACCAATGGTTTTGAAGCAATGTCTGTGATCACCGATACTCGGCCTGATATTATCTTTGTTGATATTATGATGCCTCGTCTAGACGGTTATCAAACTTGTAAGTTGATTAAAAATAACAGCTACTTTAGAAACACTCCGGTCATTATGTTGTCGAGCAAAGACAGCCTGTTTGATCGCGCTCGCGGGCGGGTTGCGGGTTCAGAGCAGCACATTAATAAGCCGTTTACCAAAAGCGAGTTATTGGAGGCGATTCATCGCTATGTCTAAACTGACTGCTGTTGAAAAATTTCACGTGTTGGCTCGTTATACGATGCTGGCGCAAAACCCTACTAAGTTATACTGCTTCGAATATTAAATATGTCGGATAAAACCATTCTCGTCGTAGACGATTCAAAGACAGACTTTCTGTACGTTAAAAACATTCTTGATCATGGTGGCTATCAGGTTGAATATGCTGCATCGGGTAAAGACGGTATTGAAGCGGCTAAGCGCATCAAACCAGATTGCATTTTGATGGATGTGGTGATGCCAGAAATGAACGGCTTTCAAGCCACAAGAGCCATTTCTCGAGAGCCGGAAACGGCCACCATTCCAGTGCTTATGCTCAGTTCTAAGTCCCAAGAAACCGATAAGGTGTGGGCGGAGCGCCAAGGCGCCATTGGTTATGTGGTTAAACCAGCCAATCCTAAGTTGTTGCTGAGTAAACTACGGCTACTGTTTAAGTAGCTTTGAGATCATGTTAACCGTATTGGAGACCAATCTGTATGACCAGTAATGCGCCATTTGAGTTGTTGAAAGACATGCGTGACGCTGCTCGCGATTTGGCGGCTCAAGAGATTACGTATTCAACCCAATCCGCCGGGGTGAAAAACATTGCTTACGTTGTGAATGGCGTTAATTTTTATTGCGATGCTCGCGATGTAAAAGAAGTGTCTACTTGCGAAAATTTAATGGTTATTCCGCAAACCAAAAATTGGGTGCGCGGTTTGATTAACTCTAAGGGCGTGTTGTATTCGGTGGCTGATTTGTCATTGTTTGCGGGTTATGGCCGTCCAGTACAGGCCAATAAAGGGCATCTGTTGTTGTTGAACGATGCTGACGCTCAAAGCTCGTTGTTGGTGAGTCGTGTCATTGGCTTTCGTTATTTTGAAGAGCAAAACAAAATCGAGGATATCGAACGCGTTCTTGACGACACGGATGGCTTGGCGCCGTTCGTTGAAGAAGGTTACCAAGTTGATGGTGAAAACTGGTATCGCCTTGATGTGCAAAAACTGCTCGCTGCTGAGCAGTTCAGAGAAGTTCAATAAAAATTAGGAAAAGCCAACAACAATGTCGCTAAGACGGGTTGGCTTTTAATGGGTATGAAACGTAGTGTGTTGGGTTTGCTGGTAGGGCAAACAGTGCATTAAATTTATAGTGTTTATAAACAGGTCGCCGGTTGAATTAGAGCGACTAAACTGAGGTAAAGGTGAAAGCATGAGTGATCCTAAACAGCAAGCAGAAAACGAATTGCTTGACTTAGACAGTGTTTCCGATGAGTCGTTAGAAGAGCTTGAGGCTCTGTACGAAGCGGCCGAAAAAGAAGCGCAAGAAGCCGCTCAAGAAGCTGAAGAACTAGAGCAACTAGAAGAGGCTGGCTTTGCAGAAGAGGCCGCAGTAGCCTCGGTAGCCGGTTCTGGCTCTGGTCGAGTTTGGTTGATTCTTAGCGTGCTTGCCTTTTTATTGGCGTTAGCGGCTGCCTTGTTGATTACGCCTGCAGTTACGGCACAAAAAGACAGAACAGCTAAGGCGATTGACGTTATTAATAAGGCTAATTTGGCCACGGCGGTAACCTCTAGGGCACTAACACAAAACGGTTCGTATGCTCCTATTGAGGGCAGCATGCAAGAGGTTGAGGCGGCGGTGAATCAGTTTGTTGCCGCCGATGGGTTTACTGGCAAAGTAGCCACGGCTGTGTTTGGTAATGGCTCTTACAATGCTGATGTGTTGGAAAAATTCGCCGCCTACAAAGCCGACAAAGAACAATTTATGTTGACCCAAGAAGAGGTCAGTGCAGCTAAGTCTGAAATCAACGGCACCTCAGAGCAATTGGCTCAAACCTTGGGCGATTCCATCAACTTTGTGAACGCGGTGGCCATTGAAGGCCGAAAGAAAGTATCGGGCGAAGCGAAGAACCGTTATTTGTACTTAACGTCTGAAGCGTCAAACCTAAACGGCGTACTTGGCACCATGATTGGCGACATGCCAAAATTTTACCGCACCAGTGAAACCCCACAAAGAAACCTTGATCGTATCAATGGATTTATGGGGCGTTTGCAAGAATCATTGGGCCGTATTGTCAGCAACTCGGCTGATGTTGTTGGTACGGCGGCTGAGCCTTTGCGAGAGCAATACTCTGACATCGAATCGCGGCTGGCTAATTTGGGTGACCGCATTGGGGCTATTAGTGAAGCACGTTCAAGTCTAAGCAAGCTCGCCGAAAGCAATATTAACTTGGCGACGTCGGTGGATGCCGCGCGTAACCAAGGCGGCAGTTATGGCTTGCTGAGTAAGCTATCAAAAGCATTGCCAATTATCTTGTCATTGTTGGGTATTTTCTTTTTGTGGCGTTACGCACAGACGCGCGCCAGTAATACAACGGTTCGCGACGCAGGCTTAGAAGAAACGCTGGCTGACCAACAAGAATCGATTCTAAAACTGCTGGACGAAATGAGCGCGCTGGCGGATGGAGACCTTACCGTTGAGGCTGAGGTAACCGACCAAATTACAGGCGCGATTGCTGACTCGGTCAACTTTGCGGTAATCGAAATGCGTGAACTGGTGTCGCAAATTAACCGAGCGTCGTTGCAAGTGGCGAAAGAATCGGAACAGGCGGTGTCCAGTGCGCAACAAGTATCGCAGTCTAACGCCAGTCAGGCGACCGAAATATCCAGCGCGGCAGAATTAATGCAGCAAGTTTCTGCCAACATGCGAGAAATGTCGGAACAAGCGAACTCGTCGTCGTCAATGGCGAATGAGTCAATGCAAGTGGCTGAGCGTGGTGCGCAAGCGGTACGTGACACTATTTCAGGCATGGAAGACATGCGTGAACAAATTCAAGAAACATCAAAACGAATTAAGCGTCTAGGTGAATCATCCCAGCGCATTGGTGACATTGTGGCCTTGATTGATGACATTGCTGAACAAACGAATATCTTGTCGTTAAACGCGGCGATTCAAGCGTCTATGGCCGGGGAAGCCGGTCGCGGTTTTGCGGTGGTATCGGATGAGGTGCAAAGCTTGGCCGAACGTTCAACCGAAGCGACCAAGAAAATTGCCGAACTGGTATCGACTATTCAAAACGACACCAATGACGCGGTATTGTCGATGGAAAAAGCAACGCAGCAGGTGGTCAGTGGTACTCGAGTTGCGGATACCGCCGGTAACGCACTGGCTGAAATTGAAACCGCGTCGAGACAGTTGTCAACGTTGGTAGAAGGTATTTCAAAAGGTTCTAATGAGCACGCTGAAACAGTGACCAAGGTATCAGAGCAAGTAACCCAGGTGAGTGACTCATCGACCGAAACATCGCAAAAAGCGCAAGACTCAGCGAACTCGATCGCGAAGTTATTAGAACTTGCGAAAGACTTAGAAACCTCGGTTTCTCGGTTCAAGCTACCAACGAATTAATCGCTTGTGTGGTTGGATGCGCGTTGGCATAAGGCCAATTAATTAGAACTTAGAACGAACACCGAGACCCTGTATGGCTGTCTATTCAAATATAGATATAGAGACATTTAAGTGGGTAAGCCGCGAAGTTGAGTCCACACTCAACTCCGCTGAGAAAGACCTGCAAAACTATGTCAGCACTGAAGATAAGTCGATCTTATTTGGTTTAAGCACGCAGTTGCACCAAGTAGTTGGCTCACTGCAAATGCTGGAAATGAAGTCCGTCTCTGCATTGATGATGGAAAGCGAGTTGTTGGTGGAAGACATGTCTTCGGCCGACAGTACTATTGGTAAGTCGAGTTTTGTGGTGTTAGTCGAAAGCGCGTTTCAAGCGTTAAGAGGCACTTTTTCTCGAATTGAAAAAGGCTTGCCTGAAAACCCCATTGACGTGGTTGAGCTGATCAACCAAGTGCGTTCATTGCGTGGGCTTGATGACATAGAGATATCGTCATTGTTCTCGCCAATGATCGAAGTTTTTCCTGAAGTCGATTCCAGCAAAGCCCTCAAAGACGAAGAGTACATGCGTCGTGTGGTTGCACTTCGCGCGCATTATCAATCATTTTTATTAGGTTGGTTGCGTAACAGTGATAAAACAGCCATCGATAAGATGATCATGATCTTTGAGAAGCTGCATCACATGAGTGCCTTCGGTGTGGTGGCCAGGTTGTGGTGGGTGGCAACCGCCTATTCAGATTATGTAAAGCATAACGACCCTGATAATCGGTCGGTACACAGCAAGATATTCAGGCAACTGGATGACCGTTTTCGCGATTTAGAAAAGCAGGGTGAGTCGGCATTAGTGCGTGACCCGGGTGATGAGCTGGTAAAAATCATGCTGTTTTACACCGGAGTTGGCGAAAAGCGCACCGAGCGCATGGACCAAATTGTCGACTCGTTTAAGCTCTATGAATACTTCCCAGCATTGAAGCTGGAAACCAGCGCGGTTGACTTCGACGTGATCGAAGAAAATTTAGTGCGCCTGAAAGAAGAGCAAGAGCTACCGTTGTCGTTAATTCGCCAACTGGTGACCAACTTTTTTGAGCAAGAACAAAAAGATTCAAGCGGTTTAAAAGAAATTTCCACGCAGGTAGCTCTGTTGCACACACAAACGCAAGGCCGCAGTTTAGGGGTTGTGAGTGATGTGGTTTCTGAAGTGAAAAACGTGGTTGATGGCTTGGAAAAAGGCGTGGTGCAACGTGATGAAGACACAGCATTTCACCTTGCATCGGCGCTGATCTTTGTGGAAAACAGCGTTAACCGCCCGGCAGACTGCGACGTTGATTGGTTGCAAAATGGTCAGTTAAAGCACCGAGCCTTGGCGGCGCTGAGCAGCCAAGAAGCCTTGACTGAAGACATGGATGGGGCGCATTTGACTGGCGGCGAACGTCAAGCATTGTTAGATGTGGTTGGCAGTGAAGTCGAAGAAAATTTAAAAGAAATAGAAGAAAAACTAGAGCAGTTCTCAAAAGACAGAAGCAAGCGAGAGCTGCTGGCTGGTATTGATGGCAAAGTCCGTCAAATTCGTGGTGCCTTACAAGTCCTTGGTGAGCAAAAGGTTGGTCTTTTACTTAAGATGGCCGAAGAGCAATTTACCGCCATTGAAGCCGGAGAAACCGAAGCCTCTCCAGCAATGGTTGAAGCGCTCGCCATTGCCATAGGAACCATGGAAGAGTATGTCCGTGGTTTGCAGAACAACCGTTCTGGCATGGATTATTTGCTTGATCGCAGTATCACCGATCTGGAAGTTGCCATTGGCAAAAAAGTGTCCAGAGACGACGTTGAGCAACTGTTGGATGAAGCAACCGGCTCGCTGTTTTCTTGGCTTGGTAATCAGTCAGACTTTGAGTTGTTCAATAAGCTCAAGTCTACATTGCGAGACTTAAACATTTTAGCCAAAAAGACAGGCCTAATTGATGTTGAAAATTTGGTGCGTGAGCAAGATCGTTTGATTGACGTTATCTCACAAGAGCCGGCATTTTTGACTGACAATATTACCGCTAATCTGCAAAACAATATGGTGAGCATCACCGAGCAGATTATTACTTTGTACGGTACCGAAGAATCTGAGGCTGAGCGCTTAATTGATGCGCAAGCGGCGCTTGAGCGCTCAGCAATTAAAGCCGACGATGATGACGATCAACGGTTTTACGACGACATGGACATCAGTGAGCTTGGCGAAGATTTGGCCGAGCCAGATGAAAACCTAAATGTCACTGAAATCGCCAAACAACATGCGGCTGCAGAGCCTGATGTGCCTGAGGTGGATGAAGCCATCTTGGAAGTTTTCTTAGAAGAAAGTGTTGAGGTATTAGAAGAAGCTAATATCCAGCATAAAATTTGTTCTAAAGACGTGGCTGACCGCGAGGCAAGCCGTGAACTGCGCCGTGCTTTTCATACGCTAAAAGGCAGTGCGCGCATGGTCGGTTTGACTAATGCGGGTGAAGTCGCTTGGTTTGCGGAGTCGTTGTTCAATTATGTGTTGGACACTGAAAAGCCGCTCACTAATGGTATTTTGGGTTTTGCTCGAGACGCTCTGGATGAGTTTGAAGTTCAGGTTGATAACAATTACCAATCTCAGCACTTGATTGATGTTGATGCCTGGGGTGCAAAAACCGAGGCAGTAGACTTAGATCAAGATGTCGCGGTTGTTGAGTCTGGGCGCCCGGCTTCTATTGATGTTGAGCCAAAAGCAGAAAAAGACGTTGATGTTGTCGAGCAAGTCGAAGAGACAAAAGAAGAAGAGCCAGAAGCAGAGGCAGAATATCAAGAGCATGAATCCATTTCTTTAGTTGGCGATGAGATCAGTGAAGGCATTGAAGAGGCTGCTGATTCAGAGCCACCACTATCAGAAGAAACCATTCAGATGCTTGACGATGGTTATACTGAAGAGCCGTCGGTGCGTATTGACGATGTGGATTTTGATGAGTTGGTTGATAGTGCCGATGAAACAGAGACGTTGACGCTTGAGGGCGACGACTTTTCTGTGCAAGAGCTGGATGATGACTTGGTTGAGACTGAGACTGAGACTGAGACTGAGCTAAGCGAAGTTGATCTAGACGAAGTTGATTTGGATGACATTGAGTTAAGTGTCTCTGAAGAACAGGATAGCGACCCATTAGAGTTAATAGAGCTTGATGATGATGGCGTTGAGCTGGAAGCGGTCAGCGAAATTATTATTGAAGAAGATTCAAGCTTTGAATTTGATGGTTTTTCAGATCGATTAGATTCACAAAGCATTGTTGAACAGGCGTCATCGAGTGAGGCTAATGAGCTTGATGACATTTATGAGCATGGCATAGAAGAGCAGTCATTTTCTATTATTCACAACCCTGAAATGCGTGAAGTCTTCGCCAATGAAGCCATGCAGAATCTGGAAAAGCTGGATGCTGAATTAAAGCAAGACAGCTTGGTTGTTGTTCCTGATGATGTGGTGTCGATTTCCATTCACACGCTTCTTGGTAATGCCCGAACCTTAGGCATCACTGATATTGCCGATGCTTACGATGCTGCCGAAAACTTATGCATGCTTAAGCAGCAAAGTGGTTTGCCTTTGGATGAGCAGGCTAAATTGAGTTTGGCCACGCTAATTGAAATTAGTCGGCGTGCGATTTACGAAGAAGTTCAGCAAGAGCCTTATTATAAAACCGATTCTGATGAATGGGCGTTTATCACTAAAGAGCTGCAGAAATGCTGTGATCAAGAAAGCGAACTTATCGGTTTGCCAAATATTGAATCTGATGCTGCTGATGTCTCTCTGAATGACGAAATATTGCTCGATCTGCAAGACATTGACTTGGACTTAGGCGTGCAGTCGCTTGACTTGGATGATGAGCTTGATCTGAGCATTGGCACAGACGGCGCTGATGATTTAATTGAGCTAGAGCTGACCGACGACGCTGAGGATTTAATTACAACGCCAGACGTTGACGTTGAAAAAGAAGGCGCAGACAGCCCCGCCGAACGTGTGGCTTCGGTCATTGATGGTATTGAGCCGATTGATGACTTGGTTGCGCCTGCCGATGATGCTGTTACTGAAGCCAGCACGGATAGTGACGAGCTTGATGAACTGGAATTATCGTTACAGGCGTTTAAAGAAGACCAAGCGGAAGAAGACACTGTCAGTGATGTTGATGACTCTGAGTCTTTGCAGGCGGCGGAAAGCATTGAAGTGTCGGAAATAGATGACATTAGCATTGATGATTTGCTGATCGGCGATGATGAGCACGATGTCGGTGAAGCCGTTAGCGAAGTAATAGATGACGCTGGTGTGGACGATGCTCAGTTAAATGAGCCGCTTGAAGAGATTGTAGCGACTGATGAGCCCGAAGAGCTCGTTCTTGAAGAGGAACTTGTTGAGGATGTTACCGCTGAAGAGCCGTCCGTCGAAGAGCCGCTCATTGAAGAGACGTCAATGGTTGAAGAGGAGTCAGTGCAAGAGCAAGGTGATGAGGTTCGTGAGAGTCTCATTCCTGACGAACTTACTGATTTGCTCGAAGACGATGTGTTAGAACCCAGCGCCTTACTTGATATTACGGATGACTCGTCAGACTTTGAGCAAGAGCAAGAGCAAGAGCAAGATACAAGTGATGATCTTGATGAACAGCCTGACGTTGCAGAGTTGGTGCAGTCCGATGACGCTGATCAGCAAGATGATGAAGATGATGAGCTGGCCGTTGAGTTGCGAGGTGTTTTCATTGAAGAAATGCGCGGCTTGCAGCACGAGCTTGATGATGAGGTGGCAAATTTAACCAGCTTGGGCGAGATGGCGCCGGTAATGGCTAATGTTATGCGTCATTTGCACACCATTAAGGGCAGTGCATTAATGGCCGAAGCCAGTGCCTTAGGTAATTTAACGCATCAGACTGAAACCTACTTAGAAACCAATTTTATTCGCAATGAAGAAGACCTTCGTGGGGTAAGAACAACATTAGAGCTTTTTGTTGATGCGCTGGATACAGCGACTGGCAATTACCAAGCACGACAAGAATTCACGCCTCCGCAAGCTTTACTGTCTGCTCTGGGTGCGTCTGAAGCAGAAGATTCGGCGGTGCCAATGAGTGTCGAGCCAGTTGAGGTTGAGGCTGTAGCGCCAGAACCCAACCTTGGCGTGCTTGAGATTATTGAAAACACCACGGAAATTAATGAGGCGATCAACAAGATTCAAGTGAGTTGGAAGTCGGCTCGAGGCTGGAAAAAAGTACAGCCGCAGCTGCAACAGCAATTGGCAAAGCTCAATGACTTAGTGTCGGAAGCTGAATTGGATGATGCGGCCTTAACCTCTTCGTTAACGGCGGCTGGGTCGTATATTGACGGCCTTTCTTTAAAGAAAGTAAAAGAATTTAAAGCGTCTAAAGCCTTGCTTGAAGAAGCCTTTGACGTCATTGTTTCGGGTATTAACAGTGCCGCTCAAGGCGATAATGTTGACGTGCCGACCGCATTGTTGGCTAAGCTTAATAATGAAGAGAAGGAGCCCGAGGCACTTGATGACGATGCATCAGAAAATGAATCGGGTGTATTAAGCTCGGCTAAAAAAGTGGACGCGGCGATTTTTGTGCCGGGTTCTACTGAGTTAACGGAAACCGAACAAAAAGATCTGGATCGTCAGAAAAAAGCGGCTCTTGATCGTGCTGCTGCGTTGCGGATCAATACCGATACGTTGGACAGTCTTACTAACTTTGTGGGTGATGCAAGTATGAATCGCTCACAAATGCGTGAAGACGTGCTATCCATTAAGTCTGTGATTGACGACCTTTACAGCAATGTACAGCGCTTTAACACTCAGCTTCGAGAGCTAGAGATAGAAGCCGACAGTAAAATTACCTCACGAACAAACGAGGCGTTTAAAGCCGACAGTGGCGAATTTGATCCATTGGAAATGGATCGATACACCAAGTTGCAGCAATTGTCGCGAGGCCTGGCTGAGAACTTGGATGAACTGGGCGGCATTCAAAATACCTTAAATGGCTTTGTGTATAAGGCGGAAACAAACCTGCAAAAGCAAGAGCGTTTGAACCGTGAGTTGCAAGACGAGATCATGCAAGTGCGCTTGGTTTCTTTCGGCGGTGTTGGCCCGCAGTTGCGCCAAGTTGTGCGTCGCACTGCGCGTGAACTTGATAAAGACGTTGAGTTGGAAATTATTGGTGCTGATGTGCGCCTCGACAAAACCATTCTTGATGGTGTTGTGCCTGCGCTGGAACACATGCTGCGAAATGCGGTAGACCACGGCATTGAGAGCTCACAAGAGCGCAGTAAAACAAAGAAACCGAAGGTTGGCAAAGTCACGATTGAATGCCGTCAAGTGGCGCGTGAAATTGTTATTTCAGTGGCGGATGACGGTAAAGGCTTAGACGTAGAAAGAATTCGTGAAAAGGCCATTGCTGATAATTTGTTGGCTGAAGATCAGCCGCTAAACCCAGAAGATATCATGATGTATATCTCGCAAAGTGGCTTTAGTACGGCGTCAAAACTAACGCAAATATCCGGCCGCGGTGTGGGCATGGATGTGGTGCAAACCACGTTGCGACGAATGTCTGGCAGTATCGCTTATGATCTTGAAAATGATAAGCCAGGGTCGCAATTCGTTATTCGCTTGCCTATTTCATTGGCGGTTTCAAGCGCCATGTTTATTCGTTCTGGTGGCGAAATATTTGCCATTGCCGCTCGAACCATTGAGCGCGTTGTAAATATAGATGCTGAAGAATTGATTGGTTACTTGAAAGTTGATAAGCCGCGCATTGACGTGGCCGGCCAAACGTATTCGCTGATTGATTTGGCTGACTACCTTGGTTACAGCTCACAACTTGCCATGTTGTCTGGAAAGATCTCGGTGGTGCTGGTGAACTCAGGTGTTCAGAACATTGCCGTGATTGTGGAAGAATTGTTAGACACGCAAGAGATTGTGGTGAAAAACTTAGGTGAGCATTTAGGTCGTATTCCGATTTATGCCGGCGCCACCATTCGAGCAAACGGTGCTGTGGTGCTGTTGTTGGATTTGGTGGGCATTTCTTATTACGAATCCTTTGTCAGTATTCCAGAGCAGAGCGCCAGCTTGTCGCAAGCCATTCCGATGGTTATGGTTGTGGATGATTCTTTGACAGTGCGCAAATCAGCAGAACGAGATATCAATGGCTTGGGTATTAACTCAGTGCTCGCCAAAGATGGGCTGGATGCGCAGGTGCAGCTAAGACAAGAAGCCCCTGACATGATTTTGCTCGACATCGAAATGCCTCGCATGGATGGCTTTGAGTTGCTTGAGTGGGTTAAGTCGCAGGACGATTTAAAGCACATTCCGGTGGTGATGATTTCGTCGCGGGCAACTGAAAAGTATGTGGATAAAGCGTCCAAGCTTGGGTGCGCCGCGTTCTTAGGAAAGCCCTATCTAATTGACAGTTTGGTTGAACTATTTAATCAATACTTAGAGCTTGATGCGCCCATTGAAGTGGGCGAGTAAGTAATAACGTAGACACACGATCGATACAAATAAAATGATGAGCTCGCAAACATTAGACTGTTATATCTTGCCCACCCAGCCGCACCCGCTTTTGCTGCCAATTGAATGCGTTGCCGAGGTGGTGGCCAAGCCAATTATTGAATCATTAGAAACGGCGCCTGCTCAATGGATGCAAGGGCACGTGAATTGGCGCAATCAACGTTTGCCAGTAATGAAATTTTCTGGGTTGCATACGTTTGCTAGCACAGATAAGCAAGCAGCAAGCGCCGAAGATGATTCAGGCAAAGATCAAATTTTAGTGGTTCTTAACCCCATACCCGGCGCTGCCCGAAAAGCGTATTCAGCCTTGTTGTGTGAAGGCGATGTGCAGCAAATATCCGTTGAGCCTAATCTGAATTTTATCGAGCTGCCTGACGGGCTGGATAAGCGTTACGTTGACGGTATTATTGAAATTGAAGGTCGGCCGTTTGTGGTGCCTAAGCTCACCGCAATTGCCGTTGCGTTTACCTACTTTTAGGCACAATTTTTAGGTAGCAAAAGTCATTTGATAAGGAGTTTGGCGAATAAAGCCAAAATATCGACATATTTCTCTAGAAACGTATTTTGTTTCTAGAGACTTGAAAAATAAATTTGTTATATTACGGACACACCAAAGCTGCGTATTAAATTAGTGGTTAATGTGTGAAGTAACCTCAGGTTACTTTAAGCACAATGGCCTTGCTAATCATGTACGCGGTGCACATCAAACTTGTATTTCTATCGGAGCCTTTTCGATGTCATCGACAAATCGCCAATCTCTCGCTAACGCCATTCGCATACTCAGTGCTGACGCTGTTCAACAAGCCAACTCAGGTCATCCAGGTGCCCCAATGGGAATGGCTGATATTGCAGAAGTTCTGTGGAATGATTTTCTAGTACACAACCCGCGCAACCCTAATTGGCCAAACCGTGATCGCTTTATTTTGTCGAACGGGCACGGCTCAATGTTGATATACAGCCTGTTACATCTCTCAGGCTACGATGTCAGTATTGATGACATTAAAAATTTTCGTCAACTGCACTCAAAAACCCCAGGCCACCCCGAATACGGTTACACCCCAGGGGTTGAAACCACCACTGGCCCATTAGGGCAAGGTATTGCTAATGCTGTGGGCATGGCTATTGCTGAAAAAACCTTGGCTGCTCAATTCAACACCGCCAAACATGCGATCGTTGATCACCACACCTACGCGTTTATGGGTGACGGCTGCATGATGGAAGGTATATCGCATGAGGCGTGTTCTTTGGCTGGAACCTTAGGTCTTGGTAAATTAATTGCGTTCTGGGACGACAATGGCATTTCAATCGATGGTGAAGTTGAAGGCTGGTTTACTGACGACACAGTAAAGCGCTTTGAATCTTATGGTTGGCATGTGGTAGCGGGTGTGGATGGTCATAATCCTGAGGCACTCATTAGCGCAATCACACAAGCCAAAGCTCAATCAGATAAGCCGACCTTGATCTGTTGTAAGACCGTGATTGGCAAAGGTTCGCCCAATAAAGAGGGCACAGAAAGTTGTCATGGCGCTCCGTTAGGGGTGGATGAAATTTCCTTGGTTCGTGAGCAATTAGGGTGGAGTGCCGAACCTTTTGAGGTGCCGCAAGAAGTCAGCGGTGCGTGGAGTGCGGTTGATAAAGGTGCTCAAGCCGAACAAAGCTGGCAGCAATTGTTTGATGACTACCGTGCTGAAAACCCAGAAAAAGCGGCCGAGTTTACGCGTCGTTTAAATGGCGATTTACCGGAGAATTGGGCGCAAGAAACGGCCAAGCTTATTGCTCAGGCTGACAGCGCTGGCGCAACCATGGCAACGCGAAAAGCGAGTTTGCAATCGCTCAATCAACTTGGGCCATTGTTGCCTGAAATTTTAGGCGGTTCGGCTGACCTAGCAGGCTCTAACTACACTATTTGGGACGATTCAAAAGGCATCAGTGCCGATGATGCGGCTGGTAACTACTTGTATTTTGGTGTGCGTGAATTCGCTATGGCGGCCATTTGTAATGGCATTTCATTGTACGGTGGTTTTAAGACTTACGGCGGCACGTTCTTAGTGTTTGCTGATTACATGCGTAATGGCATGCGAATGTCAGCGCTGATGAAGCAGCCAGTGGTGTACGTATTAACCCATGATTCAATTGGCCTGGGTGAAGACGGCCCCACACATCAGCCGATTGAACACACCGCCAGTTTACGTTTAATTCCGAACATGTCTGTATGGCGACCGTGCGATGCGGTTGAGTCGTTAGTGGCATGGAAGATGGCCATAGAAGCCAATGACCGCCCCAGCAGTTTGGTGTTCTCACGTCAAAATTTGGCGCACCAAACTCGCAATGCAGAGCAATTGGCCAACATCGAAAAAGGCGGCTATGTTCTAAAAGACTGCGACGGAACCCCTGAGGTTATTTTGATTGCCACCGGTTCAGAAGTGGCATTGGCGGTTGAAGCCAGTGAATCATTGGCGGCGGCGGGCACGGCAGTGCGTGTGGTCTCCATGCCATCAACCGATTTATTTGATGCGCAAACAGCGCAATACAAAGAGTCGGTATTGCCGAGTAAAGTGACTAAGCGCGTGGCGTTAGAAGCGGGCATCAGTGACTATTGGTACAAATACGTTGGCTTGCAGGGTGCCATCATAGGGATGAATTCATTTGGTGAATCAGCGCCGGCGGATAAGCTGTTTGAGCTTTATGGCTTTAGCGTAGAGAACGTAGTAAATACCGTCAATCAATTAGGCTAATTCGGCCGAAAACACACTAAACACAGAGTAAAAATGGCAGTAAATCGCATGCAAGACCAGACCTTGTCTGGCAAGAAAGTATTAATTCGCTTAGACCTTAATGTGCCGCTCAATAATGGTGTTATCAGTAATGATGCGCGTATTAAAGCATCGCTGCCAAGCATCAAGCTGGCGGTGCAGGCAGGCGCTAAAGTTATGCTGATGTCGCATTTGGGGCGCCCCACTGAAGGTGTTTATGAGCAAGAATTTTCATTGGCTCCGGTTGCTGATCATTTAACCCAATTGTTAGGGCAGTCTGTGCGGTTAGAGAAGGATTGGCTGCAAGGCGTTGAGCTTAACGATGGCGAAGTTGTGTTGTGTGAAAACGTCCGTTTCAATGTTGGCGAAAAAGCCAATGACGATGCCTTGGCGAAAACCATGGCCTCGTTGTGCGATGTGTTCGTAATGGACGCTTTTGGAACAGCGCATCGAGCCCAAGCATCCACTCATGGTGTGGCTAAGTACGCACCAGTGGCCTGTGCAGGCCCATTATTGGCCAATGAGTTGGATGCGCTGGCAAAAGCGTTAGACAACCCAGCGCGGCCGATCGTCGCCATTGTTGGTGGCTCTAAAGTCTCAACAAAGCTGACAGTGTTGGAAACCTTGTCGGAAAAAGTAGATCAGTTGATTGTTGGTGGTGGTATTGCCAATACGTTTATAGCGGCGGCTGGCCACGGTGTTGGTAAGTCTTTGTATGAAGCTGACTTGATCGACGAGGCCAATCGTTTAAGCGCGCAAGCGAAAGCCACCGACGGTGACATTCCAGTTCCGGTAGACGTGGTGTGTGGCAAAGAGTTTTCGCCAGAAGCAGAGGCTGAAACCAAGTCTGTGGCTTCTGTGCAAGAGGGCGACATGGTGTTTGATATTGGCCCTAAAACGGCTGAGCAGTTCGCTGACTTGCTTAAAGGCGCTGGCACGATTTTATGGAATGGCCCCGTTGGCGTGTTTGAGTTTGATCAATTTGGTGAAGGAACGAAATCGTTAGCGTTAGCCATTGCTGACTCTGAGGCATTTTCAGTGGCTGGCGGTGGTGACACTGTTGCGGCGATTGAAAAGTACGGTGTTGCTGACCAGGTGTCTTACATTTCAACTGGCGGCGGTGCTTTTTTGGAGTTCTTAGAGGGCAAAAAGTTGCCGGCTGTTGAGATCCTAGAGCAGCGAGCAAAATAAGCGCAATTTTTACAGTTATTTTGTGTCCGGTTGGTGCGATTTGTGTCATCTATGTTATATTTATTTGATATTGTTTGTATAAAAACCAATAATTTACATTAATCAAATGAAGTAATACATTATGTCAAACAGTGTATTGCTGTTTGCTTATGTGATTAAATGCTGACAAATAAAGCCGACAGAGCTGCGAAAATAAATAATAAATCCTCATTTCCGTGTGGGAACTTGAGAGGTGAAAGAGTGGATGCAAGAATGAAACAGGGTGGGATACAAAAAAGGTCGAAGATGCATATGGCGCGTAGCCTATCCTGTGCGCTGCTCGCGCTGTCCGCAGCTTTGCCTGTTACTCAGGCAATAGCGCTTGGCCTCGGCGGTGTGAAAACACAATCGTATATTGGCCAACCATTGCGAGTTGAGATACCACTTTATAACGTTGAAGCACCTGATTCATTAGAAATTGACTTTGAACGACTTGATGGCAGCAGTGCGGAAGGCTTGTCGGCGGTGTTGAGTCGTGCCGATTCACAGCTGTCTATTGTGATTCAATCCGAAGGCGTAGTAAACGAGCCTTATTTTAACTTTGCGTTGAACTTAGATGATCAAGGCAATGCGTTCAGAAAGCAGTTTACGGTCTTGTTGGATCTGTCGCCATCTGCTGAGCGCGAAGTTATTACTGGGTCAGTGCAAGAGCGCAGTCAGCCATACAATGATGGCGGTGCCCAACTGTCCGTACAGAGTGTTGAAAATTCTACTGCGCCGGGTTCTGTCATGGGGCCTTATGATTGGGCTGAAGCCGGTTCCATACCTGAAAAATTTGGTGCGGTGTTAGACGGTCAATCACTGTGGCGTGTTGCTAGGCGTATTAGCCCTGCGATGAATGTCACCAATAATCAAATGATGTGGGCGCTGTACAAGGCAAATCCTGAAGCTTTTTCCACGGATAAGATAGAAAGCTTGCAAGCGGGTACGTATTTATCCATACCGCAAGCAGCTCAAGTGGCGTCGGTTTCAGACAGCGAAGCTAAGAGATTTTTAGACAGTTTGTCAAGAGGCACTGTGGCGCCGGTGGCGGCCAATGCTGAGGGTGAACAACAAGCAGTTTCATCTGATCAAACGTTGTTAGACGAGTTTGAAGATCCATTGGCGGCGGTTGATGATCTGGGTGATGAGGCTCTTGATGCCGCATCTTCAGATGCTGAGGTTGCGCAAGCCGGAAATCAAAATTTTCAACTGACCGGGCTCGGCACCTCAGTAAATGAAGACGGTGAACTTGTTTCAGTGGATGGTCAATCGGGGGAAATTATTGCCTCCTTGTCCGACACCATTGCCAGTATGACTGAGCAATTAGGGCGAAAAGACAAACAGATAGAAGTGTTAGAAGGGCAGGTTGCGGAGCTTCAAGAATATATTGAAAGCGATTCAGCACTGTCGTTGGATGCCGTTGGTGGTGGTTCTCAAGAGTCTGCCCAAGTGGTTGAGGATACGTCGGCCGTGCAAAGCGATGTGGCGAAACTAGAATCAGTCACTGCTCAAAGTGATGACTCAGAAAGTACGGCGTCAAAATTGGCGAAATCACCGTATGTGTGGCTGCTTGGCTTATTAGGTTTATTGGTTTTAGCTGCGTTACTGTTTAGGGAGCGATTGGCCAGTTTGTGGCGCTCATTGAATATAGGCGGTGAAAAAGAGCCCATTGAATTTGCGCCAGCGTCATACGATGTGAGCGAAATTAATCAACCTTCAGTGGCTGTTTTAGAACCTCAAGAGCGAAGCGCGGTATCAACGAGTAGTGTTAATGAGGCGCCAAGTCTGGATGAGCTGACGTCAGAGTTAGACTTTGATGAGCCATATTCAGAGCCTCAAGTCTTTGAAGTTGAAGAAGACTTAGATTTTGATGAGCGTTTTGCAAAGTTGTTAGAAGAAGGTGAGTTTGAGTTCGCTCGTCAGTTGTTAGACATTGCGCATGGCCGTGAAGTGGAACATGAGAAATATCACTTTTATCGTTTGCAGTTGCTTGCTAAATCAAACGACGAAGACGCTTTCTACGACTATTACTATTCAATTGAAAACGATATCTCAGGGTTTGAAAGCACTGTGCAAACTGATATTTCTAAATTGGTGGTTCAATTAGCTCAGCATTAAATTGATGCTGGGTCTGCTTTTTATTTATGCCGGCATTTCCTCCAATTGTTGGCAGTAGTCCTAAAATTGTGATTCTAGGTTCGATGCCTAGCGTTAAATCATTGCAAGCGCAGCAATATTATGCGCATCCAAGAAATGCCTTTTGGCCGATCATGTCGTCGCTGTTTAATGTCGCTGGTGACTACGCCTGCAGAGCTGCGCAGCTCACGAATAATCGAGTGGCGGTTTGGGATGTGCTTTACAGCTGTGAGCGAGATGGTAGTTTAGACAGCAATATTGTTGCAGCCAGTGAGCAAGTCAATGACTTCAAACTGTTTTTTAGTAAACATCGTAGCGTAACGTTGGTTGGGTTTAATGGCCTTTCAGCACGCAAAATTTTTAATCGGCATTGCCGCTTTGTCTATGATCTGTTTCCCGACATTGCATGGGTGGATTTGCCCTCTTCTAGCCCTGCGTATGCGGCCATGAGCGTGCAACAGAAATGCCAAATTTGGGGTGATCGGCTTGCCCTTAAAGAAAGTGAGCTAGGTAAATAACGTGACCAAGAAGACGCTACCGCTTGACTCTGGCGACCAACAGTCGCAACAACGCTTTTGGGAGCACAAATCGTTGCATGAGATGTCGCACTCTGAGTGGGAGTCTGTGTGTGATGGGTGTGCGAAGTGTTGTTTAACCCAGCTTGAAGATGAAGACACGCAACAATTGGTTTTTACCAATGTGGCCTGCGATTTGTTGAATGACGGTACTTGCCTTTGCTTGGATTATGACAATCGCAGTGACCGTGTTCCAAGTTGCATTACTATGGACGCCGGTAATGTTGATCAGGCGGTTGAGTTTGCACCGCCTACCTGTGCGTATCGTTTGCTTTTTCTTGGTGAACCGTTGCCGTCGTGGCATCATTTAATTAGTGGCGATAAAGCACTGATTCATGAGCGCGACAAATCAGTGCAAGGGCGAGTCATTTTTCAGCGTGACATCGTGCCGGAACAAATAGAAGACTACGTGGTTGAGTGGGTGTAATGGCGTGAGTCAATGCGCAAACAAATGTCAATTGCGTGGCGATCGCTGTAGGGCGAGTTTGCCAGTAACAACATGGTGTATACTGGCCGTCAATTCCGCGATAAGTCGCAACCCATGAATATGAAAAGCATCTGGAGAGAAAATTGATTGCAAAAGGGTGGTATTGGTTAGGTTTGATCGGCAGTCTGTTATTGCTCGCTGTGGCGTACTTTTATTTTCAGCGCCAGTTAGGCTTAGATCCTTGCCCTTTGTGCATGTTTCAGCGCGCCGCATTGGTGGGTGTTGCTTTCTTTTGCTTGATTGGTTTGTTGACTCGCCCCAAAAAGGTGGGTGCCAAATTGGTTGCGTTTGGCGCAACGATTTTTTCACTGTTAGGGTTGTTGGTGGCTGGTAGGCAAGTGTGGTTACAGCATTTGCCAGAAGACAGGGTGCCTGAGTGTGGTCCAGGTTTGGACTTTATGTTGGATGCCTTTCCGCTCTCGCAAGTCATTACGCAAGTGTTTCAAGGTAGTGGCGAATGTGCCGAAGTACAGTGGACGTGGTTAAGCTTCAGCATGCCTGAGTGGATGTTATTTATTTTTCTGGTGATGTCGATCATCTGCTTGCGCATATTGTTCAGCCGAGAGAGGAACTATTTTTCAGGCGCTTTAGGCCGATAGAAAGGTGCTTTTGGCTGATGTCGTTCAGCCGATATATCAATACATAGGCTGAGTTAGTTGTTGATTTTTTATCGGCACGCTGTTGTATAGGCGCCTACTATTGCCCAGGTCTTCTTCTTAAATCCGAGCTAAGTCGCTAAAATTTGGCCACGTATGGTGAATAAACTATAATAATTTTGTTTGCTGTAATAAAGTATCCTGTTATTGGCTTTCCTATCGTTGCGGGTGAGTCTTGCGAAACAACCTTTATGCAAAAGTAGAAGTAGATATGACCAACGTTAAACAATCGAAGAGCTTGGGCTCTATTTCAACAGGTGCGCGCGCAGTAAATGCAAAAGCCAAGCTCGCAAAAAGCATTCTTATGGCTTTGGGTGTTAGTGCAATAACAGTGGCTGGAGGTATTGGCAGTGTGCATGCGCAACAAGTGGCGTATTTAGACAGCGGTGTAGACCCGTCTCGTGGGTTTAATATTGTCGGTGGCTTCAATTATATAACTAACTCGGATGACACCAGTGACGTGTCTGATCGCGAAGGCGAAGGTCACGGAACGATATCGGCTCGGTTAATTACAGAATCCTTTTCAGGCGACATAGTGCCGTATGTGATTACCGATGGCTCGCTTGATCGCAGTAATGAAGACGCGGTTCGGCGCGCCAGAGATCTGGCCATTAATGACATCATCGGTCGTGATTCTATTCGAGTGGTCGGGATTACATGGGGCACGTCAGGCATTACGGGTGATGCCACTTCATTAATTCCTGACTTAGTGTCTGATAATAAAGTAGTGGCAATTATGGCGGGCAATAATGTTGCCAGTCAGCCCAACACATTGGCCACCGCGCACTTTGATTTGGATGGCGTGATTATTGTCGGCGCTACCGACGGCGATGGCGTATTGTTGCCAGAATCAAATCGTGCCGGCACCACACAAAATAAATATGTGGCGGCCATTGGTTTGCCGTCTGAAGATGCAACGTTAGGCGGCACTTCTTGGGCAGCCGCCCGCATTAGCGGTATTGCCGGTGCCGTGTTGTTACAAAACCCTAATTTAACCGCTGCAGAAGTGGTGGATGTTATCTTGCAATCGGCGGAAGACCGCGGTGCGGTTGGTACCGATGCTGAATACGGGCGTGGCGTTATTTTGAACGCCCAGCAGGTGTTGAATAATGTAATTGGGCCGGTGGTTGTGCCCACACCAGAAACCCCCACTACGCCTACGCAACCTGAATCGTCTGGCGGTGGTGGTGGCGGTGGCGCTGGTGCGTTATTGATTGGCGGTGCGTTAGCGGGTGCTTTGGTTCTGTTGCGTAAGCCTTCTGATAAGCTGGAAAAAACATTGGTGCTTGATTCTTATGGGCGTTCATTTGGTTTGGATTTGAATGATCATATTGAAGTTAAAGACCAAGTATTGCATTTGGATCAATTCTTTCATGCGTTGAACCAAACCACCGTCAGCGATGGCGCATACCTGCCAGGTTTGAAAACGCAAGTGGCGTTTTCAGCGGCAACCAGTGTTGACCCGCGCGATGACATGATTAAGTATTTTGCTGCCCCGGGTGATAAAGCGTTTGCCGATGAGCAAGCCAATTTGTCTGTGGTGTCGCAAAGCCAGTTGAGTAAAGGGGTGTTACTTACCGCTGGTTATAAAGTAAACCCTGAACAAGAATTTTCTGGCTCAGGCTCTCTGACCGCGTCGCAAGACTTTGGGCGATCTTCGTTTCTCAGCGGCCAGTCCTTTGGTTCCGCTCTTTCTGGTTTTAACTCGCAGGCGCAAACCTTGAGCGTCGGCTTTCAGCCAACCAAATTAAATAAATCATCGTTTAAGTTAGGCTTGGTGTCTGGAAGTAAGAGCGGTCGTTATCAAGAAGAGTCGCTGTCATCGATTTTCCAAGGCAGTTATGTGTTTGATGACAACGTTAATTTACGATTACAGGTAGGCCAATTAGAAGAAAAAGGCAGTGTGTTGGGCAGCGCTTCAGGCGGTATTTTTGGTGTTGAGCAAGCCACAACGTACGCAATGAATTTGACCGGCAATATCAAGCTGAGCAATCGTTTCGATTTGATTGCTAATTACGGTATTGGCCGTACTAAGGTAGAAGCAAGCAAAGACAGCTTATTGAGTGAGTTCTCCACTCTCCGAAGCGATTGGTATAGCGCCGGGGTTGTTGGCAATAATATTTTTCGCAGTAAAGACCAATTGGGTTTTGCTGTCTCGCAACCACTCAAAATTCAAGAAGGCTCTTTGGATTACTCGATACCCGTAGGCCGATTTGCCAATGGCGATGTTCGTTTTGATACCGAGCGGGTGAACCTGGCTGAAACCAATGCCAGCGAGCGCAGCGTTGAAGCGTACTATCGCACTTTGCTCAGCGATCGTTTGGAATTGGGTGGTTTTGTGCAATACCGCATCAACCCCAATCATGTGAAAGATCTGGGTGATGAAGCGATTGTGATGGCCACATTACGGTGGTGGCGATAATCGTCATTAGGCAGAGCTGTTTATATTATTGAGCCGCTTTCTCTTAGTGTCGGCTAGCGGCAGGGGCACTGTCAAAGAGCAAATCCAAGGCATCACACAACAAATGCCGCTTTAACAGGCGTAAACCCAGCCAAAGCTTGGTACAATCGCGCGTTGATATTTTGCAATATGTGCGTTTTCCTGTGAAGTTATACAACACCGAAACTAAAACCAAAGCAGACTTTATTCCGATTGACCCAAATCACGTCACTATGTATGTGTGTGGACCAACGGTTTATAACTACTGTCACATTGGAAATTTCCGCCCACCGGTGGTGTTTGATGTGCTGGCTCGTGTATTGCGCGCTAAATACCCAAAGCTCACGTATGTGCGAAACATTACCGACATTGACGATAAAATTAATGCGGCGGCGGCAGAGCAAGGGGTGGAAATTTCTCACATCACTGAAAAGTTTACCCAAGCCTATCATGACGATCTTGCGGTCTTAGATGTCTTACCTACCGATGTAGAACCGAAGGTAACAGAGCACGTTGCCGACATACACGCAGAAATTCAATCCTTAATTGACCAAGGTCATGCTTATGAAGCGCAAGGGCATGTGCTATTCAGTGTTGCGTCTTATCCAGGGTACGGAGAATTATCGAAACGAGACCCTGACGAATTGTTGGCCGGTGCTCGCGTAGACGTTGCCGCGTATAAACGAGATCCGGGTGACTTTGTGTTATGGAAGCCATCGGCAAGTGATCAGCCTGGCTGGGACAGCCCGTGGGGGCGAGGTCGGCCTGGGTGGCACATTGAGTGCACCGCAATGGCGGCAAAACATTTGGGCGATACCATTGATATTCACGGTGGTGGTAACGATTTGGTGTTTCCTCATCATGAAAATGAACGCGCTCAGTCGACCTGTTCGCATGGCGCCAAGTTTGTTAATTACTGGTTGCACAACGGCCTAATTAATATGAATCAAGAGAAAATGTCTAAGTCTCTTGGTAACGTTTTGCTGCTTAAAGACTTGGCGACTCAAATGCCCGGCGAAGTCATTCGTTATATTTTGTTGTCAGCACACTATCGCGCCCCGCTGGACTGGAGTGATGACGTTGTGCAACAAGCCAAAAACAGTTTGGATCGCCTTTATGGTGTGCTGCGAAAAATGCAAGACGTGGACGTGCCGAATGATATTGCTAATCACATTCCCGCCGCTTTTGATGCTGCTATCTCTGACGATTTGAATACGCCCAAAGCCTTGGCGGAGTTATTCGCCTTAGCCAAGCAAGCTAATGCCTCGCAAGCGGATATGACGCATGAAGAGAAGGTCAATATTAAGGCTGCATTATTGCAAAGTGGTTATTGGTTAGGCTTATTGCAAGCCGACCCGCAGGCGTGGTTTGAAGGCGACAGTAATGACGATCAAGCTGCAGACATTGAGCGCCTCATTGCCGAGCGAGCGCAAGCTAAAGCCGATAAAAACTGGCAAAGAGCAGATGAAATTCGAGATGAGTTGGCGGCAAAAAAAGTCGTGTTAGAAGACGGCCCAAGTGGCACCATTTGGCGTATAGAGAATTAACCTTATGAACAGTATTGAACAAATTCAAGCCGAGTTGGTAGACGAGTTTGACATCTTTGATGACTGGATGTCGCGCTATGAGTACGTTATTGATCTTGGTAAGCAGCTGCCCGATTTCCCCGAACAATGGAAAACTCAAGAAAACAAAATTCAAGGTTGCCAATCGCAAGTGTGGTTGAACATGCGACTCAATAACGGAAAAATGGACATTGATGGCATCAGTGATGCTGCCATTGTTTCTGGTCTGGTGGCAATTGTACTAAGAGTGTATTCAGGTCAGACACCTAACGACATTCTCAATGCCAAGCCAGACTTTATTAAAGACATTGGTTTCACTGATCATTTAAGCCCCACTCGAAGCAACGGGCTGCACTCTATGTTGAGAGCCATTTATCAAAAAGCCGGTGCGTTAAGTCAATAAGCACACTGTGAGGCACTTTAGCGGCCATTCACAATTTATTTAGAAAGTAGAAAGACCAAATTTAGCGAAATGCAAAAAGAATACAGCCCCAAAGATATTGAAACCCAAGTCCAGAAGCATTGGGAAGACAGCGGTGCCTTTAACGTTACCGAGACCAGCGATAAAGAAAAATTTTATTGTCTGGAAATGTTTCCCTACCCCTCTGGTAAATTGCATATGGGGCACGTTAGAAATTACACATTGGGCGATGTTATTAGTCGTTACCAACGTTTGCTGGGTAAGAATGTGTTGCACCCAATGGGGTGGGATGCCTTTGGTCTGCCTGCTGAAAATGCCGCAATTCAAAATAAAACCGCGCCGGCGTTGTGGACACAAGCGAACATTGAAAACATGCGCGGGCAGTTAAAACGACTGGGTTTTAGTTATGACTGGAGCCGCGAGTTGGCCACCTGCAAGCCCGATTATTACAAATGGGAGCAATGGTTTTTCACTCAGTTGTACGAGCGTGGTTTGGTGTACCGAAAAGAAGCTGAAGTTAATTGGGACCCGGTTGATCAGACGGTATTGGCGAATGAGCAAGTGGTTGATGGCCGCGGCTGGCGCTCTGGGGCGCTGGTAGAAAAAAAGAAAATTCCGCAATGGTTTATCAAAATCACCGATTACGCCGAAGAACTGCTTAACGGTTTGGATGAACTGGAAGGTTGGCCTGACGCGGTTAAAACCATGCAGCGCAACTGGATTGGAAAATCAGTGGGTGCTGAGGTTGAGTTCAAGGTTGATGGCGAAGCGCCGCTGCGCGTATTCACCACACGACCAGACACTATTTTTGGCGTTACCTATCTTGCGGTGGCAGCCGATCACCCATTAGCCTTGAAGGCGGCCGAATCGAGCCCCGCGGTTGCCGAGTTTAGGCAGCAATGCGCGCAAACCTCCACTGCCGAAGCGGACATGGAAACCATGGAAAAGCTGGGCATGGATTTAGGCATTTCCGCCATCCATCCGTTAACCGGTGAGGCGGTGCCGGTGTGGTGCGCTAATTTTGTGTTAATGACATACGGAACCGGCGCGGTCATGGCCGTGCCAGCGCACGATGAGCGTGATTTTGAATTCGCTGGAAAATACGGCATTGAAATCAAGCCGGTGATTTACCCCGCCGACGGCGAGCTGGACATGAGCGAATCGGCCTACACCGATTACGGTGTGCTTAAAAATTCAGGTGAGTTTGACGGTTTAACATCAGAGCAAGCGAAAACGGCCATTACTCAATGGCTTGCCGAGCATGAAAAAGGCCAGCAACAAATTAATTACCGATTGCGTGACTGGGGCGTGTCGCGCCAGCGTTATTGGGGTTGCCCAATTCCCTTTGTGTACGATGACCAAGGCGATGCCGCACCGGCCGATCAATTTCCTGTGGAGTTGCCAACCGACGTAGTGATGGATGGCGTGGGCTCTCCAATCAAAAAAATGGACTCGTTCATCGACACCGTTCACCCGGTAAGCGGCCAACCAGCGCAACGTGAAACTGATACGTTTGATACCTTTTTTGAAAGCTCTTGGTATTACGCACGTTATTGCTGCCCTAATTTAGACACCGCCATGCTGGATGAGCGTGCCGATCATTGGCTGCCGGCAGACCAATATATTGGCGGTATTGAACACGCGGTGTTGCACCTGTTGTACGCCCGCTTTTTCCATAAGTTGATGCGCGACGTGGGTTTAATTAACTCAGACGAACCATTCACCCGTTTGCTAACGCAAGGCATGGTGACTGCTGAAACCTATTATCGTGACAGCGCTGGGGGTAAAAAAGAGTTCTTTAATGCCACTGAAGTGGAATTGGCGTTTGACGATAAAGGCCACGTTAGTGCGGCGACACTGAAGGCCGATGGCGAGCCAGTAGTGGTTGGCGGCGTGGAAAAAATGTCTAAGTCAAAGAATAATGGCGTTGATCCGCAAAGCATGATTGACAAATATGGCGCGGATACGGTGCGCTTATTTACTATGTTTGCTGCACCGCCAGAGCAATCGTTGGAATGGAATGATGACGCCATTGCCGGCGGTGCCCGATTTTTACGCCGGGTGTGGAACTTGTTCTCTAATCATGGCGAACGCTTAAATGCGGTTCGCCTACAACCCTTAAATGATGCGAGCGAATTAAACGGCAGTGCTAAAGCGTTACGTTTAACTGTGCACACAATATTGCAGCGCGCGTTGTTTGATTACGAGCGTCAGCAGTTCAATACGGTGGTCGCTGCCGCGATGGAATTGACGAATGCCATTGAAAAAGCCGATTTTAGTAACATGGGCGATGCCGGCGATGCGGTGTTGTCAGAAGCTTGTCACGTGCTGTTGAAAATTTTGGCGCCGGTGACGCCGCACTTAGCTGAGCACTTGTGGAATGAGTATGGCACCGCCGGTTCATTGGTCGACAGTGGTTGGTTGTCTGTGGATGACAATGCGTTAGTTAAAGATGAGATCACTTACGTTGTGCAAGTGAACGGCAAATTACGCGCTAAATTAGATATCCCAGCGTCGGCTAATAATGATGAAATTCAAGCTCTGGCGCTGGCTGAGGAAAATGTGCAACGCTTTTTGCAAGACATTAGTGTGCGCAAAGTAATTGTAGTGCCTAATAAACTGGTGAACATTGTCGCGAATTAACGGCAATGCATGAGTGCTTAAGATAGAATTTTCAGCCATAATCTAATATTAGAATGCGCTAAATAATAAGAGGTAGAAACCATGTTGGTAACACATTTAACCAAACCCAAATCAGCACGAGCATTAGCCTGGGTGTTGATGCTGTCAGTAGCCTCTTTGCTGAGTGCTTGCGGTTTTCATTTGCGTGGCAATATTCCATTGTCTGATGGTTTGAAAAATATGTACGTCAGCGCACCAGAAGGCTCATTCAAAGATGAGTTGGTGGATAGGCTTGAAAAATTAGACGTTACCATTGTTGAGTCACCGACCGCGGCGGATGCTGTTTTAAATGTGGAAAAAGCAAGCTCTAAGCGGACTGTGGGTACGCTTGATGAGCGAGGTAAGGCCAACAGCTACAATGTTTTATTTCAAGTTAAATACACTTTGTTGGATATTGCCAACCAGCCTATTCGGCCTTCTAAATCGTTGATCGAGTCTCGTCGTTATGATTTCGACCCAGAAGAAGTGGTTGAATCTGAGTCGGAAGAAGCTGAATTGTTGGAAGACATGGAGCAAGAGATGGTATTAAAAGTTATTCGTCAGTTAGCGGCGATTACCGATTACGACCCCAGTGCCGTTAAGCGAGTGCCGCTTGAGCAAAAAGCCTCAGAACAAAATTAATAGTGCGCATGGCGTGCGAGCTATTCACGTTTTGTAATGAAAGTTAGTATTGATGATCTTGGGCAACGGCTAAATGCATGCGATGCAGGCTCGCTGCCCAAAATCATACTGCTGAACGGCAGTGAGCCCTTGTTGGTGGAAGAAGCGCTGGATCAAACCAGGCGCACGCTTAATAAGCTAGGTTACACTGAACGCATTAAATATCAGGCTGAAGCGGGCTTCGATTGGTCTGCATTGTCTGGCGTTGGGCAAGCCATGTCGTTGTTTGCTGAACGGCGAATTTTAGAATTGAGGGTGCCAAAAAGTTTAGGGACAGCCGGCACTAAAGCCATTGTCGAGTATTGCAATAATCTGCCGCAAGATGACATACTGGTCATTATTATGCCGTTGTTAGATAAACGGCAGCGTTCGGCAAAATGGTTTAAAACGCTGGATGCCATTTCTTGGGTGGTGGACGGTTATGAAATTAGTGCACAGCATTTTCCTCGTTGGGTAAAACAGCGTTTTCAAAGTCGTGCTTTACGTTTGGAGTCTGGTGTGGCTGAATTGCTGGCTGAGCAAACTGAAGGTAATGTGTTGGCCGCGGCTCAAGAAATTGACAAGTTACAGGTATTGGCCACAGACGGTGCGGTAACGCTTGAATTGCTGCAACACAGTTTGGCCGATCAAGCTCGGTTTGATGTGTATGCATTGACCGACGCTGCCTTATTAGGCGACTTTAACCGAGTGCTGCGTATTAAAGGTCGTTTGCAAAGCGAGGGCGTAGAGCCGGTGATATTGGTGTGGTCTTTAGTGCGTGAAATTCGCACACTGGCCGCCATTTCAGCAAGCGAACAAATGGGGCAGGCACGTGGCCAATTATTTAAACAGTATCGAGTGTGGAGCAAACGCGAATCTTTAGTGAGCGCGGCTTTGAATCGACTCAATGCTCAGCAATGGGCGATGGCGTTAGAACGCGTTGCCCATTTGGATCAAACGGTCAAAGGCCAACGCTATGATGGTGTGGGCGATGTTTGGTTTCAAATAGAGCAGTTGTGTGCCCAGATGTGTGCGGTAACAGCATGCCATACCGCTGCTCAGTGAATGTGATAATAAAAGACAGAGAATAATCCGTGAACGTTACAGAATATATGCAACAAATTGGCCGTCAAGCGCGCGCCGCTTCTCGAATCATTGCAACCGCTAATCGAGGGCAAAAAGATCGTGCTTTAGAGGCCATTGCACAGCAACTGGAAAGCAATGTTGCGGCGCTGGTTAGTGCCAACGCCAAAGATTTAGCCGCAGGCAAAGAAAAAGGGCTTGAGGCGGCATTGTTGGATCGTTTGGCATTAACCGAAAGCGGTGTTGCTGCGATGGCCGAAGGCTGTCGTCAAGTCGCGTCATTGGCAGACCCGGTTGGCGAAATATCCGACATGAGCTACCGACCCAGCGGCATTCAGTTGGGAAAAATGCGTGTGCCACTCGGCGTGATTGGTATTGTTTATGAGTCGCGCCCGAATGTGACCGTTGACGCCGCAATCTTATGCTTGAAATCAGGCAATGCGACAATTTTACGAGGCGGCTCTGAGGCCATTCATTCCAATCAAGCCATTGCATCGTGCATAGCGGCTGGTTTGAGTGACGTGGGCCTGCCTGAGCACGTTGTGCAAGTGATTGATACCACAGACCGTCAAGCGGTGGGCGAACTCATTACTATGCCAGAGTACGTTGACGTAATTGTGCCGCGTGGTGGCAAAGGTTTGATTGAGCGTATTAGCCGTGATGCTTCAGTGCCCGTGATCAAACATTTGGATGGCATTTGTCATGTCTACATTGATAAAGAGGCCGAATTTGATAAGGCCATGGCCATTGCAATCAATTCAAAAACGCATCGCTATGGGGTGTGTAATGCAATGGAAACCTTATTAGTGCATGAGTCACGCGCTCAAGAAATATTGCCACCGTTGTGCGAGCAATACCGAGAGCATGGCGTGGAGTTGCGTGGTTGCGAGAAAACCGCGGCGATTACTGATGTGGTGCCTGCCACAGAAGACGATTGGAGCACTGAGTACTTAGCGCCTATCCTGTCAATTCGGGTGGTGGATGATTTTAATCACGCCTTGGATCACATTGCTCAATACAGCTCAGGCCACACTGAAAGTATTGTGTCTGAAAATTACACCACCAACCGTGCGTTTATTCAGCGAGTGGATTCCAGTTCAGTGATGGTCAACGCATCCACTCGCTTTGCCGATGGTTTCGAGTATGGCTTAGGCGCTGAAATTGGCATCAGTACTGACAAATTGCACGCCCGAGGGCCGGTGGGCTTGGAAGGCCTGACCTCTCAGAAATACGTGGTGTATGGTAATGGCCATATTCGCAAATAGGCCACAATAACGCTCGCCCATGTTGATAGGCATTTTTGGTGGTACTTTCGATCCGGTTCATCTAGGGCATAAAAGAGCGCTTGATGCCTTACATCAAACACTGCCTGTCGGCCGAGTGCATTGGGTTTTAAGTGCCAGGCCACCGCATAAAGAGTCGGTTTCAGCCAGCATTGAGCACCGTTTTGCTATGTTGGAGTTGGCACTTAAGGACGCACCGCACTACGTGGCTGATGCCAGTGAGATCGAGCGACAAGCAAAATCGTACACCATTGATACCGTTGAGCTGTTTCGCCAACGCTATCCGCAGGCCGATTTGTGCGTCATTATTGGTGCTGACAGCCTACTCACATTACCCACTTGGCATCGTTATCAAGCCTTAATGGCGTCGGTTAACTGGGTAATTATGCATCGCCCAGGTTATCCGCTTGAAGTGCCTAGTGAAATAAAGCCTCGTCTGGTAGAGTCCCCCGCCGAGCTGTTGCAATATAAGCATGGCAAGGTGTGGGTGTTTGATGCCAGTGATTTTAATATTTCATCAACCCAGTTGCGGCACGCCATAAGTACAGAGCAAACGCAGCCAGCCAGCTTGGTCAACGAATTTTTAGCACCCCAAGTGCTAAGCTATATTCAAACGCATAAGCTGTATAAAATAAGTCAAAATTCAGTCGTAGAAAAAAGTATGAACTCAGAACAAATTAAAGACCAAGTTGTGGACGCCTTAGACGACGTTAAAGGGCAAGACATTAACGTCATTGATATTGCCGATATCTCCGATTTTGCTGATTATATGGTGGTCGCCAGCGGCACATCAGACACCCATGTGAAAGCACTCGCCAGGTCTGCGTCTGATAAATTACGCGTTCAAGGCGTTAAACCTTTGAATGAAGACGGTTCTGACGTGGGTGAATGGGTGCTGGTGGATTTTGGTGATGTTGTCTTGCATGTCATGCGCCCTGAAGTTCGAGATTATTATGACTTGGAAAAACTGTGGGACGAAGACGTGCGTAAAATGGTTGAACAGCACCGCGAAGAGCGTGGCGAATAAGCCAACAGCCTAACGGTCATTGTCGTTTTAGGATGCAAATAACATTATTGGCGGTAGGCACAAAAATGCCTCAATGGGTGGAGCAAGGGTTTCGAGAGTATGCACAACGCATGCCGAAACTGTGCCAGCTACAGCTGATTGAGATTGCCGCAAAAAAACGCGGTAAAAATGCCGACACCGCTCGAATCTTGCGTGACGAAGCTGCCGCTCTGCAAGAGTCAGTGCCCAAGGGCGCGTTAGTCGTCGCTTTAGATCGTCGAGGCAAGCACATCGATACACAAGCGTTAGCCTCAAAGTTGCAAACCTGGGTTGATGATAGCCAAGACATTGCCATTATGATTGGTGGGCCAGAGGGCATAGCCCCTCACTATTTATCACAGATTCAAACCAAATGGTCGTTGTCGGCCATGACATTTGCGCACCCGGTGGTGCGCGTTATGCTGGCAGAGCAGTTGTATCGTGCGTGGAGCATCAATGCTAACTTGCCATACCACCGAGGTGATTAACATGAGCACTGACACGCAACTGGTTTTAGCCTCGGCCTCGCCGCGTCGTAAACAATTATTAGCCGACATGGGGGTGAACTTCACCGTCCATGCTACGCAAACCGATGAAAGCCGCCGCGAAGCGGAAGCTCCCGAAGACTTTGTGGTGCGTTTGGCCAGAGATAAAGCTAAGCAAGCCTCGGCTGACTTAGGTGTGGATGCTGGCGCTAACAATACGGCCATTCTGGCGGCCGATACCATTGTGGTGCAAGGCGAGAAAGTGTTTGGTAAACCCTCCGACTATGACCATGCCCAGCGCATTTGGAATGCCTTGGCGGCCAACACACACCACGTAATGACGGCGGTATGCCTGCTTGTGGGCGATAAACCGCAGGTTCGATTAAGCACAACTCAAGTTGAATTTGGCGCCATTACAGAAGCGCAAATGCAGCGTTATTGGCAGTCTGGTGAGCCGCAAGATAAAGCCGGTGCGTATGGAATTCAAGGGCTTGCTTCAGCTTGGGTTAAGCAAATTAATGGTAGTTATAGCAATGTAGTGGGGTTACCGTTGCGTGATGTAAACCAATTGTTGACCGACGTGCACTTAAACTGGCTGTAAAACAGATCTTCATAACGAGCGGTATTGGGCTGCGCAGTTGAGTCTGTTTTACTTAACGGATGAATAAATGGCGACGAAAGAAGAAATACTGATCAATGTAACCCCGCGTGAAACACGCGTGGCCGTCATTGAGAATGGCGTGTTGCAAGAATTACACTTGGAGCGCACCTTGTCTCGTGGCATCGTCGGTAACATTTATAAAGGCAAAGTGGTGCGCGTATTGCCCGGTATGCAAGCGGCCTTTGTTGACATTGGTTTAGAGAAAAATGGTTTTCTACACGCCGCTGACATTGCCCGAAATGACCCTGCTTTTAGTGGCGAGCCAATACGCAAAATACCCCCAATTCAAGAGCTGGTGCACGAAGGCAAATCGGTATTCGTGCAAGCCTTGAAAGACCCTATTGGCTCAAAAGGCGCACGTTTAACCACCGAACTGAGCATGCCGTCACGAAACTTGGTGTATTTGCCGCGCGGTGACGACATTGGCATTTCGCAAAAAATTGAGAGCGAAAAAGAACGAGAGCGTTTGCGCGACATTGTGCAGAAAGTGATCGACCAGCACGACTTAAACGGTGGGTTTATTATCCGCACGTTGGCTGAATCGGCTAACGCCGAAGACATTGAGCACGATATTCAATTTCAACAGCGCCTGTGGGATTACGTTAGTGCTGCCATGAAATCGGCCAAACCCGCCACCTTAGTGCATGAAGACGTGCCCTTGTCGTTACGAACCATGCGAGATTTGGTGCACGACAATCTGGAAAAAATCAGAGTTGATTCGCGAGAAACATTCGAAAAAGCCACAGCGTTTGCGCACGAATTTGTGCCCGAGGCGGTAGCGTTATTAGAATACTATCCCGGCGAGCAACCGTTATTTGGCCTGTATTCGGTTGAGCAAGAAATCGAAAACGCCATGCAGCGTAAAGTCATGCTTAAGTCCGGTGGTGATTTAATCATTGATCAAACAGAAGCAATGACCACCATTGATGTGAATACCGGCAGTTACGTAGGGCGGCGAAACCTAGAAGAAACGCTGTTGAAAACCAACCTAGAAGCGGCCACTGAAATTGCACATCAAATGCGGTTACGCAATTTGGGTGGCATAATTATTGTCGATTTTATCGATATGCAAAGTGCCAAGCATAAGAAGCAAGTGTTGGCGGCATTAGAATTGGCCATTGCCAAAGATCGAGTGAAAATTAACATTACCGACATTTCGCCATTAGGCTTAGTTGAAATCACTCGTAAGCGAACCCGTGAAAGCCTTGAGCACGTAATGTGTGAAACATGCCCGGTGTGCCAAGGCCGAGGAACGGTAAAAACAGTGCAAACCGTGTGTTATGAAATTTTACGAGAAGTGCTCAGAGAAGATCGTCAATTTAAAGCCCAGTCGTACACCATTGTTGGCTCGCAAGACGTGATCGATATGTTGCTCGACGAAGAAGCCAGCAGCTTGGCCGACTTGCAAGACTTTATTGATCGCCCGATCAGTTTGCAAGCAGACACGCATTTCTTGCAACACGATTACGAAATCGTGTTGGTGTAAGGCGAATATTAAGCATGAAACTCATAATCAAAATCATTGCTGTTCTGATTGCCCTGTATTGCTTATGTTGGGTGGCGTTGGCGGTGTATTTTGGTTATGCCGAGCGTCATAAAGGAATGCTTGAAGACAACCTGAGTGGGGTTTTTGGTCGAACTGTTAGCATCGATGAGTTGCAAACCTCATGGGTAGGTTGGTCCCCAAGTTTACGAATACAAGGTTTGAAGGTACAAGGCGACATACCCAACCAGCCTGCACTGGCCTTTGACAGTGCTTCCGTGGTTGTTAGCCCAAGTTCGTTGTTGTCGTTTTGGCCGCGCTTCACTGAATTTGCCGTTGAAAAGCCCAGCCTTGAAGTGGTCACATTGGCTAACAATCAACTGCAAGTTGCAGGTTTCACTTTATCGCAAAGTAAGCGGCCCGGAATTAATCGTGAGAAATTGTTTTCTTGGCTATTAAGTCAACACAGTGCGGCTTGGCATGACGGTGAGATACGTTGGCGTAAATCCGATGGTTCCATTAAGCGCTACACCGACATTTCCTTTTTGTATCAAAGGCAACAACAAAGCCGTTCTGCTCGCGTCACAATTAATGCCCCTAAAGGCAAAGTAACCGCCATTGCCACCACTCAAGGCGACCTGATGTCATCCGATGACTGGGATGCGTCGATTGAATTACTCGGTGGCCGTGAAGGGCAGCTTTTGCAACCGGGTGATTTGTCGTTTGATGTCGAACAAGGCATGGGGCAAATTCGTTTGGCTCGTTTGCAAGTAGAGCGCATTAGAGAGTTTTTATCGCTCAGTGGGTTGGCCGACAAAGCACGTTGGATTTTAGACGCCGAGCTCACCGGTGTGTTGCATGACCTTGAATTTACGTTTAATGGTGCGTTGCTTAACCTGAAAGACTGGTCATTAAAAGCGTCGGCCACCGATGTTGGTTTTAAGTCATTGGAATCTTTGCCGGCGCTGAATAATTTAAGCGGTACCTTGCAAGCCAATGCGGAGCGTGGCAATTTTAATTTTGCCGCAGAAAACGCAACCTTTATCTGGAGTCGCTTTTATCAGCAAGCATTCCCGATAGATTCCGCAAAGGGGTGGTTTACGTGGTCTAAAAATTCAACCGGTGGTTTCCAAGTTGCGTTAAACAATGGCGAACTTACCGACCCTAATTTATCTATTTACGATTTAAACGCGACCCTGAACTTTTCTCGTACTGGGGCCAAGGTTTCTAGCTTTGGCGATTTATTCAAAGTTGAATCAATCAATGAATTAAGTTACCAAGATGGCGATATTGTAGTCGCCGATCCTGATCTAGGGCGCAAGCCGTTGAACTTAGACGCAAACGCTAAATTTAATGTGCAAAATGTGAATGCGTTGTCCGGCTATGTGCCCAAACTGGATAAAATTAAATTGTTCAATGAGTGGCTAACGCAAGCGTTTAAGCAAGGAGTAATGACCAATGGGCGTGCCAGCTATGTTGGCCAGTTGTCGCCTAAAGCCATTCTTGAAGACCAAGCGAAACTGGTAGTAGCAGCCGATTTTGATTCAGTGATATTAGATTATGCCCCCAAGTATGGTTGGCCTGAATTTACCGGTGGTAAAGGGTTTGCCGAACTTGTGAACGGTTATTTAACCATCACTCCGCAACACGTGGAATTCGATGGTGACCCGATTACCAACAGTGTTATCACTATTGAAGACATATTTTCAAAACAGGCCATGCTCAAAGCCACGGGCAAAACCAGCGTGAGTTTAGACAAGGGCTTGAAGTTCTTGTTTCAAGGCCCCTTGGTGCCTAAAGATAAGCGCCCTGAAAGCTTGCCTATGCAACCGTTGGCAGGTCGAGTTGATGTCGATTTAGCCCTTGATTTACCCATCACTGACGTGAATAACATTGCGGTCAATGGGGCTGCCACGGTTATCGATGGTTCGGTTATCTTGCCAGAAGGGGTGCCGCTTAGTAAGGTAAATGGCCGGGTTGATTTTACTGAACGCAGTGTGGAGTCAGAAAAAATAACCGCGCAGTTTTTAGGTGGTGCCACCCAAGCCACGTTGGTCACCACTGAGCGGACGCAGCCACCAAAGATGCAGCTTAAAGGCCGAGGCATTGCTAACGTAGAAACCTTAAAGCCCTGGGTGGGTGAGCACTTATTGAGCTTGTTTGATGGCCAGGCACCTTGGCGTGGCACTTTAGATATTGATGGCTCAAACCTGCAGGTGGCCGGTGTGTCTAATTTGCAAGGGGTGACCGTGATGGCACCACCACCGCTCGCTAAGACCGCGTCAGAGTCTGCAACATTAAATCTTGCCATCAACTTAGGCGGCGTTGCGTTAGATAAAACCCGGCGTCAACAATCAATACAGCTGACGTACAACGATGTGTTGAAAGTGCAGTTGCAAGCTGAGCCAGCAACAAACGTCAATAAATCCAGTTTGTTCAATCGTGGGCTTATTCAAATTGGTTCGGTGCTTGATAAACCGGTACCCACTGGGGTGAATTTTGCAATTCAACACCCCCAGCTGGATGTTGATAAGCTGTTAGAGTCGGTGATTGATTTGGCCGGTATCGAAACCCAAGCCAAAGTTCAAGATACTGAATTTCTAGACGCACTGCGGCGCGTGGATGTTCGAACTCAAAACGCCACGCTTTTGGGTCGCCCGGCGGGCGCATTAAATGCCAGCATTACTACCCGCGATGGCTTTGATTGGCGTGGCCAAATTAACGGCGATAATATTCAAGGCAAAATCACCATGTTGCCCAGGCGGCCAGTTGGCAAATATACGCTTGATCTAGACAAGTTAGTAATAAGCCCTTATGAGGGCAAACGCCCAGAGCCTGAGCCGGTTGATAACGATTTACGGCCTCAAGACTACCCCGATTTAGCCGTAACCATTGCCAGTTTAAATATGGACGGCCGTCAATTAGGCGCGCTTGATTTTCAAGCTCAACCTAATGAGAGTGAGTGGAAAATCAATAAGTTTGTTTTAGTGCACAATGGTGTTCGCACCGCTGCTGACGGGGCATGGACGAATAAAAAAGGCGAGGGGTCGCTGTCTTCGTTTGACGTTAAAACCAGTGTTGAAGAAGCCGAAGGCGTACTCAATGACATGGACTTTAATGGCTATATTCGTAAGGGGCGAGGTTCCATCGATGGCACCTTGTCATGGCCCGGTGCGCCCGATGAGTTTGATTATTCACGCTTGAACGGTAAGTTTGACTTGTTTATGAAAGACGGCGAGTTGGTGCAAGTGGAGCCCGGCAGCGGAAAATTATTGGGGCTGCTCAACTTTAATGCCATTGCGCGCCGTTTGGTGTTCGATTTTCGCGATGTCTTTGCCTCAGGCTTGCAATTTGATCGCATGCGTTACCGAGGCTTAATTGCCAATGGCGAAGCCATTTTTCAAGATGCTTACATTTTAACGCCTGCGGTATTTGTGCGCATGGAAGGTAAGCTTGATGTGGATAAAGAGCTGATTGATATGGACGTGCACATTTCGCCAGAACTGGGCGGCAATTTGACATTGTTAAGTGCGTTGGCGAACCCCACAGCGGGTGCGGTGGTGTTTATTACCTCGCAGCTATTTAAAGACGACATGCGGCGTGCCAGTTTTAAAAGCTATCAAGCCAAAGGCACGTGGAAAGATTTTGAGATGATTGAGATAGACTCCGAAGGCGTTCCTGTTAAGAGCTCAAAGGCGAAAAACGGTGAGTCAACGGCGCCTAAGGAAGGTGCTGACCCTGAGCTTAATCTTGATCTCAAGCCTGAATCAGAACTCCAACCCCAACCTTAACGTAATGAGCCATCACACTATTAAAGCCGCCTGCTTGCAAATGAACAGCAGCGCTGACGTGGCGGACAACTTATCGTTTATTGAGCGCTCATTGGCGGGCGCACAGCCGATCGATTTACTGGTGCTGCCAGAGAACTTTGCGCAAATGCCGGCCAATCGCAGGCAGCAGTACAGTGAGCGTGCTGGGCAAGGCGAGGTGCAAGACTTTTTGCAACAGCTCACGCTGACGCACTCATTTACTGTTGTGGCTGGCTCGTTGCCCATTAAAGAAGCTGAGAATGATAAGCCTTATGCACGTTGTTTGATCGTTAAGGGTGGCAAAGTCATACATCAGTACGACAAGCTTCATTTGTTTGATGTTGATACGAGTGTTGAGAGCAAGCCGGGCAGTGCAGCAAGTAAGCGCCAACGCTACCGCGAATCAGACACTTATCAATTCGGTGTCCAGAGTGAAAAAATAGCGCCGGCACACATACAAATAGGCTCAAACTCAGTAATATTGGGGCCAAGCATTTGTTATGATCTGCGCTTTCCAGAGCTTTACCGCAGCTATGCCGTGCAAGGAGCTGACATCGTGACAGTGCCTTCTGCCTTTACCTACGAGACCGGTAAATTGCACTGGGACTGCTTGCTGCGAGCACGGGCAATTGAAAATCAGGCCTTTGTGCTAGCGGCAGGCCAAGTGGGGCAGCATGCCAATGGCCGTCAAACGTGGGGCCACAGCATGATGATTGACCCATTGGGCGCTGTTTTGGCTCAACACCCCACAAAAACCGGCTTGCTTTATGCTGATTTGGACTTACATCTTAGAGCAGAACTGATACGAACATTTCCTGTGCTGTCGCATCGTCGTTTGCGATAGTGCCTTTTATTACCGATCTCGTCATTATTTAACCTGTTGGTATAATCAATGAACCAAGAACAATTATCGGTTGCCCAGGCAACCTTGCTCGAGCCCACCAGCCTGAGCAACGATAACCTTAATGCGTTAATGCATAAACTCAGCAATGTCGACGGTTGTGACTTTGCTGACATGTACTTTCAATATTCCAAACATGAATCTTGGTCGTTGGACGAAGGTGTGGTTAAGACCGGCAGCTTCAATATAGACCAAGGCGTTGGTTTGCGTTCAGTATTGGGTGAAAAAACCGCCTTTGCTTACAGTGAAGATTTGAATTTTGCCGCTATTAATACCGCGGCCGACGTGGTTAGCGCCATCGGCCGTCAAGGGCAATCGGTGCAGCCTGAACAAACCTTTCGCCCACAAAAGGTATCCCCTTTATACACCCATCTTGACCCGGTGGCGGCAATGCCAGACATCGAAAAGGTGGCGATTTTAGAGTTGGCCGACAAATTGGCGCGCGCGCGCGACTCTCGAGTTAAAGAGGTCATGGCTAATTTGGCCGCAGTGTACGAAGTGGTGCTCATCTTAACCAGTGATGGCCGACAAATTCCCGACATTAGACCGTTAGTGCGGCTTAATATTTCGGTGATTGTTGAACAAGACGGCAAGCGTGAGCGAGGCTCTATGGGCGGCGGTGGCCGTCATGGTTTAGATTATTTCTCACAAGACACCATTCAGCATTACGCAGACGAAGCGGTGCGCCAAGCTTTGGTAAGTCTAGAAGCCGTTGATTCACCCGCCGGCACCATGGAAGTGGTGTTAGGTGCGGGCTGGCCGGGCATTTTATTGCACGAAGCGGTTGGCCATGGCCTAGAAGGCGATTTTAATCGCAAAGGTACGTCGGCATTTTCCGGTCGTATTGGTGAAAAGGTGGCGTCTGATCAGTGCACCGTGGTGGACGATGGCACTCTTGCTAATCGGCGCGGTTCCTTGTCTGTAGATGACGAAGGCAACCAGCCCCAAGACACGGTGTTGATTGAAAACGGTATCTTAAAAAATTATATGCAAGATGAACAAAACGCGCGCTTGATGAACATGGGCGTAACGGGCAATGGGCGTCGAGAGTCGTTTGCGCACCTGCCAATGCCGCGCATGACCAACACTTATATGCACAATGGTAAATACGAGCCTGAAGAGATTATTAAATCGGTGAAGAACGGCATTTATGCAGTGAACTTTGGCGGTGGTCAGGTGGACATTACTTCTGGAAAATTTGTGTTTTCATCCAGTGAAGCGTATTTAATTGAAAACGGTAAAGTGACGCGCCCAGTCAAAGGCGCCACTTTAATTGGCAATGGGCCTCAAGCCATGCAAACCATTAGCATGGTTGGTAATGACATGAGTTTAGATTCGGGCGTGGGCGTGTGTGGTAAAGATGGCCAAAGTGTGCCGGTGGGTGTTGGCCAGCCGACGCTTAAAATGGACTCGTTGACCGTGGGTGGGGTGAGCTTATGAGCAACATAGATTTAGTCAAAGCGGCCGAAATTGCCATCGACTATGCCAAGCAACAAGGCATGCATCAGGCTGAAGCTGAACTTCACCAAGGCGTTGGCGTTTCCATTACAGCCCGCCAACAAGAATTGGAAACCGTTGAAAAACACAATGACGCGCAGCTGGTTGTCAGCGTGTATAAAGATCATAAAACCGGTTCGGCCAGCAGCGCTGATATGAGCGAGGCGGGCATTCGATCAACCGTTGATGCGGCAATGTCTATTGCCCGTTTCACCGGGGCTGATGACTGCCTAGGTTTGGCTGATGCGCAGTTAATGGCCACCGAACACAAAGACCTTGATTTGTATCATCCGTGGCATGCGCAGATGAACGAAATGGTTGATATTGCGTTGGCCTGTGAAGCCACGGCACTGAACGCCGATTCGCGCATTAGCAATTCAGAAGGTGCGTCGGTCAGCAGTTACAGTGGCAATGCGGTGTACGCCAATTCACACGGTTTTTTAAGTGAAAAGAAAGGCAGCCAACACAGTTTGTCATGCTCGGTTATTGGCGCTACCGATCAGGGCATGCAGCGTGATTACTGGTACGACAGTAATCGTAATGCCGCCAAACTCGAATCGCCGCAAGCCATTGGTCAGCGTGCTGCACAACGAGTGCTAAGGCGCTTAGATGCGCGGCAAATTGACAGCACCCAAGCCAGTGTGATGTTTGACCCAATGATGGCCAAAAGCTTGATTGGCCACTTGGTGGGCGCCATTAAAGGCGGTGCTATTTATAAAAAAGCCAGCTTCATGTTAGACAAAGTGGGCGAATCGGTGTTGCCCGAGTTTGTCACCATTGCTGAAAACCCGCATCTCTTGGGTGGCTCAGGCAGTGCCACGCATGACGGTGAAGGGGTGGCCACCCCTGAGTACCGAGCCTTGGTTGACGGCGGTGTGTTGCAAAGCTACGTGCTCGGTTCATACACGGCGCGCAAATTAGGCTTACAATCAACCGCCAATGCCGGTGGTGTGCGTAATGTGTCGGTGTCCGATACTGGTCACGGTTATGACGAATTACTCAGTCAAATGGGCACCGGTTTGTTGGTGACAGAGTTGATTGGTTCGGGCATTAATATGGTGACCGGTGATTATTCGCGTGGAGCCGCTGGGTTCTGGGTGGAGAATGGTGAATTGCAGTATCCGGTGGAAGAAATCACCATTGCGGGCAACTTAAATGACATGTATCGCAATATTGCTGCCATTGGTAACGATTATGATGCGCGTGGAAACACCAAATGTGGCTCTATCGTCGTTGAAAATATGACGATTGCGGGCCGATAACGTATAATCACGCGCCAGTTTGACTGGCACGGCGCCTGTATTACTTAATTTTCAGGACGGCTCGTGTTAATTCGATAGGTTTGATAGAAAAAACTGTACTAAAAATGCCAATATACCAGTATCAATGCGCCGACTGTGGCCACCAAATGGAAGCTCTGCAAAAAATGAGCGACCCCAAGCTTACTGATTGCCCGCAGTGCGGAGGCTCAGGCCTGCGTAAGCAGGTGACGGCGGCGGCGTTCAAGTTAAAAGGAACCGGTTGGTACGAGACTGATTTTAAAAACTCAGGCAAAGGCAACGCCGATAAAGGCAAAAAAGACGCAAAAGCGTCAACCGCGTCGGCCGGAAATGGCTCCGACTCTGGGGCATCGGCGCCCAGCTAACGCCGGTATTAACGCGCATACGTCACTATGAATAAAATACGAAAATATTTTGTTGCAGGCCTGCTGGTTTGGTTGCCATTGGTAGCCACGTATGTCGTATTGTCGTTCGCCATTAATTTGATTGACCGCAGTTTATTACTATTGCCAGTCGCCTATCGGCCAGAAACCTTGATCGGTTTCAAAATCCCCGGTTTAGGGGTGATTCTAACCGTCATTCTGGTGATGATTACTGGCCTTATTGCGGCCAACTTTTTTGGCCGCCGGCTCGTGTCTGCCTGGGAATCTGTATTGTCTCGCATCCCCTTAGTGAGAACCGTGTATGGCGCGGTCAAGCAGATTACCCAGAGCTTATTTGCGGACGCCAGCCAGTCGTTTCGCGAAGTGGTGTTAGTGGAATACCCGCGCCGCGACTTATGGATGCTGGCGTTTGTCACCGGCGACACACCAAAAACGTTTAAAAACGTCGTGGGTAAAGAGTTGATTAACATCTACGTGCCCACCACGCCCAACCCAACTTCCGGGTTTTATTTAATGGTGCCACCTGAAGACATCAGGCGCTTGGATATTCCGGTTGAGGTTGGTTTGAAAATGATTTTATCTGCGGGGGTAGTTAACCCTCTGGATGACCCAGTTGAAGCCGAAAAAATAGCGGCTGAAATTCGAGAAAAAGAAAAGCGAAACGCTAAAAAGAGTTAACAAATGAATGCAATGCGTAGCCATAATTGTGGCCAAGTAAATGAAAGTCTAATCGATCAAGTTGTTACCGTCGCCGGTTGGGCGCACCGTCGTCGTGATCACGGTGGGGTTATTTTTATTGATCTTCGAGACGCCTCAGGGTTGTTGCAAGTGGTGATTGACCCAGATGCAGTAGAAGCCTTTGCGTTAGCAGAAACAGTGCGTAATGAGCACGTGTTGCAAATTACGGCTCGGGTACGTCCACGCCCTGAAGGCACCACTAATTCAGATCTGCCTACCGGTATGGTTGAAGTCTATGCCACCAACATAGAAGTGTTAAATCGTGCAGACCCTATCCCGTTTCAATTGGATGAAGAAGACGTCAGTGAAGCGGTACGCTTGCGCTATCGTTATTTGGATTTGCGTCGCGAGCAAATGCAAAAAATCTTTCGATTACGCAGCGGTGTTACTAAATACTTTCGAGACTTTCTCGAAGCGCAAAACTTCGTTGATATCGAAACTCCCATCTTAACTAAGTCTACCCCAGAGGGCGCACGCGATTACTTGGTGCCGAGTCGTGTGCACGCCGGTGACTTTTTTGCGTTGCCGCAATCACCGCAATTATTTAAGCAATTACTGATGGTGGCCGGTTTTGAGCGTTACTATCAAATCGCGCGTTGCTTTCGTGATGAAGATTTGCGTGCCGATCGTCAGCCTGAGTTCACTCAGCTTGATATCGAAACTTCGTTCATGAACGAAGAAGAAATCATGAATATGATGGAAACCATGATTCGCGGTTTGTTTAAAGCCAAGTTAGACGTTGATTTGGTGGCTGAATTCCCACGCATGACTTACGCCGATGCAATTGAGCAATACGGCATTGACCGCCCAGACTTACGCATACCGCTTACGTTAGTGTCGGTCACTGATTTAATGCAAGACTCAAGCTTTAAAGTGTTTTCTGCCCCGGCGAACGCGGACGATGGCCGTGTGGCAGCACTTAAAGTACCTGCGGGCTGTGAAAAGTTAAGCCGTAAAGAAATTGACTCTTACACCGATTATGTTGGTAACTACGGCGCGCGCGGTTTGGCGTATATCAAAGTTAACGACGTGAGCGCCGGGCGTGATGGCTTGCAATCTCCGATTGTTAAAAACTTGTCTGACGAAGCGCTGGCTGGCGTGATTGAGCGCACCGGTGCGCAAAGTGGCGACTTAATTTTCTTTGGTGCGGATTCGGCTAAAGTGGTGAATGACTCATTAGCGGCATTGCGAGTGAAGTTGGGTCACGACCTTGATTTAATCGAAGGTGAATGGGCGCCAATGTGGGTGGTCGACTTCCCGATGTTTGAGCGTGATGAAGATAACGGGCGATGGTCTTCGTTGCACCACCCGTTCACGGCACCGAAAGTGGATCAGCTTGAGAAAATGAAAACCAACCCTGGTGACGTGTTATCGCGCGCTTATGACTTGGTGTTAAATGGTACTGAAATGGGTGGCGGCTCAATTCGTATTCACCAATTAGACGTACAAAAATCAGCCTTTGAAGCGCTGGGTATTGACGATGAAGAAGCTGAAGAAAAATTTGGCTTCTTGCTTGATGCATTGCGCTTTGGCGCGCCTCCGCACGGCGGAATTGCGTTCGGCATTGACCGTATTATTGCCATGATGTCGAAGGTCGACTCTATTCGTGAGGTTATTGCCTTCCCTAAAACGCAAAAAGCATCGTGCTTGTTGACCGACGCGCCAAGCGACGTTGATAAAACTCAGCTGCGTGATTTGCACATTCGTCTAAGCCCAGCTGCGCAAGCGGCTAAAGCTGAGCAAAGCGCTGAGGCTGTTGCTGAGTAATCATGCGGTTTAAGGCTGTACTAGTATTGATTCAACCACCATTGACTCAAAAAACGAGTACAGCCTTTGCTCAAGCTGATGTTGCGTAATGACGAAGTCAACGTCAGACACCATGTCGGGTGAAACGCCAGGCAAAACATCAGATAAAGCCATATCGTCGTGGGTGGACTTGTCTGCTTACAACACCTTAGCAATACCGGCGCTGGCGAAAGAACTGTGTGTTGTGCGCCATGTTGAAGAGCTGCAGACTTGCATTGCTCGTGTTAAGCAAGAGAACTTACCTTTTCTAATCTTAGGTGAAGGCAGCAATACGGTTTTCTTGCAAGACTATGATGGCGTTGTGGTGCTCAACCGCTTAACAGGCATTGAGCTTGTTTCACAAACTCAAAGCACGGTCACGGTTAAAGTGGCGGCCGGTGAAAATTGGCACGACTTTGTTGCTTATTGCGTTTCTCGGCAATGGTATGGCATTGAAAATTTAGCGCTGATTCCCGGCACGGTTGGTGCCGCGCCGATTCAAAATATTGGTGCTTACGGCATGGAAGTCAAAGACACCATCTCTGAACTTGAGGCGTTTGATGTCAGCTCTGAAGAGGTCCTTAGCATCAGTAATGACGCGTGTGAATTTGGCTATCGAGAGAGCCGCTTTAAGCGCGATTGGGTTGGCAATAAAATCATAACCAGCGTGCACTTTACTCTGAGCAAGGAAAAGGCTCTGAAGCTTGACTACCCGGCGTTAGCTCAAAACCTCACTCATGATTCAAGCTTAAAGCAGGTGTTCGATGAGGTGGTTAGCATTCGCACGCAAAAGCTACCCGATCCGAAACAAATACCCAACGCGGGCAGCTTTTTTAAAAATCCCGTGGTGAGTGTAAGCGACTATCAAGCATTGCAGCAGCGTTACCCCGACATTGTGGCATTTGAGCACGGCCAGAAAATGAAGTTGGCGGCAGCGTGGTTGATAGAGCAAGCGGGTTGGAAGCAAAAGCAAGTGGATGGGGTTCGGGTGCATCAGCATCAAGCCTTGGTAGTGATTAATCCCGAACGTCGACCCGGCGAGGCCATACAAGGATTTGCGCAGGCGCTCAAAGACGATATCCAGCAGCGTTATGGCGTGATGTTGGAAGTTGAGCCAAGGCTTATTCGCCTTACTAAATAGCTTGGCTTGCGAGAACGGTGAGCTGGCCCCGCAGCCGCTAAAGAGAGTGGTTTAGATATTATTGTGTAAAAGCATTTTGTTGAAAATGCAGGTTGTGTGTAAAAAAATGCAACAACCACAGTCGAATCATTAACATTTTGTAATGCTGAATCTTATGCTGACACGGTCAGTACTAAGGTAGAGGTAACCACAAAAAAACACGGCTGACTTATGATATGTAAAATCAACGAAATAAACACAGATAACGTTTTTAACTATAATTTCGGGCGCCTGCCGTCTGGGGTTGCTTTCGGCCTGTGCTTTTTGTTGATTATGATTGTATCGAGCCCCGCGCTTTCTCAAGAAGAGTCGGTCGCTCAAACGCAAGACGCCACCACCTCTCAAGAACAAATCACTGCTCAAGAAGCGGGTGCTTCTGAAACCGACACACAGTCGTTCGTTGAGCAAGCCAACACCATCAAGGCCGTTCCTGTTATCGACTTAAGCGCCGAAATGCGTGCAACCTTGGAACGTCAATTTGAACAAATAAAATCATTGGAAGAGCAAGAAGACGCATTCAGTGAAAACTTAGGTGAAGCTTATTTAGGGTACGGAAAGCTATTGACTCAGGTTGGCCGCCTTGACGAAGCGCGTGAAATGTACGCAAAGTCCCTTCATTTGGCCAAAATCAATCATGGTGTGTATGCGATTGAGCAACGCCCTGTATTAAAAGCCATGTTTGAAATGCACGAAGCGAAAGCCGAGTCGCAAGAAATGGAACGCTATTTGCGGCAACTAATATGGTTAGAAAAAAAGCACCCAGATATTGATGATAATTACAGTTATGACTTGGTGCTCAAGATGGGCAACTTGTTTATTGACCAATATTTAGCGTCACCCAGAAGAACGGAAGCGGGTTTAGAGAAGATTAATAAAGGCATTACCTTTATGAATTATGCGGTGAATCGCTATGGCGATCGGCCGCTTTCTGAAGTGTTAATGCCTTATGGTGAATTGGCTTTGTTGTATTACATACGCAGTCAAGTAAACCAAGAGTTGCTTCGATCTCAAAATGAATCTTCTCGGTTTCGAACGCAGCGTGATAAAGATCAGTTTCCAAAATTTAGGTTAGCCGATCAAGGGGCTACCGCTCAAGGTTTCGCGCGTTTGGAAGAATATTTGTACAAAGCGCAAAACGAAAATCAGCTGGAACATCAGGTGCGTGCGCTGCGAGACATTGGCGACTTATATCTGTTGTTTGGCAACACAAGTTTGGCCGAACGGCACTATAACAAAGCGTGGTTGCAAGCCGCGCAACTCAGTGAAGATAATGAGTTGGTGAAAAGTTTTGAAAACCCAGTGAAAATTCCAGATTTTAACTACGCCGGGGAGCGACGCAACTTAGTGCAAGGTGCTGCCAAAGTGAGTGTGCCCTTGAGTATGAGAATAAGTAAATACGGCAAAGTAAGAAACATTGTTGCTCAACAAGACGGTTCGTTGGAAACTAAATACATTCAGCGGGCAAAAAGAACATTGCGGCGGTTTAAGTTTCGGCCGGCTATTGAAAATGGAAAAATGGTGGCGACTGAGAACTTTTCACATTCCACGGATTTGATTTTAAAACAGAGTGAAATAGAAAAAGCGTCTCAAGTTAATTAGTCAGCGCTTATTTGGGTTTAGTTAATGCGTATATCGAAATATCAATTACGAATGGTTCGCCGTGCTTCACGCACGGCGACTGTGTTACGACTGTCACTAGTGGCGTTATCCGTCTCTTTGGTGGTGGGTTGTGCCACGCCTATTAGTCCTGGTGGGCCACAAAACCCGAAAACCAGCGGCCCTTCTTTGCCTACGCCACTGCCTAGCGGTGGTTCCAGCGGTGGTGCTGGCCTGCCTTCGCCATTGCCGGCCCCGCCTTCAGCGCCGAGTGCGTCTAAGCCGTCCACTCCTTCTACCCCGTCGCCGCCTTCTGCGAGTAAGCCGTCTGATGGTAAGAGTGGCTCTGAATCTGAAAGCGGTGAGGCAAAAGACGGTGAGTCAAAATCAAAATCTGAGTCCGAAAGTGACTCAGGCGCCGATGACGCTCCTGACGGTTGGGAGGATGAACAAGAAGGTTCTGACGAGCAGTCACAAGAAGGCGACGCCACGTTTGAAGAGCCTGAGGCAAAAGAACAACAAGGCAAAGGCGATGACTTTGAGCAACCTGACTTTAAAGAACAAGGTGGCCTTAGCCAAGAAGAGCTCGAAGAGTTAGAAAAAGAGTTAGAAGAAACGCTGGGTGATTTTGATGAAGAAATCGAGCGTGAAAAAACCTATTCAGAAGAACGTGCAAACGACAACGCAAATGAAGATGGCTTAGGCGGTGCGGTGGCATTTGAAGAATACGACGAAGAAGACGACGGCAATGCCAAAGGGCGAAACAAGCCCAGTCAATCCAGTGGTGAATCCGATTCAGACAGCGACGGCGGCAGTGGTGGTGCAACCGGTGCTGGCGGCGCCTCAGCAGAAGGTGGGGAAGAGCGTAAAGGCAATGATCCGCAATCGGATGCAGAGCAAGATCAAGACAAAGATCGCCCTGACGTTGAAGACTTACGTAAGAACGATGACATTGTCGCCAGGCAAATTCGTGAAGCCGCGGAGGCGGAAACTGATCCGGAGTTGAAGAAAAAGCTGTGGGAGGAGTACTATAGTTACAAAGGGTACTAATGGGTTAAATACTTTTTAGTCATGGGGGCAATAAATAAAACAAGGTGGGTGTATGTTGAATGAAAATACGGCTAATGACGGTCTAATGGTGAGTAAAGAAAAAACTCCTATCCCTATGGTTGGTAAATTATTCAGTTTAATTTTGTTATTTTTCGTGAGTGCTTGTACTACGTATGAGTATCACGAAACCATTAATGTGCCTATTTCTAAAGTCTCCGAGGCGCAAGAAGCGCTGCTTGATGAAGAGCTTATTTTAGATGTGGGCGTGGTGTTGTTTGATCATGGCGTGGATGTGTCTGACGACGAAGCGGCCGCTTACGCCAATGTTCGTAAGAGCGAAGCCGTGTGGTTTTCATCACAACTTAAACAGACCTTAGATACAAGCAATGCGTGGGGTCTGGTACGGGCATTACCAAATGACAAAAGCATCATGGATGTCACGGTTAATGGTCGACTGATTGATTCTAACGGTGAACGCGTTACTATTTTTATTCGCGCACAAGACGCCACCGGCAAGCTTTGGTTTGAAAAAGAGTATCACCAAACCGCCAGCCAATATGCCTACAACCCCGAAGTGAATTTGCCAGGCGACCCGTTTCAGGCCATGTTTAACCGCATTGCTAATGACTTGTTTGATCACCGCGCATTGCTCTCTGAGCAGCAGTTACGCAATGTGCGCAGTACCGCCAAAGTATTGTTTGCACAAGATTTTGTGCCCGCCGCGTTCACTGGTTACACGACCACAAATGAGTTGGGTGAAGTGTCGCTATTGCGCGTTCCTTCCAGCGATGACCCGCTAATGAAAAAAGTGGATCGAATTCGTTCTCGTAATGACTTATTTTTAGACGTCATACAAGACTACTACCGTGCCTTTAATAACAACATGTCCGCTTCGTATCAAGAGTGGCGCAAAGTGAGTTATAAAGAAGTGCTGTACGCACGGCAATTAAAAGAACAAGCACGAAAAGAAAAAATTGCCGGCATAGCCATCATTGCCAGTGGCGTGGTGGCGGCCAATACCAGTAAAAGCGGCACTGCCCGAACGGCCGGATGGTTGGGTGGAATTTACGGCGCTCAAGTTTTTGGTAATAGTTTTCGAAAGTACAACCAAGCGCTTCAACACAGCGAAACCTTGCGCGAGCTTGGGCTGTCATTAGAATCCGACCTTGAACCCAGTGTGGTTGACTTGCAAGACCGCAGTGTCACATTAACCGGCACTGTCGAAGATCAATACGAAGAATGGCGCCGCATTTTATCCAGAATGTTTGAAATAGAAGACGGCGAACTAGAACAAGATACAACCAGTGGTGCAGAATTATTGGACGATAACAGTCAGGCACGACGTAACTAATATAATAAAAATAATGCAGTCAGAGGAATCGAACCAATCTCGACCTAAATCCATAGAGGCCGAAGAATTTCAAGCACCGGGAAGTAGCCCTGCTGTTGGCGTACCGTCAACGCAAGGTAATGGTTTTGGGCGTGGCCAAATTAGCAATGCTAGTGACGCGCCTTGGTGGCACTCCCAATTTAATTTAATGCTCTGTGTGTTTGCATTGCTAGCAATCGCGGCGTTGCTATTTGTTAGTTTGACTCCGGCTCCCACCTTAACCAAGCCCAGCACTATTATTGATGCGCAAGGTAACTCCACACAGGGCGATAGCTCTGTAGCAGGGTCATCACAAGAGCCAGTGGCGCCGTACAGTGAATCGGAACGTGAACAAGCGCGCGCCGATTCGCAAGATGTGCTTTCCGAGTTATTAGAAACTAAAAAAGCATTAGAAGAAAAAGACGTTAAGTCATGGGCGGCGGACGCGTATGATGCGGCGCTCAGTTTGGCTGAGCAAGGCGATGTGGCTTATCAACAACAAGAATACGCCAGTGCCATTGAGCTTTATAAACGCTCAGTGAGCGATTTGGAGTCTATTTACGACTTAATACCCAACGAGTTGAATCGGCGAGTGGCCGATGGGTTAGTAGCAATACAGCAAGGTAAATCAGAACTGGCTAAATCTCTGTTTCAGTCGGCACTGTCTTTAGATCAAAACCACGTTCCGGCGTTACAAGGAATGCAGCGGGTAAAAACCTTGGGTGAAGTATTAGCCTTAGTCGCGGCTGCGGCGGTAGACGAGCAGAGCTTTACCAACAGCGATGACCTTAGTGACATTCAACAAGCCAAGCAAAAATATCAGCAAGCCTTAGACTTAGACGGTGCGGCCAGCTCGGCCAAGAGCGGATTGGCACGTAGTGGAGAATTAGAAACCGATAAACACTATCGGCTTGCCATGAGCGCAGGGTTTAATGCCTTATTTGCTCGGCGCTATTCGCAAGCCAGGGCGCAATTTAATTCGGCGCTACAACACAAGCCCGCCGACCCAACCGCTCGCACGGCATTGCGTCAGGCGTTGGCATCAGACCAGAGAACCTCAATACGTTCATTGCTATCGCAAGCGAAAACGTTCGAGAAAAGCGAACAATGGGGCAGCGCGCTATCGAACTACCAAACCGTATTACAACGCGACCCTAATCAAGTGAGCGCTAAGGTTGGTCGTATTCGTTCTCAAGCCCGAGTGGAATTAAATCAACAGATAAATGACGTATTAAGCGACCCCTTGGCATTAAGCAAAACAACCGCACGTGATCATGCGTTAAAGGTCTTAGGCGATGCCAAAGGCATCAGCAAAAAAGGCACGGTGTTGAATGATCAAATAGCGTCACTTGAAGGGGCGTTAAAGCAAATAGACAGTACCGTAAAAGTCACCATAGCCTCAGATTCACTGACGCAAGTCAGCCTAAAAAAAGCCGGGGCAAAGCGCATTAGTTTGGGTAAATTTACCGCTAAAAATTTAGCGCTTAAGCCTGGGCGGTACACCTTGATTGGTACTCGGCTTGGTTTTCAAGATAAACGCACTGACCTTGAGCTGCGGCCGGTGGGCGATAAAGTACAGTCATTCACCATTGTGTGTAATGAGCAAATAGGTGACGCAAGTTGAACGGGGTGAATAGCAATCGTGTCTGAGTCTTTGAATAATAAATCGTTTCAGCCTGCCGGTTTGAGTGGCGAGCAACCGATTGACGCCGTTGATTTTCAAGCGCCAGGTAATGATCAACAGCGGGTGCGTTTTCGTTTTACCGCGTTTCATGCGTTGTTGCTCGTGTTGTCGTTGCTTTGCTTGAGTTTTATCTTGTTTATTACCTTGGCAAAGTCGATTCAAGTGGTGGCTGTAACACCCAATTTAAATAAACCAAGCGATTATTTATTGCAGCCCGCTGAACTCAATATTAATACCGCATTGAAATTGCCACTGGGCAATCGCGTTATGGTATTGCCTGGCGAACACGCGGTTACTCTCAATGCGCAAGGTTATCAGGCCGTTGAGCAAACGGTTAACGTCACCAGTGAGCGGCATCAGCAATTTGAAATTGTTATGACACGCTTACCGGGCAATTTAAACATCATTGTTCCTGACGGTGTTGTGGCCACCATTTCCATCGACGGCCAGCAAGTGGGTGACACAAGCGAGTTGGTCAGCGGCATACAAGCCGGCCGGCGCGAGCTAACGGTTGACGCTGATTTATATCGCCCCTTCACCCAAAGCTTGATCATTGAAGGCAAAGGCCAAACTCAAGAAGTGGTTGCCACACTACAACCCGCCTGGGCTGAATACGCTTTTGATAGCACACCCAGCGATGCTGATATTAGTATTGATGGTGTTGTGAAAGGTCGCACCCCAGCCACCATTAAAGTGGAAGAGGGCACACGAAGCCTGCAGATTTCGGCAGAAAAATTTAAACCGTTTGTGCAAGAGTTGAGTGTGGTGGCGCAGCAAACGGTGTCGGTGCCCGCCATTGAGTTGGTGCCTGCTGATGGCGTGATTGAGTTCAACTCCGAGCCAATTGGGGCCGCGATCATGCTTAACGATGAATTCAAAGGCATTACCCCGTTATCAATAGCGGTGAAACCCAATCAAGCGCACGCGGTTAAGTTATACAAAGCCGGTTATCGTTTACAACAAACAACGTTGCAATTACAACCGGCCGAAATTCAGGTTGAACAAGTGAAATTAGCGGCGGATTTAATTAACGTCAAAATCAGTGTTTCTCCGGCCGACGCCACGCTGTATATCGACGGAGTGAATCGCGGGCGTGGTAGCCAAACGGTGGCTCTTAATTCATTGCCACACGCGGTCAGTGTTAGAAAGCCGGGTTACGTGACGCAAAATAATGACATTGTGCCCACTCGGGCCAGTCAGCAAGTATTGAGTTTTAATTTACTCACAGAAGAAGAGCATTATTGGGCGCAAATACCCCCCACGTACACCAATCGTCTGGGGCACAAAATGAAGCTGTTTAGGCAGCTGGGTAAAGTTAAGCTTGGCTCGTCACGTAAAGAAGATGGCCGGCGCGCTAACGAAGTGGTGTATCAAGCTGAGTTAACCAAGCCTTTTTATGTGGCCTTGCATGAAACTACCAATAAGCAATTTAGAAACTTTAAAGCCACTCACAATGCGGGTAATTATAAAGGCAAAAGTTTAGACGCCAATAAATCACCGGCCTTGAATGTGACTTGGCAACAAGCCGCACAATATTGTAACTGGTTGTCTGAGCAAGAAGGCCTAGACCCTTTTTATCAAACGGTGTCGGGGTATGTCTCTGGTGTTAATCCAAACGCTAACGGCTACCGTTTATTAACTGAGGTCGAGTGGTCATGGCTGGCACGCAACACCAATGACGGCTTGCTTACCTACCCGTGGGGTAATAGCAAAACGGTGCCAAAAGGTAAGAAGGTGGCTAATTTGGCTGATCAAAAAGCAAGTTCTATTATCACCTTTACCTTAGATGGCTACGACGACGGCTATAAAGGGCCGGCGCCGGTTGGGCGTTTTCCGGCCAACCATCGTGGCGTGTTCGACCTTGATGGTAATGCCGCCGAATGGGTTAACGATTGGTATTCAGCCAAAGGCAGCAGTGAGCTGGGTGGCAGCGGCATTGCGAAAGACCCGTTAGGGCCCGACAACGGCGAGTTCCATGTTGTGCGTGGCGCCAGTTGGGCGCGTGGGCATTTGCCGCAATTAAGGTTGGCGTACCGAGATTATGGCGCCAAAGGTGCGCACGATATTGGTTTTCGAGTAGCGCGTTATGCGGGCTTAAATAAATCAAAAACGGTTGTTAAAAATTGATGTTATGGTTTGTCGAGTGTTGAAAAAAACAGTGATTTTAGCGGCGCTGCTCAGTGGCTTAGTATCTAATTCCTGGGCACAGGACGCCGGTAAATCGAATGAGGGCGCTGCCAGCGAGCAAGGAGAAAACAGCCGTGAAGAAAAAAAGCAAAAGAAAAGTAAGCCTAAGAAGGTCTTTAAGCCCAGTGAGGAAATATCAGAAGATTCGCCGGTGCCATTTCCCGTTGATATTTAAAAGCACACCCATGAGAACAACATTATGAAATTCCAGAAGTCTGAATTCTTTTATCAAATTGTGGCGTTGGTGCTTTCGTTTTTGGTGGTACACACCATCTACGTTGGTTTGGTGCGGCCAAACGCCGAAGCCGTGCTTGCTGCCGAAGCCAGAGCCATTGCTGAACAAGAAGCCTCCGGCCAACCGATCACTATTGAGCGCTCGGCCTGGGTAGTGCTTAAAGATTATGAGCAAGAAAGCTGTTTTATTCTTATGTTGTGGGTAATGGCAATCATGGGCTTGAAAGCGCAGAACGTGCGCGCGCAGCGAAACTTGTTCAGTAAGTCATTAATCAGTGTGGAAGAAGGGCGGCGAGTATTGCCAGAAGATTCGCGCAAATTGGCGAGGCCATTGGAAGCCTTGCCAGATCCTGAGCGCGGGTTTTTATTGCCAAGGGCGCTGCGGGGCGCGTTGCAGCGTTATGGTTCCACCGCGTCAGTGGCGGATGTGTCCAGCGTGGTGCGTGACACTTGCGACACCGAGGCCGACCGGCTTGATTCTGAGCTGTCTATGGTGCGCTACATTACATGGGCAATTCCGTCGATTGGTTTTATTGGTACGGTACGAGGTATTGGCACCGCACTGGGCAATGCGCACGAAGCGGTGCAGGGCAATATTGCCGCGGTTACCGCCAGCCTTGGGGTGGCGTTTAACTCCACATTTATTGCGTTGTTGATCAGCATTGTGATCATGTTTTTAATGCACCAAATCACCTTAATGCAAGAGCGCATGGTGGGTGATGTGCAGGACTATTGTGATTTCAATTTAATTCGTCACCTGCAGAGCTAGCTGGGAGTTGCCATGCCTAAAGTAGTGCACATTAATGACAATGCCCTACTGGTTCAGGAAACCAGTGACAACGGTGGGCAAATTATTCAACGTAGCCAAGGTTATGCATGGCTGCAAGACGGGCACGTGGTGTACGACGTAAGTGCTGATATTGACAGTGCGCAGCACCCGATTAAACATTGCCGTTTAGAGCCACAAACCATCAACAGTCGTTATTGGCAACAATGCGCGCAAACAGCCATTGCCAATAACGGTGCCGGTATGCGCCATGCCGCCGATTTAATGTGGAAGCACGTGGCTGAATTAAAACGTCAATCGGCACTGGCTGACATTGCCGTAGTGGTGCCGGCCGATTATCGCGATGCGCAGCTTAAATTATTGCTTGGCGTCATCAAGGCTAATGACTTGTCGGTAAGCGCACTTATTAGTAAGCCGGTATTGGCGGTTCAGCAGCGAGCAGTCACTCAGGGGCACATGGTGCACATTGACGTGCAGTTGCATCAAACCGTCATTTCAACAGTCTCGGTTAGCGAACAAGAAGTGACGTTGGTTGACGTTGAAGTGAAGGCCGATATTGGGCTGCAGGCATTGCAAGAAGCGTTGTTGCATCACTTGCAAGCCAGTTTTATTCGCAACGATCGTTTTGACCCACTGCATAACGCAGCCACAGAGCAGCAGTTGTTTGATCAACTCAGTGACATTGTGGCGAAGGTGGATGGCACGAAAAAAGCAACCGTGGGTGTTGAGCATCACAGTAAGCTTTACAGCGCCGTGGTTGAGGCAGGTGAAGTAGAAGCAGCGCTGTCGGATTTAATTGGTTTAATTAACAGCCACAGTGGTCAACACAGTGGCCAAGTTGTGGTCGACTTAAACGGTGCGTTTGAGTTGGCGCACTTACCCAGCATAAATCCCAAGGTCATTTGGGCAACGCAGCCAGAGCCAATAACGGCCAAGTTAGCCAATGGCACCGACAGCGACGCAGGCGTTATTCATCAAGTCAGTTTGCCAGCCATTCAAACCGCCTTTTCAACCAACGGTGCGGGTCGTGATGCTGGCAATTCAAGTGCTATTAATAGTGCGGCTAATAAAGCAACTGCTGCGGATGCCAGTGCAGCACAAGTAACACCCAGTATTACGAAGACGCAGGCGTCTGCACAGCCTTTAACCGCCGCACAGCCTTCAATAACCACCAACAAGCCGAGTCAAGTGGCCACGCATCTAATGCAATTTGGCGTGGTGGTGGCGCTTGATAAAGCCGCCATTTCAACCGACGGTGCGGTGCTAAGGTTAATTCAGGCAGATGCTGGTCAGGCCAGTGATTTACCCGCCATGCTGAACAACGGCGCCTTGAGTGTGATTAACGACTCTAAACGCACGCATCTGTTGGCAAACGATCGTTTAATGTCGCCAGCCGCCGATGGCGTTATTACTGCGGTTGCGGTGTTGGTGTAGGAACGCGCAATGGCACGCAAAAAAATTCGACAAACCTCCACCTTTAGCCTGTCATTTTTGGACATCATGTCCTGCGGCTTAGGGGCGGCGGTGTTGATTTTTTTGTTGCTCAAATACGTGGTTGATTCACCGATACCCAATCAAGACCCACAGGTCTTGGCGGAAATAAGCTTGCTCGAAGAAGAAATACTCGAAGGCGAAAAAAGTTTGGTGCGCATTCGTAACACCATCAGCGACGTCAGTGACGAGTCGGTGACGGCGCAAGGTTTGGCCAGAAGAATTTCAGAAGAGATTAAGGAATTAAAAAGTGAACTTGATGAAATAACACCCGACTCGATTGCCGACATTCCAGGGTTAAAAGCAAAAATTGCCCGTCTTGAAAGTCAGAAAAAAGCACTGGAAGAAACCGTGCCGTCAGGCAACAAAGCGTTTGAATTTACCGGCGATGGTGATCGGCAATACCTTACCGGCCTAAAACTGGGTGGCCGTAATGTGCTTATACTGATCGACAGCTCGGCCAGCATGTTAGACGAAACCATCGTTAATATATTGCGCCGGCGTAACATGAGTGACGATTTAAAACGTCAGTCTCAAAAGTGGTCAAGAGTGTTGGACATCACCCAATGGGTGGTGGCTAATTTGCCATTGTCTAGCGACTTCCAAATGCTCACTTTCAACAATGAAGTGAAGCCTGTGTTTGGCGATAAAGTCGATGCGTGGTACGAAGTGGCCGACCGCATTTCAGTGGCGTCGGCGGTGCAAGGCGTGAATAAGGTGGTGCCTAATAATGGCACCAATATGGAAAAAATGTTTGAGGTGGCGATGAGCATGAACCCTCGGCCAGATAACATTTTTATTCTAACCGACGGCCTGCCAACCCAGGGCGATGGTGCCCCAAGCACGGGCTCTATTACCGGTGCCGATCGTTATCGTGTTTTTCGTAATGCGGTGCAAAAACTTGAGCCCGGCATTCCGGTCAATATTATGTTGTTACCCTTAGAAGGCGACCCGTATGCAGCCGGTGCGTTTTGGGGGTTGGCAATACGCTCACAAGGCTCGTTTATTACGCCCGCGAGGGACTGGCCATGAGTCGAAGAAAAGCAAGGCGCGGCTTGTCTGACGCAGGCTTAAGTTTCTTAGACATCATTTGTTGTGGCTTTGGTGCCATCGTATTGCTGTTGGTGATTTTACGGCCTAGTCAACCCACGGTGCTGGAAGAATCGCCTATACAAGACAAAGGTCAAGTAAGGGCGTTGCAAGAGCGATTATTTGAAATTAGGGGCCAAGTGACCTATCTTGAAACAGAGCTCAATGCAAAACAGGAGCAACTAGGTAAAGAAAATACCCGTGTGGCTATTTTGCGTGGCGAGCTCGATGCATTAACGGCACGTAAAGCCAGTGTTGAAGATTATGGCGCCGACGACGCAACACAGGCGGAAGATTTGCAACTTGCATTGCAAACCTTAAGTCTAGAAATGAAGCGCTTGCTCAAAGGGCGTAAAAAGAGCAATGAATACATTGGTGGCGTGCCGGTGGATTCTGAATACATTGTGTTCATTATTGACACATCAGGCAGCATGTTTTCGCGGGCGTGGGGTAAGCTGTTAGACGAGGTTATTAATACCTTGCGCATTCACCCAACGGTGAAAGGCATACAGGTGATGAACGACCAAGGGCAATATATGTTCCCCGCTTATAAGGGCGAATTTATGCCCGATTCACCGTCACGACGCCGGCAGATAATCAGCAAATTGAGTGGCTGGAATGCGTTTAGTAATTCCAGCCCAGTCGAAGGCATCACCACGGCAATTCGACAGCACTATGATAAAAATAAGAAGATAAGCCTGTATGTGTTGGGCGACGACTACTCAGGGCGGTCAGTACGCCGGGTATTGAATATTGTCGAAGAGCTCAATGGAGGCAATAAGCGTGGTGAAAAAAGGGTCAGAATACACGGCGTTGGTTTTCCGGTGCACATGACCACCAACCCGGCTATTCGCAGTAATGCTATGCGCTACGCATCGTTGATGCGAGAGCTTGCCGAACAAAATAACGGCACGTTTATTGGCTTAAATAATCTAAGGTAATGAGGGCAACACCATGAACAATATAAAAATCGAGCGGCTAAAAAAGTACAAAGCAGTGAGGTTTAAAGTGTTGGGTTTGTTGTTGATGGTTAGTTTGTTAAGCGCCTGTGCCAACAAAGTCACCGTGGTCGCCGACATTCCCACACCGTTGGTTGAAAAGGTGCCGTTGAACGTGCACATGTCGTACACCGACGAGTTTAAAAACCACATTTACATTGAAAACGAAAAAAGCCGGTCGCTTAACAGCCTTAATTTTGCGCAAGCACAACAAGACATGTTTGATGCCATTTTTGGTCAATTGACCACCTTGGTTGATGCGCAAAGTGTAAGCAAAGACTTAACCATTGAGCCTGAAATTTTAGATTTTCAGTACACCGCACCGGCAGAAACAAAGTTAAAACAATACGAGGTGTGGATTAAGTACCGTTTGAAAATACTCGGGAGCGATGACGCAAAGGTGGCCGATTGGACGATCAAAGGCTATGGCAAAACACCCACGGCGTTACTCACTAGCGCCACCAAAGCGTTTAACTCAGCCACCAATATTGCACTGCGCGATGTGGGCGCACAGCTTGCCACACGCTTTGCTGGCCAGCGTAAGATAAAAGCGTTAATAGACACAAAAAGCGGTTCGCAAAACAGCCTAGCCAAGAACACAGCGCTGGATGGCGGTGAAAGTGAAGACGAGGTGTTAGAAAAAGCCGAGTTCTACCAGCAACAAACAGAAAATGAGCCGGAAAGTGCCAATGAAAGTGCCAATATTGAGGGGGGTGAAGACAGTGAATAATTTTAATCGGATTACCAAAATACTAACCGCATTGGGCGTGGCATTGGCTGCTTCAGCGTGCACAACAATCAACGTTGATCATGTTCGCCTACAAGACGATATTAGCTTAAGCAAAGGCGACGCTATGGTGGTGCTCGGGCGTCATCAAACACCTGAAATACAAACCGAAGCCAGTTTAGTGGCTTGCATTGGCGGTAAATTAAGAAGTGGTACTACCGATATCCGCATTATTCCTGAAGCTGAATTTGTGAATCAGTTTTACCCTTGGTTTGAAGCGCGTACCGCACCGTTACGCCCAGAAAAGTTGCGTAAAGTCATGCGTGAGCCACTGGTGGCAAAGAAGCTTAACGACCTGAACATAAAATATTTTGTTTGGGTTGAAGGTTCCACTGAACGCACGGCGTCGGCTGGCAGTATGACCTGTTCTATTGGCCCCGGTGGCGGCGGTTGTTTTGGTTTTGGAACCTGGGAAGACACCAGTGACTATGAAACCACCGTGTGGGACGTCGACACGTTTGAAGAAGTTGGCCGAGTCAGTACCGAAGCCGTTGGTACGTCTTATATGCCGGCCTTTGTGGTGCCAATACCGCTGTTGGCGCAGGTAGAAGGCGATGCATGCCAAGGCATGGGCAAGCAATTAGTTGAGTTTTTTAGTCGCAGCGCTAGCAACAAATTAAAAACCATTAAGTAATGATGGGGGGCGATGGCTGGTCGAATAAGGTGTAAGTGGAGGCTTTTATGAGTATTTATCTAAGAGATGCGAACACGGTAATTAAACGCGCGCTTTTAACAGTAAGGCTGTTTAGCTTTATTGGCGTTATGGCGTTAACCATGTTGTGTCTGCCTGCAAATGCCAACGACGCGGCGGCTAATAACAACAGTACGGCATCAAGTAAATCAGAGCAAAAACAAGCAAAGCTAAGCAAACGCGAAGCAGAAAAAAGGTTTCTTGAAGAACAAAAGAAGAAATGGCCCAACTTATCCGGCGGCGCATTAAAACGCCACCTTTCTGCCATTGCCGCCAACCCAATTTTAGATAACCCCAAGCTTAATAAGTACGTGCAAGAGGTGGGCGAGCGAGTATTGGCTGCCAGCCCGCACGCTGGTCGTGAGTACCGATTTTTAGTGCTCGACAGCGACAACCCCAATGCATTTACCATGGGTGAAGACTACATCTATCTTCACCGTGGCTTAATTACGCTATACCAATCGGAAGCGCAGCTGGCCGGCGTCATTGGGCATGAAATAGGGCACAATATTGGTAATCACGTGAGCCGCAGGCGAGGCAAAGGCATTCGTGATAATGTGTTTGCCACTGCTATGAGCATATTGGCTGGCACTACAGCCGTAGGCGATGCCATTGCCACACAAAATGTGGTTAATTTGCAAAAATACAGCCGCGAGTTAGAGCTTGAAGCGGATCGATTTGGCGCCACGTATTTATACAACTCAAATTATGAACCAGAAGGTTTGGTTGAAGGCTTAGGCACCCTATTTGATTATGTGGGCCTATTGGCCGGTAAAGAGTCTGGGCCGCGCTATCACGGTTTGTTTTCCTCTCACCCAAGAAACGACATACGTCTGCGTGCGGTATTAAGAGAAGTGGGCGAGTTGCCACCCGGTGAGGCGGATAAGGGCCGCGAAGCTTTCAGAGAGGCGCTTTCTGGTGCGGTATTCGGCCCTAACCTTAGGCGAACTGCTCCGCCGGGGTACGTGCGCTATAACAATGAAAAACTGGGCATTACCTTTTTGCACCCCAACGATTGGGATCGCACTATTAAAGGGTCAAAAATCATTCTCAAAGACCCTAAAAAAACAATGCAGTTTAAAATTGAAATAGAAAAAACAGCGCAACAAACACTGGCCAGTGATGAAGCCATTAAGAAAAAGTACCCCGATAATCTCTCAAAGGTAGAAAAAATCAGGCCCAGTGCGCCGAAAGATTTGGGGGTGATTGCGCAGCGCCCTAATCAGCGAGTGGCGTTAATTAAAGTGGCTAGAAACACCTTTCATTTTCAAGGCATTACTCGAGATAACAATTTAACCAAAGACATAGACGCGGTGTTCCTTGGCATGATCGGCAGCTTTCGCCGACTGCACCCTAATGATAAAAACCCAACAGAGCTGCAGCGAGTGTATTTTGAACAGCTGAAGCCGGGTCAAACGTTTGCCTCAATAGCGGCCGATAAAACCGACGAAAATGTGGCCAATGAACGCGTGCTAAGAGCCATTAATGGTTTTTTCCCAAAAGGCGAGGCTGAACCGGGCACTTGGATTAAAAAAATCAAAAAAGTCAAAGTAGAGCAGGGCGATCGTAAAGGCGCGTAAATGTTTATTAATCTTTGCTTGAGATTAGTAAATCAAACGGCCATAGCTCAGAAAGTCTTCATTCGTTTGGCAGTGCTTAATACTGAATAATTTTGGCTTCGACTGTAATGTAGTGATAGAGTGAAGGTGTAAAAAATGCTAATAGTAAGGAATATTTCATTGGATACGCGACTCAAATCAAACCTAATTGTTGCCAGCTTATTGCTGTTAATCAGCTGTGCCCTGAGTGCTAAAGAAGGCGATAATGAAAATTTTATTTATGAAAAGTGCCACGGTCATGGACATCCTTGTAAACGAATAATTGATAAAAGGCAGTATTCATATTTTGGTGACTCGAATTTTGAATATCCTGTGAGTTATTCTCTGCTGATAAATTTAAAAAATATTAAATCAGTTCCGTCTTATCAAAAAGAAGATGAGTTGCCTGAGAGTCATTTATCACCAGAGCAAACTGAGGAAGTTTGGCATGCACTGAAAGATATTTTTCCAGTAAGTGCTGACTTTTTAATCGCTAAAGCAAAGTTTTTACCGAATCAGGTTGCTTTAGTTAAAGTCAGTTTTGAAGAGGCTTGGAAAGAAGTCGATATTGATATTAGTGAATTAATATTGAAAAAGTGGAAGGTCTACGTTCCTTCCGTTAGTGAACCTAAATTTCGTTACTTTACTGAAGCTCATAATTGGAATAAAGCTAAAGGCTATAGAATCGCAAAAAAAATTTTCGATTCAAATGAAGAAGGGATTCTTGGAATAGAAATATTACTTGAAGATATTCAAAAAAACGGTAAGACAGATATTCAAGGCTATTACGAAATTTTTAAGAGGGCAGACATCTATTTCGAATTTGATTTGTTGTACTCTATGCCTGATGGAACAAAGCTCATGAAGATGAATATTAATAAAGAAAAGTTAGAAGCGCTAATTTCTGAGCCTTCAGTACTTAGCATCATTCCATACATTTAACAAACCTGTGATCAAGAATACAAGGAAGTTAAGTTTCATGAAAGTTCTACTATTTACAATAGCATTTGTTACATTTTCATTTTTTACAAATTCAGAGTTAAATGCCCAAACAGGCTCAGGGCAAAAAGTTGTAATTATAGATAGTGGTATATATAGCAATGCACTATTCAGATCTACAAGAGTGATTGATAAGCTGTGCTGGTCGAAAAATGATCAAGCTACAAGCGATAGCCAATAAGAAGGTGATTCTAATGGCTTAGAAATAGCTTCAATTTGCGCAAATGGTAGGGCAAAAGACATTGCATTTTTGGGTGGAAATACAATGATGCGCTTCAGAAGCTAATGAGTAACGCACTCTCTTAATCTTCAGCACCTATTTCTAAAATGGACCGAGGAAAGTAATAACAAAGTATTAACCAGCTGTGTGTTTGTAACTCTTTCATTTATAACCATATGTTGTGTGGGCGCTGTGATGGTTAACACCGCATTATGGTAGGCAGTTGATTTTGTTCTAAGCTGTCGTTCAATCTTAACCATAGTTTGGGTTAGGCAAACAGTGTTAGAATAACGGCTTTATTAGCAATTAAGTTAGAAGCATTATGGCAGGACATAGTAAGTGGGCAAACATCAAACACCGCAAAGCTGCGCAAGACGCTAAGCGGGGTAAACTGTTTACCAAGCATATCCGTGAAATCACCGTGGCTGCTCGTGAAGGCGGTGGCGACCCTGACTCTAATGCCGCATTAAGAATTGCGGTTGATAAAGCACTCGGCGTTAATATGACGCGCGACACCGTGGAGCGAGCCATTAAACGTGGTACTGGCGACTTGGAAGGCGTAAGTTATGAAGACATGACGTATGAAGGTTACGCCCCTTGCGGTATTGCGGTATTGGTTGAATGCAGTTCTGACAATAAAAATCGCACCGTGGCTGAAGTGCGCCATGCCTTTAGTAAGTATAACGGCAGCCTTGGCACCTCAGGTTCAGTGGCCTATATGTTTAATTCACTGGGTGTGATTGAAATGGCCGAAGGCGCCGATGAAGAAGCCGTTATGGAAGTGGCGTTAGAAGCCGGTGCCGATGACATCATTACCCACGAAGACGGTTCGGTTGAAGTGAATTGCCCGCCCTCAGAGTACGTGGCCGTGATGGCCGCATTTGAAGAGGCCAACATGGCGGTGGCTAATTCAGAAGTGACCAAGCGCGCAGAAAATGAAATTGCGTTAAGCGATGACGATGCGGCAAAAGTCATGAAATTGATTGACGCTCTTGAAGACCTAGACGACGTGGTTGAAGTATTCTCAAACGCGGACTTTCCTGAGTCGGTTTTTCAGTAAACCGCTCATGAGCAATGAATGATGATACGAGGCTCATTGTTGAGCCTCTATTAGTTTAAACTCCCTGTTAACTTTACATACACACAGCCAACGCAAACAGTGCAAACCCCAGTCACCATTCTTGGTATTGACCCCGGTTCCCAAATTACAGGGGTGGGCGTTATTGAGTCGCAAGGCAATGAGCTTAAGCACATTTATTCTGAGTCGTTAAAGCTGCCTAAAGGGGAGTTGCCAATCAGGCTGGAAAATCTTCACTCACGCTTACAAAATATTATTGCGCAAACGCGGCCAGACATCGTGTCGATAGAGCGCGTGTTTGTGGCAAAAAATCCTCAATCGGCCTTAGTGTTAGGCCATGCGCGCGGCGCCGCCATGTTGTCAGCGGTCATGAATAAAATACCGGTGGTTGAGTACAGCGCTACGGAAATTAAGAAAACCGTGGTAGGCAAAGGGCGCGCCGACAAAGCGCAAGTGCAGCATATGATGCGAGTATTGTTGGGGTTGCGAGTCGCGCCTGAAGTAGATGCGGCTGACGCATTGGCGGCGGCGGTATGTCACGCACACCACCAACAAATTAACCAAGCAATAAAAAGAAGAGGGTGATTGTATGATCGCATGGTTAAAGGGCGAACTATTGGAAAAACAAGCGCCGGGTTTGGTGCTTAATGTGAACGGCGTGGGCTATGAATTAGAAGCCCCCATGTCCACGTTTTATGAGTTGCCGAGCGTTGGCGAAGTGGCCACGCTGTATGTGCACATGGTGGTCAGAGAAGACGCGCAACTCTTGTTTGGTTTTACCAGCAAGCAACAACGAGAAATGTTTCGCAGTTTGATCAAGGTGAACGGCGTGGGCCCGAAAGTGGCCTTGGCGGTGCTGTCGACCTTATCCACTCAAGAGCTAATGCAATGCATGGCTGAAGAAGACGTGGCGCAATTATGCCGAGTGCCGGGCATAGGCAAAAAAACCGCGCAACGCTTGGTGGTTGAAATGAAAGATCGGCTGGAGAAAGAGTTTGCTGATATGGCGCTTGAGCCGAGTATTGGTGATACTAAAAGTAACAATACTCGAGATGCAATTGATGCCTTGGTGGCCTTGGGGTATAAAAACGTTGAAGCCAGCCGAGTGGTGAAATCATTCGACAGTGCTTTGTCTAGCGAAGAATTGATTCGAAAAGCGCTCAGAACGTTGTCAGGTAATGTGCTGTAATGACAAGGGCTGCTGTCTGCGGCGCTCGGCTTAATAAATAAGTATTGTAAATAAATAGATGTTGTAAAACACACAGTCTAAAAAGGTTATTTAATGATGCAAGACAACCCAATAAATCCAGATATTCAGGGCAACGACGATGACGTGGTTGATCGCGCGTTGCGCCCAGAATACTTAGAGGACTTTGTTGGGCAGCCCAAACTAAAAGAACAACTCTCTATTTTTATTCAAGCGGCTCGCTCACGCAGTGAGGCGCTAGACCATGTGTTGTTGTTTGGCCCGCCGGGGTTGGGTAAAACCACCTTATCGAACATTATTGCGCGCGAAATGAACACCAAAATTCGCCAAACCTCGGGGCCCGTGCTCGAGCGCGCCGGGGATTTGGCCGCGGTATTAACCAATCTTGAGCCGCACGACGTGTTGTTTATTGACGAAATTCATCGGCTCAGCCCTGTGGTGGAAGAAATTCTATACCCAGCCATGGAAGATTTTGAGTTAGACATTGTGATTGGCGAAGGCCCGGCGGCCAGAACGGTAAAGCTGTCGTTGCCGCCGTTCACCTTAATCGGCGCCACAACTCGTGCCGGCTTATTGACCTCGCCGTTGCGCGACCGTTTTGGCATTGTGCAACGCCTTGAGTATTACAATACCCAAGACTTAGCGAGCATTGTGCAACGCTCATCGAATATTTTGGGTGTGCCGACCGAAGATACCGGAGTGCAAACCATTGCCAATCGTTCGCGTGGCACCCCGCGTATTGCCAATCGTTTACTGCGTCGTGTACGCGACTATGCCGAGGTAAAAGGCAATGGTTGCTTAACTGAAGACATCGCCAGTGCCGCGCTGGATATGATGGAAGTTGACCCGCATGGCCTGGACTGGATGGACCGACAATTGCTCAAAGCCATTATGGAAAAGTTTGACGGTGGCCCAGTCGGCATTGACAGCTTGGCGGCGGCCATTGGTGAAGAGCGTGGTACCATTGAAGACGTGATTGAGCCTTACCTAATTCAACAAGGATTTATGATGCGAACCCCCAGAGGCCGAGTGGTTACTAAGCGAACCTGGTCGTATTTTGGCTTAAACGCTCCCGCCGCGTTAGAACCAACCGGTCAAAAAAAGCTATTTGATGAGTAACTTTTGCCCCTCGTTTGCTAATTTGCATAGAACCCCGTAAACGCCTTTAATTTAGCTGCTTTTTCAGATTCATTGTCACATTCACCACCATGTTAGAAGAGAAACAAACGTCTTTTGAAACCAAATTTCGTGTCTATTACGAAGACACCGACGCGGGCGGCATTGTCTATCATGCAAATTACTTGAAATTCATGGAGCGTTGCCGCTGTGATTGGTTAATGAGTTTGGGCTTTAATGTGGCCGAACTTGAACAAAATCAAGGGTTTGTGTTTGTTGTTCGCGAAGCGGATTTGGTGTTTGAGCGCCCAGCACGGTTATTCGACGAGCTTCGTGTTACCGCCGAGGTATTGCAAGTCGGTAAGGTGAAGCTGGTGCTAAATCAGGCGGTTTATAATGGCGACACAAAATTGTGCCAAGCTAGGATAAAACTTGCTGCATTAGACTCAACTTCATTTACACTATGTGCAATGCCGAGTTCGCTCCGGCAGGCCATGCAGTAGGCGCAAGTGGGTTGGCAGTAACATTTAGACAAACTTAGTGGTAATAGCAAGCAACAATAAAAACGGCTCGAAAGAGCGCAACATGGGTAACCAATGATCACATATTTATCGAGTGCCGCTCAAAGTGCGGCAGAGCCAGCCTCGGCAGGACTGACCGAACAAGCCCTTGCCGCAACCAATGCAGCCGACGCGGCTGTGGCCACTGGCGCAGCGCACGGCGCTGATAAAATGTCGTTGATTTCATTAATCGCGGATGCCAGTTTAACGGTGCAATTCGTTATGTTGTTGTTGTTGCTGGCGTCATTGGCGTCTTGGTCTATTATTTTTACGAAATACCAAGTGCTGCGTAAAGAGCGTCGGCTAACCAAAAAATTTGAAGACCAATTTTGGGCTGGCGGCAGTATGCTCAAATTGTTTAATCACTGGGGCAGCGAAACTAAAAAAGCCTCCGGCATGTCGGAAATTTTTGTTGCCGGTTATCGTGAATACCAGCGACTGTCAGAGCGCGGCTATGCCAACAACAATGATTTGCTTGATGCTGTGCAACGCGCAATGCGGGTTGAGCTAAGCCGAGAGATTGATCACCTTGAAGGGCAGATTCCCACCCTCGCTACGGTGGGTTCTACCAGCCCTTACGTAGGCCTGTTTGGTACGGTGTGGGGCATTATGAATTCGTTTCGCGCCTTAGGTTTATCCACTCAGCAAGCCACGGTGGCCAGCGTGGCACCGGGTATTGCCGAAGCACTGATCGCAACCGCCATGGGTTTGTTTGCGGCCATTCCGGCGGTAATTGCGTACAACCGATTCAATACTCAAGTGGAAAAGTTAGTGGCGCAGTATGAAATCTTCATGGAAGAGTTCATCAGCATTATCAACCGCCAGTTAACCATTGGTGAAAACAAAAACTCATGAGTTATCGCAGCCGCAAACGTAAAGCCATTGCCGAAATAAACGTGGTGCCGTACATCGATGTGATGTTGGTGCTGTTGATTATTTTTATGGTAACCGCGCCGCTGTTAACCGAAGGGGTGAAAATTGATTTGCCGCAAACCACCGAATCAGCGCCCATTGAAGCTAATCCGGATGCCCCAGAACCCTTTGTGTTAACGGTTGATGCCGATGGGCAATTGTTTATAGACGATAAAGAGTACGATTCCGCCGGTATATTGCGTTACGCTACGGTTTTATATCAAGAAAAACCAGCCACTGACTTTTTAGTGCGCGGCGACAAAAATGCCCGTTATGAATACGTTATGCAAGCCATGGTGTTGCTAAAAGAAGCGGGCATTGAAACCGTGAGCTTAGTCACCGAGCCATCACAAGATAAAGAATAGCTGTTAGCCGCAATAAACCAGAGAAGTAGACACATTCATGAGTGAACGAAGAAGAAAGGCGGGCGCAACCAACAAAATGGTTGCCTATATTGGTGCGGGGGTAATTCACGCACTGATCATTGCCGCTATGGTGTTTAACTTTACTAAGAAAGACGACTCTGAACGCATTGAAGCTTTTGCGGCGGAGAAAATTGATATTGTAAAAGCGCGGGCGGTTGATGAAGATCAATTAGAGAAAACACGCGAAGAAATTAAGCAAAAAGACCGCGCTAAAAAAGAAAAGCGCGAAAGAGAAGAAAAGCGCCTGCGTGAGTTAAAAGAAAAGTCAGAGAAAGAAAAACAACGCCTGGCTGAGCTTGAAAAGAAAAAGAAAGAAGCCTTAGAAGAAGAGCGTAAACGCGCTATTGCCTTAGATAAAAAACGCAAAGAAGAAAAAGAGAAAGAGAAAAAGCGCAAAGAAAAAGAAAAGAAAGAAGCCGAAAAAAAGAAAAAAGAGCTTGAGCGTTTAGCCAAAGAAAAGAAAGAGCGCGAAGCCGAATTAAAGCGCATTAAAGACGAACAAAAGAATTACGAAGATGCGCAGCGCAAACGCGAACAAGAAGAACTGCAAAAACGTTTATTGCAAGAAGAAGCGCAGCGTAAATCGGCGGCGGTAGAACGTGCGGCTAAAGAGCGCACCACCACGGCGATTAGTAACGCCATGGCGCGCATTGGCACTAAAATAAGCAATGCATTTCGTGTTGGGCCGTCGATGTCACGAAATTTGAAAAGTGTCGTACTTATTAAAGTATCTCCATCTGGCGATGTTGTTAACGTAAGAACGATAGAATCGAGTGGAAATGTCGATTTTGATCGCTCCGGCGAGCGTGCTGTGTTGCTGGCTAGCCCATTACCTATTCCGACCGAACAGGAAGATGGCAATGCGCGGCAACGCTTTTTGCAAGAAGAGTTTGAGTTTGAGCTCATTCACCCTTTTGCCAGACAATAATGAATAAAAACCAATCAATAGCACAGACATTAAAATTAAGAGCGCAGATATGAAAAGTATTAAGGGGATATTGATCACATTGCTTGTGTTGGTGGTAACCGTGCAAGCACACGCACAACGCTTACGTGGCACGGCTCAACCAAGCCAAATAAGAGCCACGCCAATTGCCATTGTGCCATTCAAAGTATTGGATGAAACTGTGGTATTTGAACACCAGTTAGATCAAGTGGTGGGCAACGATTTATACGCCACCGGTAAGTTTGAACCCATTCCAAAAGAAAAGTTTCTTACCCTGCCATCGCGCCGCGAAGAAATTAGAGCCAAAGACTGGCGTTTCATTAATGCCGAAATTTTAGTGTACGGTGAAATTTGGTCGTTAGGCGGCGATCGCTACGAAGTGCAATTTAATATGCACGACGTTGCGCGCGACCAACAAGTTGGCCAAACATTGCGCATTCCTAATTTAACCAAAGAAACCATTCGCGCCGCCTCGCACATTATTGCCGACAAAGTATACGAAGCGTTTACTGGCAATACAGGCGCGTTTAATTCAAAAATTGCCTACGTAGAAAAAGTACGTGTTGAAAGCCAGCGCCATCGCTATAAGTTGATGGTCGCCGATTGGGACGGTTACAACTCGGTTGAGCGTTACGCTTCTTGGAGCCCCATTTTATCGCCAGACTGGTCACCAGACAGCCAAGACATTGCGTTTGTTAATCTGACTTCTAAAGGCCCCGTGATTAAAGTGCTTAATGTGCAAAGCGGCAACACCGAAACCATTGCCAGTTTTAAAGGCGTTAACGCTGCACCATCGTGGTCACCAGACGGCACTAAAATTGCCTATTCAAGCTCGCGTTATGGCAGCCCAGATATCTTTGTGTACGACACCGCCACGCGTGAACACAAACGTGTGACTACGCACTATGGTATCGACACTGAACCCAGCTGGGCCGCCAGTGGCCGCAGCTTACTGTTCACCTCGAACCGTTCAAGAAAGCCGCAAATTTATCGCTACGATTTATTTGATAGTTCAATTTCTCGCATGACGTTTGAGGGTGATGAAAGTGCCAATGCCAGCTACGACCCGCAAGGTAAAAATATGGTAATGGTGCACGAAGGTGGTAACATCGTGTTGATGGATGCCCAAAGCAATGAACTAATGTGGTTAACTAGGGCTAAATTTGATGAGTCTCCTAGTTTTTCTCCTAATGGAGACATGGTATTGTATATGACCGAACAAGGCTTCGAACCAACGATGATTGTTGCTTCAGCCGATGGCCGTGTTCGTACTAAAGTGGAATTTGTTCAAGGTGACGTACGTGAGCCGGCGTGGTCATCTTTGAGAAAATAAAATAAGATTCGGCAAAACATAAAATTAATCATTCTTGGAGCGAAACTATGAATCGTAAAATTGGCCTCATGCTAACCATTCTAATGAGCCTAATGCTTGCAGCATGTGCTGGCAAAAAAGAGGGCCCAGTTGTTGACGATACCTCAACTACCGCAACGACTGGTGGTGTTGGTGATGCAAATAAACCTTATAGATATTCTGACTTAAGCGCGAGCGAGTTAGAAGCATTGGGCATTTATGGTGACCCGCTTAATGAAAAAGTTGTGTACTTTGAATACAACAGCACAGCGATTGATCGTCGTTCGCAAGTTATCCTAAGCGCCCATGCGGGTTACTTGGCTGATAATGGCGGCATCAACGTTAGCCTAGAAGGTCACGCGGATGAGCGTGGTACTCGCGATTACAACTTAGCTTTAGGTGAGCGTCGTGCCAATGTGGTGTCTGACTTTCTAGCGGCAAACGGTTCGCAAAGCAATAACAGAACCATTTCATACGGCGAAGAAAACCCAGTAGACACGTCTCACACTGAGAGTGCCTGGCAGCGTAATCGTCGCGTTGAAATTAAGTACTAATATTAAAAAGCACGTAAAGCCAGCGCCATTATTGGCGCTTGGCTTGAGTGCGAATAAGCCGGTTCAGTCTAGTAAATCATTAGACTTTTACGCTGGCTAATAATTTATTGATTATTATGAAGACAGTTACATTTTCTGTATTCGTTATCGGGGTTGCACTCAGTGTTGCCCCGATTTTTAATTCTGCCTACGCTCAATCGTCCGCTGACCCGGCCCGATTAGTGTTGGATATGCAAACCATGCGAGCCGAAATCGCGGAATTGCGAGACATGGTTGAACGCCAGCAGTTTGAAATTCGTAAGCTCAAGCAAGCTTCGAAAAATGCGGCGTCTCAAACGGTGGTGCCTGTGCAACCCACCCCTAATTATGGGCAACCGCAGCCCAACTACGGAACTGCTGAGCAGACTGAGCAAGGCACTCAAAGTGCGCCAGCTCAAGCACCAGCCACTCAAGCGCCAAATGGCGCGGTTAACTCGTTCCCTGATCAGTACGCCGACCCGTATTTACAGAACAATCAACAACCCAATGACGCGCCGGTGCAAAACGTGCCTCAAGGCGGTTCATATCAACGTGACTTACCTCAAGCTAGCTTACCTGAAAGCAGTGTGCCGCAACAAGGTGGCCCTGAAATTGTGGATCGCACAATCACGGCGCCTGCGGTAACTGGCCGACCAGCGGTGAACGATGGCCCAGAAATTGTTGAACGCAGTATTGGTGGTTATCAAGGTAGAGCCACTGCGCCGGTATTGAGCTCTGACTCAACACCATCAGCCCAAGCGCCAGTGGAATATCAACGTGCGCCAGTGATTGATGCGTCGGCGCCATTAGAACAGCCTGTTGATGGCGCGGTACCCACAGTGGTTCCGGCAGTGCCAACAGCTCCAGGTCAAATGCCCACAGCCTCAGGTCAAACGCCAACAGTTCCAGTTCAAACACCAACAACCCCAGCTCAAACAGTAGGCAATCGCCCTGTATTGCAAGTGCCTGAACAAGTGGCCTCGGCAACCGTGCCAACGAATGCTGGCTCGCCGGCCTCGCTGAGTGAAGACCAATTTTACGATCGTGGTTTTGATTTGCTTAAGCAGTCAAAATACGACGATGCAGTCACGGTGTTCAAAGACCAATTAGCTTCGCACCCTAATGGGGATTTAGCCGATGACGCGCATTATTGGATTGCCGAAGCCATGTTTATCAGCCGCAAACCGGATGAAGCCAAACCGCATTTAAGAGCCATTATTGATAATTACCCACAAAGTGCTCGCCTGCCCGACGCCATGCTTAAAACCGCTTATATTGAGCAAGATGCAGGCAATGTCATAGAGGCGCGTATTTTGTTGCAAGAAATCATCAACGGTTACCCGTCGTCAAACGCCGCCATAGCGGCTAAAAACCGTTTGGCCAATATTGTAAACGGGCAGTAAGCCTTTTCATTACTTTAAGATCTGGCTTTAAGGCTTGCGCTGATTGGGCGCAGGCTTAAGCCTCTTTAAGTTACCTCTACAGAACACACCTTACGTTAGCTATGCTAAGGTATCGCCATGTCATTACGCATTACTGAAATCTTCTTTTCACTTCAAGGTGAATCCAATACCGTGGGCTACCCAACCGCGTTTGTGCGCCTAACTGGTTGCCCAATGCGTTGCAGTTATTGTGATACCGCGTATGCCTTTCATGGTGGCAGCAAATACGAAGTGAGCGACATTGTGCAAGAAGTGGGTAAATACAACACCCGCCACGTTACGGTAACCGGCGGTGAGCCATTAGCTCAATCTGAGTGCCATACATTAATGAAAGCCCTGTGCGATGAAGGTTATCAAGTTTCGCTTGAAACCGGCGGGGCCATGCCAATAGAAAACGTTGATCCGCGTGTCTACGTGGTGTTAGACATTAAAACACCGGCGTCTAATGAAGAGCCTAAAAACCATTACCCAAATCTAGCGCACATTAAACCGAGCGATTGCTTAAAATTTGTGATTTGCGACGAGCAAGACTATGTGTGGTCAAAGCAATTTGTGGCTGAGCGAGAGTTAGATAAAAAGTGCGACGTGTTTTTCTCACCGTCGGCCGAGCAATTAAACCCCACCGATCTGGCGGATTGGATTGTGCGCGACCAAATACCCGTGCGCATGCAACTCCAACTGCACAAAATACTCTGGGCTGACGCCATGGGGCGTTAAACGCAACGTTGTAATGTAAGTTAATGATGAAAACAAATTCAAAAAAAGCCGTTGTCTTAGTGTCTGGCGGTTTAGACTCCGCCACTGTGCTGGCCATGGCAACCACGCAAGGTTACGAATGTTATGCCTTAAGTATGGACTACGGTCAGCGCCATCGTATTGAACTAGATCGTGCGCAAAAAGTAGCCAAAACAAACGGCGCGGTTGAGCACCGAGTGGTACGTATTGATATTGGTAATTTTGGCGGCTCAGCGTTAACCGATCAAGAGATTCAAGTGCCCACTGAAGAGTCAGCTGACATTCCAGTGACCTATGTGCCTGCCCGTAATACGGTGTTTTTATCCGTCGCCTTAGGTTGGGCTGAAGTGCTTAACGCCAGCGCCATATTTATTGGCGCTAATGCGGTAGATTATTCAGGCTACCCAGACTGTCGCCCTGAATACATAGAGGCTTTTCAGCGAATGGCAAATTTGGCCACCAAGTCAGGCGTAGAAGGTGAATGCATTTCCATTGAAGCCCCAATTATCAATTTAACAAAAGCTGAAATTATCGAACAAGGGTTAAAACTCGGCGTTGATTACTCGCAAACTATTTCATGTTACAACCCGCGTACAGACGGCAAAGTGTGCAACGAATGCGATTCATGCCGAATACGTGCAGCGGGCTTTTCCGCGGCAGGTGCTGTTGACCCTGCTTTGCTTTAAATGATGCTTTTGCCAGTCAATATTGGCCTTTAAATATATGATTGGCCGCGCGAATTGCTGTCGATATTGCAACCACACCGATCATTGCTACAGCGTTATTTTCATCGGGATATCAAAACACTAAAAAAAGCGTAAAAATAGCCAAAGAAATTGATAAAAAAGGTTGACCAACCCCACATTTGGCAAGATAATCACGCCTCGCTTCAAGGCACTGCCTTTAAGTAAGTATTTGAAAGGAACGGGCCGTTAGCTCAGTTGGTAGAGCATCTGACTTTTAATCAGGTGGTCGCGCGTTCGAATCGCGCACGGCCCACCATTCAAACCTAGAGTCCGCTTAGTGCGGGCTTTTCTGTTTCTGGATTAGCGAAATACTAGTGTCACATGATTGACACCGCATTCTCATTTATATTTCTAGACTTGGTAACGAGTTTGCATGTTTTTTTAAGTGATCTGAACTTAAATGAGCATATCTCGAGACCATAGCTGAACTTTGCCAATTACCTAGCTCTTGTAGCACGTGCATTGGCGTACCTGCTTCTGCATGTGCTGTAGCCCACATATGCCTTAGATCATGCCATCTAAAGTCCTCGATGCCTGCACGTTTTACAGCGCTACGAAATGCTCTAGTATTCACGGCTTTAATGGGTCTGCCGTTATACGTGAACACATATTCTCCGTGAATGCCGATTTGATCTTCAATGATCTTTTTGGCATGTGTGTTAAGTGGAATTGAAACGCTCCTGCCTGATTTAGTTTCTGACCCATCAACTATGCAAACGTCTTGATCTAGTCTAACTTGTGCCCATTTTAGATTTGTTACGTTGGACATTCTAAGGCCCGTACACAAAGTAAAAAGAGCCATAACTCTTGTATGATCTGGTAGCTCTTCAAGAAGTCTTTTCAGCTTGTGTTCTGTAAGAATTCTAGATCGTTCATTATTTTCTTTTAGCAAACGAATCTTTGGGTAAGCATCTATTACTTCCCACTCTTCTTTAGCTATTTTTAGTATAGATTTGAGCAAAGCCATATATCTGTTCACTGTAGCGGGTTTTGCGCCCTCTCTTAACTTTTCCGAGATTAAATATTCAGTTAATTCTTTATCGATTTCATTTAGAGTTTTACTTCGTAGATATGTATCGAACCATTTAAACTTTGATAGGTCATCTGAAAATGATTTCTTGCCACTTTTCTCTGACGTCCAGCGCATACATGCTTCCATCCAAAGCATTTTAGGTTTCTCACCTAGTTTCTTTTCACGCCATATTTGAGCAGCGAGGCATTTTTCTAACTCTTCAGCTTCTTTTTTAACTACAGTCCCAGTAGATTTTTGTAGTCTCTTACCGTTTGCTTGGGTGAGCGATATGTACCAGTTTGGTGAGCCATCTCTTTGGTAAATTGGCATTTTGAACCTCCGTTATTATTATTTTTATAGTTG
>CALINO010000036.1 GCA_938045295.1 uncultured Arenicella sp.
TATTGGCGGTGATCGTGTAGGTGCATCTGAGACTACTTTAGTTCGTCCTGCCATTAGCTATAAAACAGACACCTTTGATGCCACTTTGATTGCAGAGAAAGGCTCAATTAGTGCTGACGGTTTAGCGGCAATAACCTTTGAAGCCGATGGGCAAACCATACTCGACCCTTTTGAGCAACGTATTACATTGCAAGACCAGCGCGGTTCCAGTGAATTAGATTGGACGCAAATAACGTTGGAGGCAAACGCTGACCTATGGGGCGGCAAAGCCACCGGTATTTTAGGTATACGAGAGCTTGAGCAAGATGGTTTCGGTGATATTGACGGCTTTACTGGTGCGCGTTTTCATTTCGCCAACGGTACGGGCTTAGATCAAGAGCAGTCGAGCTTGGAATTACGTTGGTCAGGCAATTTGAGCGACCGAGTTAATTTAACGGCCGGAACTTACTTGTTTGATCAGCAGTACACGTATCGAGAGCGTCGTATTTTAGTGGATGCGGTGGATCGTCGTGGTGTGTCAGTAATCGATCACAGCACTCAAGGCGTGTTCGCACAGGCCGATATTGCGGTGTCTGACAATTGGTCTCTAATTTTAGGTGGCCGATACACCAAAGAAACCAAAGACGCGGCCATTGGTGTCATTGGTGATCCAAACGCGGTTGGTGATTGCGCCACGGTTGCGCCTCCACTGTCCGATGAATTCCCTCAAGCATTGGCGGATTGTCGCCCAGCCTTAATTGATGATGAGGACTGGAGCAACTTCACGCCGAAAGTGGGCGTTAACTGGCAAGTCAGTGATGATGTGCTTGGCTTCGCGAGCTTCACTCGCGGGTTCCGAAGCGGTGGCTACAACGTTCGTTTTACTGATTTGAGTTTCATTACTAACCCTGAAAACCCAACCAGTACACCAGGGCCTTATGATGAAGAGTCGGTCAACGCATTTGAGCTTGGTTTTAAGAGTACCTTGAATGATGGCCGAGTTAGATTGAACGCGTCTGTTTTCAACAATGAATTTGATGACTTACAACGAACTTCATTGAACGCGGCCGGTGGTCAAGAAATTCTTAACGCCGCCAGCGGCACCATTCGAGGTTTGGAAATTGATACGGTCATCGGCGTGACTGACAAGCTAATACTGCAAGCAGGCTTTGGCTACACTGACGCGACTTATGATTCCTTTGAATCGGCCGAAGCTCAAACAGGCTTGCCAGCCAGTGAATTGGATTTTGTGTTAGCACCCGAAATTACGTTCAGCGCGGCAGCCACCTACGATTGGGACCTTAGCGCCGAATCAAGCTTGTCTGGGCGATTGTCGATTGCCTATGTAGATGACGCTGTGAGTGATGACTTTAATACCGTACGCAACCGAGCTTATGATTTTATCGATGCCAGTTTGACATACCGCAATGACAGCGGGTTAAAAGTGGCTCTGTATGGTAAGAACATTACGGATGAAGTCTATTACGATTTCGGCACTAACTTCAGCAGTAGTGCTCTCGCAGTTCGCAGTTATTGGCTAACTCCTCCGCGCACTTATGGCGTTGAAGTCACCTACGAATTTTAAATTTCACTAGTTTCTATGGCCTTTGTCAGCCGATGTTTGGGAATGCTTGATGCCCTTACATTGGCTGGCATTTTTTAGGAGTTAAGGAATGAATATAGAATCATTGAGCCATTTGGTGGGCGATAAAAGTTCACCTCTTTTAGATAAAACAATTGGTGTGCTGTTGGATGATGCCGTTAGGCAACATCCCAATAAAACGGCGATTATCTCATCCAAACAAAACATTCGTTTTAGCTACGCTGAGTTAAACGAAACCGTGAATACGGTGGCGCGTAGCTTTATTGCCTTAGGCTTGAACAAAGGCGACCGTATCGGTATATGGTCACCGAATAATGTTGAATGGGTTATTACTTTGTACGCCGCCGCGAAAGCCGGCTTGGTGTTGGTGAACATTAACCCAGCCTACCGCTTGTCTGAACTGGAATACGCCTTACAGCGAGTAGGGTGCCGCGCCTTGGTGTTGGCTAAGTCATTTAAGTCAAGTAACTACACAGAAATGGTGCGTACCTTAGCACCAGAAGTCGCGCATTGTAGCCCAGGCGAGCTCAAGTCAGAGGTGCTTCCGCAGTTATCAACCTTGATTTTGATTGGCGATGAAACATTGCCTGGTTATTTGTCATTTTCTGATTTGCAAAACGGGCTTGATACTGACGCGGTTGACCTTGACGAGGTTGGTAGCGGCCTTACGCCGGATATGCCGGTTAATATTCAATTCACCAGCGGCACTACTGGCTCACCGAAAGGCGCCACGCTTACCCATAAAAATATCGTTAATAACGCGCACTTTGTGGGGCGCGGTATTCAGCTCGGTGAAGCAGACAAAGTATGTTCGCCAGTGCCGCTTTACCACTGCTTTGGCATGGTGATGGCGACTCTGGCCTGTGCAACTACCGGAGCCACTTTAGTATTGCCAGACGACGCGTTTGACCCTCTTACTACCTTGCAGGCGGTTTCTGAAGAAAAGTGCACCGCGTTGTATGGCGTGCCGACCATGTTTAGCATGATCTTAAATCACCCTGAGATGGCGTCGTTTGACGTTTCCTCTTTGAGAACCGGCATTGTAGCCGGGGCACTCTGCCCAGAAGTGTTGATGAAGCAGATTATTGAAAATCTCAATATGAGCGAAATCACCAATTGTTATGGAATGACTGAGACCAGCCCAGTCAGTTTTCAATCCGCGGTCGACGACAGCATGAAGGTGAGAACCACGACAGTGGGTTCTGTGCACCCTCATGTTGAAGTGAAGGTGGTTGATGAAAACGGAAATATTGTGCCTCGTGGAGTACGTGGTGAGCTTTGCACTAAAGGCTACAGTGTGATGCAAGGCTATTGGAATGACCAACAAAAGACCGATGAGTCGATCATCGATGGCTGGATGCACACCGGTGATGAAGCCGTTATTGATGAGCACGGTTATGGTTCCATTGTTGGGCGTATTAAAGATACGATTATTCGCGGTGGCGAGAACATTGCGCCTAAGGAAATCGAAGATTTCTTACTCAAACATGACGATATTTTAGAAGCCCAAGTGTTTGGTGTATCAGACCAGCGATTCGGCGAAATTGTGGCTACTTGGATTCGCCTGCATGACAACTCCACTTTATCTGAGGAGCAAGTTAAAGAGTATTGCAAAGGCCAAATAGCTCATTTCAAGATACCGGCCATCGTTAAGTTCGTTGATGAGTTCCCGATGACGGTAACCGGAAAAATTCAAAAATTTGTGATGCGCGCTGAAATGGAGAGCGCTTTGAACCTTCAAAGCTAAACGTACCTGCTGAGCAGGTTTTTAACTATCAAAGCAAAAATACCAACTATGACAGACTATCAAACCGAATACGCCAACTTCAGTTGGCCTCGACCTAGCCATTACAATTTTGCCCGAGATGTGATCGATGTTTGGGCGCAAGACACCAGCAAGCAAGCCATGCAGTGGGTGGACGATGATGGTAATAATGAGTCCCGCACTTTTCATGATATTAGCGTGGCCTCGCAAAAACTATGTAATGTACTGAGTAGCGCTGGTGTGCAGCGTAGCGACACCATTGTGTTGATCTTGGGGCGTAAGATTGCGTGGTGGGAAATTTTGACCGCGTCATTACGCATGGGCGCCGTGATTTCGCCGGGAACCACGCAACTGTCGGCTAAAGACATCGCGTATCGAATCAATACAGCGCAAGCGACATGCGTTATTACCGATAAAGATAACGCTGGAAAAGTTGAACAGGTGGCTGATCAATGTGCCACCTTACGCACTAAAGTGTTGGTTGATGGCGAGCAGGAAGGCTGGGTTAATTATGTGGCTGAAATGTCAGTAGCCGATGGAACATTTGAAACCGTTGATACAGCCGCAGATGAAGAAGCCATGTGCTACTTCACATCCGGTACAACCGGTTATCCAAAAATGACCATTCACACGCACGACTACGCCATTGGCCATCAAAACACCGGCAAATATTGGTTGAACCTAACGCCGGAAGATCTGCACTGGAATATTAGTGATACCGGTTGGGCAAAAGCCGCTTGGAGCAGCTATTTTGGCCCGTGGAACTGCGGCGCAGCTGTTTTTGTACACGACTCTAAAGGGTTCAGCGTTGCCGACACCTTGGCTATGTTTTCGTTGTACCCGATTACCACTATGTGCGGTGCGCCCACGATCTACCGCATGTTGGTGTTAGAAGACCTTGATTCCGTTGATTTTGGTGGGCTGCGTCACTCGGTTGGCGCAGGCGAGCCATTGAATCCAGAAGTGATTGAAGTGTGGAAAAAAGCCACAGGTTTGACCATTCGAGACGGTTATGGGCAAACAGAATCCACCATTCTGTGCGGTAACTTTTTGGGCGTTGAGCCACGTTTTGGATCGATGGGTAAACCGACCCCAGGCATTGATCTGAAAGTAATTGATGAGCAAGGGCAGGTGTTGGGCCCCAATGAAGAGGGCGACATTGCCGTACGCATTCACCCGCAGAAACCGCCTGGCTTATTTAAAGAGTATAAAAATGAACCTGAGAAAACAGCCAAGTCTTTTCGCGGTGACTGGTACCTGACCAGTGATCGAGCTTACGTTGATGACGATGGTTATTTTTGGTTTGTTGGCCGCGACGATGACGTAATTTTATCGTCGGGTTACCGAATCGGCCCATTTGAAGTGGAAAGTGCTTTATTGGAGCATGACGCGGTGGCCGAGTCGGCTGTGGTTTCAAGCCCAGATGAAGAGCGTGGCGAAGTGGTAAAAGCGTTCATTATTTTGACGCCAGGTCACCAGCCCTCAGAAGAGCTGGTGAGTGAACTTCAATCTTACGTTAAAAAGGTAACCGCACCGTATAAATACCCACGTAGAGTTGAATTTGTGGATGTTTTGCCTAAAACCGTGAGTGGCAAAATTCGCCGAGTAGAGCTGCGTGAAGCCGAGTGGGCGGGCGCTAAATAAATTGAACTTCGAATAATTATTATAAGAACAACATTAAGAAAAATAGAGGAGTAATAACAATGAACCAACCCGAACACACCTTTGTTTCACCAGGCCCGGCTGGGCTTGGTGCGCTTGCCGTAGCTTGCTTTGGTTTTGCCGCTGTTTTCATGGGCAAAGTCAGTGTTGGTGGCTTGCCATTATTAGCCGCATGGCTGATTGGTGGAGGAATCGTGCAATACACCGTGGCGGTTATGGAGCTTAAAGACCACAACATGACGGGCGGTAATGTGTTCTTATTTTTCTCCGCTTTTTTCATGTTTGGTGCCGCGCTCAGCACCTTCATGAAGTTTCTAATGCTGGTTGGCGTATTTGGTGAGGTATCACCGCATGCGGTCGTTGAAGGGTACTGTTGGCTTGCCGGCGCAATTTTCTTAACTATATTGACACCCGCTTATCTTAAGGGGGCAAAATTGCTGTTTCTTATTGTGGTTTTGGTGGATGTGGTTCTGTGGTTAATTGTCGGTATAGACTTAGGCATGTTAGGTGCTGCTTTTAAACCGATTGTCGCTTACTTATTAATGGCGGCGGGTTTTGTGGCTCTCTATCTAGCTGGAGCGATTGTTAATAACCACATTTATGGCCGAACCGTGATTCCAACGTTTGGTGTATTTATCAAGTAAGTTGGGCTAAAGCCCCCGGCGCCTTAGGTTAATTCAGTTTAATCAATGTGCGCCGGTTCTTTTCCAGCGTTTGCTTTGGCGTGCAGCCGTATTTTTGGCGGTAGTATTGGCCAAACCGGCTAAAGTCTACAACATTGTGATCAAGCAGAACCCGTTTGATGCTGCCATTTTCGTTGTCTTGAATGTTCTCCAGAGCATGGTGAATTGCCTGAAGCTTGGCATCACGCACATAGGCGGTTGGTGTCATGCCAATGTGTTTTACAAAACTGCGTTGTAAGGTGCGTGCAGATACGTTGCAGTGGCTAGCCAGTTGCGCCAATGATGTATTTTTCTTTACCCTCGATTGCACATAATCAATTGCCGCTTTAACTTTAGTATTGATCAAGTCAGGCGTTGGTGCATTGAGTTGCTCAACGTAATTGTGGTTATGCAGTTGTAATAAATTTGAAATTACTAACTGCGCATACGCTTGTTGAACATCGCGACTTTGCAGCACTCTGGGTTCGTTCTGGATTTGGCTGAGAACATAGTTAATGGTGTTCCACCAAGTGTTCGCATTCTCTACTTTTAAGTCAAAGACTAGATTGTCGTTCACCTCAGAGCAGAGCAGCTTAGATAAGTGAGATTTTACTTGGTTGGGGTCAACGCGAATAACAATTCGGTCGCACTTTTCGTGTAAGTGCATGTTGTATGGCACTGAAGGAGATAATACGACGGTATCGCCAGCGATGGTGTCGCATTGGTTTTTACCGTGTTGAATCTCGCTATTGCCTTGTAGCATAGTGTGGGTATAAAAATACTCACTGTGCTCAGGCTTGGCCTTGATAGAGCAGCCATAATAAGCGTGTAATAAGGCGATGCCACCAAGGTGAACGCCGCTAAAGTTCACATCAAGAAGATCTGCGTGGCTGGCTAACTCAATATTGTGCGGGCTTATCTTCTGAGAAATTTCCTCACGCGCATCATCAATGTCGCTCGATCGAATAATCGAATGTTGGTCAAGCGCAGAAATGTGAGAGTTATCTTGCATAGTGACGGTGCAAATTGTTCTTATATTTTTACTACAGCGTTGGTGGTGGAATCGTTTTAAATTATCTCATTTGACTTAATGATACATCTATATATCAATTAGGCGCAAATCCCAGCGTTATTTAGTTAGTATATCCACAGATTACGTTTACGTAAACGTAATCTGTGGATATACAGAGATTTATTTTGCCGCTAGCTTTTTGCGCACCGTGAATGCTATATCACAAGCGGCTTTTTCTTGAGTGTTGGTTAAGCAAGTACGGCGTCATGCCCACCGTCATGGCACGCTGAAAGTATTTTATTGCAAGCGGTGTCAATTTCTCCAAGGTCGGTGCCTTTAACCATAAAAATCACTTTAAAGTCGCTGAATTCTGAATTTTTGTCTTGCGGATAGCTGCCAATATCAATGTCTGGGTGTTGGTTTTGAATGGTTTCTAAGGCCTGTGCTATTTCGCCTTCGCCCACGTTGGCATGAATCGCCGTATTGTGAATTTCAAATCCTGTGTCTAAGTGTTCGATAACCGCTTCAAGCATTAATCGCATGATGCTAGGTACCCCAGCCATAACAAACACATTGCCTTTACGATAGCCCGGAATAATGGAATGTTTGGTATGAATGATTTGTGCGCCTTCGGGGGCGTGAGCCATGCGTTGAGCGGCTTTGGTGAATGGAACCCCTTTTTCCTTAAGCCGTTTGTCTATTTGTTCAAAAACATCATGTTGAATCACATTGGGCACACCAAAGGCGGCCGCAATGGAGTCTGAAGTGATGTCATCATGAGTGGGGCCAATACCGCCGGTGGTGAACACGTAATCAAACTTCTCTCGTAGGTGGTTTACCGCGTTAACAATTTCATCTTCGATGTCGGGAATGATGCGGGTTTCTCTTATCCGAATGCCGCGCACTTCGAGTTTTTTTGCAATGTGGGCAAGGTTTTTATCTTGGATGCTGCCCGACAACAGCTCATTGCCGATCAGTATGACGGCAGCGCTTAAGGTGTTTTTCATGTCTGTGAGTGCGTGGTGTTGAGATTCGGTTAGGTGTCGATTAAAAGTTCGGTTAAAAGTTTAAAGCTTGACGTGCATTGGCGCTGGTAATATTGGCCACATCAACCAGGCTCATTTGTTTAACAGTGGCAAGAGCGCTCAGCACCTCAGGTAAGTATTCTGGGCTATTGCGTTTGCCTTTATGGCGTTCAACCGTTAGATCCGGCGCGTCGGTTTCCAACACAATGGACTCTAATGGTATTTGTTTGGCAAGGTTACGAATTACGCGTGAGCGTTCAAAGGTCAGCATGCCCCCAAAGCCGAGCTTAAAACCGAGTTCAATATATTTATGTGCGTGTTGAATGCTGCCATTAAAGTTATGAATAATGCCGCCACTACCACCGATGTCGTTAATAATGTTTATGCAGTCATCGTGTGCTTTGCGGTTGTGAATAATAACAGGCAGGTGGTGTTGATTTGCTATAATCAGCTGTTTGGTGAAAAACACTTTTTGCTTTTCTTGGTCTAAATGCTTGAGGTAATAATCCAAGCCTATTTCGCCAACCGCCACTACTTTTTGTTGCGTGCGGTTTAATTGGGTGATCTCATCGTCCAGCGCCACTAAGTGTTGAGGTTGATGAGCGTCGATAAATATCGGGTGTAAGCCCAAGGCCAAATGCAATTGTGCATGAGCCGCGCACAGCTGTATGGTTTTAGGCCATGCATCTTGCTTAACCGCTGGCACCACAATGTCGGTGACGTGGTTGTTGTTGCAGGCATCCAATACCGCATTTCGGTCGTCGTCGAAAACGGCAAAGTCTAGATGGCAATGAGTATCAATAATTGCGTGCATGCGCATAGTGTAGCCTATTTAGGCGCAAAAGAATTTGACAGAATTATCGTGTGTTTTTTATGACAGAGTTTGATTTAAAACGCCGCTTTGGTGGAATTGCACGCTTGTACGGTGACGCAGGTTTGGCGCGTTTAAACGCGGCTCATGTGTGTGTGATTGGTATTGGTGGCGTGGGCTCGTGGGTGGCAGAAAGTTTGGCGCGTAGCGCGGTGGGGTGTATCACCCTTGTTGACTTAGACGTGGTGTCTGAATCTAATATCAACCGCCAGTTAGTGGCCACGGCGGATCAAATTGGCCGCGATAAAACTCTAGTGATGCAAGAGCGCATTGCACAAATAAACCCGCAATGTGAGGTGCGCATTGTGGATGAGTTCGTTGATCAAAAAAACATTCCTGAACTGATTAATCACGATTTTGATTATGTCGTCGATTGCATTGATGACTTTCGCACTAAGGCGGCGTTAATCGCCCACTGCAAGCGCAATAAAATTAAGGTGATTGCCACCGGTGGTGCGGGTGGCCAGATTGACCCAACTCGCATTCAACAAACCGATTTGAGCCGCACTCAGCACGACGTGCTACTGGCAAAAACACGAAAACTGTTGCGGCAAGACTATGGCTTTGCACGTAATGTTAAGCGTACTTTCAGTGTGCCTTGCGTGTATTCTGACGAACAGTTGGTTTATCCTGACGGCAACGGCGGCTTGAGCGCTCAACGCCCGCCGGTTGACCCTGACAATACGAGTTCTAATGCATTAAATTGTGCTGGCGGCATTGGCTCAATCACGCACGTTACAGGAACCTTTGGTTTTATTGTGAGCGCCTACGTATTAAATGCCATTGCCAACCCTGGATAACCCTTACTTATGACACACGCACACACCAATGCCGAGATTTCAGGCCAGCACGATATTGTGTTGGCGACGCTGAACGCGCGTTATATCCACAGTGCTTTTGGCTTGCGTTATTTAAAGGCAAACCTTGGTGAGCGAGAATCAGACTGCATGATTCAAGAGTTTACTCTGGAGTCGCGCCCTGAAGACGTGGTTGAGCAACTGTTGTCTGTGCAACCTAAAATAATTGGCTTTGGCGTGTACATATGGAACGTAGTGCAAACCGAAAAAGTGGTGGCATTACTTAAGGCCGTGTCTCCACAAACGGTGGTTGTGTTGGGTGGCCCAGAAGTGAGCTATGAGCAAGAAGGGCAGGCCATCATCGAATTGAGTGACTATGTGATTACCGGCTGGGGTGAAGTCAGTTTTCGTGATTTGGTCACGCAATTGCTGACTGATGAGGGTGCGATTGATCAAACGGGTAATAATATTGCGAACAGTGATGTTGCTAATACGCAAATCATCAATGGCGAACAGCCCAAGTTAGAACATATTCGCATGCCGTACTACCTATACGACGAGCACGATGTAAAGCATCGAGTGCTGTACGTAGAAGCGTCGCGCGGTTGCCCTTTTAAGTGTGAGTTTTGTTTGTCTGCGCTAGATAAAACCGCGTGGCCGTTTGACCTTGATTTGTTTCTCAGTGAAATGGACGCATTGCACAAGCGTGGTGCGCGGCATTTTAAGTTTGTGGATCGCACCTTCAATCTTAAAATTAAAAACAGTTTAAAGATTATGCAGTTTTTTCTTGATCGCATGAGCGACGATTTGTTTCTGCATTTTGAAGTGGTGCCCGATCATTTGCCCGAAGCATTAAAAGAAATGATTGCCAAATTTCCGGTTGGGCAGTTGCAATTTGAAGTGGGCATTCAAACCTTTAACCCAGAAGTTCAAGGCCGTATCAGTCGTCGCCAAAACAATGAAAAGGCCGAAGAAAACATCACGTGGATAAAACAAGAAAGTCAGGCGTATTTGCATACAGATTTAATTTTTGGCTTGCCCGGTGAATCGTTAGCCAGCTTTGCTAAGAGCTTTGATAAATTAGTGGCCTTAGCGCCGCATGAAATACAAGTCGGTATTTTAAAGCGCCTGAAAGGGTCGCCCATCATTCGCCACACGCAAGAACACAAATTGGTGTTTAACCCTAACCCGCCATTTAGTATTTTGAGTAACAGCGAGGTGAGCTTTCAAGAAGTGCAATTTATGGGGCGTTTCGCGCGGTTTTGGGATCTGATTGGTAACTCTGGGCGTTTCAAACACACTTTGCCTTTGTTGTTGGCTGAACACCCGTTTGAAAATTTTAGTGCGCTCACCAAGTCTATTTACGAGCGTTCGGGTAAGACCTATAAAATTTCGTTGTTACGTTTATTTGATTTGGTGTTCGACAGTGCCAGTGAGCGGGTAAATGTGAGCGCAGAATCGTTGTTGGATGCCATTTATCAAGACTTTATGGCGTCTGGCTTGAAGTCTAAGCCTAAATGCCTTGGTGCTTATGGCCGCCTACGAGATCTTAAGCGCGCAGAGTCTGTGTCAAAGGCGGGCAAAACAAAACATTCTTCGCGCCAAGCTAGGCACTAACAACCTAGGCACTAAGCATTGATAAGGTTGGTCGTTGACCAAATTATTGTCATTTTTTCCCCAGCGGTTTGTCTTTTGTATTTGAATAGGCATAATCAGCCACCATTGTTGCTGATTTTATTGCTGGCGGCATTTGGTATTTATATTCAATTCACGCCTGATGAATTTAGATCGTCAGGTTAATCAACATAGGTTGTGTTAATGATCAAACAACACTCTGTAGTCACAATGCACTACGAACTAAAAAATGCCGACGGTGAGGTTCTAGACTCATCTAAAGGTCAAGACCCGCTTGTTTACCTTCATGGTGCTGGCAATATTATTGTTGGCCTTGAAGAAGAGCTGCTAGGAAAAAAAGTGGGTGATAACGTTAATGCCGTTGTGTCACCTGAAAAAGGCTATGGCATGCCGGTAGACGCATTGATTCAAACCGTACCTAAAGAAGCGTTTGGCGAAGAGATCGACAAAGTAGAAGTGGGCATGCGCTTTCAAGCTGAAACAGAGCAAGGCCCTGTGCCTGTTGTTGTGACGTCTATGGATGAAGCAACCGTGACGGTTGACGGCAACCACCCGTTGGCTGGTCAAGAGTTGCATTTTGACGTGTCTATTGCCGAAATTCGTGATGCTTCTGAAGAAGAAATTGAGCACGGTCACGTACATGGCCCAGGTGGTCATCAGCACTAGATCGTTATTATTATCTGCACACGCTGTTTGAATAGTGGCGTGTGCAGAAATATTGGCAGGGAAGCTAAGAATGAGGCCGCTAATGGCCTTTTCGCATGAATGTGGTGCCCAGCCCTTACCAGCCCAGTCCTTATTTGAGTAATGCCCGCGTTTATTTATTGCGTTTTCTGTTGAATTGTTTGCGCGAATACACTGGCGCCTAATAAGCCGGGGTTTTGGTGGGTAATTAACCACGTTGGAATGCCTTTCATGACGTCACTGTGTCGGCCTTTGTTTTCAAAGCCGCGCCTGAAGTGGCTGTTAGCTAGCTCTTCTGGGTAGCGCTGACAAATGCCGCCGCCGATAAAAACACCGTCATAACAGCCCAGCTCTAAGGCAATATCACCGGCCACTTGCCCCAATATTTCAAAAAATAATGAAAGCGCTTCTTCGCAAATGGCGTCTTCTTGCTCTAAGCCTAAGTTGGCAATATTGGCGGCGGTTAAGCCCGGGTTGTTTTGACCGTGAATGTTGCACAGTGCTTCATGGATGTTGACGATTCCTGGGCCAGACAGTAAGCGCTCTCTAGACACGCGGCCATCGTATTTCTGTTGTAAATAAGCTAATAACTTGCCCTGATACTGGTTTTCAGGGGCGAAGCCAGCGTGACCGCCTTCGGTGGTAATGGGTACTAAATTTCCGTTGCGGCAGATTAAACCTGAAATACCCAAGCCACTGCCGGGGCCAATGGCGCCTAAGCAGTAATCAGATTTGAATTTGGGTTGGTGCTGATCGCCTATGCTTCGAAGCTGGGTATGATTAATGCCGCTTAAGCTGTAGGCAATGGCTTCCCAGTCGTTTAACAGATGAGCATTTTCAACCTTATAACGGGTTCGTAACTCTTGGCAGTTGACGCGCCAATGGCTGTTTAAGAACACCGCTTGCTCATTATGTATTGGCGCGGCTACCGCCAAACTAATGCCGCTGAGCTGCGCGATATTGTGTGACTGTAAATAAAGGTCTATGGCGTCGGTGAGCGTTTCAAAGTCGGCGGCTTCTAATGTTTGTGTTTCACAAAAAAAATGTTCGCTGTCGTCGACTAAGGCAAAACGTGCATTGGTGCCGCCTATGTCGGCGATTAGTATTGGTTTTTTATTCATTGCTGTTTGGGCCTTTATCAAGGTAGGCTAGCGGAACTTTTGTTATTGCACGTTATTTATTGTTTTAGAGCACGTATTGTCAATAAATTATGTAATAAAACAACATAAAATTTGAAATAAATTATCATTTTACATAAAATATGTAAATAAATTACAAAAATACTCAGGTAATACATTACGTAGCCTAAGAGTATCTGAGGCGGAAGAAATGCTTAAAGTATGTAACATCGTGATTGTTGGTGGTGAAGGTGACCTTGCTTTTCGCAAGCTCTACCCAGCCTTATACAGTCTGCATAGAGAAAACCTGTTAGCCGATTGCACTAAGATTGTGTGCTTTGGTCGAGGTAAATACAAGCGCGAAAAGTTTTATCAAAACATGCGCACTTGGGCGGAAAAAAGTGAATATGTTAAAGCCTTAGATGACGACAGTTGGAACCGCTTCTGCGAACGAGTGGTTCAGTTTTCAGGCGACGCCACGTCAGCCAAAGACATGAAGCGTATGCGTGAAGAAGTGGGGCCTGAAGAAATGGTGTTCTACTTATCGACGCCGCCTTCTATTTTTGCCCCAATATGTAAAGCGCTGGGCGATGCCAACATTGTGACCAAGTCCACTCGGTTAGTGGTGGAAAAACCGTTGGGTGAATCGTTAGAAACGTTCAATCAAATTAACGACACCCTGTTTGAGGTATTCCAAGAGAGCCAAATTTACCGAATTGATCACTACTTAGGTAAAGAAACAGTACAAAATTTGTTGGCATTGCGCTTTGCCAATATCTTCTTTGAGCCATTGTGGAACCGAAATTACATTGACCATGTTCAAGTCACCGTCGCTGAAAGCGTTGGTGTAGGTGGTCGTTGGGGGTATTACAACGAAGCCGGCGCATTAAGAGACATGGTGCAAAACCACTTATTGCAGCTATTGTGCTTGGTTGCCATGGAATTTCCGGCGCGCAATAAAGCCGATGACATTCGTGATGAAAAACTGAAAATCATTCGCAGTTTAAAGCCAATCAATACCACCAATGTGACGCAAAACACCATTCGTGGGCAGTACACCGAAGGTTCGATTTCACAAAAACTGGTGCCCGGTTACGCACAAGAAAAAGACGCGGATAAAGAGTCGGACACTGAAACGTTTGTGGCAATAAAAGCGGAAATAGAAAACAACCGTTGGCAAGGTGTGCCGTTTTATTTGCGCACCGGCAAGCGTATGTCAAACCGCTATTCAGAAATAGTGATTCAATTTAAGCCGGTGGTATTTAAGTTTATCGACATCGACCCTAATGTGTTAAACGCGAATCAATTGGTCATTCGTTTACAACCCAATGAAGGCATTCAGATGAACCTTATGAATAAGGTTCCTGGCTTGAGCGAAGGCACCAGTTTGCAAAACGTTGGGCTGAACTTATCGTTTGAAGACGCGTTTGAAAAACACCGTAGCCCAAGTGCTTATGAGCGTTTATTGTTGGATGTTACCCGCGGTGATCAAACCTTATTTATGCGAACCGACGAACTGCGCGGAGCGTGGAAGTGGGTCGATGGCATTATTGATGGGTGGTCTAAAACCGGGCAACCGGCTCGCTCATACAAAGCCGGCTCCATGGGGCCTGATGATGCGCTTGCTCTGATGATTCAAGATAAACGTAAATGGCAATCGTTTGAAGGTTAAAGTATGCGCGTAACTGAAGAACCAAACTACATTTGGAATGAAGGCCAAGACGCACAAAGCTTGGCGGAAAATTTAGCGGGCGAATTGGTGGTTCACATTGACCAAGCCATTGCTGAAAAAGGCAGCGCTGTTATTGCCTTATCAGGGGGCTCAACACCCAAGCCTCTATTTAATGTGTTGGCCGACCATCAAGTGGACTGGTCTAAGGTCATAATTACCCTTGTGGATGAGCGTTGGGTGCCAACCTCTCACTCGCTGTCAAACGCCGCATTCATGCAACAGCATTTATTGAGTTCGTTGCCTAATGAGGTGCGTTTTGTGCCGTTATATCAAGCGGCGCAAACGGTTGAGGCTTCTCGCTCGCTGGTGGTGAATGATTATTGTCAAATCACGGACTCTTCAGTAGAGACAATGCGCGCTTTTGATGTGGTTGTTTTAGGCATGGGCGGCGATGGGCATACGGCCTCATTCTTTCCTGACGCTGACAACATCCATGAGTTAGTTGATATCAATAGCCGTGAGCCATTACTAACCTGCAACTCACCAAGCACTCAAGTTGAGCGCATTACTTGGAGTTTGCCCACTTTACTCAACACCGGTTTTCTTGCATTGCATTTTATCGGCAAAGATAAGCTGTCTGTATTTGAGCAAGCCGTTAACGGTGATGACCTTGCGGCATTGCCAATTCGCAGCGCCATTTTTCAAGACAGCACTGCGTTGAATGTGTATTACGCCGATTGAACTCATTAGCCATAAACGTGGCCTATTACTAAGTATATGAAGATTAAACAAATCACCGACAAAATCATTGAGCGCAGTAAAGAGTCGCGTGCGGCTTACCTTGCCATGATTGATGAAATGCGCAACGCACCGCCAGCTCCCGATCGTCTGTCGTGCAGCAACTGGGCGCATGTGGTGGCGGCCGAATCGGCAAGAGATAAAGAGGCCATACCGGCAGGCCAAGGCGCTAACATTGGTATTGTAACTGCCTACAATGACATGCTGTCGGCGCACCAGCCGTTTGCGAATTACCCTAATATTATTAAGTTAACCGCTCGTTCTCAGGGCGCAACGGCTCAAGTGGCCGGCGGCGTGCCTGCGATGTGCGATGGGGTGACTCAAGGTCAGCCAGGTATGGAGCTGAGTTTGTTTAGCCGTGATGTGATTGCCATGGCAACCGCAGTGTCGTTGTCGCACGATGTTTATGACGGCGTGGTGTGTTTGGGCGTCTGCGATAAAATTGTGCCAGGCATGTTGATAGGCGCGTTGCAGTTTGGCCATTTGCCCGCCATGTTTGTGCCGGCTGGGCCAATGCCGTCGGGTATTTCAAATAAAGAAAAAGCACTGGCACGGCAAAAGTTTGCGACGGGTGAAATTGATAAAGCAACGCTATTGAAAACTGAGTCGGCGTCATACCACAGTGCGGGTACTTGTACGTTCTATGGCACGGCCAATACCAACCAAACCTTAATTGAAGCGCTGGGTTTACAATTGGCTAACACCTCTTTTATTAACCCGGGCACGGAGCTACGAACGGAATTAACCAAGGCTTCGGTATTGCGGCTGTTGGATCAAACCCCAAAAGGCTCTAACTACACGCCGATGGCGGAAGTGGTTACTGAAAAGTCCGTGGTCAACGCGATGGTTATGATGATGGCCACCGGTGGTTCAACCAACCTCACTTTACATTTGATCGCGATGGCGGCTGCGGCCGGCATTCAAATTTCATGGCAAGACATGAATGAAATTTCACGTGCTACACCATTATTGGCGCGTGTTTACCCTAATGGGCAGGCTGATGTGAATCATTTTGAAGCCGCAGGTGGCCTGGCTTTTGTTACGCACCAGTTGCGCAGCGAAGGGTTGTTGAATGAAGACGTCAAGAACGTCATGGGCGAAGGCCTAGACGCCTATACGCGTAAGCCAGAGATTGATCAAGATGGAAAGTTGAGCTGGGGCGATGTGGTTAGTGTGAGTTCCGACGACGAGATATTGGCCACGGCGAAACAACCGTTTGCGGTTGAAGGCGGAATGAGAACCGTGAGTGGCAATTTAGGCACAGGCGTGGTAAAAATCTCGGCCGTGGAAGAGGCGTATCAAGTTATTGAAGCGCCGTGCAAAATTTTTGAAACTCAAGAAGCGTTGAAAGACGCGTTCGATGCGGGCACGTTGGCGTGTGATCATGTTGCGGTGGTGCGTTTTCAAGGCCCTGCGGCGAACGGCATGCCGGAACTGCATAAACTGACGCCATATCTGGGCATTTTACAAGACCGCGGATTTAAAGTGGCGTTAGTCACAGACGGCCGTATGTCTGGCGCGTCGGGCAAAGTATTGACCGCAATGCATATTAGCCCTGAGGCAAAACAGGGTGGGTTGCTGGCAAAGTTAGTAGAAGGCGATGTTGTTCGAGTTAACTGCCACACTGGTGAAGTTAGTGCGCTGGTGAGCGGTGAAGAATTCGCGCAACGTGAGGTGGCCAAACAACCACACACTTCTAACACATTAGGCCGAGGGCTGTTTGCAAATATGCGAGCCGCCGTTGGTACATCAACAGAAGGCGCTTCGGCGATATAATTAGAAAAACCTATAAGAGAACGTAGTATGAGTCAGCAAGCAACAATGAGCGCATCGTCAAATGGCGCGGAGCAAGTAACGGCATTGAATGTCAGTGCTTTATTAGGCAACCAAAAAGTAGTGCCAGTGGTGGTGATTGAAAACGAAGAGCAAGCGCTAGGTTTGGCTCAGTCGTTACTTGATGGTGGTATTAATGTAATTGAAATCACATTGCGTAACGCCTACGGTATTACTGCAATCGAAGTCATTAAGGCAAAATTTCCGCAAATGGTTGTGTTGGCCGGTACGGTAAATACTCAAGAGCAAATGGCGGCGGTGGTTGACGCCGGTGTTGATGGGGTTATTAGCCCAGGCATCAGCGTAAGCTTGTTAGGTGCCGCTAAACGCTTGAACGTGCCATACCTTCCTGGCGTGGGAACCGCTTCTGAAGTGATGTTGGCCATTCAGCACGGTTTAAGCGAGTGCAAATTATTTCCAGCCACGGTTGTTGGCGGTATTGGTGCACTAAAAGCCTACAATGGTCCGTTTTCACAAATACGTTTTTGCCCAACCGGCGGCGTGAGTGAAGCAAATTATCAAGACTTTTTGTCGTTGCCGAATGTAATGTGCGTGGGCGGCAGTTGGTTAGCACCAACCAATTTTGTGCGCGAAGGAAAGTGGGCTGAAATCACTGAGCTTTGCCGCGCTATAACGGCATAATGTGGTCTAGATAATAGATTAATGATAGCTAAATGAGCTCTGATCATGGTTTCAGGGCTCATTAATGTTCTTGTCATCATTGCTTCTGCCTTTATTCTAGAAGGACTTAGAAAATAAGGCTTGTAAAATTCATTTTTGCACCTACATTAACGGTAATTAGGTGAATCGTTCATCACCGATTACCAACCACATTGCATAGATTCATTAGGGGGCACCTTTGGCCGTACTCAGACACCCAGTTTTTATCGTTATTGTCAGCGTTTTTTTATTACTCAGTTTGATTGGGTGGTATCTAGATAAAGAGCCTGACTTTATGTCGTTGAATGACAGTGTGAATACCGAAAAGCCAATTGTTGGGGTTGCTACCACATCAATGTTGATTCAAACCGTTGAGGCTTTGCTGAATAAACGTGGTGGTTACATGAGTAATGACGTAACACCGCCCACTATTTTGATGGACAACATTCCTAACTGGGAATTCGGCGTTTTACAGCAAGTACGCGACTTGGCTAAAACCTTAAGAAACGATTACAGCCGTTCACAAACACAATCAATACCCGACCCAGACTTGGAAGTGGCAGAGCCTAATTTTAATGTTGATAGTGATTCTTGGATGTTTCCTTCGGCTGAAGGGGAGTACCAAAAGGGCGCTGACTCTGTGAAAAAATACCTGGCCCGTTTGCAAGATACCTCTAGAAAGAATGCGCAGTTTTATGCCCGTGCAGATAACTTAAATGAATGGTTAAGTTTGGTTGAAAAAAGATTGGGCGCGCTGTCGTTACGACTCAGTCAAGCTCGGCCTCAAATTCGAGTAAACACTGATTTGGCCGGTGACGCTAATGCCCAACAATCAACCGAAGTGTCGAGCGAAATAGTGGCCGAAACCAGTTGGTTTGATATTGACGATAACTTTTATGAAGCTCGTGGAACCGCATGGGCGTTGATTCACTTTTTAAGAGCGGCGGAAATTGATTTCAAGCCCGTGTTGGAAGATAAAAATGCCATTCCAACGTTGCGCCAGATCATACGTGAACTGGAATCAACACAGCAAGACGTGGACAGCCCAATGATTCTTAACGGCAGTGGTATGGGCATGTTTGCAAACCACTCATTGGTAATGAGTTCTTACATATCAAGAGCCAATTCCGGCATTTCACAACTGCGTGATTTATTAGCTGACGGCTAATACTTGAAATAGGGAAGAAGTAAGCTCGAAAGAGCACCCCAATCATTTTCTGGGCAGATTGATGTGCTGAACTAGCGAGATTGGGTTTGTTGATTGTTCCTCATTCTCACATGCATGCGTTTTATAAAGAGCATGCTTGATGAGCTAAAGAGCGCGCTTAAGTTACTAAGCTAGCCTGCCATTAAAGGCTTGGGCTGGTCTAGGGGCTTTTTATTAACGTCAATTTTCTGTTCTGCCAACATGCTTAAATCATCTCTAAATGACGGGCATGATAGTAATTGGCGAAGCTCGGCTCTGACTTCTTGGTACAGTGACTTCAGGGCAAGGTTGTCGGTTAACTTAGCATGGAAGCTCAATTCAGCGACGATATTCTCACCGCGCAAATCAAAAACGCTGGAATCGTAACGAAATGCCAACAGCGCATACTTGCTAATAAGGTTGCGGCATCGGGCATTAAGCCAAGATGTTGGTATGTCCCCGGTACGAATTTTGAATATTGGCATAGCGACACAAATGTTGTTATTAATTTGCCTGTTGAGACCAAACAAAAGGCTCCTTTACTAAACTGAATTAAACCATTTGCTTGACTAATGTTCCAGCAAAAAGTGACGAAAGTCGAGGTAGTAGCAGACTTTCGTCTGAGTTTTATTTGCTGTTAAGAAACTTAGTGTTTAATTCCAATTGCTTAAGTGAGCTTTCTAGAAAAGCCAAAAGAAAAACTTCAGAACTGCCCAAATTAAAAGGCATACAAGCAAAATTAATGTGCTATTGACGGCGTACTTAAGTAGCTTATAAGCCAATAAATTGGTTTCTTTCAAGCGCTTGCCTTTTTCCAATAGCGGCACCAATGTACTGAAGGTTTTATTGGCGAAGCCCCGTTTGTCTTCGTTGGTGTTTGGCACTACCGTGGCTTTCATTAGCCATTTATACGGTGCGTTCAACAGTCTGCCAATCGGTGACATTGGGCGCTCGATATCGCACATTAAGATAATACGCAGCTTGTCGGAATCATTATGCGCGAAGTGCAAAAAAGTCACGTCAAACAATAATGGGTCGCCATCACGCCAAGAGTATTTATTGTCGTCAATGCTGATATAGCATTTGTCGTCGTTGGGGGTAGCCAAACCTAGGTGGTAGCGTAATGAGCAAGCCACTGGGTCTAGGTGCCGGGTCAGTTGTCCGCCGGGCGGCAAAATTGAAAACATGGCGCCGTTAACCGACGGGATGCGGCTTAATAACTCGATGGTTTTTGGGCAGGTGCGTTTGGCCGATTCGTGAGTATAACCGTACCAATTTAAATAAAATTTGGTCCAGCCGTATTTGTAAAAGGTGCGAAAGCCAATGTCGTAGAATGAGGCGGAGTCTTTGTCGCCAATGTTGTCAAAGCCTCCTTGGGCATTGAGTGCCAAGGCTTCATCACGAATAATGTGCCAATTCTCTTGCAGTTCGGCCAGTTCTGGGAACTGGCTTACGTCCATAATGGCGGGTTTGGCTTGCGGTTTGGTGAACAAATACAATAAGCAATTAAAGGGCGTGAACAGTGGCCACCCTTTACGAATGTATTCACCAAAGCCTTCCCAGCGGGCTTGGCCGCGAATGGCATAGGCGTAAGCCATAGACCCTATGCAAAACAGAATAATGACGATCATGATCATCGTGCTCATAATACAGCTACCTTGATTGTGTTCGGCAGAGCCGGGAAATTACAATGGTAATAATTAGTCGCGACTATAGCGTAAATGGGTATTTTTCCCCAGCCTGAAACGTCAAATTAGGTTGATCGCTTAGCTAAATATTGCTTAATTAGCGCTGAGTGTTTAGGTTCTAATTGACCATATTGCTTTTAAACTGTGTTGCATTCAAACAATATGGCTTAAAAAGATGTTGCTTTAAAACTAAGCTGTTTTCCAAAAGGAGTGAAGAAGTGCAAAAGCCATTAAAATTCGAAAAACAGTCTGCGTCGTACATGTTAGACGCGTCACGCAAATTTAAGCAGGCGGTAACTCAGCGACGCAGCGTTAGGCAATTTTCCAGTGAGCCTGTTGCGCGTGAAATTATTGATAATGCGATTCATGCGGCGGGTTCAGCGCCCAGCGGTGCTAATAAGCAACCTTGGCACTTTGTGGTGGTCGAAAGCCAAGCGGTTAAGCAGCAAATTCGCAAAGCGGCGGAAGCGGAAGAACACGAGTTTTACCATGGCCGAGCGCCACAAGCATGGTTGGATGACCTTAAAGTATTTGAAACCGACGAACACAAGCCTTTTCTGGAAGCAGCGCCGTACTTAATTGCCGTGTTTTTACAGAGAAACAGTGTTGATGAAGATGGCGTAAAGCATAAAAACTATTACATGCCAGAGTCGGTGGGCATTGCAACCGGCATTTTGATTACCGCGTTGCACATGTCAGGTTTGGCCACATTAACCCACACACCTAGCCCGATGAAGTTTATGAATCAAATTCTAGCGCGGCCAAGTAATGAAAAGCCGTATATGTTGATTGTTGCAGGTCACCCCAGTGACGATGCAACCGTACCGGATATTAAACGTAAGCCGTTTGATGAAATCAGCAGTTATTTTTGAGAGGGGTAGAGAGGGCGGGGCGGTTTAAGCCATGAGTAACCTCGATAGCGGTGTGTTGCTACCGAGGCTACGTTGGTCATTGCGGCTATTTCTTCTTAAACAACAAGGTCATGCGGTTTGATTCTCCAATGGCCAGCATTGCCGCTTTCTTTTCTTCATCATCGCGCGCGCCATTTAATGACGGCGGTAGGCGCCAGACAATATCGCCCTCAACGGCTTGATCTTTTTCGTTGTTATTGACATCGCTCTCGGCAACAAACTCAAAACCATGCTGTTCAAACTTAGCGATAATGGCGCTTTGCTTTAAATAGCCATTACTGCCGTTGGCCCATTCGTCTGGGCGGTCTTCACGCGCTTGATGTTGCACTACGCCAACCAACCCGCCGTCTTTTAAAACGGCATGAGTTTGATCAAGTGCATTAGTTAAAAAATTGCCTTTGCTATCAAATCTTGCCATGTTGTGCAGCGCTCGAATAAATAACACAGCATCGGCCGTGCCTTTCATCTCATCGGGCAGGGCATCAAATTGAAATGCGGCCACACTGGCGCCACCCTCCGGAACCCATTCACTGGCTTCTTTAGTCCAAGTGCTGACCCAGGTTTTCTTTTGTTCTATGCGCTCGGGGGTTACGAAACTAAAATTGCCCCACATATCCAGCGCGTAGTCAGCGCCAATTAATGTCCCTTCTGAGCCTAAAACAGGCAGTAGTATTTTTGAATACCAGCCACCACCGGGCAGCACTTCAACCACGGTCATGCCTTTTTCAATGCCGAAAAAATTGAGTGTTTCTTTAGGGTTACGATATTGGTAGCGGGCTTTAACCTCTTCGGGTTGAGAGGCTAAAACTTCATCAAGATTCGCCGCTGATACTGGCGCAGACAGTGCTAAAAATGAAGCGGTTGTAACAATCGGGGTGACTATTTTTTTTAGAAAAGGGTGCAGCATGGTAATACTCCCAAGTGAGTGGTGGTTATAGAGGTCTACATGCTCTAGCATGCGCCGCCTTGTGTCAAATGGCTACTTAACATTTTGTTAAGCATTGTAATGTGTTTGTCATAACGTCAAATTAAATTAGGCGCCATGGGCAGGTTTTGTAATAAATGGGTAACCAATGTTTCGTTCTATTTTTGGTAAGTATCGATTCTTAGTTGTTTCGATAGCGCTGTTTTTAATTTTTGACTTAGGCGTACTGACGCTTAACTTTTACACCTCTGGAAAAATTGCGGAGCAGACGGAGCTAATAAATTTAGCGGCACGGCAGAGCACACTTACGCAGCAAATGTCGAAAGCCACACTTTATATTAAGGCTCAAAAATTACAGCAATGGGTCTACCAATCGGGTGTTGATGAGTTAAAAGAACATTACACTATATTTGATGAAACTCTGAGTGCGTTTACTGGTGGTGGCTTGGTTGAGTCTGTCGAAACAAGTTTGCCGATAGAAATTAACGCACTCACTGATGGCGACGGTAAGGCCATACTGGATGAGGCTAATCGCTTATGGGCGGGTTTTCAAGTGGCCATTGCCCCGTTAATGGTTGATACATTAATTACTGATGATGAAATTCGGCCTGCCTCGGCATTTATTGCAAAGCACAATGTTGACATGTTTAATCACATGAATGCGTTGACGACACATTTTACTGAAGTGGCCGAACGGCAAACTACTTTGCTGCGCCGTGCTCAAATTATTGGTATTGGGTTAGCGACGATTAACTTTTTTGTGATTTTGTTCCACTTTATTCGCCAGTTGCGCAGTCGTGAACGCGTTATACAAACCAAGCAATATGAGTCGGATCAAATTCTTAGCACAATTAATGAGGGCGTGTTCTTAGTTGGCCGAGATCTAGTGATGAGCGGTCAATACTCCAAGCACCTAGAAACTGTTTTTGCAACGCAGAACGTGTCTGGCCAGCGTTTAGAAAGCTTTCTATCAAATTACTTTCCTACTAAAACCGTCGATACGGCATTAGAGTTTGTTAGGCTCTATTTTTTAGATCACATTGACTCAAGCCTGATCGCTGATGTAAATCCGTTGAAAAAGGTGGAAGCCAATATTGTGCTTGAGAATGGCGAGTTGCAACGAAAATATCTCGATTTTTCATTTGCCTATTTACAGACAGATTCGGGAAAACCAAGCCTGTTAGTGACGGTAAATGATATTACCGCCGGAGTCTTGCTGGAGGGCAAAGAGCAGGAGTCGGCCGGTGAGTTGGAGCAAAAAATATCGTTAATTACCCAGACCCTTCCCATACCTGAAAAAGAGTTGCAGTGCTTTTTCGACGAAAGCCTGGCGAGCTTTGACAGCATAAATACCTTATTAAAAGACACTGGCCGAGTGACCGACAGCTATGAAAATACCCTCACGCGGATTAGCCGAGAAGCTCACAAGTTAAAAGGTAACGCCGCGGCATTAGAGCTGGATTGGTTTGCAAATCGCATGCACCAGTTTGAAGATTCATTAGAGGCAATTCGCACTCGCTCAAGAGTCAGCCGTGTGTCTGGTGAAGATCTATTGCCGTTAACCATGCAGCTTAAAGAGTGTTATGACGACATAGAAGTACTGAGTGAGCTTAAAAAGAAATTGCTCAGTTATGGCGGCGCCAACAACGTTAAGCCGCCGCTAAACAGGGTTGAGAATGTGGGTTCTGATAAGCAGCCGATAGAAAATAAACGCTGGTTTGGTTTGGTGAATTACACCAATAGAGTTGCGGCAGAGAAAGACGTTGTGGTCGATCTGAAACTGCGCGGCTTTAATAAAATAGTGCCGGCGCCACTAACTGAAAAACTTTACCCCATCGTAGTGCAATTGGTTCGCAACTCAGTGTCACACGGTATTGAAAGCCAGCTGACGCGTTCAAATTTAAAGAAACCCAATCATGGACAAATTTCCGTTTCACTCAGCGACGACCGAAAAGGCAACTACAGGCTGTTGTTCGAGGATGATGGGCGTGGTTTTGATTATGAAGCCATTCGTACAGACATTGTAAAAAAAGGTTTGATTGATGAGGCGGCCGCCATGGCATTAGGTAAAACCGGTTTGGTTCGCTATGCATTTATAGACTCAATCTCATCGCACTCAGTGGTTGATACGGTCTCTGGACGTGGTGTTGGTTTGCCTTTGGTTTGGGAGCAGGTTAGGCAGCTTAATGGAAAGTTAAAAGTTCGTTCCGTGCAAAATGAGTTTACTCAGTTCATCATCGATTTTAAGTATGAAGCGCAATCCAAGGATAACGCAACCATTCAGAAAGCCAGTTAAGGGGGTATAAATGAAATTATTAATTGTGGATGATTCACTAATCATACGAAACAAAATTGACCGATGCATATTGCAACGTTTTTCTGAAGTCATGCATGCGGAAAACGGTAAACAGGCGTTAGAAGTGGTTATTGCTAATAAACCAGACGTTATTACCATGGACCTCACCATGCCTCATATGAGTGGTAATGAAGCGGTAAAAGAGATCATTAAAATAGCCCCGAACACCCGCATATTTGTGGTGTCTGCACTGGCAGATAAAGCGACGGCTATTTCGGCTCTAACCTATGGCGCCAATGGCTTTTTATGCAAACCGTTTAGTGCAGCTGAACTTAATTCAGCAATCGAACGCATTATCAACGTTGAGTTGTCTGCATGATTGAGCGTAAACACATAGACGTATTCATAGAAGGGTTAAGACACTACTTTTCTCATTTGGATCTCACCGCAAAAGACGACAACGATTCCTTGTACATAGGTGCGCCTTATTTGATGGAAACGGATAAAGAAGCTGGTTTAGATTACACTGGCGTGATCTCCATTTCGGGCAATAGCACAGGGCATATCTTCTTCTCAGCCAAAAGCAGCCTGTTGAATTTCATTTTACTGAAATACGGTGAGCGTGATTTCAGCGAGCTGTTTAAGCGTGATTTGGTAGGTGAGGTTGCTAATACTCTGGCAGGCAATGCTAGAAAAGTATTAGGGTCAGAGTTTCATATATCGCCGCCCAAAGTCATTAATGGAAAAATTAACCCCAGAAATTATCGACTCAGCTCCCGGTGTTATATCTTGCCAATGCGTTGGAACAGCAACAAAGCAGAGCTCATCATCAGCATCTAATTCTGTGCATGGTTATCATTTGATGTGTGGTTCTTTAGTAGCCGCTTTGCGTTTTACTTAATAGTTTGATTCAATCGCTTGTATATTAAGAAACACAATCAGCGGCGCTAGCGTGTTTTAACTGGCGTGATCAATAATGATGACCGAGGATTTTCATGTCTAATACGCCAAGCAGCGCTTATGAGCGCCGTTCTTATCGCTATTATGTGCTTGGCTTGTTGACCTTGGTGTATACGGTTAACTTTGTTGATCGGCAATTGTTGTCCATCTTGCAAGAAGCAATCAAAGTTGATTTGGGTTTGAATGATGAACAATTGGGGCGTTTATCCTTAGCCTTTGCGGTATTTTATGTGGTTGCGGGTTTGCCGATTGCAACACTGGCCGACCGTTCAAATAGAAGAACCGTGATTACGGTGGCTATCTCAGCGTGGAGCCTAATGACAATGGCCTGCGGTTATGCGGCCAACTTTCTTCAGTTAAGCTTGGCTCGAATTGGGGTTGGGGTTGGCGAAGCCGGTTGCAGCCCGCCAGCGCACTCCATTATTTCTGATGTGTTTCCTAAAGAAAAACGAGCCGTGGCATTTTCCGTGTATTCATTGGGCGTTAATTTCGGAGTTTTCTTAGGCTTGGTGTTAGGCGGGGTATTAAACGAGGTCTATGGCTGGCGTGTTGCATTCGTGGTGGTGGGCGCCCCGGGTTTGTTGTTGGCGTTAATTGTTCGCTTTACGATTAAAGAGCCCACCAGAGGCTGGGCCGATGGCCAAGTTGTTGATAAATTGGCTAAGTCATCTGTCTGGCAGGTGGTTAAATTTACCGCCAGCAAAGACTACCTTGTGCACCTGAGTGTGGCGTCCGGTTTGAGTGCATTTGGTAACTATGCCGTAGTGAATTGGGCGGGCTCTTATTTTGTCAGAGTGCACGGTATGGGCACCGCAGAACTTAGTCTTTGGTTGGGCGTGGGCATTGCATTATTCGGCGGCATTGGCACGTTTGGCACAGGTTGGTTGTGTGACAAGCTAGGGCGGCGCAAGGTGGGGCTGTATATGTGGGTGCCAGCGGTTTCTTTATTGCTGTCGATACCGTTTGTGGTGGTTGCGTATTTTAGCCGTGACACTCAAACCGCGCTGATTGCGCACGCTGTTCTGCCAATTTTCACTGTGGGCTATTTAGGGGCGTCATTAGCGGTGCTGCATTCGTCAGTGCCTAACCACATGCGAGCTACTTCGTCGGCGATTTTGTTTTTAGTCATTAATGTGATTGGCATGGCCTGTGGGCCTTATTTTGTTGGCTTATTGAGTAATTATTTAAACCTATCAACACAGTTAGGCGTTGAATCATTACCACGCGCAATACTTATTTTGGTGCCAATATCTTGTATTTGGGCGTCAATACACTTTTTCATTGCCGGACAGAAAATGTCAAAGGGTGAGTTAGGTAAATAAAATCAATTGCTTAGAGGGTGATAATTTGTGTCACATACGGCAAAAAATGTCATCCGTGCATTCTTAAAATGAGCTGTTATAGTTACTCCAGCTCAGTTGGGTAATATGTATTGGGCCATATAGAGGTGCTGCAGGTTGCTTTTGGTAGGGTGAGCGTAGCACCTCTCTATTTCTAAGATTTTGTAGGCTTCTTAGACTCCTCTTATTTTCTTATGCCCCTAATTTAAGGGGCATTTTTTTGTCTTGCTGTATCGTGATTCAATGGTTTTTCTCATTTGAGTGATCATGATTTAGTCGTGCATTATGCTCTTTAGTATATTCGTTCCGAGCTTGTTTTCTTTACGCTATAATTGCCGATGAAATAAGTAACTCAAAGGTACGCGAATGGCGTTTCAAGCCTCAAAACTCATCTCTGAATTTGACAGTCTGATTGTGGAAGCCAATAAGGCTGAGGCAGTCACGTTTGCTCGCATTGATTCCGTTGATACATGCCAAGCCGACAGTTTGATATTTGTTGAAGATGAATCGCAATTGCCGAAAGAGTTGCCGGCGGTCGTTATCACGCACAAGAATGTGGCTGACCGGATGACTGAGCTGACGTGTTGCGTGATTGTGGTGAACAATGTGCGTTTAGCACAAGCTCATATTAAACAGCACTATCAAGACTACGACAGCGCTGATATGGAGTGGGGCGCTGTGCATGACACGGCTACGGTGCACGCCAGTGCTAAATTAGGCAAAGGGGTTCGTCTAGGGCCCAATGTGGTGATTGGCAAAGACGTGTCGATTGGCCAGAACACACACATACGCTCTAATGCCGTGGTTGAACATGGCGCGGTGATTGGCCGCGATTGCATTATTAACTCAATGGTCAATATTGGCTATAACTGCCAATTGGGCGACCGTGTGAATGTGCATACGGGTGTTGTCATTGGCAATGAAGGCTTTGGTTTTGCTCAAGACCATCAACGAGATTTTCATCGCATACCGCACACCGGCAATGTGGTGATTGGTAATGATGTGCAAATTGGCGCCAACAGCAATATTGACCGTGCCACCTACGAGTCAACCATCATTGGTAACGGGGTTAAATTAGATTCACTTTGTCATATTGCACACAATGTGCACATTGACGAGCACACATTATTCGCATCGCAAGCGTGTATTGCCGGCTCTACCTACGTAGGTAAGCGGGTAATGTCGTCAGGGCAAGTAGGCATACTCGATCACCTTCGCGTGGCTGATAACGCGGTGCTGGTTCATCGCACTGGGGTCACTGAGAACATTGAAAGCTCAGGCATGTACGCCGGAGTGCCGGCTAAACCATTTAAGGAGTACGTGCGCGGTTTGGGGGCCAATAAGCGTATAGATAAACTTAATCGGCAACTAAAAGACTTAAAGCAAGAATTACAGCAACGGTTTGGTAAGTAGGCTGGTTTAGTTAGTGTAAAGAGCGCAAACACCCTTACTAATCGATCAATAAAAAAGCCTTGGCAGATAACCACCAAGGCTTTTTTATTGCTCGATTAGTGCGTCGGTTAAAACGTTCGACTATTTCAAGCTGTCATTGATCGAAGAAAGCACTGAGCTGCCAGGGCAGAGCACGTCTTCTTTTAATTGATTTAATGGTGTGTCAGGAATATTCAAAATCTCGTGAAAATTATCTGACTCAGGCTCAATGTAAATCAACCCTGTGAGCAACTTGTCTTGATTTTTGTGCTCATGCAATACGTGAATCGCATTGGTGCGGTCAGTCGGGTCGTAGTTGTCATCAAGCTTGCTTAAACGCACAGAGTCACCGTTGTGAAGTTGCACGTCTTTGGTTGAGCCTTCTATCTGGTCAAGAGTGATTTCTTGCGCCATGGGTACAAAGTCAACCACCGATGCGGCTTGAACGTGCTCACGAGTGTAATCGTAGCTCTTGGTAGAGCCCGCGTGGTTATTAAAGGTGACGCAAGGCGAAACCACGTCAATCAAGGCAAAGCCTTTGTGTGACATTGCGGCTTTGAGCAGCGGAATCAGCTGTTGTTTGTCGCCGGAAAAACTGCGTGCCACAAAGGTGGCGCCCAATTCCAATGCCAGTGCCACCAAGTCGATCGACTCAAATGGGTTTACCTTGCCTTTTTTAGACTTTGAACCTTCATCAGCGGTGGCTGAATCTTGCCCTTTGGTTAAGCCGTAGCAACCATTGTTTTCCACAATGTAAGACATGTTCAGATTGCGGCGAATTACGTGTGCAAATTGCCCCATACCAATGGATGCGGTGTCACCGTCGCCAGACACGCCAATGTACAGCAAGTCACGATTGGCCACATTGGCGCCAGTGGTGACTGACGGCATGCGCCCATGCACAGAGTTAAACCCGTGCGCTTTATTTAAAAAGTAGGTGGGCGATTTAGATGAACACCCAATGCCGGACATTTTGGCAACTCGATGAGGTTCAATGTCTAGGCCCCAAACAGCTTGCATAATGGCGGCACTGATTGAATCGTGGCCACAGCCAGCGCACAGCGTTGAAATCGCGCCTTCGTATGATTTCGTCGACAAGCCAAGTTTGTTTTTTGGCGCTTCAGGGTGACGAATATTAGGTTTAATAAAACTCATAATGAATCTCTGTGCACGGTTAGGCTGATTTAGCCTTAGTAGCCGTGTTTAATTTCTCTTCTATTTTCGTGCGGATAATGCGCGCACTGATGGGGTCGCCATTAAATTGCAGTATTGAATTCAGGCTGCGTGGCGCTATTTCCAGCTCGTTAACTAACAGCGTTTTCATTTGTGCGTCGCGATTTTGCTCAACCACGAAAATTTGGTCGTGTTGTTCAATAAATTCAAGCACATCAGCATGAAATGGAAATGACAAAATTCGCATGTCATTCGCCGCATGCCCAGCCGCCGCCAGTTGGTCTAAGGCTTCGTGAGTGGCTTCCATGCTGGTGCCAAAATGCAACACGCCTATTTTCTTTTCAGCACTGCGTTCAGTGGTGATTGGCGCCGGTAAGTATTTCGGTGCGGTTTCCCATTTCACCAGCAAACGTTCTAGGTTTGCTTCAAATATTTCGCCTTTCTCGGTGTAAATAGCGTATTCATCACGCGATGTGCCGCGAGTAAAAAAGGCGCCTTTTTCAGGGTGTGTGCCGGCAACGGTACGATAGGTGATGCCATCGCCATCCACATCGTGGTAACGCCCAAAGCGTTCTATTTTATCCAGTTCTTCAGCATTGAGTACTTTGCCGCGATCGTAAGCGCGGGCATCGTCCCATGTTAGCTCGTCGCAAATATGCTCATTCATGCCAAGGTCTAAATCGGTAAGCATGATTACGGGTGTTTGTAAGCGATCAGCAATGTCAAAGGCATCGGCGGTTAGCTCAAAACACTCTTTTGGGGTGGCCGGGAATAGGCACACTTGCTTGGTGTCACCGTGCGACGCGTAAGCTGAAATCAACAAATCTGATTGCTGGGTTCGAGTGGGCATGCCGGTCGAAGGGCCTGCGCGTTGCACGTCAATCAACACGGCGGGTATTTCAGCAAAATAGGCCAGGCCTAAAAATTCTTGCATTAATGACACACCGGGGCCACTGGTGGCTGTGAATGAACGAGCGCCGTTCCAGTTTGAGCCTATCACCATGCCAATGGCAGATAACTCATCTTCCGCTTGTATGATGGCAAAGTTGTTTTTGCCCGTTTCAGGGTCTACCCGAAGCTTATTGGCGTATTTTTCAAAGCCTTCAGCCACCGATGTTGAGGGCGTGATTGGGTACCAAGCACAGACGGTGGCACCGCCGTATACTGCACCTAAACCGCACGCGGCGTTGCCTTCGAGTAAAACTTTGCCTTCGTTCTTATTGCTGCGTTTGAGTTGCAGAGGAAGAGGCTCATTAAAGGCGGCTTTGGCTTCATCAAAGCCAAGTTGTAGAGCCGCAATGTTGGGCTCAATTAACTTTGGCTTGGCTTTAAATGTGTCATTAACAATGCTTTCTAGTGCAGAAAAATCAATGCCAATTAAATAGCTTAAAGAACCCACATAGATGATGTTCTTAAATAGCTGGCGCTGCCTTGGGTTGGTGAAATTAGAGTTGGTAATTTCCGTCAACGGTAAGCCAATGTAATGAATGTCATCACGAATGAGCTTGAAGTCCAGCGGGTAAGTGTTGTCGTAGAAAAAATAACCACCCGGGCAAACACTGTTAATGTCATCAACCATGCTTTGAGGGTTAACCGACACCACCAATTCAACCTGCCCACCGCGGCGACCTAAATAGCCTTGCTCTGAGACACGCACTTCATACCAAGTTGGAGCGCCTTGAATATTAGACGGGAAAATATTACGAGGGCTAACCGGAATGCCCATGCGAAAAATTGCCTTGGCAAACATGCTGTTAGCACTGGCCGAACCAGAGCCATTTACGTTGGCAAATTTAACAACAAAGTCATTAACTACGGGGTTTAACTTTGGTGCAGTATTACTGGCAGTGCTCATGCGGCAGCCTCCGCTTGTTTTTTCTTTCGAGGAGTGGTTTGTTCAACCAAAATAGGCGCCGGATTGTCTCCTGCTTTTGTTACCGTGTATAAGAACTTTTTCATGTCCCATGCCGATGTTGGGCAGCGCTCAGCGCATAACCCACAATGTAAGCACACATCTTCGTCTTTGATCATGGCGCTACCGGTGGCCAGATCGGTTGATACATAAAGATCGGTCTCAAGGTTTAAACTAGGCGCATTTAAACGGTCACGCAACGGTGAGCCGTCGTTGTGAGTAAAGGTAATGCAATTGGTGGGGCAAATGTCAGCACAGGCGTCACATTCAATGCATTTTTCTTCAACAAAAACCGTTTGCACATCGCAGTTTAAGCAGCGTTCAGCCTCGGTGAATGCCACCTCAGGTGAGAAGCCAAGTTCGGACTCAATCTTGCGGCTTGAAAGGGCCTTTTCAACAGGTAAATGAGCCGAAGCTTGACGGTCATCATCCACCACAGCGCTGTCATACGCCCATTGGTGAATCCCCATTTTAGTGCTGACTAAATTGGTGCCCGGTGCTGGGCGCTCATCAATGGTTGATTTTCCGCTTAAAAATAAGTCAATTGAAATAGCCGCTTGGTGGCCGTGAGCCACGGCGGTAATGATGTTCTCTGGGCCAAAGGCCGCATCGCCACCAAAAAAGATTTTTTCGTTGGTGGACTGGAAGCTGGTTTTATTAACCACTGGAAGTTCCCAATCGCCAAACTCAATGCCAATGTCGCGCTCAATCCATGGGAAAGCGTTGTCTTGGCCAATGGCCATAATGGCGTCGGTGCACTCAACGGTAACCACTTCACCGGTGTCGCGAATGGTGCGCTTGCCGTTTTCATCGTAGCTTGATTCCACGACGCTGAAGGTCATGCCGGCGAGCTTGCCGTCTTCAATTAAAAATTCTTTAGGGCTGTGGTTGGCCAAAATTGGAATGCCTTCCGCTAAGGTGTCGTCTTTCTCCCAAGGTGATGCTTTCATCGCCTCGTAAGTAGAGCGAACGGTGACAGTCACTTCGTCGCCGCCAATGCGCTTTGCGGTTCGGCAGCAGTCCATAGCGGTGTTTCCGCCACCAACAATCACTACTTTTTTACCAATGTCTTCAGTGTGCTCAAATGCCACACTTTCTAACCAATTAATACCAATGTGCACATTATCGCCGGCTTCAGCGCGGCCAGGTATATTAAGATCTTTACCTTTTGGGGCGCCAGTACCGACAAAAATTGCGTCATAGCCTTTGTCTAATACTTCTTTGAGGCTTTCAACACGGGTGTTGAAAATTTGCGAAACGCCCATGTCCAGAACATAGTTGACTTCTTGGTCTAGCACTTCTTCTGGTAGACGAAACGATGGAATTTGGCTGCGCATGAAACCGCCGCCTTTGGCGTTTTCATCGTAGATATCGATGTCGTAACCGAGTGGCATTAAATCGCGTGCTACCGTTAAAGAAGCCGGGCCAGCACCAATTAATGCAATGCGTTTGCCGTTTTTCTCTTTAGGTATGTCGGGCATGCGGGAGTCAACATTGCTGTCGTCTTTGTTGTCGGCGGCAACACGTTTTAACCGGCAAATAGCAACGGGCTCTTCATCAACGCGACCACGACGGCATGCGGGTTCGCAAGGGCGGTCACAGGTGCGGCCTAACACGCCTGGAAACACATTGGATTCCCAGTTAACCATGTACGCATCGCTGTAGCGGCGTTTGGCAATTAGACGAATATATTCAGGAACGGGAGTATGCGCAGGGCAGGCATACTGGCAATCGACTACTTTGTGAAAGTACTCAGGATTGCTGATATCGGTAGCTTTCATAGAGCTAAAGTCTCGGCACTTTGACTTGTTATTTATCTCGTTGTCGACAATGGCACTTGCCGGCAAAAATTATTATTTTAGTGGCTTATTATTTAATTAGCATTTAACCAATGGCTGATTAAAAGAAATACGCCAAAATTGGTAAACAAACCGGCATTGTGGAGCGTGCCGGCTCGTTTTTCGGATGTTAGCATGGCCTGTGTTCGGCGGTACACTGCTTTTTTACAATTGTGTTGCAATGAATGGCGATAATTTACTCAGTGTTACAAATTCCAGTGAGTTACTGCGCTTTAACGGTGTTTACCACCAATATTTGCCCCATAATTGCGGGTTGGCCCAATTGTCTGCATTAAGCCAGTCGGGTGTTTTTTTATAGTCTTCAATGTTGTATTTAAACAGGCTTAATGGCGGGGTGGCGTTGTCATAGCTGGCGACTTTGCTCAGTGCAAAACTAAATAGGTCGGTCAGCGCCCATGACGACGTTGGCTGCTGATCATGGAGTGGCAATGCAATGCAGTACTGGGGCGTTAATACGTCACGTAACTTTGAGAGCACTCTATTGCCGGTTTCGTGCGGGATGTGTTCAAACAAGTTGAGCACCAAGCCCACATCGAAGCGCTCATTGAGTGACCAAAACTCATCCAGCTGGTTGGTGCTAATGTGGGTGACGCTGCATTCTTGGCTCAATAGTCGCTTTTGCGCCAAATAGTCATCCAAAAAAATGGGGTCTATATTGCCAATCAACAAGATTCGCCGCGGTTGGGCAGAGTTAATGAGTGTTTCTAAATCGAACAAAAGTTCGTTAGGTGGGCACGGGTTTTTTGAGGTCATCGATATATTCTAATTAATTCTGCTCAAACAGGGGAAATTTTCGTTGTTTCAAGGCCAATGTTTGAGTAGTCTTTCTGCATCAAATTATAACTAATTTTGTGCTACATGAATCCACACACTGAGCAACAATCTTTAGCCCAATTTGCCGAGCAAGCGTATTTAAATTACTCAATGTATGTGATTTTAGATCGTGCTTTGCCATTTGTGGGCGACGGTCTAAAACCAGTACAGCGCCGCATTGTATACGCCATGTCAGAGCTTGGCTTGCATAATGCGGCTAAATATAAAAAATCGGCTCGTACCGTTGGTGACGTACTGGGTAAGTTTCATCCACACGGTGACAGCGCCTGTTATGAAGCCATGGTGTTAATGGCGCAGCCATTCAGTTACCGCTACCCATTGGTTGATGGTCAAGGCAACTGGGGCTCTACCGATGATCCTAAGTCTTTTGCCGCCATGCGTTACACGGAATCGCGCTTGGCTCCGTATGCGCAAAGCTTGCTGTCTGAGCTGGGGCAGGGCACCAGTGATTGGCAACCAAACTTTGATGGCACCATCCAAGAACCCAAAAGTTTACCCGCCAGACTGCCAAACATTCTATTGAACGGTGGCTCAGGCATTGCGGTTGGTATGGCGACCGATATTTTGCCGCACAATGTGCGTGAAGTGGTGGATGCGTGTGTGCACCTCATAGAGAACCCTAAAGCCACTGTAGACGATCTGTGTGAATTTGTTCACGCGCCTGATTTTGCCACTGAAGCCGAAATTGTGACGCCTAAGGCGCAGATTTTGGATATGTATCAAACCGGCAACGGTTCCATTAAGCAGCGCGCCCTATACAGCAAAGAAAATGGCAATATTGTCATTCATGCGCTGCCGTATCAAGCGTCCGGTTCTAAAGTGCTAGAGCAAATAGCGGCACAGATGCAGGCTAAAAAGCTGCCGATGGTCAGCGATTTGCGCGATGAATCTGATCAAGAGAACCCGGTTAGATTGGTGGTGGTGCCACGTTCTAATCGCGTTGATATTGAACCACTCATGGGGCACTTGTTTGCCACCACTGATTTGGAAAAAAGCTACCGCGTTAATATGAATATGATCGGGCTGGATGGTCGCCCTCATGTTTACAATTTGCGCGAATGCTTGAAGGAATGGCTTACGTTTCGCATTGAAACGGTGCGCCGGCGTTTGCAATACCGTTATGACAAAGTCATTGATCGTTTGCACATATTAGAAGGTTACTTGGCGGCCTTTTTAAATATTGATGAAGTGATTGAAATCATTCGCAATAACGACAAGCCTAAGCCTGTGTTAATGGAGCGCTTCGAGCTTTCTGATCGGCAAGCTGAGGCCATTTTAGAACTCAAATTACGCCACCTTGCCAAGCTCGAAGAAATGAAAATTCGAGGCGAGCAAGAAGAGTTAGAAAAAGAGCGTGATCGTTTAGCGCTGCTGTTAAGCTCAGACGCACGCCTGAAAACTCTGGTGAAAAAAGAGCTTAAAGAAGACGCGGATGAGTTTGGCGATGCTCGCCGTTCGCCATTGGTTGAGCGTGACGTTGCTAAAGCCATTGATGCCAGTGACTTAATACCCAGTGAATCCATCACTGCGGTTATGTCACAACAAGGTTGGGTACGTGCAGCTAAAGGGCATGACATTAACCCGCGCGATTTAAATTACAAATCGGGCGACAGTTACGCGTCGTCGGCCAGAGGTAAGTCAAACCAGCCGCTAATAGCGATGGACTCCACGGGCAGAACTTACGCCTTACCAGCGCATAAATTGCCATCGGCGCGCGGGCAAGGTGAGCCGCTCACCAGTAATGTCACGCCGCCAGCGGGTGCCAGCTTTAAAGCTGTGTTGATGGGCAAAGACAGTGATCAGTACGTCATGGCCAGCGATGCCGGTTATGGTTTTGTGTGTTCCGTTGAAGACATGATTACTAAAAATAAAAAGGGTAAGGTCACACTCAGTGTGCCAAGCGGGGCGCAAGCACTCCACCCCTTGCCGTTAAACGACATTGAGAACGAATTTATTGCGGTGGTAACAACCGCCGGTTATCTCACCATTTACTCGGCTACGGAGTTACCCTCATTGGCCAAAGGCAAAGGTGTTAAGCTTATTAATGTACCCTCTAAGTTGCTCAAAGCGCGTGAAGAGTACGTGCTGGGCGTGACGGCCTTTAAAAAGGGGCAGCATGTGTTGGTGCATGCGGGTAAACGTTACCTGCGCTTAAAGGGGCAAGACATAGAACATTACATGGGTGAACGAGGCAAGCGTGGCCGTAAGCTGCCCAAAGGGTTTCAAGCGGTAAAAGCCATTACCACCGAAAAAGCATCGGCCACTCAAGAAGACATACAAATAGATTAATCGCTCACTTTTAACTTAAATTACTAACGATTAGATAAAACACTCATGAATAAATTACAGCAATTACGAGATATGACAGTGGTTGTGGCTGATACGGGTGAGTTGCCCGCCATTGCCGAATATAAGCCACAAGATGCCACCACGAATCCAAGTTTATTGTTAAAAGTGGCGCAAGACGCTCAGTACGCTGACATTATTGACCGTGCGGTAGCCAGCGCTAATGGCGATTTGGTCGATGCCGTGGACAATTTTGGCGTGGACATTGGTTGTGAAATTTTAAAGATCATTCCGGGGCGTGTTTCTACCGAAGTGGACGCGCGTTTGTCATTTGACACTCAAACCACTGTAGAAAAAGCCCGTAAGTTAATTGCTTTGTACAAAGAGCGAGACATCGATAAGGAGCGCATTTTGATTAAAATTGCGTCAACTTGGGAAGGCATTAAAGCCGCTGAACAGCTTGAAAAAGAAGGCATTAACTGTAATCTAACGCTGTTGTTCAGCTTTGCTCAAGCGGTGGCGTGTGCCGAAGCCGGTGTGTTCTTAATTTCACCGTTTGTTGGCCGAATTTTAGATTGGCATAAAGCCAACGGTGGGCAAGAGACTTATGCGCCACTTGAAGACCCTGGTGTGTTGTCAGTGACTAAAATATACAACTACTACAAACAACACGGCTATAAAACCATTGTGATGGGCGCCAGCTTTCGCAACGCCGGTGAAATTGAAGCCTTGGCTGGTTGCGACTATTTAACCATTGGCCCTAACTACTTAGAAGAATTGCGTAACGACGACGGCCAACTAACGCGTCAACTTTCCGCCGACAGCACTGGCGAAGCAATGGAAAAACTCAGCTTAGACGAACAAGCGTTCCGCTGGATGCAAAATGAAGATGCAATGGCCACTGAAAAGTTAGGTCAAGGCATTCGCGCGTTTGCCGCAGACCAAGTTAAGTTAGAAAATTTGATCACACCAAAATTGTAGGCTGTATTGCTAAGGCTGGGTGATGACCATGAGCATGTCGTCAGTGAACGTATCGGGCTTAGCCCAGCGCATTTGGTTGCCAACTACATTGTTGATGTTGGCAATCATTAGCATTACATCGCTCAGTCCGTTGGCTGAATTGCCTGACATTCCCGGTAGCGATAAATTACATCATTTTGTTTCTTATGCCGCACTAATGATGCCAGCCTTTTTAGTTCGGTACGCCAAACGCTTATGGTTGATGTTGGTGTTTCTTATCTGGGGCGGGGCCGTTGAATTGATTCAACCGTACGTAAACCGTTATGCAGAATGGGCCGACCTTTTTGCTAATGGCACGGGGTTGCTGATCGGAGCCGCTTTAGGTGCAATGCTGTCGTTGCTTATCTCTAAGACTAGCCGTTAAGCGTTGAGAGGTTTTTTTATACGTTTGTTGATGGTCGCCATACTGATTTGGCTGTCGCGTGTTTCGTATAACTTTGTTCAACCGTGGCAAAACCGGCCTGTTTCCAGCGCAGATGAAGTGCAGATTTATGTGGTTAATCACGGCTGGCATACTGGCATTATTCTGGCCGGCAACCAACTTGAGCCTGAGCTGAATTTTATTCAAGATAAACTGGGTAAGCACTCGTTTTACGAGTTTGGCTGGGGCGATAAAGGGTTTTATCAAGCAAAAACCATCACCACGGCAATGACGTTTAATGCCATTTTATGGCCAACCGACAGTGTGATGCACGTGGTGGCATTTTCTCAAGCGCCACAAGAGTACTTTTCTGACAGCGAGGTGTTGGCAATGACCATATCAATATCTGGCTTACGCGCGTTGAATGCAGGCATTGCCGCATCGTTTAAAAAAGAGGGCGGTGGTGCTGTTCTGCCAACACGGCCGGGCATTTACGGAAACAGCTTATTTTTTACCGGCGAAGGGCATTACTACGCCACCAATACGTGCAATACATGGGTGGCAAAAATGCTGGCGTATACTGGGGCGCCGTTTAATTCGTTTTTAACGCTTACATCTGGTGGCGTTATGCGGCAAACTAAAAGTGTAATTAATAAGTATGCCAGTGGGCGTTAATCGCATTGATTCTGCACTGGATTCTTCAGTTATTAAGTAAACCCATGACGTTAAATATGGTGATAATAAAAAAAGCAGTATTGTTATTTTTGTTGCTTAGCCTGCAAGCGTGTACCACCCTCTATCAGCACCAAAACGCGTGTTTAAGCAAAGATTGGTATGCTCAAGGGTTTGATGTGGCTAAGCGAGGAGATGCTCAAGAGAGCGGTTGGCAATACTCCAGTCAGGAGTGCCTAGCTAAAAAAATGTGGGTAGACCGTAACGCGTATGATCACGGTTATGCATTGGGTTTGAAGACGTTCTGCACTGAGAGTAACGGATTTGAATTTGGCCTAAGGAACTTACGCTATGAGTCTATCTGTGATTCTCAATCGCAAGCACGTTTTAATACAGCCTATTACGATGGTAATAAAGTATATAACGCCAATAGAGAGGTTTTATACTACGAAAGCCAGCTCTACAACCAAAAAAACGAAGTCCATGAAATCAAACGCCGAAGACAAGAGTTGGCGTACTATATTGATAAAACCGAGTTAGATAAGGACACTGAGAAAAGATACGTAAAAGAGCGCTACCGGCTTAAACAACGTTTGTATTCCTGCCAATCTCGTATTTCTTCGTTGTACTCAAAATTAAACGAGAGCCAAATTATTCAATCACGAATTGAAGACCAATTTTTTGCGCAATACAAAGACGACCTGCTGAGTGATGGTTCCGGGTTTTCCATTGATGAGTCAGTCATTAGTGAAAACATTATTGTGCAACAACCCGCTGTCATTGTTTACAAGCCAGAAGCCTTAGCAAAAAAAGCCAAAAAGCATTTTAAAGAAGTCACCAAAGAATTGAATCTGTTTATGGCAGACATTAATGGCGGTGACTTTCGTTACCAAATGGTGGGCAATTTAGACATTGAGTTTTCAGGCGCTTCAGAGCAAGAAACGCTCATAATAAACACCTTAGAAAAATACAATAAGCCCACCTTATTGTTGTGGGACGGCGAGAAAAACCTGTCGAGCATGGATTATCAAAGCCAGCTGCCGCTTGAATTGGTGGCAAAAGTAAAACAGTTTATCGAAGAGCATTGAGCGTTAAGTAATCAAATACGCCCGCTTTGCTTTAATCTTAAGTACTCAGTGACCAGTTGGATGTGAATGTTCTTGTGGGTGGCATCCACCACGGATACGCCGCTTACTTTTAATCGAGTGAGCATTTTTCGGCGGCTTTGCTCAAAGTGTTTTACCCCGGCGTAGAGCAGTGCGTCGTTGGGGGTGTCTGCCTCCATGCCGTCCACCTTTTCTAGTAAGCGTTCTTGTAAGGCCACCACCATAACTAGGTGTTGCTGAGATAATATTTCCACCGCTTTGTTAAGGTCTTCATTGTCTTCGTCACGCACATTAGTGATTAAAATTACCAGTGACCGTTTGCGGTGTTTTAATAATAGTTCTTGCGCCGCTGCCACATAGTCACTGCTTTGGGTCGAGGTATCAAGTGCGTACAAATGATTGAGTATGGTGTTGATTGCCACTTTGCCTTTAATGGGGGGCAGCCAACTGGGTTCGCCAGAGAATGTTTTCACCCCCACGGCATCGCCTTTATCTAAGGCAATGTAGCTGCTCATTAATAGGGCATTGAGCGCATAATCGAAGTAGCTTAAGTTGTTTTCCATGGCACGCATGCGGCGGCTGCAGTCGAGTAAAAACACCACGTTTTGGTCTTTTTCTTCTTGGTACTCGCGCGAGATTAAATCGCCTAACCGTGCGGTGGCTTTCCAGTCTATTTGTTTGAGCGTGTCACCATCACGAAATTCTCGTAGCTGGTTAAACTCCATGCCGTCGCCTTTGCGTTTGGCAATGTGCGCGCCCATATTGCGCATGGCTTGTTCAACACCGAACACAAATGAGTTGGAAATGGCACTGAAGTCGGGGTAAACCTTGGCGTGGTCATGCGGGCCTAAGCGTTTAATAAATTGCCATAGGCCGAAGTGAGACCGAATAAGCACATACGCTGGCTCAAAAGTAGCTAAGCCACGAGACTTAGGAATCACCGTGTATTCAAACACGCCTTTTTGGTTTTTGCTAATGCTTTGCGTTAGTGGGAATTGTGAGCTTTCAAAATGCTCAGGGTAGGCGTCGTAAAGACTAACGTCTAAGTCTCGATGGCTATTGTTGGTTAATTCAAAGCGCACATTTTGCGCTCGGTTCAAACTGAATGAACTTGGTAGCTTTCGTTGAATATGCAGCTGATTGGCTGGTGCGCCTTTAAGCCAATCCCACAGCGCGCAGGCGGCTAAGCCAGCAAGCAATAACAGCCAAGTGTTGGAAAGTAAGCCAACAAGCTCTGCGTAGCTATCACCTAGCCATAAGCGTAGAGCACCCACGGTTAGCCCACCGGCCACCATTAGGCCGAGGGCGCGCAACAATAATAGAGTTGGCCGTAGTGAAAAGAGCGCTAACAGCGCGCGTACCACATTGCTCACGAACGTGGCGCCTCGATGTCTTGCAATAATTGGTTAAGAACGTCAGAGGCGTTCATGCCTTCAATTTCAACGTCTGGGGTTAATGCGATACGGTGTTGCAATACCACTGTGGCCAGTTGTTTAACGTCGTCTGGAAGCACAAAATTACGCCCTTCAAGAAAGGCCTGAGCTTTTGCAATACGCACCAGAGCAATGCTGGCTCGGGAGCCCGCGCCACGAAAAATTGACGGGTGTTCACGCGTAGCGCGCACAATGCGCACGGCGTAATCCACCACTTTTTCATCAATATCAATATTAGCAACTTGCTGTTGCGCGTCGAGCATGTCTTGCGCGCTCATCACCGCATTAATGCTTTCAATCGAGCTGTTGTCACCGACATTACCTTCAGTAATTAGGCGAGTTAGTTTTACTTCATCTTCTTGGTTGGGGAAATTGATGACTATTTTGATAAGAAAACGATCAAGCTCGGCTTCAGGTAAGGGGTAAGTGCCTTCTTGCTCAAGTGGGTTCTGTGTGGCCAACACCATAAACGGCAGCGGCACTTTGCGTGACTTGCCTTCTGTGGTGACTTGTTTTTCTTGCATTACTTCAAGTAAGGCGGCTTGTGACTTCGCTGGCGCGCGGTTGATTTCATCGGCAAGCAATAAGTTAGTAAACACTGGGCCATAATTCATTTGAAAAGTTTTGTTGGCCATATCAAACATAACGTGGCCAGTCACATCCGAAGGCATTAAATCAGGAGTGAATTGAATACGTTTAAAGTCGCCCGAAAATGTTTTGGCCAGTGCTCGTACCAGTAGTGTTTTACCCAGCCCTGGCACGCCTTCCAGTAGTACGTGTCCATTAGAAAGCATGGCCAGTAGTACGTGTTTTACAACACTGTTTTGACCAACCAGTGCGGTGTTAACGCTGGCCAGCAATAACCTTAGTTTTTCAATTGTGGCGGTTTGCATTGCGTCCGCTTGCGATGGCGTGGCGGTGTTTGTTGTGTTGTCTTGCTCGTGGGTCATAGCTGTTTCCTAATGGCGTTACCAAGTTTAAGAGCCGAGAATAATTGCTCGCGGCTGTCAATTTGTTTGCAAAATTTGAGCCAGTTTTCTAGCTGGGTATCAGGCAGTTGGGTTTTGCCCGCCAGTATTGCTACTTGAGCGGTGCTGTTTAAGTGGCTGAAGTTAGGGTGCTCACTCTTTAACTGTTGTTCTATGTCTTCTTTGAGTGGCGTTAACAATGTTATGTACTGTTCGGTTCGGGTGAGAAATTCGGCACTCGAGCGTAGGTGTTCAGCAAAGTTACGGCGGCCGACTTCATGTTTAGAACGCACTCGTTGTATGCGAATGCCGCGGTACCATAGCCAAAATGCGAGTAAGGCAATGGCCGACCAAACCAGTTCATAAAAATAACGGTGAATAAGGCTGAACAGTGAGGGCGCTTCAATATTGTAAAAAAGCTGCAATGTTGAATCGTCAGGCACTAAGTACGAAAGAAAGTAGGCGTGATCACCAACACCAATGTTTTTGTTTTTCCAAAGATTACTGCTCGATAAGGCCACCAATGAGCCATCGCCATAGTAAAGTTGCAGTAGCCGCACCCCATTTTCGTCACTAGACCATGAATTTAACGTATAGCCATTATGCTGCTTAGAGTCATAGTTTTCATGGTCGTACAGCAGCTTATGGTCTAGCACAATGTCGTCTAATACGGCGATGTATAAGTCGTCTTCGGCGTCCACTTGCAGTTTGAAAAACTCATTCTGAAAATCGCTGTTTAACATGCCAAACAACGATTGCTCTGGTGCAGAGTCTGATTCGCTGTCATCACTTTGCTCGCCATCTTGCGCACCATCATTGTCGCTGGCCGTTTGTGCTTTCTTTTTTTTGCGTTCTTCAATCTCTTGGTTGAGCTTGCGTAGCTGTTCAGACGTGGTCATGTCCTCGCGATCATCACCAAGCAATACATCGTCTACTTCGACTTCTATTCGTCTGGGTTCGATTTCAAAGCGCTTAAGAATCGAAGAATGCCCCTCAACCTCGGCGCCCACACCGACAATTAAGTATCCGCCGCGTTCTACCCAATCAATGGCGTCGTCAATTTTGCTTTGCGACACCAGCATGCTGTCAACGAGAGTTAAAATCACCGTTTGATCGGTTTCAATGGTTTTAAAATCGAGCGTATTGGTGGTCTTTTCAACCGTGACGCCGCGATTTTCAAGAAACCGTTGTGCAGCAACAAATGGGTTTTCACGTACCTCTGGGCTGGGGGTTGTCCAAATTTCGGTTTCGTAGCGCTCCATCATGACGGTGGCGCAAAATACGATAACTCCTATGCTTAATATGACTAAGCCCCACATGATTTTACTTTGCATTGAACACCTCCGGCCATTCGCCGCACAGTTGTGTGAATGTGGCTTCAGTGGGTGTTTGGTGAGCATAGGCAACGGTTTGCCAAGTGTTCACCAGCTCTCTCATGTAAACACTACTGCGCTTAGGAGCTTGTTGTTTAATGCGTTCACAGCATTCATTTTCGGTATCGCTGTCAAACAACCTGACTTTATGGTCGTGAATTAAGCGCACTAAGCTTGCTCTGAGTAGCAAGGCAATGGCTTGACGGTGTTCGCCCTGCTGCCATAAGTGTTTTGCGCTGGTGGGTATGTCTTTCGGTAGGCTTTCTTTTTTTACATCTAACCCCAGCAATGTGGTGGGGAGCGCTTCTTGATTGTCAGACAGCCCACCAGTTACGAAACGGTATAGAGTTTCGCGGTAGCGCAGCAGTAACCAAGCAATCAAGGCAATGGCCAACCCCCATAAAAGAAATTCAAAAATAGTGGCCAGCGTTTTAATGGTATTTTGATGTCGTTCTAAAAACTCAATGAATGAAATGATTGATTCAGGAAATTTTTCTTCGCGTTTCTTTTTATCGGCTGTGTCTATCCAGCGCCAATCAGTAACCGTCTTTTTTTGTGAAAAATCTTTGTCTGCAAGAACCGCTTCAATTTGCTGGTGATATTCTGTTGATGCAGCGTTGCGCGGTAATTCTTCGCCTTCATCTAAAGTAAAGTTGCGGTCATAGTCTTGATCGCTTTCTTGTTGTTGTGCTTGCTCGTGTTCGTTCGTTTCTTGAGCGGTAATCGGGAGTTGTAATACGCTTAGTATTAAAAATAGAATGAAAGCGAATTTGGCAGTACTCAATGCTTTAACAATGTCAGACATTGCTGCCTCCAGAAACCGGTTCGGCGCTGGGCGTGTAGTTACGCATCCAATCTCGAAAACATATTTCTATGTCCCAGCCTTCTAATTCAATACGGCGGCATATATAAAGCATAAAGCCAGATGCACAATAAAACGGTGCAACTACGGCCATAATTAAAATCGAGCTGATATCCCAGTAAAGATTATTGTCTGACACCTCGGCCCACCAACTTAACGTCATGTCTACATGGTCTGGAAACAAGAAGGCAAACAAGGCTAACAGGGCAATGGCTAAGAATGACTCAACGTGATACAGCACCACCGTGGCCCAAGTTGAGGCATTAGAGAACTTATAGCCAAGCACTTTGGTGCGTTTATAGTACTCATTCGAGCGAGGCTGTTCTAATAAACTGACCGGCGCGTACATGCCGCGATTAGTGCTTAAGCGGCGAATGGTGAGCACCGAAAATATACTGGGCAGTAACCATTGCTTATAGTGCGACAGTGTTCGGCGTACTCCCATTTTTTCACTGAATAACTCGCGGCTAAGCAAAAAGAGTATGGGTCTTTCGAATAACGGTTTTAGCCACCATAAGCATAAATAAGTAATCCAGCCAGCTTCATCAGTGAGCAGCCGTGACAATAAAAATATGGGGGCGGCCACAATTAAGTACAGTATTACCCCGCGCAACCAAAATTGGCGTGCCAGAGTAAAACCAAGGTCAATGGCGGCCCAGGCGTTTCGTACTCGAGGCTCAATAATAAGTTTACTGAGTTGCATGTTGGTAAGCGGTAACGCGTTGGCGTGCGAAGAAAAAACAATAATAAATAACCAGTACCCAAAGTGCGGTGCCTGCGGAATACTTCACGGCATTAGGCAGTGTGGAAGAAGAAGACCAAAAAGCTTCAATAAAAGCCGCTATTAGCAACATAATAAAAACCCCATACATGATCTTGACGGCGTCTTTTGCTGATAATTGCAGCGCTTTAAGGCGGGTGTTTTCTCCCGGAGCTAATAATGAAAACCCTAGCTTCAAGCCGGCGGCACCGCTGAAAACAATGGCGGTTAGTTCAAAAGAGCCGTGGCCGATAACAAATGGGTAGAATGTTTCAGTAAAGCCCAAAGCGGTTAAATGGCCACTGACCGCGCCAATGGCCAGGCCATTGAACGCTAAAACAAATAAGCTACCCACACCGGCAAACAATCCGGTGGCAAAGCATTTAAAGGCAATGCCTATGTTGTTGTAAATGTAAAACCCGAACATCATGATGTCCGAGTCTGATTGGCGTTCACGGCCAAGTTTACGCAAGCTTGGGTCGTACATTGATTCCATGTTGCGTACGTCGCCTGAGCCCATGATTGAATAAATCAGCTGGTCGTTTAGCATAACTGCGATCATCATTAGTACAAACGGCAGTACAAATACAGCGGCGGCGGCCCATAAAAACCCTTTATTGCTTCTCAGTGCGGCTGGAAACCCATAAATAATAAACTCTAATATTCCGCCTTTATGCCGTGATGATTCGGTGTACAGTTTTTCATAGCCTTGCTGCACTAGACGATTTAAACGAGTAACTAAACTGGCTGAATAGCGGCGGCTTTTGGCAATGGCTAAGTGTTGGCATAAGCGTCTGAAATTCTGCGGAAACTCAGCTAAGCCTTCGTGTGTGTCTTTGTTTTTGTTATTGAGCAGGGTTTCAATATCGAACCAAAACTCTGAATATAAGTCTTCAAATTCCAGCTGTTTCACAGTCTTATTTACTCTTGAGTTTGGTCGTTTCGGGTCTTGTGGTTAGTGCTTAGAACCAAGCAGCCACTTGCCAACACCGCGCACGTAGTCGGTAGCATTGCTGGTGTTTAGCGGCAGCCGTGGGCGAATGATCTCGGCTATTTCGGCTTGTCGGTCTGCTGACATGCGGCCTTTGTTCAGGGCAAAGTTTACAAAAGCCACTTGTTGGTCTTCAGAAAGAGCCAATTGAGGCGCAATAGCGGCCACATTCTTTATTGCTGAGGAGTCGTGCTGTTCGGGTTCTGAATACACAACTAAGGTGCCGGCGGCCAAGTCACCTAGACGCTGAAAGTGTTTAGTGCTGGACATGGATATTATGCCAAACACATAAAATAGAGGCAGAACGTCGGCGGTTCTGAGTAAGTTTCGAATTAACGACGCGCCGAATGAAACAGGCGTTAGGTCATCGTTGATCACCTTTATGTTAAACGACTTTTTTCCTGGCGTTTGGCCGCCCTTAAATACCTCAAATAAAACCGGATACCACCATTCCATTACAAAAATAAGAATGAGCCATAAACCAGTGCCTGCTTTGCCAAAGAACATAAAGATGATGCCGAGCACCATCATAATCATCATTCGAATGAAGAAATCAATACAGTAGGCAAGAGTGCGTGGCACGAGACCCGCGAGCTCGGCTTGCAGGTCTATGCCCTCTGGTGTTTCCACCAGCGCAATGGTATCCAGCTTCATGGTGTGGGCGACTTTTAGTTATTGGCTAAAGTCTTTTCTTCCACACCAAATACGTCTCGGTAAACCAATGCAATGGTTAGTGCGGCTAAAGGCACTGCCCACAGTGCGCCTACAAGAAGCGCTAAAATGCCTAAAAAGCACACAACAATGGAAAGTAAAATTAAGCCGCCCATTTGAAACCATTGGTGGTGCACTACTTTGCGAGATGTGCTGAGCGACTGCATGACGCCCATGTCTTTTTCTACGACCAAATAAAAGGCGAATGAAAAACTTACCATTAGGTAAATGCCAGGAATGATTAATAAAACCAGACCGATGCCAATAGCCAAATACATCACTATGGTGGTGACAAATAGGGGTATGGTCTTGTGAAAATGCTTGAAAATTTCACCGACTTCAATGGGGGCGCCGGCTGAGTACTTGATGGCAATCATGTAAATGCCTGCCAGTATAGGGCCGAGTATTAATGTGGATATTAGAGAACCGACAATCTCCATTGGGTGGAAGTCTTGGCTGCTTAGCGAATAACCCAATGCGAAGCCCAATATGACCTCTAGCACAATAGCAATAATTGCATACGCTAAAATGGCTAACCAGAACACGGTTTTCATCCCTTTGAGCATGGCCCAGGCTTGCTTCATGGTTTCAATAGGGTGAACTTTAAAATTACCAGCTAAGGCGTTTTCGAGCGACCCGTACTCGCCATTTTGTACCGGCTCTTGCAGCTCAGCCTCAGGCGCTTTGTAGATATCAGTCATGTTTTCTCCCTGTTGTATATTTTAGTATTAGACTTTTATTGGCCGAATAGCAGAACAAATTGTATAACTTGCCAATTAGAGTGTTGATGCTAAACTAGCGCTGCACTTTTTTAAAGTGTCAATTTTAAGTACTGACCTTTAAGTAAGTACGAATTTTTCAATATCTAAATAAGGCTAAGGGGCGTTATTCGTTACATTACGCGATTATTACCACGCCAGCCTTCATGCTAATAATAAAAACAGTGTTGTACACGGAGCCATTATGACAACGACAGCAAACCCGTACCAAGCACCTTCTTCAGACGTTAAACAACCAGGCTTAGGGCAAACTTATCAACCCAAAATTTTTACACCCAAAGGCCGTATTGGCCGATTAAGGTATTTGGCTTATTGTTTGGCATCGTATGCTTTTTTACTTCCCGCACTTATCGTTGGGATACTAACCGGTTCAACTGGCACGCAAGAGATGGGTGGTATAACCGGCATATTATTGATTGTTGGCTACATTGGAATGATCATTTCCTATTTTATATTCGCTAAACGTCGGTTTAACGATATGGATAAAACCGGCTGGATGTCGCTACTGATGATTATCCCGTTGGTAAATATCTTTATTGGCTTGTGGTTAATGTTTGGCCGAGGCACAGACGGCGATAATCAATATGGTGCGGCACCAAACGCAAACCCTCTGTCAGTAAAAATATTTGGTTTGATATTTCCAGTCCTGTTCATTGTTGGTGGTATTCTGGCCGCGATCGCCATTCCAGCGTATCAAGACTATGTGGAACGCTCACAAGCCTATTCCACTGCTGAATAACCTGGCTTGCTCGGAAAAAAGCGTGCTGCATTTTGTGGCACGCTTTTTTATTGCCTTTGTTTTTTTAAGGTAATATTGAGCCTTCATTGCTCTATTGTTGATCTATTAACGCCGCTTAAATCATTATTTTATGAAACTTTATCACTACCCTAAATGTTCCTCGTGCGTAAAAGCACGTAAGTATTTGCAAAGCAATAATATTAACGTTGAAGCAATTAATATTGCAGAGCAAGCCCCCAATGTGGCTGAGTTAACCGCCATGCTCGGCAGTTACAACGGCAACATTAAAAAATTGTTTAATACTTCTGGTATGCAATACCGTGAATTGAATATGAAAGAGCGCTTGCCTGAAATGACCAGCGATGAAGCGCTGGTATTACTGGCAAGCAATGGCATGTTAGTAAAGCGCCCATTTTTGTTAAATGCCGATAAAGGCATCGTTGGCTTTAAAGAGGCCGATTGGGACAATTTTCTGGTGTAGGCCGGTTAATGTTGGCGTTAAACAAGTAAGGTGAGTGAATAGCGTGTCGGCGATTGATCATATTGTAAGTGCATTTGAACGCATTGGTGCGGTGGCCACAGGCCTGCGCAAATGGCTGAATTACTTTCTATTGCCAGCGTTAGTCGCTTCCATTTACTTAGCGGTAAAGGCTTATTCGGCAGAGTCAGCGCTTTGGTTTAATGCGCTTAAATGCGGCTTATTGATGTTGCCAGTGCTGGTGTGGGCCATTATTTGGTTTGTGTTGGGGCAATTGCGTGAAGCGCCGCAGGTTGCCAGTAATTTGATGCAAGATAAAGACCGAATACAGCAACACTTTTCAACCTTAGATTTAAAACAGGCAACCAGCTTTCGAGGCGCTTACCGCACATTAAAAACCCTGCGTGAGCAAGAAGGTTTGGAAGAAGTGATGGGGGCCATTGCCGGAGTCTCGTTGTTGGTGAATCCGTTGTTTGCTTTATTGGCATTGGTGGCATTTTTTGTGCTATTCGTGTTTGTATTGGCAGCGTTTGTTGTCATGATGTTTTAAACTAAGCGCATGAACTTGTTGCAAGAAATAGGCATTCAATCGTGGCGCTTACGTGGCCATGAGCCGCAGGTGCCGGTTGCCAAAACCGCATTGGAATCACAGCCTGCTGAGGCTGGTCTCGGCAGTACGGTTACTGAAAGCGAACAAGTTCAAGTAAGCCAGAAGACTCAAGAAAGCTCAGTAACAGCGCAACAAGCCGATTATGCTGAACAAGCCAGTGGGTATAACCCAGCTGCCGGCTTATTGGCCTCGGTAGAAATAAAAACCGAAACAAAAAAACCATCTCCAGCTAAGCCCGCACTATCTGATCCCGCATTATCTGATCCCGCACTACAGGAACCAGTGAGTAGTGGTGGCGTTAATAATGGTGCTGAGAATGGTACTTCAGGCGGAGAACAGTCAGGTATAGAAAAAGACGCTTCTTTAACGGCTGAAAAAAGTCCTCAAACAGGTGGTATTGGTAGGCAGCTTAACGATACTTCTGGTGAAGTAAAAAATGACAGCGGCGAAATAAAAATGCCCACATTGCGGCCAGCGCCGGTACCACTGGACGAATCGCCGGTGATGGATTTAAGCATGGCACCGCCTGCCGCAGATCATGAGCCGCCAGCCTACGCAGATCACGAAATACCCCACGATGAAGAAGATCAATTAAACGGCATTGATCTTGACCTTGAGCTTGAAGCCGAAGTAAAAATAGAGAAAGTTGACCCCCGCATTGCGGAGTTGGCTGATTTGGATTGGCGGGCGTTGCAAGCTCGAATCAATAACCATCAGCTTTGCCCTTCTTGTGGCCCAGAGCAATCGGTGCTTGGGTTTGGCGATGTGCTGGCCGATTGGATGTTTGTTAGCGATGCGCCCACCTCCACTGAAGTGCAAGAAAATAGCTTGTTTTTGGGTAGAGCTGGGCAGCTGTATGAGGCTATGTTAGCGGCTTGTGACTTAGATCGGCAGCAGGTGTATACATCTACGGTGTTTAAATGTTGCCCGCCTGAAGACTTATCGTTAAGCCCTCAGTGTAATAAAATTGTTCATCGGCAAATCGAATTGGTGCAGCCCAAAGTGGTAGTCGCTTTGGGCGAATTTGCTGCGCAAGCCGTATTGCGTGCTAATGAGCCGTTTGAGCAGTTGCAAAAAAATCCGCAGTTATACCCAGGCACTCAATGCATGGTTATTACCAGCCATACTTTACCGCAGTTACTTGCCGAGCCGGCCTTGAAAGCGTCGTTGTGGCGAGATTTAAAGCGTGCATTGGTTCATGCCGGCTAAATCCATTGCTGTGGTGAGTTCTTTTTCATCAGACGATGTCTCAATCACGGACATGTGCAGCGAAGACCTAACTCAGGTTACCCACATTGAGCAATTGGCGCACATTTCCCCATGGGCACGGTTGTCGTTTGAAGAATCACTGAACAAAGAATATTGTTGTCGTGTACTTAAGGTGGGTGACCATATTCAGGGCTACCACGTGTGCAGCGCCGTTTTGGATGAATTGCATATCCTCAATGTGGTGTGCGCCCCTAAGCAGCAAGGTCGTGGTTTCGGGCATGCGCTTATGTCCGACATTCGAACCTTCGCAGAACAAAAACAACTTAAGAAAATTTTTTTAGAAGTGCGCGCCAGTAACACAGTGGCGCAAAGCCTGTATGAAAAATGGGGGTTTAAGCAAATAGCCCTTCGTAAAAAATACTACAAGCCTAGCCCTAAAAATCATGAGCGAGAAGACGCTTTGGTTTACCTGTGTGAGGTTGGCTAGGCGCAGCCAGCAAGGGGCTACGCCAAACACGTTTACTTTAAAAACACCGTCAATGTTTGGTTCAAACTCAGTACTTCGTTGGCTTTTAAGTTATTCCAACTTAATAGTTGCTCCAGTTTGACCTGATAGCGCCGCGCAATAGACCACAGAGTGTCGCCAGCGCTAACGCGGTGAGTGTGTTTCTTATTGTTCGAACCCGTTGCTGAGGCTAATTGTGAAGACGCATTGCTGCTGAGTGGAATAACTAAGCTCTTGCCAACATTAATGCGGTTGCTTTTGAGGTTGTTTGCAGACTTTAATGCGCCCACTGACACGCCATAACGGTGGGCAATTCTATTGAGAGTGTCGCCTTTTTTAATACTGTGGTGGCGATAATTGATGCGCTTGGCTGAATTAACCGCAGCAATGGCGTAGTCTGCGCTCTGATTTGAATCTAGTGGCACTAATAAGCGGTGCGGCCCCTCAGCCGGAGTCGCCCAGCGCTTAAAGCCCCGGTTTAAATGCTTTAACAGCTTTGGGTCAATGTTGCTCTTTTCAGCAAAGGCCACCAAATCAATTTGCCCTGGTAACTCAACAGTTTTGAAAAAGGCTTGGTTGGCAATGGTGGGTAAAGTAACGCCGTATTGATCTGGGTATTGAACAATGCGTTTCAGTGCCACTAACTTAGGGATATAGCGGCGTGTTTCAGCGCGCAGTTTTAAGCTCAAATAGTCGGTTTTTTTGCCATTGCGTTTGGCTTTGGCTATTGCGCGGCGCAATGTGCCAGGGCCGGCATTATAGGCCGCTAGCGCTATAAACCAGTCACCGTCAAACATTTTATGCAGTTGCTCTAGGTAATCCAGTGCTGCGTACGTTGAGCTGTATGGGTCATGGCGGCCGTCGTACCACCAGTCTTGGCGCAGTCCAAAGCCACGCCCGGTAGACGGTACAAACTGCCAAAGTCCAGCGGCTCTTGAGCGCGATACGGCACCGGGGTTATACGCGCTTTCAATGGCCGGCAGTAATGCTAACTCCATTGGTAAGCCGCGTTTGTCTATTTCTTCGACAATGAAGTACAAAAACGGTTCGGCGCGATCAAATAAATTGTTCAGGTACGTTTTGTGCTGCGTTGCCCAGCGAATATGTTGGCGCACATCGTCATTAACAAGTTCAGGAAAGCCAAAGCCATCGCGCATGCGTTTGATGATGTGCTGCGTTTCGGCGATTGGGGCTTCAGCGTTGACGGTTGGTAAGGGCACGCCCTCTAAATCCGTATCACTGATGATGTCCGGCTTTAACGTCGGTTCTTGGGCCTGTTCTTGGGTTTGCTCGGGGGCAGCCCCTTGATTAGGCACTAAAACTCGGCTGGTTTTAGGCGAGCTTTTGCTTAGCTCAGGGGCACTCGCCGCATCATCGTTACTTTGCGGTTTGTTACGTAGATGGCTACAAGCGCTGACACTGAGCGCTAAAGCCAAAATTGTGAGGGCTTTAAAATTCATCGGCGAATAGTAATGATAGGGTAGAACACAGTCAATGTAGACAACAAGAAATTCATGTACTATTGAGCACTCAGTTTTAGAATCAGGTAGATAATTGTGAGCGGTATTAATGAAAAACAAGTGAGCAACAGCGGCACTTGGGCTTCAAGCGCCTATGGCGGTGCTTTTTTTGCTGCGGAGTACGATCGCCTAGAAGCGGGCTTAAGGCAAGCAATAGGGCCGTCAACGCTGCAAATCGGCAGCATGCTGGACGAAAAATTGGTGTCTGACCTTGACCTGCCATTCACATTGAAAGTTCAAATGGGGGCCGACCCCTCTGCGCACTCACAATCGGCGGCCAATTTAGCCGCTGACCCCGCGTTTTTACCCTTCTCGCCAGACAGTTTTAGTACCGTATTGTTACCACACACCTTGGAAGTGCATTTTATGCCTCACCAAGTGTTGCGCGAAGTTCACCGAGTGTTGCAGTCTGATGGTTACGTGGTCATCACTGGTCTGAACCCGGCCAGCCTACTTGGCTTGCAGCGCTGGCTTAGACCAAAATCAGCCTTGCCGGGGCGTTATTACACCGCCGGGCGGGTGATTGATTGGTTGCACGTATTGGGGTTTGAGGTAATGGCAAGCACCATGTTTCAATATGCGCCGTTGAGCAGTAAGCCGGGCGTGAGAAAAGCCTTTGGTTTTTTAGAGTCAGTGGGGGATCGTTGGTTGCCCATGTTCGGCGGTGGTTATATGATTGTCGCCAAGAAAAAGTGGGCGGCCGGCACAATGGTCGGGCGCGTAAAAAAACGAAAACAAAAACGAAAACTGGCCGCCGCAACTGTGCGTAATACGGCCGGTCGGTCAATTAACGCGAAGCACGACTAATGTGCTGACGCATGACATTCATGGTTTTATGTCGAGCAAACAAGAAGTAGAAATTTACACAGACGGAGCCTGCCGTGGCAACCCGGGCCCAGGCGGGTGGGGTGCGTTGCTTATTTACGGGCAAACCGAAAAAGAAATTTTTGGTGGTGAACCAGAGACCACGAACAACCGCATGGAACTCACGGCGGCCATTGAAGCATTGGCGTTATTGAAACGCTCTTGCGAGCTGACCTTATATACCGATTCGCAGTATGTGCGAAAGGGCATGCTTGAGTGGATTGACGGTTGGAAGGCCCGAGGCTGGAAAACCGCGGCCAAGAAGCCAGTTAAAAATGATGACTTATGGCGTGCGTTGGATGAGCAAGTGGGCCGACATAAGGTTAAGTGGGTATGGGTGAAAGGGCATGCCGGCAACCCCGGTAATGAAAAAGCCGATGCGTTGGCCAATCGTGGCATTGATGAATTATAAATGAGTGAGCTGTATTTGATGATCGTTAACGCTATGTACATCGCCAGATGCGCAATCTCGACAGCCACCAATACACAGAGTAAATAATGAGCGATTACGAACGACAGGTCGTGTTGGACACTGAAACTACCGGTTTAGAGCATCGCCAAGGGCACCGAGTTATTGAAATTGGTTGCGTTGAGCTGATTAACCGTAAGCTGACCGGTAATAATTTTCATATTTACCTTAACCCCGATCGCGAAATTGATCAGGGTGCAATTGAAGTGCATGGTATCACCAATGAATTTTTGGCCGATAAGCCGCATTTTGCTGATATTTACCAGCAAATGATGGAGTATTTGTCTGGCGCTGAGTTAGTGATTCATAATGCGGCGTTTGACGTGGGCTTTTTAAACGCAGAGTTAGAAAAAATTCCCGGTTACAGCACCCGCATAGACGACGTTTGTGGTGTGCACGATACGTTAATTCAGGCGCGTAAGATGTTTCCTGGGCAACGCAATGACTTGGACTCATTGTGTCGGCGCTATGAAATTAATAACAGCCACCGTGAATTGCACGGAGCATTATTAGATGCTGAAATTCTGGCCGATGTTTATTTGATTATGAGCGGCGGCCAAACGGCATTAACACTGGAAGCCAGCAGTAATGGTAGCCAAGAAAATGGCGGAAAGTATCAAAATATCGACTTTATGACGCTGCCGTTAGCCAGTGTTACACCGACAGCTGAAGAACTTGAAAGCCATCAAGGGTGGCTTGAGCGATTGAACGAAAAAGTGGATGGCGAATGCGTTTGGAGCAAACTAAACCGCAATGAAGGTAAGTCTTCAGGGCCGGAAGATAGTGATGAAAATGCCGCTGAGCAATTAGATGTTCAGCATTAAAACGAGTAGTATTGTTGTTTGATGGCCAAAAATACAGATAAAAAAAACCTCACGGGGCTTAACCTTTCGGGTTATAGCTTGTTGGGTAGTGACTTGGCTGGTGCGAAACTCTCGCAGGCCAAATTGCGCGGCGCCGACTTGGCTGGAGCCGATCTTTCGGGTGCGGATTTAACTGAAGCGGATTTAACCGGCGCTGATTTGTCCGGTGCCGATTTGTATCAAGCCAAGCTGTCGGGCGCCCGGCTAAATGGCGCCAATTTGACCCATTGTGACGGCACTTCTGCCGATTTCACCGATGCCAACCTTTCGGGTGCGCACTTTGGCTTTGCCAAATTATCTTCTGCCATATTCATTAATGCCACAATGCCGGCGGTAAACATGAGTGATTGTGACCTGACTTCGGCTCAGCTTGAAGGCGCTAAGTTGACCGGTGCGGTATTAGTTAGGGCGAACTTGAGCGACGCTAAATTAGATCGAGCTAAGTTGTTTGGGGCGCAATTATTGGATGCAAAATTAAGCGGCGCGTCATTGCGTAATGCCGATTTGAATTCGGCGTATCTGCGCTCAGCAAAATTAGACGGCGCCGATTTACTTAAGGCTTCTTTGTTTAGCGCAGACATCAGCCAAGCGCTGCTGACGAATTGTAACTTTGAGGCGGCCAATTTGCGCGCCAGTTCGTTAACCAACTCGAGTTTAGCAAGTGCCATGATTGCGGGGGCCAACTTAAGTAACGCCCGTCTGAGTCGGGCAGACTTATCCGGCGCATCATTGGAAGAGAGTAACTTATGGGCAGCGAAAACGTCGGGCACTAATTTTAATAATGTGAATGTAAAAGCCGCTAATTTGAATGCCACGGGCTTAAATAAAGACTTCGCGCTCGCGGAATTTTCTGACATGAAGTTTTCTAATCGCACCCAATGGGATACCGGTGATTACCGTCGCCAAAATATGTCGGCGGCGCACGCGAAAACCATTGATGATGAAATAAAAAAACGCAGCTTTTTTTCTCGTATTTTTGGTTAAAAAACTGAGATTAGAAAACTTGAATAACGAATTAGGGCGGAGAATAACAACCGTATGTTAAGCCGAGTGTTAACTCAAGGAAAGTGGCATTGCCTGTGTTCTGATCAACATCGCGAATGGGTGCTTGCTGGAGTGCAAGGAGTGGGTGGCATTGAAGCCGCAGTGCGCCAATGTCACGCATTGTCCACTACCTTAAAAGACAACCACCGCAGTACAGTTACGCGTGGCGAGTTATGGGGCAGAGAGGTGGTTGCCAAACGCCCGAGAGATAAAAACAGACGGCTGTGGATGCGCCTATCAAGCTTGTTGGTGGCGAGCGAGGCGGTGGCTACCATTGCCAATTTAACCAAGCTGAGTCAGGCCGGCGTTGAAAGCGTGGAACCGTTATTTGCTATCGAGCGGCGCGTGTTTGGCATGGTGGTGGATTCTTGGTTGTGCTACGACTACCGTGAGGGTCAACGCTGTGATCAAGCAAGCTTGCCTGACATTGTTGGCTTATTGCACCAAATGCACTCCGCAGGTTTTCGCCACGGCGACCCAACGTGGAATAATTTTTTAAAAGGCGACGACGGTGTGCTATTCACTATTGATACCAAAGCTAAGCCTTGTGTTGGGGAGTATCATAAGACCCACGACTTTGCATTGTTGCAGCGTGATTATTTGCTGCAAAATGCAGAATCTGAAAATGAAAACTCAGCTGTAATGCAAGACTTAGCGACCTTTGGCAGTCTAAACCGCTCTCGCATAGGTTACCGCTTAGCGCTGGCGTATCTTTCTATTAAAACAGCGCGCAGTTGGTTAAAAAGCAAGATCAAAAAAAATCGGCCCAAGAATATAAATCCTTGAGCCGATGTTTTTTAGGTCTTAGTTATTAGAAAGCCCCAGTGTAAAAATTGACCAAGGCTAACTTGATAACCTAACGGTTTAAAAATGTACCAAGATGGCCGCACCGCCAACAATGCTAAGCACAACGGTGTACGGCAATGCCATGAACACCATTTTCATGTAAGACAAGCGAATCAATGGCGCCAGAGCCGACGTTAGTAAGAACAAAAATGCGGCTTGACCATTTGGTGTGGCAACACTTGGCAGGTTGGTGCCGGTATTAATCGCAATCGCCATTACATCGAAATGTTCACGAGTAATGATGCCGTTATTCAAGGCCGTCACCATCTCATTGATATACACGGTAGCCACAAACACGTTATCTGAGATCATTGATAACACGCCGTTGGCAATAAACATAACAATGGGCTGCGAGTCGGTGGGCATGGCAAATACCATGTCGGTAACCGGTTGAAACAAATGCTGTTCATGAATCACTGCAACCACGGCAAAAAAGACCACTAACAGTGCTGTAAATGGCAGTGCTTCTTCAAAAGCGTGCCCAATTTGATGTTCTTCAACTATGCCGTTAAACGCGGTAAGAAGTACAATGATCATTAAGCCAATTAAACCAACCTCGGCAACATGCATCGCTAAGCTCACCACTAATACTAAGCCGATTAATGCTTGCATAATCAGTTTGGCCGTGTCTTTGCCTGTGCGTCTTTGCTCTTGTTCAGCAGCGTACTCTGACAGCACAGACCTTACTTCGGTTGGTAGTTTGCCGCCGTAACCAAATATGCCGGTGACCTCTAAAAGTACGCAAGTGACTAAACCGGCGGCTAACACCGGCATTGTTACTGGTGCCATGCGCCAGAAGAATTCCATGAATTCCCAGCCCGCTTTTTCGGCAATTAATAAGTTTTGTGGCTCACCTACTACGGTACACACACCACCTAAAGCGGTACCAACGGCGCCGTGCATAATGAGACTACGTAAAAACGCCCGGAACTTTTCAAGGTCTTGGCGGCTATATTCATGCACGCCTTCATCACCAGAGTGATCGTGGTCTTCATTAAATTTTTTGCCTGAAGCCACTTTGTGGTAAACGCTGTAAAAGCCAACACCAACGCTGATAAGTACCGCGGTTACCGTTAGAGCGTCTAAAAATGCGGATAAAACGGCGCCAGATAAAGAAAATAGAAACGACAATAACGCTTTGTTTTTCACCTGAATTAAAATTTTGGTGAAGGTGAATAACAGCAATTCGCGCATAAAGTGAATGCCGGCCACCATAAACACAAGCAGCAAGATAACCTTTAAGTTCGCTTCTACTTCGTGATACACCGTTTCGGGTGAGGTCATACCAATCACTACGGCCTGCAGGGCCAATAAGCCACCAGGTTGTAATGGGTAGCATTTTAAGGCCATGGCTAACGTGAAAATAAACTCACCCACTAATACCCAACCAGCAATGAAGTGCAGGCCGGAAAACCACAAAATTGGGTTGATAATGAGAAACGCTATGATGGTGTTTTTGTACCAATCCGCCGAATTACCTAAGAAATTACTGCGAAAGGAACTAAAAGTCATTTGAGACATAGTTAATCTTTGAAACCTGGTTAGTGAATTATGAATAGTTAGTGAATAATGAATTTAGAGAGTTGTTGTTTTTATTGTGGCACTTACTTCCAATACTGAGCGTTGTATGCGCTCTTATGCTGTTGCTCTCTACACGAAGCTCTTTACATAAAGTGCACTTATACAAGATCATCCTCTACTGTGGCGCATGATAATATCAATAGCTATCAAACAGAACAATGCAATTTCACTCAGAGTTGTCTGTAAACCTTTATTTATGGGCTTTTTATTGTCTGTTCTGGCTGCTTGAAGTGATTAAGTAAAGCGAACAAAATTTCGGCCATATCGCTGTGATTGAAAAAAGAGAGGGGCCTAAAATATTGCGTTCATCAGGGTTTTTAATTTTTTTTCAAAAAAAATAAATTAGCGCTTGACCAAACGTAACCCTGAGCATATCATGCGCGCTCCTTCGAGGTCTGGGGCTATAGCTCAGCTGGGAGAGCGCTACACTGGCAGTGTAGAGGTCGGCGGTTCGATCCCGCCTAGCTCCACCACTTCATTCGCGAAGTATGTTCCGTGAACAGAAGTTTAGCTTCTCGCGTTGAAGACTCAAATGAGTCTTTTAAGTGGAAAGACCACAGGTGAAAGTGAAGGAAGGCGTAGTATTAAAAAGAGTTGTATTTTTATTTTAACTCAATATAATGCGCCGCAGACTCTTCTGAGTCATAGACGTCCCCATCGTCTAGAGGCCTAGGACACCGCCCTTTCACGGCGGTAACAGGGGTTCGAATCCCCTTGGGGACGCCATTAAAAAAGCCTTAGCTACTTAGTAGTTAGGGCTTTTTTAATGGTTGTTTCGTTTTTATTTCACCAATGACATGACACAGATCGCGTTTGTGTAAATAATTTAAATATTCACAGCCAACCGTTTTCTCGTGCTTTACGGCTGGCCTCGATGCGGTTTGCGGCGGCGAGCTTTTGAGTTGCATCAGCGAGGTAATTCCTTACTGTTCCTGCTGATAAATGTAATTCATTGCCTATTTCTTTGTTGGTCTTACCTTTTTCAACCAGCCTGAGTATCTCTCGCTCTCGGTTCGATAATGGGTCTGGAGCCGCCCATGCGGCTTCTGCCAAGCCTTGCTCTATGACTATTTGCCCTTGCATTACTTTCCGTATTGAATCGGCTAATGATTCGCTTGAAGCATCTTTGAGAACGTAGCCTTTGACTCCCGCTGCTCGTGCGCGCTCAAGATATCCTGGGCGAGCGAAGGTGGTAACAATCAAAACGTTGGGAGGCGAGTTTAACTGCGCAACTTTTTCAGCCAGTTCTATGCCTGACAAATTAGGCATTTCTATGTCGGTTACTAGTATATTAGGTTGATGTTCTTCAACTAAAGCCAGAGCCTCTAATCCGTCGCAGGCTTGGGCAATGACGTCGATATCGTCTTCTAAGCTTAGCAAGGTGGCTAATGCGCCGCGCAGTAAGGATTGGTCTTCCGCTAAAACAAGTCGAATCATGGCTGTGTATTTAAAATATTATGCATTTGGAATAGTTAGAGATATGCGCATTCCCGCGCTACTTTCTATGGTGGTTTCACCGCCTAAGCTTTGAATACGATCGCGAATGCCCCGTAACCCTGAGCCTTCAACCACGCCACTTGCGGTGCCGTTATCTTCAATAGTTACCATGGTTTGTTGGTTGGTCGAGTTAAATGTTAACTCGGCTTCGCTGGCCTGTGAGTGACGCGCAATATTGGTTATAGCTTCTCTGATGGTTAGTCCGAGAACATGGCTGTATGAGGCATTGAGTGGTGGCACTTGGCCCTTGATGGTTAGTTTAATGTTGGCGGATGATAGAATTTTTTTTGCGCGCTTAAACTCATCATGAACCGTTGTATGGTTCATTCCAGATACGGCCGCACGCACGTCTTTGAGGGCGTCGCGTGAGGCATCACGAATTTCGGTAATCTCTTGTTTGGTTCTTGTAGTGTCATGATCTAGCAATTTAAGAGCCACCTCCGACTTCAGGCTTACCATGGTTAAGGTTTGCCCAAGAAGATCGTGCAGATCTTGAGCGATGCGTTCGCGTTCGGCCAGTGTTGCCATTTGTTGATCATACTCATTTTTGAGCTGCAGAGCTTCGTGTTGTTCCATTTGGTCCGCCGTAGTGATGGTGCCGGCAGCTACCAGAAAACCAAGAAATAGCGGAAACAGGCTATCCCACCATGCTTGTTGAGTGAGTAAAGAAAAGGCTGCAAAAACACTGGCGACAATGAGAGTGGTTACCCATGCAGTGCGCTCAGGTCTTATAAAGCCTGCTTGAGCGCAGGCATAGACATGAAACACGCCGTGCGACCCAAAAAACGGTGAAACGGCAAACCCTATCAAGGTTATGCCAGCAATGTGCGGTAGCGAATGGGTGTTCGGTTTCTGTGTGCTATGAAAATAAACAGGTAAAAATATCGCTATGGCCACAACAATGGCGACTATGTCAGTGGTTTCAGGTGCTTTGAGTAGCCAAGGGAAGAAATAAAATACGAGATATATAAGATGGAACACAGGCTTGGAGCCTAAGGTTCGATACTTTTTTTCTGTGCTTGATGTATTGAGTTTTTTCATAGAGGTTTTTGTATGGCTAGTGCAGCTTAACATCATCAATATAATACTCAAATTGACCTACTTTATTGGCGGCCACCAGAGCAAAGCCATTAGTGCTGCTCGCATCAAAGCTATCGAAATCGGTAATATTTAACTGTACTGTACGCCAGCGTTCATCCACTTTAAAATTTTGCATGGCTGGTAGGTTAGTTCTGTCTTCAGAAAACGCTAATGCCGTGTATTGGCCTTTGGTTCCACGTACTCGAAAGCTCAGCTGCGAGTATTGTGAAATATCTAATGGCGTTTCAGTAAACAGCCCTGCGTCTGCCCAAGGGAATACAAAGCCAGATCGAACGTTGGCATTAACATAAAGAGTATTGTCATCTAAGTTGATATCAACGGTTGACTTGCCATTACGAATGGCATCGTCGGTTTTAACCCAACGCATGCCGTTATTGTTGGTGAGGCTATTGCTAAAGTCGCTGAGCTGGCCGTCTTTAATGGCTGCAGGTTGAGTAGCATTGGGTTCGTATTTTGCATCACGGTTAAAAATCACGCCATTTTTAATAATGGTATGGATGTCCAATGTGTTCTCAATGTTATCTAGTGGCGAGCTGTTTAATATTAGAATATTAGCTCGTTGGCCTGTTTTGATATGCCCACGCTTTGTAATTCCAAAGATTGAATTAGGCAGGCTTGTTGCTGCATTCAGTGCTTGGCTTTGGCTAAGGCCTGCATCAACCAGTAGTTGTAACTCTTGATGTAGGGATGCCCCAAATACTGTTCCGGGGTTTGGCGCGTCTGAACCAGCTAAAATCGTTACACCTGCGGCGTGCATTTTTTTAGTGTTCAGTGCGGCAAGCTGATAGTTGAAACCGGGTAGTTTATCGCTATGAAAGCGGCTTGACAGTTGTTGCTGTTGCATTGAGTTTAAATGTTTGTTTACCAGGTTGTTTTTTGCCAACGAAAGACTGAACTCTTGATGATCGGCGCTGCCGATAACGCTAAGGGTCGGAATAACGAAAATATTTTGTTTTACCGCTTGTTGTAAGAAAGCATCAGTTACTTCACTGTCTGCAAATTGATGTACCAAGCCATCAATGCCCGCATTGAGCATGTCTTGAGCGCCGCGCTGGCTGGATATGTGTGCTACCGCTTTTAATCCAGCGTTGTGGCTGGCATCAATCACGGCGGCGGCTGTTGCTTTATTTAGGCTGTTCATGTTCTGGCTGTGCAGCATATGCGGCATATAAACTAACTTAATAAAATCTGAGCCCTCTATTTTGCGCTTTGATACCCATGCCGTAGCCTCTTCGGGGTTTGATAGTGTTTCAATATCAATGCCGTACTGGGTGCCATGCCCGCGTGATGAGGTAGCCAGCATGCCAGAACTAAATAAGTCGGCATTCTGAGTATTGTTAATGTCGAGCCGTTGTTTGATCGCATTGCTCAGTATGGATGGTGCGGTAAACATATCAATTTGGTTGGTAATGCCAAATTTGAGCGCTTGCTTTAGGCCATCGCCAAAGGTATGGGTGTGGGCATCAGTTAGCCCAGGAATAAGAGTCTTGCCCTGCGCGTCAATCGTTGTTGTTGCTGAGCCCGATATGTTTGGTGAGACTTGCTGGATGATGCCGTTTGAGATTCCAATGTCGGTCTGAGGGTGTATTTCACCGTCAGAATAGGTGTTGGCGTTAACAATCAGTAGGTCAAATTGCTCAGTATTGGGTTTTGGTAGAATAAGTAACACAATCAATGCCGTGAGTACTACGGCGATGGTACTTACCCAGAATGTTTTATTTAGCATGTTCAGTTCCTTGTTTAATTGGGCGTATTTTTTGTGATGGCTAATGGCCTTTAGACCAAGCCCAAATGGCCAGTACTGTGAGTAAGATGCTCATCATGGTTATGGTGAGGAGGTTTGTTATGGGGGTATATTCGCCGGTTGCGTTGACTGTGCTTAAGGCCAATTCCGCGAGATGATAGCTGGGTGTAAACAGGGCTAACGTTTGCATCCATGAAGAGAAAACGAATGCAGGTACCCAAAGGCCACCGAATATGGCAAGGCTCAAAAAGATAATATTTGAAACAGCAATGGCGCCGTTGGTGCTAAACATAAGCCCTAAACTGAGGCCGATGAGCGCGAACGGAATGGCCGAGCTTATGTGCACAGCGAAGAGTGAAACCCAATTAGATTGAGTGAGTGTAATATCACTTGCAAAGCCCGCAATAAGGTAGATAGGCATAAGAGCACAAGCAGCGAACAGCATTGTTGTGACGAGCTTTGCTGCAATGTAGTAATAAGCGGGAGTTGGTGCTATTTGTTTAAGTTGCAACCAACCACGGTCTCGCTCGGTAGCTATGCCAATGCCAAACCCAAATATCGCTGGCCCCATTGCCGCAAATACCCCGTAAGTAGCCAGTAGGTACAGTGAGTTATTGGTGCTGTTGTTAAATACCAGGCTAAACAGGGCATAGAATGCGCACGGCATTAATAAAGTAGGGGCAATAAACTCTGGTGCTCGAATTGCTTTCAGTATTTCAGCGCCAATTTCGTTTTTCAAAGCCATCATTGTGTTAACCCTTGAGTGGTTGAGCAATTGTTTAGTAGTTGTTCAAAAGCCTGATCAAGACTCGGTGTGCTGACCGTTAAGTCAGATAAGTGCGGATCTAATTCAAGAAGCATTTTTAACGTGGTGTTTGAGTCATTGCAGAGAATGTCGATCAAACGACCTGATGTGTTCACTGACTTAACTGTGGGTAGGCTTTTAATGGTTCTCTGGCTTATGTATGTTTGACAGCGAATGACTGTGCCACTGGCAATGTTTCGAACATTATCTGTCGTGCCTTGGGCGATGGTTTTGCCTTTGTTTATTACAATGGTGTGATCGGCTAAGGCATCAGCGTCGGCTAAATAATGAGTGGTGAGTATTACTGTGCTGCCGTTCTGACTTAAATTTCTAATGGTATTCCACAGTATTTGTCTGGCTTTTAAATCTAGGCCCGTGGTTGGTTCATCAAGAAATATTAATTTAGGGCGTCCGGCAATGGCGGCTGCAAATTGCACGCGCCGTTTTTGACCGTCTGATAATGTTTTATAGCGTTTATCTACAAAATCAGATAAGCCGCACTGCTCAATGAGCTGAGCTATTGGTGATGCATTTTGATAGTAGCTGCAGACTAAGGTTAAGTGTTCGCGTGCGGATAATAAGTCGGGGAGGTCGGCGCCTTGCATCATTGCACCAACATGTTGTTTGAGGCGCTTTCCCCCAGCTGGTTGGCCGAGCACTTGGAGTGACCCCGAGTTAGTCTGCAATAAACCCAGCGCACATTTTATGAAAGTGGTTTTGCCTGCACCATTGCTGCCTAGAATAGCGGTGATTCCACCTTCAGGTACCGTCAAACTTAGGCCGTTGAGGGCCTTACTGTCACCTTTGTTTTTGCTGTAGTTATTACTGTAATTGTTATAATTTAGCTGTAGATTTTTACTTATTAAAGCAGTTGGTTTCATAAATAACCCCTTTGTATGATGAGGTTATTTTGCTGAATTCTAGGGCTTATGATAATTGATGGGTGTCATGAATGCTGGGTGACATTTGTCAGGTGTTAAATATTAAGGCTGATGCGAATGTTGGTGTTTTTGGATTGTCGGTGATGAGAATGGGGAGAGTGAGTAATAAGGTAAAAAAATAAATGCCCTTTATTAAAAGTAATATTTATATTATAATTATTTCGGACATTGAAGCTGCAACAATAATTTTAATGTCTATTCTCCTCTACTTAAGTGTGGCTTCACACTTGACAGTAAAGCGGTGTTTTAGGTACTAGTATCGGAAACACCGCTTACTTTTTTCCATAAAATACTCATGAACTTACGTAACAGTAATATCCAGCGTTTGAAGCAACAAGACCAAGTGTACGATGCGCTTGTCATTGGTGGCGGAATTAATGGGGCTGTATCTGCGGCTTCGTTGTCAGCCAAAGGGGCGAAGGTGGCGCTGATTGACCGAGGTGATTTTGCCGGGCTGACCAGTTCTAATTCGTCGAACTTGGCGTGGGGTGGCATCAAATATTTAGAGTCGCATGAATATTTGTTGGTCAATAATTTGTGCAAGAGCCGTAATCATTTGATGCGCAGCTACCCATCAACGGTTAAAGAAATTCGGTTTTTAACCACCATTGCGAAAGGCTTTCGGTTTCCCGCATGGTTTGTGTATTTGGGCACCATTTTTTATTGGATAATTGGCCGTTTTTTCACGCAAGCGCCCGATTATATGAGCGTAAAAACCATTAAAGAGCGTGAGCCTTCAATCAATACAGATAATGCGGTGGGTGGCTTTGAGTACTCAGATGCGTACTTGTTTGATAATGACGCGAGGTTTGTTTTTAATTTTGTGCGCTCGGCCATGAATCATGGCTGCGATGCGGCCAATTATGTGGAGTCTACCGAGGCGGTGCGTAAAGATGGCTTATGGCACATTCAAGCCAGGGACACCATTAGTGGAGATACCTTTAGTATCAAATCCAAAGTGCTGATCAATGCGTGTGGGCCATACGTAGATCATCATAACCAGCTTGCGGAACAAAAGACTGAGCATCGTCATTTATTTTCAAAAGGCATTCACTTAATTATTGATCGCGTTACTGAAGAAGATCGAATTTTGGCATTTTTTGCCAGTGACGGGCGTTTGTTCTTTGTGATCCCCATGGGCAACAAAACTTCCGTGGGCACCACTGACACGCAAGTCGACAGCCCTGAGGTTGAGGTGACTGAAGAAGACCGAAGCTTTGTGTTAGATAATATTAATGCGTTGTTGAAGTTAGACAAGCCGATTGTTGAAGACGACATCATTGCCGAGCGTTGCGGTGTGCGCCCGTTGGCTCAGAAGGGCGGCGATGGTGTGGCCGATTGGGTCAAACTGTCGCGCAAACATGCGGTGGATGTGAATCAACAAGATCAACACTTAAGTATCTTTGGCGGCAAAACCACCGATTGCATTAATGTGGGTGATGAGATTGCTGGCCTAGTGAAAGACTTTGGGGTTGAATTGCCGTTTGAAGACTACAAATGGTATGGCGAAGACGACGATGCCGTTAAAGATAAGTTTTATCATCAGGCTCGTTTAATGAACTTAGATTCTTATACCGTTGAAGGCTCTTCGGAGCCGTTAACTCAACGGTTGTGGCGACGTTATGGTGGTAATGCGCTGGAGCTGTTGGAGGATATTCGTCAAGACACACGCCAAGCGGAAAGGCTAATGAAAGACGCTGAATACTTGCGTTGTGAAATTGAGCATACGGCGCGTTTTGAAATGGTCACCAAGCTAGAAGACTTTCTACGCAGGCGCTCGAAAATCACTCAAGTAGTACGCAATGAAGACATCATTGATGCGCCGGGGTTGAAGGAAGCGTGTAAAATTTTCTTTGGTGATGAATGGCAAGCCAAATTAGATGAATACAAGGAATCACTGTAAGCCGTGATTCCTTGTACGGTTTACTTATGCCTTCATGATAAAGGGGCTTTCTTTTAGCCCAGTAAACTCTGTTTGGTAGATAAACAAATCACCGGCGTGTTCATCTGGGTTCTCAAGGTCAGCCCATGCGCTGGTGACTAAAATTAAATTTAAATTTTCTCCGCCAAACGCCACGCAAGTGGGTTGGGGAGTTGGCAGGGTTAATTCGAAATCTGCATTGCCATTTTCTGGGTTATAACGAACCACCTTACTGCCACCCCATTGCGCATTCCACACGTAGCCTTGAGCGTCGACAATGGAGCCATCTGGAAAGCAGTCAGCGTCAGTTGTGCATAGTGTTTGAGCAGAACCGAGTGTGGCATTAGCTGCATCGAATGAATACTGATTAATAACCTGAGTTGGGGTGTCGGTGTGATAGAGCGTTTTGCTGTCAGGGCTCCAGCACAGGCTGTTGGTGATTGATAACCCAGATAAATGTTTGGATATTGAAAGGTCGTGATTCAAACAATAAAGACTGCCAGCGTATTGAGCCTGTTCTTGGTTTTCCACCATGGTGCCAGCCCAAAGCCGCCCTTGGCGATCGGTGCGGCCATCATTAAAGCGAGTGCCAGGGTTATCTTGCTCTAACTTTTTGATCCATTTTAATTCATTTCTTTCAGGCTGGTAGAGCGCAAAGCCTGACTCAAAAGCACACATCAATTGTTCGCTGTTGTGAACGGGTGCAAAGCAGCATAAGCGTTCGGATGTATCCCACGATTGCAGTTCTTTGCGTGCTGGCGAGTAACGATAAAGCTTGCTTTGCTCTATGTCAGTCCACCATGTGACTTGCTGCTCGTGATCCCAAATAATGCCTTCGCCGAGTTTGTTCTTAACGTCAATAATATCAATGAGTGTGGTGGTCATGTTTTCCTCTGTATGGCGGCTGCTCTGCTAGCAGTATCAGCGTTAGAATATGAGTGCTAAAAATATTGATGGCGCTATGCAGTAATGGATTTCAGTGTGTCGACAATTTTTTTGCTGCGTTCAAACACATCCGTAGCGCTGCGCCCCGCTTTGTATATTTCGCTGCCAATGCCAAACCCACTAATGCCTGCCTCGAGCCATTGTTCTGCATTGTTCGCACCCACGCCGCCCACAGCTAAAATTTTACTGTCGCTAGGTAGTACGGCTTGCACGGCTTTAACGTGCCCAGCGCCGTAGGTGCCGGCTGGAAATAATTTTAAGTAACGAGCGCCGGCTTGGTAGGCTGCGAAGGCTTCGGTTGGCGTGGCCCAGCCGGGCATTGGGGTCATGCCCAGGTCTATGCATTGTTTAATGATGGCGGGCTCTGTGCTGGGTGTTACTGCAATTTTTCCGCCTGCGTCAGCCACACGTTGCACGTGTTCTTGGGTAACTAGGGTGCCGCAGCCTATCACGCATTGCTCACCTAATGATTTGCTAAGATTGGCAATGCTTTTAAAGGGCTCGGGTGAATTTAAAGGTACTTCAATAACGCCAATGCCGGCTTCGAGAATAGCTGCGCCTATTTCATTCACTTCATCGGGTTGAACGCCGCGAATAATGGCAACCACAGGTACTTTGTTCAGCCAGTTTTCTAGTTTTGTGCTCATAATTCGATCCTTATCGTATTTTAGGTGGAGTTGGTTTGCTAGCGTTATGGTAAGTAAATTTCTCTAAATAGTGCATTAAAGCCAGCGGCAGCAATGTCGTCAGGGTTGCTAATCTGTGCCGTTAAATTAAGCTGTTTTAGTGCAGCTTTGTAATAGCCTGTGAGTTCGGGGGTGCCGATAAGTACGATGTTATCGTAATCATTAAACAGTTTGGTGGCGCCAATAATGTCGGCGCCGATAATCAGCCCCGACAAATAAGCCGCGCTGTGTTCCTCGCTCATCTGCCCCAGCACTTGCTTCGCTCTGGTGCTGAATAAAGTGTGCAGTAAAAAGGCTTCTCCTGACTGTTGAACGGCACTTACCCCATTAACAAATGCCTCTTGGTTTGCTTGGTTTGATGATGAAGATTCTGACTTTTGGGCAATTAAAATGCTGTTGTTCTTTAACAAAGCAAAAAGTTCGCCGGTAAATGCAGTTATAAAATTATCGATTGTGCCATCAACCGACAGTGCCCATTTGTTGTGTGTGCCGGGTAAGGCAAAAAGCGTGCGCCCAGATGGTGCGCTGTTATTTAGCTGCATCCAGCCAAGCAATTGCAGCTCCTCACCGCGCATTACATCAGGCAGGCCAAGCTTGTTTTGTGTTCGTAAGCCAGAGAAAATGGAAATTTCGCTGCCTCTGCACATAAAACGGTTGCGGCCTTGTGCAATAGCGCTTGGGGCCACAGGGCATTCTAAATACGCTGATTCTTTCCAGCCAATTGACGAACCAATCATGCCTGAAAGGAGTATGGGTAACGCTGATGTTGCGCTTAACCAATCGTTAGTAAGGTCGAATAAATGGTCTTCAAAGTTATTGCTGCTTAATTGGCTGATGCCTAGCCCCAATTTTGAGTCGATAACGGTTGCTCCTTGTGGGCCGTATTCGCACAAATATAGGCGAAAGTTACTCGTGCCCCAGTCGCCTGCAATGTATTGTGATGGGTGTTGCATTTGTGATTGAATTTAATAACGTTGAGTTAGTGGTCGTGTTTTGCTTATGTGTATCATGCATTAGCAAAGTATTTACACATAAAGTCAAATTATATTATAAATAGTATAATTTGGCAGGTGTTCTTCGCCCATTTCCTTTATTACATAACATTGAATTACAATAAAACGATGAAACCAGTATTAGGCACTTGTTATTACCCAGAACACTGGCCCGAACATAAGTGGCGAGAAGACGCAAAGCGTATGGCTGAACTGGGCTTGACGTTGATTCGATTGGGCGAATTTTCATGGTCAACATTAGAACCCGAGCCTGGGCAATATGAGTGGGCCTGGTTGGATGCAGCCATTGACGTGCTAGGCGCCGAGGGTTTGCAGGTGGTTCTGGGCACGCCCACTGCCACTCCTCCTAGGTGGATGCTAGATCGTCATCTTGACATGCTGGCGGTTGATGAAAATGGCGCAGTGCGTAAATTTGGTTCGCGGCGTCAGTATTGTTTTAGTCATACGGCTTACCGGCAAGACGCGGCGGCAATCGCCGGTTTAATGGCCGAGCGTTATGCCGATTCACCTTATTTACATTCGTGGCAAATTGATAATGAATACGGCTGCCACGATACGGTTGTGTCATACAGTGCGGTTGCTCAAGCTGAGTTTCGCGTATGGCTGCAGCAAAAATACGGCACGATTAGCGCCTTAAATGACGCTTGGGGTAATGTGTTTTGGTCTATGGAGTATCAGCATTTTGAGCAGATAGAATTGCCTAATTTAACGGTCACTGAACCTAACCCATCTCATGTGTTGGATTTCCGCCGTTTCTCCAGTGACCAAGTGGTTAACTTTAATCAGGCTCAAGTTAATGCCATACGCCAGCACAGTGATAAACCGTTAATTCATAATTACATGGGGCGCATCACCGAGTTTGACCACTATAAAGTGGGTGACGACTTGGATATTGCCAGCTGGGACAGCTACCCGCTGGGATTTTTGGTTGACCGCAGTGGTGCGGAACCCGATTGGCAACGGCGTTTTGAACGGCAGGGTGACCCAGATTTTCAAGCGTTACATCATGATTTATACCGCCATGTTGGCCGAGGCCGATGGTGGGTGATGGAGCAACAACCGGGCCCGGTGAATTGGGCACCGTTCAATCCAGCGCCACTGCCCGGAATGGTTCGCCTGTGGACGCTAGAGGCGGTGGCTCACCATGCCGAAGCGGTGTGTTACTTTCGCTGGCGGCAAGCGCCCTTTGCTCAAGAACAAATGCACGCTGGCCTGTTGCGGCCTGATTCCTCTGAGTCACTAAGTTTCAAAGAAGTTGAGCAGGCATTAGCGGACATACAGCAACTCGGTGATGTGCAAGTCTCGCAGGCGGAAGTGGCGTTGGTGTTTGATTATGAGTCGTGTTGGGCGTGGGAAACTCAGCCCCAAGGGCAGGGCTTTGATGCGTTTGCCATTGTGTTTGAGTTTTATAAAGCATTGCGCCGGTTGGGCTTGAATGTTGATGTTGTGCGCCCAGACATGGAGTCGTTTGATGATTATAAATTGGTGTTGGTGCCGGGTTTATTTTGCCTGACGGAGTCTTTAAACGCCAAGCTGGCCAGCCATAAAGGGCTTAATATGTTGGGGCCAAGGACTGGGTCGCGTGATGAAAATTTCCACATCAGTCAACCGTTGCCACCGGCGGTTGAGGGCTTGGAGTGTGTAGTTGATCATGTGGAAACCTTTCCGCCGACGTCGGCTCGGCCATTATCAAATGGCGGTAATGTTCATACATGGTATGAGTGTTTGCAGACTTCTGCGAACGTGCTGGAAACCTTGCAAACCGGTGAGCCAGTATTGATTGGCAATGGAAATACACACTATTTGGGCGCTTGGCCAGACACAGAGGCCTTAAACAGAATTATTCAGGGTTTGGCTGAAAAAGCCGGTTTGGTGATTGAGCTAATGCCTGAAGGGGTGCGCAAGCGAGACTGTTTGAGTCATGAATTCATTTTTAATTATAACGCGCAAGCTGTATCGTTCAGAGGCGAGCAGATTGAAGCGGCTGGCGTGCGAATGTTCCCCAAATAGCTCCTTTATAGAGTGCTTAAATTCACTATATTGATCAGAGTTTAAGATAAATGTCTTTCGAAGTGGCAGGCACCGAGCTACAATTCGCGTTTGTATTTTTCACGCACTGAACCGTGTGTTTTGAGTAGCGATTACAGATGAAAGTAGATAGCACAAAGTTAGACGGCGTATTGCTCGTCACCCCACAGGTATTTGGCGATGATCGTGGGTTTTTTATGGAAACCTACAATCAACAGAAAGCGGCTGATTTGGGTTTGCCGGCACAGTTTGTGCAAGACAATCACTCTAAATCAAGTAAAGGCGTGCTTCGAGGCTTGCATTACCAAAGCCCGCAATGGCAAGGTAAGTTAGTGCGAGTGGTGCAAGGTGAAATATTTGACGTAGCGGTTGATATTCGTGCCGGTTCACCAACGTTTGGCGAATGGGTGGGTTTTTATTTGAATGATGAAAACAAGCAGCAGCTTTATGTGCCTGAAGGCTTTGCCCATGGATTTGTGGTTACCAGCGATACCGCTGAAGTGGTGTACAAATGCACCTCTCTGTATGCGCCAGATCAAGAGGGCAGTGTGTTGTGGAATGACCCAGATATTGGCATCGATTGGCCGATTGATGCCCCTCTTTTATCAGCCAAAGATGAAGTAGGCCAGCGCTTGGCTGACCTGCCTGCATTATCGGTACAGTAAAGAAAGAACTGCATTAGCAAAAAATATGTCAAAGATACTTATTTTAGGCCGTAATGGGCAAGTAAGCACCTACTTACAACGTGCAATGCATTCAGAGTATGATCTGCATGTGGCTGGGCGTGACGAGTTGGATTTAAGCTCGGTTAGCCAAGTTTACTCGGCGTTAGAAAAAATTGCGCCGTCTATCATTGTTAACGCGGCTGCTTACACCGCAGTGGATGCTGCAGAAGAAGACCAAGAAGCGGCGTATGCGATTAATCGCGATGCGGTTGCTGAAGTTGCTCGTTATTCCAAGCAAAGCAACACCCCGCTGATTCACTTTTCTACCGATTATGTGTTCTCAGGCGACGCGCAAACGGCGTATTTAGAAACCGATTTGGTTGGCCCGACTGGAGTTTACGGGCAAAGCAAGTTGGAGGGCGAGCAGGCCGTGTTAGACAGCCAGGCTCCGGCAATCATTTTGCGCACCTCGTGGGTGTATTCGAATCATGGTAAGAACTTCTATAAAACCATGTTGAACTTGAGCGAACAGCGCGATGAATTAAATGTGGTGAACGATCAATTGGGCTCGCCTACTTACGCGGGCAGTATTGCCTCGGCGACTAAGCAGCTTATTGATATCGTTATTGAACAAGGAACCATACCTGCAGATCAACGCGGTGTTTATCATTTTACCTGCCAAGGGCAAACGTCTTGGGCTGAGTTTGCCAGAGCGATTTTTGTTGAAAATGAAATCAGCAAAATGAAAGTGGAAGGCATTCCAAGCTCTGAGTACCCCACACCCGCAAAGCGCCCCGCTTTTTCTGTATTGAATAATAAAAAGCTGTTGGATAATTTCGGCGTTTCATTACCGCACTGGGGAACAGCATTAAGCCAGTGCGCGGTTGAAACCAAGGCTATGGCTTAACTGCGTTAGCATGGGTGACTTGTATGATGATGACAGTGCGGCCGCCGTTTTAGGTGAGCAGGGTCCGTTCGCAGCAAGCATACCCAATTTTAAGGTGCGTGACGCTCAAGTGCAGATGGCTCAAGCCATTGAGCAAACCATCGCAGATAAGCAAACACTGCTAGCCGAGTCAGGCACAGGCACAGGCAAAACGTACGCCTACCTAGTGCCCGCCTTGTTGTCGGGAAAGACCACCTTGGTTTCAACTGGCACGAAACACTTGCAAGAGCAGTTGTTTCATCGAGACATACCGGCGGTTTTAAAACATCTAGGCTTGAATGCCAAAGTGTCACTGTTAAAAGGGCGCAGCAATTATTTGTGTTTGCACCGCATGATGATCACACGCAGTGACGCCAGGCGAATGGATAAAACCCAACTCAATGAACTTGAGATCATCAGCACTTGGTTACCTAAAACCAAGACGGGTGACATTGGCGATTTGACTGAAGTACCAGAAGACTCTCGAATTTGGCCGTCGGTGACGTCGTCGGTGGATAACTGCCTTGGTTCTGATTGCAGTTACTTTGAAGACTGTTACGTTAATAAAGCGCGAAAAATTGCATTAGAAAGTGATGTTGTGGTGGTCAATCACCATTTGTTTTTTGCTGATAAGTCATTAAAAGAAGATGGCTTTGGTGCGTTATTGCCCGACGTTAATACCGTTATTTTTGATGAGGCTCATCAAATACCGGACATTGCATCCAATTTTCTGGGCACCAGTTTTAGCTCTTGGCAGGTTATGGAGTTGGTGGCAGACACTCGTTCGGCGGAACTGAAAGAAAAAAGTTTAATTCGCGAATTGATACCCAGTGCTGATGCGCTCGATAAACTGACCGCAGATTATCGCCTAGGTTTGGGTTTGAATGAGCGGCGAGTGTCGTGGGTGGAGTTGGTGGAAGAGATTCCTAATCTGCCGAAAAAACTGGCCGCCTTGGCCAACAATTTAACTGAGTTCTCTGAAATACTAGAGCAAGCGGCGGTGGCCGGAGAAGCCTTGGCAAGGTGTCATGAGCGAGCCGTAGAGTTGGCGCAAGAGTGTCAGCGAATGGTGGGC